>JAJKHS010000092.1 GCA_021154885.1 Thermoanaerobaculum sp.
ACGGACCTCATTAATCTTGGTTCGCTGTTTCAGGCAACGAACCGAGAGGCCGAGGCGGAGCTGTTGTTTCGGCGGGCCTTGAAAATTTCTGAGGACTCCTTTGGGCCAGACCACCCCAGAACTCGAAATGCGCGAGCTTGGCTTGAGGGACTAACCGACAGGCCTGAAGGCTCTTCCATTTGAGGAGGCGACTGGCCCGACCCGTCGCGCTCCCACGACACTTTTGACACCCACCGGAGATTCCGCTACACTTTCTTCATGGCCGAGCCCGCCCCCAAGATGCCGGCCGAATGGGAGCTGACTGAGCTGAGGCCTGCTCCCGAGGATGCCGATTCCTTCCGCTATGGATGGCGGCCGAGGTATGTCCATCTGCCCAGCGGCGAGGTCGAAGAGCAGCACATTCCGTTGACGGCGGAGGATCTTCTCGATCCGCAGCTTGGAGATGTGGACTTGACCCAGGGCGGTCCGCACGCGACAGTCGCCACCGACCTCCATGACCTCCTCAAGCGGTATTTCCGGAGGGATGTCAGCGTGCTGGTGACCTTCGACAGGAAGATGCTCTGGGGCATTCCAGGGCTTCCGGAGCCTTCTCCGGACGTGGCGGTGATCCGGGGAGTCCGGAACAAGAACCGGGCCGCCAAGAGCTTGTCTTTTGACGTCCTGAAGGAAGGCGTGCGTCCCTGTCTGGTCGTCGAGGTGGTCTCGCCTCAATACGAGGAGACCCGCAACAACGACTACGTGGCCAAGACAGAGATTTACGAGCGCGCCGGGATTCCGGAGTACGTGATCCTGGAGCCGGCCTTGAGCTGGGAAGACCACGTCCTGCTGACGGGTTATCGGCTGGACCCCGCGGGGCGTTTTCAAAGGATCGAGCCCAATGCCGAAGGGTGCCTCCTGTCGGAGACCACCGGGCTGCTGTTCGGCGAGGACGAGGATGGCTCCGTGCTGGTGATCGACGCCCGGACCGGCGCGCGGCTGAGAAAACCCACCCAGATCGAGGAAGACGAAGAAGCCGCCCAAAAACGCGCCATCCGCGAAGCCAGGCGTGCCGCCCGGGAAGCTGAGCGCGCCGACCGCGAGGCCGAGGCCCGGAAGGCGGCCGAAGCCGAGATCGCCCGTCTGCGGGAGGAGTTGGAGCGGCGTTGACTCCGCGTCGCGCTCCCACGACACTTTTGACACCCACCGGAGATTCCGCTAGACTTCCTTCATGGCCGAGCCCGTCCCCAAGATGCCGGCCGAATGGGAGCTGACTGAGCTGAGGCCCGCTCCCGAGGATGCCGATCCCTTCCGCTATGGATGGCGGCCGAGGTATGTCCACCTGCCCGGCGGCGAGGTCGAAGAGCAGGACATTCCGTTGACGGCGGAGGATCTTCTCGATCCCCAGCCTGAGGACGTGGTCTTGGAGAGCGACCCGCACGCGAAAATCTCGTCTTTCCTTTACGCCCTTCTCGTCGTGCGCTTCGAGAAGGACGCTGGCGTGCTGGTCACTCACGACTTGAAGATGCTCTGGGGCATCCCGGGCCTCCAGGAGCCGGCGCCGGACGTGGCGGTGATCCGCGGCATCCGGGACAAGCAAGAGCCCCGCGAGACCTTCGAGGTGGTGCAGGAGGGAGTGCGCCCGTGTCTCATCGTCGAGGTCGTCTCGCCGAAGTACGAGGAGGTCCGGCGCAACGACTACGTGAAGAAGAAGGAGATCTATGAGCGCGCCGGTATCCCGGAGTACCTGATCGTCGAGCCGTATCAAATCCAGGGATCTCCGATCCGCCAATGGACGGGCTACCGCTTGGGCTTCGACGGGCGCTACCGGGAGATCGAGCCGGACGGCGAGGGTCGCCTGCTCTCGGAAACCACCGACCTCCTCTTCGGTATCGACGAGGACCGCTCGTTCCTGGTGATCAACGCCCGGACCGGCGAGCGGCTGTTGAATCCAAGCCAGCTCTCGGCTGCCCGGGAAGCCGCCGAGGAGCGGGCGGCCCACGAGACCGAGCGGGCCGATCGCGAGGCCGAGGCCCGGAAGGCCGCCGAAGCCGAGATCGCCCGCCTGCGTGCCGAGTTGGATCGCACCGCCAAGGGCTGAAGCCCCCCTGGGACCGCCGGCGTCTCGACGGCCACTCACTCCGTTTTTTCTCCAAGCCGGGATAGAATCCCCCGCCCAGGCAGCCCCGTCCCAGGAGGAAGAGGATGAAGATCGGCATCGGCTCCGACCACGCCGGGTATCGCTACAAGGAGGAGATCAGGAAGTACCTGACGAAGCTCGGCCACGAGGTGAAGGACTTCGGCACCAACTCCGAGATGACGGTCGACTACCCCGCCTTCATCCGCCCGGTCGCCGAAGCCGTGGCCCGCGGCGAGGTGGAGCGCGGCGTGGTGCTCGGCGGCTCGGGCAACGGCGAGGCCATGGTCGCCAACCGCGTGCGCGGCGTCCGCTGCGCCCTGTGCTGGAACGACGAGTCGGCGCGCTTCGGCCGCCAGCACAACGACGCCAACGTGATCTCCCTGGGACAGCGCATGATCTCCCTGGAGATCGCCCTGACCCTGGTGCAGATCTGGCTCGACACCCCCTTCGAGGGCGGACGCCACGTCCGCCGCATCCAGATGATCGACGAGCCCTCTCCCGCCGGCACCCCGTGAGCCTGGAGGCCCTGCGCCACGCCCTGGGAGACCGGGCCCGGACCGGCGAGGTCCTGGCCCCCTACACCACCTTCCGCATCGGCGGCCCGGCCGACCTCTTTTATGAGCCGCGGACGGCGGACGAGCTGGCGGACGCCATCCTCGCCGCCCGGCGGCTCGGGGTCCCCTTCTTCCTGCTCGGTCTGGGGGCCAACATCCTCATTGGTGACCAGGGGTTTCGCGGGCTGGTGATCCGCAACCAGGCGCGCGGCATCGAGATCTTCCCAGAGAACAGCCAGGTCCGCGCCGAGAGCGGCGCCGTGGTCCACCCCGACCTGATCGATGCCACGATCGACCGCGGGCTCTCCGGGCTGGAGCACTACGTGGGCATCCCCTCGACCGTCGGCGGCGCCCTCTGGCAGAACCTCCACTTCCTCTCGCCGGCCCCGGCGCGGGAGCGGACGATGTTCATTGCCGAGGTGACCCGGGAGGCGGAGATTCTCACCGCCGAGGGGGAGCGCCGGACCGTGGACGCCGGCTGGTTCGAGTTCGGCTATGACACGTCGGTCCTCCACCACCGGCCGGACGTGGTCCTCGCGGCGACCTTCCAACTCGCGCCGGACGATCCCGAGCGGCTGCGGCGGATCGCCGAAGAGAACCTCGAATGGCGGCGCGAGCGGCACCCGCCGCTCGACACGGAGCCGAGCGCGGGCTCTATCTTCAAGAAGATCGAGGGGATCGGCGCCGGCCGGCTGATCGACGAGTGCGGCCTCAAGGGGACGCGGATCGGCGGCGCCAGGGTCACCCGCCGCCACGCCAACATCTTCGTCAACGCCGGCGGCGCCACGGCGGCGGACGTGCGGGCGCTCATCGCCCACGTCCAGGAGGTCGTCGAGAGGCGGACGGGTTATCGGCTGGAGCCGGAGATCTCGTTCGTGGGCGAGTTCTAACGCTGGAAATCCGGCGATTTGAATCGCCGAGGCAAAATTTGCCGGGCGGGCCAGAGATTTGCCCGGCGCAACCGAAATTTGCTCAGCGCAACCGGTGATCTGACTATTTCAGCGGAAATTTGCTCAGATCTCCGCCGATTTGACTATTTCAGCGGAGATTTGCTCGGCCCGACCGAAATTTGCTCAGCGCAACCGGCGATCTGACTATTTCAGCCGGGGTTTGCTCAGATCTACGCGGATCTGACTTTTTCAGGGGAAATTTGCTCAAAACTTGGATGCGCTGGACTGCGCAGGCGGCGGGACGAGAGAAACCGGGGACCTTGCGGCCCCCGGTGGTTTGCAGAGCTTACGGGGCGGTTGCGGGGGCGGGCTGCTCTTGCGTCTTCTTGCCGCGGCCCCGCCCGCGCCGCGGCTTCAGCCCGAACTCCAGGAGCCGTTCGCTGGTGAAGCCGTGCTCGGCTTTGAGGATGGCGCCGATGCGGCTGCGCAGGTCCTCGCCGGCCTTGAGCAGGTCCCGGCGCTGGTGATTGAGCTCCTGGAGGTCGGCGGTGAGCTGCGCCTGCCGGGTCTCCATAGCATCAGCGTCCGAGGTCATCCTCACCATCTCCGTGTACCGCCCGGCGAGTTGGGGCATCTTGTCGACCTGCGACTGGAGGTTGGTGGCCATCACCTTCCACCGCCCAATCACTGCCGTTGCTGCCTTGCTGTCTGAGGACATGGTCCTTCTCCTTTCATGGAACCTTCCGGTTCCGGTGCGTTCCGCGCTCTCTCCCGGAAGAGCCCGGAGGTTTTTGCCTGCTCCGGAAACGGGTCCGGTTACTCGGATGGTCAGGAAGGATATGACCGAGCTTCCGGAATGTCAACAGGGAGATACAAGATGAATTTTTTGCAGGTGCGAGCCCAAAACGGGGCTTCAACGCGTATTGCTCCGGCGTCGCTCGACCACGTCTTCGTACTCGGCCATCAGCCGGCGCGCGATCTCCTGCGGATCGTGCCGATCCCGGCAGGCCCGGCGTCCTTCTGCTATGAGCGACGCAAGGAGCCCGGGCTCTTCCTGGAGCCGGCGGATCGCCGCGGCGAAATCTCGCGGCGTCTCGGCGACGAGCGCCTCCCGTTCATCCTCCACCTCCAGCCCCGCCAGCGCCGCGCGAGTCGCCACGACGGGAACGCCCCGGGCCCAGGCTTCGAGGATCTTGATCCGCACCCCGGACGCGATGCGCAGGGGGACGGCCAGGATCGATCCGGGAGGGAACGCCTCGGCGCTGTCCCCTGGCGGCGGGTGGGCCACGACACCGGGCGGCGGTGAAGCCGGGTCTTCCCCATGGTCTCCCCCATAGAGATGCAGGACCGCTCCCGGCAGCTCGGCGCGAACGGCGGGCCAGACGTCTTCCAGATACCAGGCCACGGAATCCGCGTTGGGCAGCCAGCCGCGGCTGCCGAAGACGACCACCGGCGGATCGCCGTCGAGCCGCCCCGAGCCGGGAGGCAGCTCGGGAAACGGCGCCCGCACCACCCGCACCCGTCCACCGCCGCCCGCCAGCTCGCCGAGACGCGCCGCGTCCTCTCCCGTCAGCGCCAGCGTCGCGGCCACGCGCCGGACCGCCTGACCCTCCCACGCCGCCAGCCGCCGCGCCTCCCGCCGTAGCAGCAACCCCCGCACTCCCCTCCCCCGCTCCGCCGCCGCCCGCCACAGATCGCTCTCCACGTTCTGCGCCCGCAGCACGACGGGAACCCTCCGCGAGAACGCCGGCTCCGCCTGCGGCAACGCCTGAAGCTGCTCGGCATGGACGACGTCGAAACGCTCCTCCCCGAGCCGCTCCTCCACCTCTTTCCTGACCGCCAGAAGGGAATGACGGGCGATCGACATCGGCGCCGCCCCGGACCGCAGCAGCGCCACGGCCGCCGGGAGCGGACTCGCCGGCACCAGCACGGGTGTGCACCAGGGAGACAGCTCGCGGGCCACCCGGCCGAGATCGAACCCCGCAGGATCGACTGGCGCCACCAGCGTCAGCCGGCAGCCGGTGGCGGCGAGCGCTTCGAGGGTGTTGAGGAGCAGGAAACGGCCGCCGTCGACGGGGGGCCAGGGGGCCTTGGTGGCGACGACGAGAATGTTCATCCGCGGGGCGAACTTTGGGATTCGGCAGGTCGTCGAAGGGGACAACACCCGCGGATCGGGCTCTTCGAGGTCACATCTCGCCCGTGTGGCGCAGAAGAGCTTGCACGCCTGCACCGCGGCGTCAGCGCTTGAGCTTCTTCCGCCGCCGGCCCCGCCGCACGGCTACGGCGAAACCCATGGCGCTGGCCGCGAGCGCCATCAGCAGGTACTTCCGCCTGGGCGCGAAGCCCACTTCCGTCTCCAGGGCGGAGCGGACCTCGGCCAGGCGCAGCTCGGCTTGGCGGCGGCTCTCTTCGATGCGGCGCTCGGCTTCGCGGCGCGCCTCTTCCAGTCGGCTGCTCATGGCAGGTCCCTCCCCAGGGACTCCGGATCGGCGGCGGCAGCCGGCTCCACGTCCAGCGTCCGCGGCTGGCTGAGGAATGAGTGCTGCCACCAGTCGAGATGATTGTCCACCCGCCGGCGCACGGTCTCCAGCGGGTTCTCCACCTGGCGTATCTGGCGAGCCCCAAGGACGCCGAGGATGGCGGTGGCGAGCACGAAGAGGGCCAGCACGATGAGCGCCGCGCCCCACAATGGCAGCCAGATGTGCAGGATGGCGACGACGGCGAAGAGCAGCAGGCCGACCATCCAGAACAGCAGGACGGCGGCGGCGCCGAAGAGCCCCAGCGCCACCCCGAAATGGCGGCCCGAGCGCTGGAAGTCCTCCTGGAGGGCCGCGAGCTCGGCCCGCACCACCTCCAGGAGCGACTCACCGAGCGAGCGGAACAGGTCGATCCATCCGGACATCCCACCTCCCCTTCAGCGGTCTTGAGGCCTCAATGGCCGACGCTCACGCCGCGGCTGACGAACGAGGCCTGGGCGGCGACGTCGTCGCGCACACCCACCGACACCCGCTGGTCTCCCGGCCGCATCAGCAGGGTCACGGAGTAGACATAGGTCTTCTGTTGGGCCTTGGCCACGTCGGCCTTGGGGATGCTGATCGGCACCGGCGTCTGCTGCACCTCCGAGGTGGAGCCGGCGGAGTCGATGGCGGCGATGAACAGCCGCACCCTTGCGTCCTCCGTCAGCTCGCCGCGGGGCACCAGCACCAGCTTGCCGAGCGGGATGCGCACCATGACGGGAACCAGGAAAAAGCCGTCGTCCCGCGGCCGGCCCTGTCCGAACTCGAGGCTGACGCCGAGCGGGTTGTCCTCGAACGGGAAGTTGAGGGCGGCGATGGTGCCGTCGCTCATCCGCGAATCGGTGCTCTTGTCGCGGTAGCCCTCGCGGTGGCGCAGCTTGAGGTCCTTGCGCTTCACCTTGACGTCGATCTTGTAATAGCGCCCGTCGCCGTAGTGGGTGGGCGCGTAGCCGAGGGAGTAGTAGCTGTTGAAGTCGCGGGCGATCTTGTCGAGGTAGGGCGCGATCACGTTGGCGTTGAGGACCGCCACGCCACCCGTCTTCTCCGCCATGAACTGGAGCGGGCCCTGGAGATTGGCGAAGCGGATCGAGTCGATCAACTGGGCGGAGCCCGGGGCCGAGGGGCCCGGACCCTGGTTCTCGGCCGAGACCGAGTCGTAGGGACGCAGGCCGGCGGCGTCGATGGTGTAGAAGGTGATGCGGTTGGCGTTGGCCTGCGCCGCCAGCTCGGTGAAGCGCTTGGAGGTGTCGTACTCGAGCGTCGACACCATGCTCGAGCTCTGCTCGCCGTACTTGTTCTGCACGGCGTAGAAGACGTCCTGGCCGGCGATCATCTGCAGGCCGTCGCTGACGTAGACCACGGCCTTGCGCCCCGGCATGCCGGCGAGCGAGTCGACGATCTTCTTCAGCGCGTCGATCGAGAACGACAGGTCGTTGTAGGTGGACTCGGCGTACGTGTGGGCGTAGCTCTCGGCCTCGGCCGCGCTCTGCGAGTCGTTGATCCGCTGCAGCGCGTCGCGGCGCTCGGAGTCGGCGTGGACCCCCTGGGCCGAGATCTTCTCCAGGTCGAGCATCGTCGAGGCGATGCGGCTCGGATCGGCGGTGAAGGTTTGCCGGATGTGAAGCTCGCGGTCGTAGGTGACCAGCATGATCTGGTCATCCTTGGCCAGCTTCTGCCCGATGAAGGCCCGCAGCTCGCGCATCACGCGGTTGCGGTTGAACGGCCGCAGGTTGTAATTGTCGATGTAGATCACCAGGCGCAGCCGCTGGTCCGAGGGCAGCCGCGCCAAGTCGAGCTCCTGGGGCGACGGCCGGGGGGGCGGCGGCGCGACCGAACCCGCCGGCGCCGGCGGAGCCGTCGCTCCCGGCACCGCGACTCCCGGGGCCGTGGCCTTGCCGTTGTCGACCGAGTAGAAGTTGGTGACCTGGACGGGGCGGCCGTTCTCGAACAGCTCGAAATCGTCCTTGGTGAGCCCGCTCACCGGGTTGCCCTTCTTGTCGGTCACGTAGACGTCGACGTTGACGACGCTGACGTTGACGATCTCGATAAAGCTCTGGTCCTGCGCCGGCTTGGCCGTCGCGGGCTTCGCGGGCACCGCCGGTTTGTCCGCCGCGGACTTCGCGGGCAGGGCGGCCGGTTTGTCCGCCTTCTGCGCCGCCGCCGCTCCCCGCCCGGAGGCGAGGCTCCCCAGGAGCAGGAGCAACCCATATGTCACGAAACGACTCTGTGTTGACTTCATAGACCTCTTCTTCCTGGACACCGTCCGCCAGGGATTATACGGGATGGCAGGGCCCTCACCACCCCGGCCTGAAGAACGGCCTCACTTCGGCGGCGGCGCGACGTCCGTCTGAGCGGTGAGGATCTTGCCGCTCAGCGGGTCGAACACCGCCACGGTCAGATGGTGGACCATGCGCCGCAGCTTGACCCTCGTTTCGTACTTGATGGCCGTGCCCGCCTTGGGCTGGGTCGCCGTCGTCACCGTGAACGGGATCACCGGCACCGGCGCCCGGGCGCCGGTGGCGTCCACGGCCGAGATCCGCAGCTCCAGCTCGGCGGTGTACTTGTTATTCACCGGCACGAAGGTGATGGCGTCGGTCGGGATCGCGAGGGCGAGCGGGACCTCCATCTCCCGCCGGCCGGTGATCGCCGCCGTTCCCAGCTTCATCGGCAGCGGGACCGAGTCCGGAGCGTTGCCGAAGAGCATGGCGCTCTCCACCTGCATGGACACCTCGCCCTTGCGCGACAGGTCGAGGAAATCCTCCCGCGCCCGCACCTTGAACCCGGGATGGGTGACGTCGACCTCCACCTTGTGGCGTTTGTCGTTCCCCTGCCAGGAGGGGGTGAAGCCCAGCCAGTAGTAGGAGCGGGTATCGGACTCCACGGTGTTCAGGGCGTCGCGGGAGAGCGCGTTGAGCAGCGCCCGGCCGCCCGTCTGCTGGGCCACCCACTGCAGGGAGGCCTCGTGCTCCTGCTCGCGGATGTTGAGCCCCGTGACCGACGGCACGGCCTGGGAGGCATCGGCGGACGCACCGCTCTCCACCCCCGGCACGTCCAGCGGATAGATGGTGTAGCCGAGGCGGTTGGCGGTGTCCGCCAAGGGCCGGAAGATGTCGTCGCCGCGCGGGAGGTCACGGTCGAGGATCGGCCGGTTGGGGTTGTTCACCACGTAATCGGCGGGCGAGAACGGCCAGCCGCCGGCGAGGAGCAGCATGACCTTGCGCCCCGGCGGCGAGGCGAAGCCGCGCAGGGTGCTGGTCGCCGCGCTCACCACGCGCTCGGTCTGGGCTCCCAGGCGCTCGGCATACTCCACCTCTTCGATGTCGAGCCGCTGCGAGAAAGCCTGGCGGGTGTCGAAGGCCGGGCCGCCGCTGATCAGGCGCCGCGACGACTCGAAGCTGCGCAGCTCGGCGAACCGGGTGAGCCCCTGGGCCGGCTCGCCGATGGCCTTCTCGATGGCCATCCCGAGCTGCCGCACCGAATTCGACCAGCTCGACAGCATCTCGATGCTGCCGCCGTTGAAGGCCACGATCGCCATGCGGTCGTCCGGCCCCAGCCGGGAGAGCTGGTCCTTGAGCGACCGCAGCACCTCGTCGCGGCGCGGTGCCAGCGAGAAGAAGTCGTCGATGAACACCAGGTAGCTGGTGCCCACCGGGCTGCCCGGCGCCAGGCTCGGCAGACCCTTGATGGTGGACGCCGGGGACTCGGCGAGGGCGATGGCCGAGCCGCCCCGCACCTCGTTGAAGTATTCGATGGGGACGACCTTGCCGTCCACCTTGAGGCGGAAGTCGGCCGGTGTGAAGCCGGCCACGCGGTTGCCCTGCTTGTCCGTCACCACCACCTCGACATTGACCACCCGGACGTCGATCTGCTCGCCGAAAACGCTCTGCGGCGGCTGATTGGCCGGCGGCTGCTGGGCGACCGCGATGGCGGGAGCGAGGGCGGCCAGCAGGATCGCGGCGGCGAGACCGCCCGAACGGAATTTTCTCATGGGTTTGTCTCCACTCACGTGGGGGCGGCCGGCAAGGACGCCCCTGGTTCTCTCTTCAAGACGACAACAAACCCGGCCGCCTCTTCATTCTCTCTCTCCGTTCTCACATCGGGCGCTGGACGGCGATCTCGGACTGGCGGAGGACCTCGCCGTGGTCGCCGCCGAGGACGACGAGGAGCCGACGGGTGGACCGCTGCAGCTTGACCAGCGTCTCCCAATGCACGCTGCCGCCCGTCTCCGGCAGCGCGGCGACGTGAATCCGCACCGGCAGAGTCCGCCACCTGGCGCTCTCCGCTCCCCCCTCCAGGACGGCGATGGACACGTTGGCGGCCAGGTTCCAGCCGCCTTCGGCGGGCAGCGGCGTCAGGGCCGAGACCGGGATCTCCACCGTGAGCGGCATCTCGATCGTCAGCAGGCTGCTGCGGCGCGCGACGCCGGCGGTCACCGCCAGCGGCAGGGCCGTCGCGCCGCCGTACAGCAGTTGGCTCGCGGCCTGAGTCTGCGCCTCCTCCTCTCGCGACAGATCGGAGAAGCCGGTGCGCGACCGCACCGCGAGCCCGGCTCGCCGCACCTCCAGCCGGATCTGGTGGCGACGGCCGTCCGCCTTCCACTGCGGGGTGAAGCCGAGCCAGTAGTAGGAGCTGGTGTCGGCCGCCACCCGCGCGAAGGCGTCCAGCCGCGCCGAGTTGAGCACCGCCTTGCCCCCCGTCTCCCGAGCAATGACACCCAGCGCAGCGTGCACCCCCCGCTCGTAGCTGGAGGTGATGAAGCCTTGCTCCACGGGACCCGCGGCCCGGGCGTCGGCCGCCAGCGACTCCGGGTCCAGCCCCTGGACGTCGACCGCGTAGAGGGTATAGCCGAGGAGGTTCGCGGTGTCGAAGATGGGGGCGAACATCGTCTCGTCCTGGGGGAGGCCCGTGGCGCTGGGCGCGCCCCTGAGCCTCTGCGGCACGTCGGGCAGGCCCCAGCCGCCGTTGAGCAGGATCATGACCTTGCGCCCCGCCGGCGCGGGAGTGCCGCGCATCGCCGCCACCACGGCCCTCACCCCGATCTCCGTCTGCAAGATCTGATCGACGAGCGCGGCCCCGCCGCTCTCGCCGGTCAGGGAGTCCCCCCCTTCCGCGCGCCGCTCGGCGAGCCTCGCGATGCCGGAGGACGGGCGCTCCTCCTCCACCGCGAAGGCTCGCGCCAGGGCCTTGCGGTCGGCCGTCCAGTCGCTCAGGCGCGCGAGCTGCCGGCCGTCGAAGGCCACGACGGCCATGCGGTCCTGGGGACCCAGCCGGCCCAGGTCGGCGGCCAGCCGGCGGAGCACCAGGTCGCGCGGTGCGCGGATCGAGAACTGATCGTCGACGAAGACGAGGTAGTTGGTGCCCACCTTCTCGCCGGGCCCCACCGGCGCCGCGGCAGCCGGCGCTTCCCCGCCGGCAACGGCCGCGGGCGCCACGGCCTCGCCGCCCTCGACCTCGGTGAAATAGTCGACGGGCACCTCGCGGCCGTCCACCAGCAGCCGGAAGTCCGCGGCTTTGAGCCCCCGCACCCGCTCCCCCTTGCGGCCGGTGACCACCGCCTCGACGTTGACCACGCGGACATCGATCGACTCGCCGAAGGACTGGGGAGGCGGCGGAGACACGGCGGCGGCGAAAGCGGGAGCCGCGATCAGCAAGGCGAGACCAGCGAGACGGAGATACTGCATGGCGACCTCCTCCTCAGGTTTGTTGAGCTCCTGCACGCTGTTTTCCGGTCTCAGCAATAGAGATGCCAGGGGAAAGGCGGGGAGAGGACGGAGAAAACGTCCGGGAAAGAGGACGCTGTGTGGGATGAAAGGAGACTCTGCCGGATAGGCATTGCAGGTGTCGATCTTTACCTGGTCGCTTTCTTGTCCTTCCGTCCCCCCACCGCCGCCTCGCCCCAGAGCGCCTGGCCGCTCACCGGGTCCGGCACGGTGAAGACCAGCCGCTGACCGGCGTCGCGCAGGCGGACCACGGTCTGGAAGCGGGCGTAGGTGCCGGTCTTCGGCAGCGTCGTGACCACGACCTTGAGACGCGACGCCGGCAGGTCGGCCCGGCCCCCGTTCTCGTCCATGGCGGCGACGGCGAGGGGGACCTCCGCCAGATATCCCTTCCCCTGGGGCGTCAGCGCCAGGGCCTCCACCGGCACGCCGAGGGTCACCGGCACTTCGAAGTCGCGCCCCCGGCGCCGGGGCTCGCCGAGTTGGACGATGAGGCGACGCTCGTCCGCCGTGCCGCCGAAGAGCAGCACGCTCTCGGCCTTCATGGCCGTCTCCGTCCGTTTCGACAGATCGCTGAAGCCGCTGCGCGATCGCACCTTGAGCTCGGGCCGCCGCACCTCCACCAACACCTTGTGCCCCTGGTCGTCGGCCTTCCAGGTGGGAGTGAAGCCGAGCCAGTAGTAGGAGCCCGAGTCCGCCACCATGTCGCGAAAGGCTTCGTTGGCGGCCGAGATCATGACCCGCCCGCCGGTGGCCCGCGCCAGCTTGTCGAGGGCCGTGACCTCGCGGGCGTCCGACACCGAGGCGTCCACCGGATAGACCGTGTAGCCGAGGCGGTTGGCGGCGTCCACCATGGGGCCGTAGAGCTGCGGCGCCACGGACAGCGACCAGGCGCCGGAGAGGAGCATCATGACCTTGCGTCCCGGCGGGGCTGCGAAGCCGCGCAGCGCCGCAGCGGCGGCCGCCGCCGTCCGGCCGAGCTGGGTGCGGGCCTCCGGGCTGACGCGGTGGGAAAGATCCTCGAGCGCCGCCTGGATCCGATCGCCTTCGAGCCCGGATTCCGCCACCGCGTCCACGTCCGAGCGGAGCGCCCGCTGCTGGGCGAGCGCCCGGTCGCCGTGCGCGGGCCGCTGCCGGGCCTGCTCCAGGGCCGCTTTCAGGGCCTGGACCTCTCCCGTCCAGCGGCTGAGGACGGCGATGCGGGAGCCGTCGAAGGCGAGGATCGCCATCCGGTCCGCGGGGCGCAGGAGGGCCAGGTCCCGCTCCAGCTTGTCCAGCACCGCGTTGCGCCGGTTGAAGAGGGAGAAGGAGTCGTCCACGTAGACCAGGTAGCTGCGCCCCACAGCCTCGCCCGCCGCCACCGGAACTGAAGGAGCCGCAGCCGATCCGGCCGGCTTGTCCGCCGTCACCGAAGCCCCCTCCTCCACCTCCGCGAAGTACTCGACCGGCACCTCCCGGCCGTCCACCAGCAGCCGGAAGTCTCCCGCCGTCAGACCCCGCACCCGCTCGCCGGAGCCGCCGGTGACCACCGCCTCGACGTTGACCACTCGCACGTCGATCGTCTCGCCGGTGATCTGCACCAGATCGGGCTGCTTCTTGTCCTTGTCCTGGGCCGCAAGGGGGGAGAGCACCGTCATCGCCGTCATCGCCGCAACCGTCCATCGCATGCAGAGCCCCATACCTCCTCCTTCAGGCCAGAAGATCTGAACCCATGGATGATACGCGTCCTTTCGAGGAGGCGGCTACTTTCCCCGCACCAGGCTCACCTCGCCCCATACCGTCCCGCCGCTCGCCGGCTCGGGCGCGGTGAAGACCAGCCGCTGGCCGAGGTTCCGGAGGTGGACCACGGTCTGAAAGCGGACGTAGTTGCCGGCCTGGGGGAGCGTGGGGAGGGCGACCTTGAGACGGATACGCAGGTCGGAGCGTCCTCCCTGCTCGTCCATGGCGGCCAGGGCCAGGGGGACCTCCGCCAGGTAGCCCTTCCCCTGCGGCGTCAAGGCCAGGACCTCGAATGGCACGCCGAGGGTGACCGGCACGTCGAGCTCCCGGCCCTTCCGGTGGGGCGCCCCGAGCTTGACGAAGAGCCGCCGCTCCGGTGCCGCGCCGCCGAAGAGCAGCACGCCCTCGGTCTTGAGGGCGCTCTCGCTCTTCTTCGACAGGTCGGAGAAGCCGTGGCGCGATCGCACGCTGAGCCCCGGCCGCCGCACCTCCACCGTCACCCGGTGGCTCTGGTCGTTGGCTTTCCAGGAAGGGGTGAAGCCGAGCCAGTAGTAGGTGCCTGTGTCCTGCACCACCTCGCGGAAGACGTGGTTGCCGAAGTCGGTTACCGCCCTCCCGCCGGTGAGCCGGGCCAGGACGTCGGCGGACTTGATCGCATAGATGTACGACTGCGCGGCGTCGACCGGGTAGACCGAGTAGCCGAGCCGGTTGGCGGCCCCCAGCAGGGGACCGTAGAATCGGGGGGCGGACTGGAGCGTCCAGGCCCCTGAGAGGAGCAGCATCACCTTGCGGCCCGGGGGAGCCTCGAAGGCCCGCAAGGCCGAGGCGGCGGCATCCGCCGCCTTGTGGGCGTCGGAGAAGGCATCCGGGCTGGCGGGACGGCTGTTGAGGGCCTCGAGCGCTGCCCTCACGATGCCGGGCCCCTCACCGTCCCCGTCGTCCAGAGTCGCCGCGGAGTCCTCGATCAGGGTCACCTCCGACTCGGGGGCCAACTGATGGACCTTGGCGACGAGGCCGCTCGTAGGGCGCTGCCGGGCGTGGTCGAGGGCCGCCGCGAGCGCCGGGACGTCGTTGGTCCAAGGGGACAGGACAGCGATATGGAGGCCGTCGAAGGCCAGCACGGCCATGCGGTCGGCGGGCCGGAGGAGGTTGAGGTCGAGCTTCACCTTCTTCAGCAGGTCGTCGCGTTGGGACTTGAGCGCGATGGTGTCGTCGATGAAGATGAGATAGTTCCTCCCCACCTCTTCTCCCTGTGCAACCGGTGCTCCGGCGCCCGAGGCGGTGACGGCGGCTCCCTCCGCCACCTCCGCGAAGTAGTCGACGGACACCTCCCGGCCGTCGACCAGGAGCCGGAAATCGCCGGCCGTCAACCCTCGGACCCGCTCTCCGTTGCGGCTGGTGACCACCGCCTCGACGTTGACCACCCGCACGTCGATCGACTCGCTGAAGACCTCAGGCTGAGGAGACGGGGGTGTCTGCTGGGCACCCAGGGACAGGGACAGACCCAGGGACAGCGCGGCCGCGGTTGCCATGGTCATGGAGAGATACATTCCTCTTCCTCCTCCTTGAAAGAAACCATCCAAATTCGAGTGAGCTGTGGAAGAAGCAAAGGAGATGCCGGCCCCCCGCAGGCGGCAGGCACGACGGATCGACCCGCGGAGAGGACGCTGGGCTCCTTGCCTGAGGACGAACCCCAAGCACGCCCGGCTTCGTAGTGAGCCGCAAGACGTGTCCACCGAGAGCAAACGATGCACACTCCGCGTTTGCGGCTCTCGTTGCGAGGCTTGCAGCAGAAAGGAGACTGGCGATGACGTCCGATACCTCTGTTGCGGCGATCCTGGCGAACCTGGAGGCCCAGATCGCGGTGCACCGGCAGCAGAAGGAGCTTCACGCCGCCGAGCTCGAGACGCTGACCCAGAGTCTCGCGACGCTCCGGGCCGCCGCGGCCGTGGCCCAGGAGCTGGCGGACCGGCCGGGAATCGCGATCCAACCCCTGGCGGCTCCGGACCCCGACCCCGGTCGCAAGCCGCGGCTGAGCCGCATGGTGACGCTGGTGGTGGAGAGTTGGCCGGCCGGCCAGCCCTTCGGGATCTCAGGCATTACCGCCGAGATCCACCGCCGCTACAAGGACAGGCTGCGCAAACCGCCCGACCCGCGGATGGGCTCGGTGCACATGCGCCGGCTGCTCGCCGCCGGCAGGCTCGCCGCCGTGCGCGGCAGCCGGCCGCACCACGAAGCGTTGTATACCCGGCAGGCGCAGCCCTAGGAGCCTGCGCGGCAGAAAAGCTCGTAGGCAGCGTTGGTGCAGGACAGCAGGGACTTCAGGGACTTCAGGGACAACAGGGACATGAAAACTTAGTCGATACCGGAGATTTTTCGGCCCTGCTGTCTCTGTTGTCCCTGCTGTCCCTGTCTTCAGTTTTCTGCCGCGCAGGCTCCTACCGCGCGCCCACCGGCGCCAAGCGGCCTTTCAGGTGGGCGACGATCTTGGGGCCGTGGTCGCGGGAGTTCTCGATGAAGATGCGGTCCGTCCAGCGGCCGGCCTGCAGGGTGCCGGCCACGTAAAGCCCGGGGACGTTCGACTCGCAGGTCTCGGGGTCGAACGTGGGGATCAGCGTCTCGGGATCGACGGCGACGCCGCAGCGGCGCTCGAAGTCCGCGTCCGGCTGGTAGCCGATCAGCACGTAGGCCGCCTGGGCCGGCAGCACCGCAGGGCCGGACGGCGTCTCGACCTCCACTCCTCCCTCGGGGAGGAAGGCGCGGACCAGGGTGTTGAAGTGGGCGGGGATGGAGCCTTCCTGGATGCGGTTCTCGATGTCCGGCTTGAGCCAGTACTTGACCCCCGGCTTGACGTGCGGCCCGCGATGGACCAGGGTGACCCGGATGCCGTTGCGCCACAGGTCGAGCGCGGCCTCGGCGGCCGTGTTGCCGGCGCCCACGATGATCACGTCCTGCCCGAAGTGAGGATAGGGCTCCTTGTAACGGACGGACACCCAGGGGAGGTCCTCGCCGGGCACCCCCAGCCGCCGCGGGTTGACGAAGTAGCCGGTGGCGAGCGCCACGGCCCGCGCCCGGTGCGTGCGCGGCCCCTGGAGCCGGCGGGAGGAGATCGTGAACAGGTCCCCCTCCTTGCGCACCTCCTCGACGTCCTCGTAGAGAGCCAGAGGCACCTGGTAGTGGTCCACCACCATCCGGTAGTAGACCAGGGCCTGCCGGCGGGTGGGCTTGTCGTCGGGAATGGTGAACGGGACGTTGGCGATCTCCAGGCGGTCCCGCGTGGTGAAGAATTCCATGAAGGTCGGATAGCCCTGGATGGCCGAGGTGAGCGGTCCGCGGTCCACCAGCAGGACGGACAGACCCTGACGGCGCGCCTCGGCGCCGATGGCGATGGCGGTGGGCCCGGCGCCCACCACGAGAAGATCGAGCGGTTCGTTCATGATGTCCTCCCTCCCCTACTTCCACAGATAGAAATGGTCGACCGGCCCGTGCCCATTCCCGGAGCCCAGGGGATAGGCCGCGGCCATCGCCCCCTGAAGATATCGAATGGCCCCCTCGACCGCCCGCGGCAGGTCCTCTCCCCCTCCGAGCCGGGCGGCGATGGCCGACGACAGGGTACAGCCGGTGCCATGGGTCGCGCGGGTGTGGAGACGGGGGTGGGTGAAGCGGTGCACCCGGCCGGCCGCGAGGAGCAGGTCCACCACCTCCTCGCCCTCCGCGTGCCCGCCCTTGGCCAGCACGGCGGGCCGGTTTTCCCCCGGGGCTCCGCGGGCGGCCAAAGCCTCGGCCGCGCGCAGGCGCTCGTCTTCACTGATCGCGGGCATCCCCGTCAACGTCTCGAGCTCGGGGACGTTCGGAGTCACCACGGTCGCGAGCGGCAGGAGCTCGGTTTTCAGGGCCTCGACCGCGTCCTCCCGCAACAGCCGGTCGCCGCTCTTGGCCACCATCACGGGATCGAGGACGATGGGCACGCCCGTCCCCGCCAGATGGAACCGCAGGCGGTCGGCCACGGTGCGGACGAGAAGAGCGCTAGCCAGCATGCCGATCTTCACGGCGTCGACGCCGAGGTCCTCCAGCACGGCGTCGATCTGCGCCGCCACCATGTCCGGCGGAACCTCGAGGACGGCCCGCACTTCGCAGGTGTTCTGAGCCGTCAGCGCCGCGATGACGCTCATGCCGTAGCCGCCGTGGGCCGCGAAGGTCTTGAGGTCGGCCTGGATGCCGGCGCCGCCTCCGGAGTCGGAGCCGGCGATGGTCAGGAGGCGAGAGGGCCGTGGGCTCATGCCGCGCGGGTCTGGAGGCGCTGCCGCCGGACCCAGGCCACCACGGCGACCAGGAGGAGGATCGCGACGCTGATCACCTGTGCCAGCGTGAAGCCGCCGAAGAAGCGGTCGTCCTTGGCGCGCAGGATCTCGATGAGGAAACGCTCCACGGCGAGCAGCGCCAGCACCGCCAGCGCCACCGTGCCCGGCGGCTCGGGCCGGCGCTTGAACAGCCACAGGGCGAAGCCCCAGATGGCGAGCGCCAGGGCCGTCTCGTAGAGCTGCGTGGGGTGGACGCGCAGCAGCGTGTCGTCGGGGATCGAGGCCGGCACCGCGACGCCGAACATCCGTCGCAGGTTGCCGGCCGTGGTCTCGGGCAGGCCCACGGGAAAGGCCATCCCCCAGGGGAGGTCCGTGGGCCGGCCGTAGTCGTCGCCCACCAGGAAGCAGCCGATGCGGCCGATGCCATAGCCCAGGGCGAGGGCCGGCGCCACCACGTCGGCCAGGGGCCACACGGGGAGACGGCGGCGGCGTATCATCCACACCACGCCCAGGAAGCCGGCGATGAAGCCGCCGTACCAGACCAGCCCCGAGCGGTCGAAGAGGAGATGCCAGTCCCAGTTGAGGATGGCGTAGTAGACCTTGGCGCCGAGGATCCCTCCGACGCCGGCGGCGAAGACGAGAGCGCTCGCGTCCTCCTCGTCGCCGATGCCGAGCTGCCGCATCCCCCAGCGGAGCTGGAGGTAGCCGGCGAGGAAGGCGAAGACCAGCATCACCCCGAAGGGGCTGACCGAAAACGAGCCGATGTGGAAGATTTCTTTGATCATTGAGGGGGTGGGCGGGTGAGCTGGCCGCGGCCCGGCGCGCAATGGTAGCACCACCGGGAGGCGGAGCGGGATAGACTAGGCGCGGAGACGACAAACGCGAGCATGGCCGAGAACCGAGTGCAGTTCGAAGCGTCGGTGAGCGAGGCGGGCGAGGGCGGCCCCGCGCGGCTCTTCATCTGGGTGCGCCGCTTCCAGGGCGGCGAGGAGCTGACCGGCCGCTACGAGGTCTTCGATGACCTCGCGCGTCTGGACGGCTTCATCGCCCGTCAAGCCGCCGCGGGCGAGGACACCTCCGTGCTGCACGAGGCCCGGGAGCGCTTCGCGGAGAGCCTGCGCGGAGCGACCTGACGGCCGGCGCCGCATGGCCGCAATGCGCAATGATGGATCAGGTCACCGAGGCCACCCGCGACCGCTTCGCCGCCTTGAAGGCGCTCGTCGAGCGTCAGGAGAGGCCCGGCCGCTGGCTCGTCCTGACTCACGACAACCCCGACCCCGACGCGGTGGCGTCGGCCCAGATCCTGGCGCGCGTACTGCGCCAGGCCTTGCGCCAGAAGGTCACCGTCGCCTACGGCGGCATCATCGGCCGGGCCGAGAACCAGGAGATGGTGAAGAGCCTGCGCCTCCCCTTCAGCCATATCCGCAACCTCAGCCTCAAGCGCTACCGTCACTTCGCGCTGGTGGACACGCAGCCCCGGAGCGGCAACAACCAGCTCCCCTCCCGCACCATCGCCGACGTCGTCATCGACCATCACCCCTTGCAGGCGGCCACCCAGGGGGGGCCCTTCTACGACATCCGGCCGAAGTACGGCGCCACGGCCACCCTGCTGGCTGAATACATGCTGGCCGCCGGCGTGCAGCCCACCCACGCCCTGGCCACGGCGCTGATCTACGCCATCCGCTCCGAAACCCTGGACTTCGCCCGCGAGCACATCGGCCCGGACAAGGCCATCCACGACCTGTTCTTCCCTCTGGCCAACCACAAGCTCCTGGCCCGCATCCAGAGCCCCCGCCTCCCCTTGAGCTACTTCGGCAATCTGCACGACGCCCTGGAGAACCTGGAATCGGTGGACTCGCTCATCCTGAGCCACCTGGGCACCGTCGAGCAGCCGGACATCGTGCCCGAGATCGCCGACCTGCTGCTGCGTCTGGAAGGCAAGACCTGGTCCCTCGTCACCGGCTACCACCGCGACCGCCTCTACCTCTCGATCCGCACCACCAACACCCGTGCCGACGCCGGCAGCCTCATGCGCCGCATCCTCGGCCGCCGCGGCAAGGGCGGCGGCCACGGCATGATCGCTGGCGGCTGGATCGACGCCAGCAAGATGACGGTGCCCGCCGAGCGGCGCGAGCTGCAACGGAAGCTGGGGACGCGACTGGCGAGGGAGCTGAAGAAGAATCCGGAGAGATTGGCGCGGGTGGAGCTGCGGCGGCAGGAGGAATGAGCGCCGGGCAGGCCGCCGCCGGCGCCCCCTTCGGGCCGGACCCTCACTCTCCCAACCCTCTCTCTCCCATCCTCCCCCCCCGGCCGCCGGGAGAGAGGGCTTGAAGAAAAGGCGGAGTAAGTGGCCGGCGAGACGCCGGCGGTCCCAGGGGGCTTGCTTCTGCTTGTTTCTGACTAACCACTCCCTCTTCTCCCGGCGGCCGGGGGGGAGGCTGGGAGAAGAGGGCCGGGGTGATGAGGGCCAACGGCTCGGTCCAGGATCTCCCTGCCCTACTTTGTGCAGGACACAGTGGAGGCTGGGCACCCCGGGTCCGGGGGCGGGCAGTTCCAACTGTCCTCGCATCCCCCCTCGTAGGTCAGGGTCCCCGCCACCCGGGCGGCGCCCCGGGCCGTCCGGAGCTGCGTCGCATCGAGATGGCGCAGGGTCTCGCGGTTGAGGCTCAGCTTCCTGGCAGATCGCTTCATGGCTCGCTCCTCCACAGTCTGGCCGTCAATTGCCTTCACAGACCGCCACCGGGCTGGCGGCCGCCGCCAGCTCGCGGTGCGCCTCTGCGAGGCGGTTCCGGGCTACGTATACCATGGCCATGGATTCCTTCTCGCTCTGCACGAACCAGGGAATCCCTGCTTCTTCAAGTTGGGAGGTCACGATCGCGAACACGGTGGCATCGGTCACCTCGCCCAGCGGCACGAACTCCAACTCCTCCGGAGCCTCTTCCCCGAGCGGATCTTCCACCAACTCCACCCCACAGTCCTCACACAGCGAAGAACCCTCCTCATATTCCAGGCCACACTCCGGGCAGAACATCGACACCTCCTCCGCCTTTCGGCCGCCGTCCCCGGCGCCGAACAAAACGCTTTCGAGCTTCTCTCCATGAGTGTCTTGAACCCGGAAGGATGTGACAACTGTGTGAGCGCCTGGTGCCAAGGGATCGCTTCCCCGAAAGCTCAGCCGAACCGGGGCCGCGGGAGACGCTCCGTACCGGTCTTCAGGCGCGCCGCGGCGCGGAGCCAGGCGCGATGCTGCCGCTTGAGGTAGCGGGGCAGGATCGTGGCGTCGTTGCGGACCTCGGAGAGCAGGCGGCCGGCCTCCTCCCGCTCGCCCTTGCGGAGGAGGGTGCGGGCGAGGCGTACCTGGGCCTCGATGACCGTGCGGCGCTCCAGGAGCTTGCGCAGCACCGGCTCGGCCTCGTCGCTGCGGCCGGCCTCGTCCAGGCTGCGGGCGAGGTGGAGGGGGCCCTCGCCGAGGCGCGAGTCCGGCTCCACCTTCACCAGCTCCTGAAGCAGCGGCACCGCCTCCGGCCAGCGCCCCTGCATCTCCAGCGACTGGGCGAGGCCGAAGTTGACGTCCTCCACGGCGCCGCCGTTCGCCTTCGCTTCGCGCAGGAGCTTCTCGGCCTCCTGGGGCTTGCCCAGGGCCAGCGTCTCCTCACCCGCTTCGGCCAGGATGCCGGGCCCCCGCCAGTTGGCGAGCTGCACCTGAAGCTCCCGCAGGCGCCGCAGGGCCTGGAGCCGCCGGGCCGCTACCGGGGACATCATGCCGGCGTTGCGAGCCCCGAGCAGCGGGCTGCGCACCACCACGAAGTAGGCGATCGGCCCGATGCCGGGGAACGCCAGGATGATCAGGAACCAGTACCAGTCCGCGCCCACGCGGACGGCGTCGATCAGCGCCACCATCGTGAGGATGCCGAAACCGCCAAAGCGCAGGCTCAACAGCGACAGGATCGAGTGCAAGGCGCCACTCCGCGGGAAAAGAACGGCTCAAAGAGGTCGAATCATGCTAGCACCTCCGGCGCGAACCCCTCACGGTCTCCTGTCCGGCACCTTGCAGGGCGTTTCCACCACCAGCTTGAGGTTGAGCTGACCGGTGCTCTGTAAGCCGGGCCGGTAGTACCACTCGGGCAGCCAGCCCTTGGCCTGCACCGGATATACCACCGTTCCCGGGGTGGCGCCATCGGGCCCGCCATCGGCGCACACCGGCAGATTCGCCGGCGTGGCCGGGAGAGCAGGCGCCGGCAAGGGAGGTTGACAATCGATGGGAGTCGGGGGCGAAGCGGGGCCCCCGCCACCGCAGGGCGCCGCGTTGGCGTAGAACAGGAACGCGCCCGGGATGAGCAGGTTCGGCTCCTCCCAGGTGCACGCCCGCCCGGGAGACGGGATGGAGATCCGGTTCTCCGGCGAGCCCCCCACCTGGCGGGCGGCCCACCAGCGCAGGATACCCACGTCCCCCGTCGCCGCCGCGTCGTTGAGCTCTCTCTGGGTGATGTGGCAGTCCCAACCGCCGGCCGCCCCTTGCGAGCCGATCATCTCCGGAGCGTTCCGGCAGGCGTCCTCGATCGCCTCCTGGTAGACGAACTTCTGCTCGTTGTCGATCGGCTGCCACTTCCAGCGCTTCGAGGCGCCGGGGTCGGGGCAGGGTTGCAGGTTCGGCTGAGGGAGCCCGTACCGGGCATTGAAGCCATCCGTCGTGGAGATGTCGGTCACGGCGAAGTTGATCGGCCGGGTCACCGTCGGCCCCTCGCGGTAGGTCTTGACGCACTCTCCGTCGTCGGGACAAGAGCACGACGGCTCGCAGGGCCGGCAGACGACCGTCTTGCCGTTGGCAAGGTTGCGCAGGACCCCTTCGTTGTAGAGGAGGTAGTGGGACTGGGTCAGGCCCCGGCCGCGGGCGTCGTACCCGGTGCCTGGACGCGGGGCCTGGGCTCGGGCGGTGTAGACGCCTCCACCGACGACCGCGAGGAGGAGAAGGAACCAGCGCCCGGCGAAGGACCTCAGACCTGCGGATCTCGGCCTCATCTGTGTACCTCCAGTCCAGGAACAGAACCCGGCTCAGCGCCGGCCTTCGACGATCCGGATCAGGCTCCGCCGGTCGAGCCGCACCTTGGCCACCGGCTGGCCGTCCCGCAGCAGGACGGGGACCGCGTCCGTGAACCGCGCCCGCAGCTCCGGCTCGGCGTCCACGTCCCGGGGCGACCAGGAGAGGCCATACCCCGGCAGGACCGCGTCGAGGACGGCCGCCATCTCGTCGCAGAGGTGGCAGCCGTCGCGGGTGACCAACTCGTAGACGGCGAGGGGTATTCTGGCACGAAAGAACATGGAGGAGACAACCAGAAGCCCGATCAGACTTGATCTTCAGGGGGAACCAGTGACTCGATCGACCGGATAAGCCGCGGGACGTCGTCCGCGGCGGTTTCCCAGATCTTCGCGATGTCGACCCGGGAGTACTCGTGGACCAGACGATTTCTCATCCCCACGATTCCACCCCAGGGGACTTCTGGATGGCCGCTCCGAAATTCGTCAGAGATCTTCCGGGCCGCTTCACCAATGATCTGAAGGTTCCTGATCACCGCATCCTGGGCCATCTCGTCCTCCTTGAAGCTTTCCCAGGAGAGATCGCCCACATAGCGCAGCACCCTGCGCGCGGCGATCAGGATGTCGAGAAGGTATGCGTCGTCACGCCACATAGACCGGCACCAGATCGCTCAAGATGTGCTTGCGCCGGATGTAATTCTCGCTCTGTTCCACGGTCTTCCGTTCCACCAGGTCGACCTCTCGCCCGAGGATCGCCTCGAGCTCCTCCTGCATGCCGACCATGTCGAAGAGACTCCGCCGCGCCCCGGGAGCGAACGTAACCAGTACGTCGACGTCACTGTCCGGTCGGAAATCCTCTCGCAGGACCGATCCGAACAGGGACAGCTCCACGATCTGCCAGCGCCGGCAGAAGCTCTGGATCTCGGCCTCGGGGATATGAATCCTTGGAGAAGCAATCATTGATCTCACTCCCACTCGATCGTCGCCGGCGGCTTGCTGGTCACATCATAAACCACTCGATTGACTCCCTTGACCTCGTTGACGATGCGATTCGCCACCCGGCCCAGGAGCTCGTAGGGCAGCGGGCTCCAGTCGGCGGTCATGAAGTCCTGGGTCTCGACGGCGCGCAGAGCGATGACGCTCTCGTAGGTGCGGAAGTCGCCCATCACACCCACGCTCTTGACCGGCAGCAGCACGGCGAAGGCCTGGCTCACCTTCTCGTACCAGCCGCTCTCCCGCAGCTCGTGGAGGAAGATGGCGTCCGCCTCCTGGAGCAGGGCCACCCGTTCGACCGTGACCTCGCCCAGGATGCGCACCGCGAGACCGGGACCGGGGAACGGGTGGCGGGTGAGGATCTGCTCCGGCAGCCCCAGCTCACGGCCGAGCTGCCGCACCTCGTCCTTGAACAGGAAGCGTAGCGGCTCTATCAGCTCGAAGCCCAGCTCCGCCGGCAACCCGCCCACGTTGTGATGGGTTTTGATCACCGCCGAGGGACCCTTGACCGACACCGACTCGATGACGTCCGGATAGAGGGTCCCCTGGGCCAGCCAGTGCGCGCCCTCGGTCGCCTTCGCCTCGTCCTTGAAGACGTCGATGAACACCCGGCCGATGACCTTGCGCTTGTTCTCGGGCTCCTCGACACCTGCGAGCTCACCGAGGAAACGCTGGCGGGCGTCGACGGCGCGGATGGGGATCCCCAGGCCGTCGCGCAGGCTGTGGACGACCTGCACGGCCTCGTCCTTGCGCAGCACCCCGTTGTCCACGAAGATCGCGGTCGAGCGCTCGCCCACGGCCCGCTTGAGGAGCGCCGCCACCACCGAGGAGTCGACGCCGCCCGACAGGGCGCAGATCACCCTCCCCTCCCCCACCTGGCTGCGGATCGTGACCACCGCCTCTTCCAGATAGGAGGCCATGCGCCAGTCGCCGCGAGCGCCGCAGACGCCGAAGAGGAAGTTGCGCAGGATCTCGCCGCCCGCGACCGTGTGGACCACCTCGGGATGGAACTGGATACCGTAGATCCGCCGCTCCTCGTTCTCGAAGGCCACGATGGGCGCGTTGCGGGTGGTGGCCGAGGCGCGGAAGCCCGGGGGGGCGCCGTTCACCCGGTCGCCGTGGCTCATCCACACCGTCTGTTGAGGGGAGAGCCCCGCGAACAGGCGTCCCGGCTCGCTGATGGTGATCTCGGCCCGGCCGTACTCCCGCTGCTGCGAGCCCTCGACGCTGCCGCCCAGCAGGTGGGCCATGATCTGCATGCCGTAGCAGATGCCGAGCGCCGGCAGCTTCAGCTCGAACAGCCTGGGATCGGCCAGCGCCGCTCCCTCCTCGTAGACGCTCTGCGGACCGCCCGACAGGATGACGCCGATGGGCCGCCGCCGGCGGATCTCCTCCAGCGGCAGGTCGAAGGGATGGACCTCGCAGTAGACCTGGTTCTCGCGCACCCGGCGGGCGATCAACTGGGTGAACTGGCTGCCGAAGTCGAGGATGAGGACGGTCTGGTGGTTCATGTCACAGCTCGGTTTCCGATTTCAGCTCGCGCGTCATCAGCTCTTCGACGGCCTGGCGGGCGCTCTTGCCCTCGTGCATGACGGCGACCATCTGCTGGGTGATGGGCATCTCGACGCCCTTCTGCGCCGCCAGGCGGGCCACGGCGATGGAGTTGCGAATCCCTTCCGCAACCATTTGGGTGGCACCGGTGATCTCGGCGAGAGTCTTGCCGGCCGCCAGCTCGAGGCCGGTCTGGCGGTTGCGGGACAGTCCCCCCGTGCAGGTCAGGACCAGGTCTCCCAGGCCCGCGAGGCCCGCGAAGGTGCGGGGCTGGCCGCCGCAGGCGATCCCCAGACGGGTGATCTCGTGCAGGCCGCGAGTGATCAGTGCCGCCAGGGTGTTGTGCCCGAGCCCCAAACCGGAGAGGGTACCGGCGGCGATGGCAATGACGTTCTTGGCCGTCCCCCCCAGCTCGACGCCGGCGACGTCGGGCGACGAGTAGAGGCGCAGCCGGGAGGTGGCGAGGCACTCCCGCACGTCGGTGGCGAAGCGGGCGTCCTCCGAGGCGATGACGGCGGCGCTCGGCGCGTTACGGGCCAGCTCGGCGGCGAAGGTGGGGCCGGAGAGCACGGCGAAGTGAATCTCGCGGCCGGCGGCCGTCCCCTCCTCGCGGGCCACCTGGCTCATGCGCGCCAAGGTCTCCGTCTCAATCCCCTTGGTGGCCGAGATCAGCGGCAGCGGCTTCCCTTCCGGATCGAGGCGCAGGAACTGTCGCAACACCTCGCGGAAGCCGTGCGACGGGACCACCACCAGCAGGAACTCGCTGTCGAGCAACGCCTCCATCTCGCTGGTGGGCGCCAGCCGCTCCGGCAGCTCCACCCCCGGGAGATAGCCGGCGTTGGCGCGTTCGGCCGCCATGCGGGACGCCAGCTCCGCGCTCCGCGCCCAGAGCTTCACCCGGTGTCCGCCGGGGCCGGCCAGATGCACGGCGAGCGCCGTGCCGAACGAGCCCGCGCCCAGCACGCCGATCCGCCTCTCGGTGCCGTTCAACGTCCCACCCCTCCGGCCGGCTCGGGCCGTGGCTCCCCCAGCCGGGGCTCGGTGCCATCCCGCAGCCGCTGGAGATTGCCGGCATGTCTAATGATGATGAGGAGGGCGATCACGGCGGCTGAGCCGAGCAGCCATGGGCCGTCGTAGTCCGACCAGCCCAGGCGGTGGCCGGCCCAGGCCAGAAACGGGAAGGCCGCCGCCGTGACCATTGAGCCCACGGAGACGTAGCGCTTCCAGGCCACCACGGCGACGAAGAGCACCAGCCCCAGCGCCATAGCCACCGGCGCCAGCGCACCCAGGGCGCCCGCCGAGGTCGCCACCCCCTTGCCGCCGCGGAAACCGAAGAATACCGGATAGACGTGGCCCAGGACCACGGCCACGGCGGCGCTGCCCACGACGGCCGGCGGCGCGTCGAGGACCCGGGGGACGACCACGGCCGTCACCCCCTTGGTGACGTCCAGAGCCAGCACGACGGCGCCCGCCTTGCGGCCGGCGGCGCGCAGGACGTTGGTGGCGCCGGCGTTGCCGCTGCCCACCGTGCGCACGTCCAGCCCCTGGATCAGCTTGACGATCACCACGCTGAACGAGACCGAGCCCAGCAGGTAGGCGCCGACGACCAGCGAGACGGAGAGCCCGGCGCTCACGCCTCCTCCTCCGGATAGTCCTCTTCCAGGGGGAAGACCTCGACCTGCCGGTAGCGCGCCCCCTTGGGCGACAGCTTGCTCTCGAAGAGCACGCCGTGATGGGCCACGAACGGCGGCCCCACCGGCCCGGTGAAGGCGTTGGTGAATTTCTCGATCGCCTCCCGCCGCCACGGGTCGGCGCAGCGCGCCAGGGTGACGTGGGGATGGTAGGCCCGTTCCTCGGGCTCGAAGCCCAGGGCCTCGACCGCCGCCTGAGCGACGTCCGCCTGGAGCGTCAGCAGCTCGGGAGGGGACTCGACGCCCACCCACGCGACCCGCGCCGGACGTCCCGGCGGGAAGGTGCCGCCGCCTGCGAGGCGCAGCGGCAGGGGAGAAAAGCGGGAGAAGGCGGCCCGCAGCTTGGCGGCCAGGACCGGCACGTCAGCCTCAGCCGTCTCGCCGAGGAACAGTAGAGTCAGGTGCAGGACATCGAGGTCCACCCAGCGGGCCCGTGGCAGCCGGTCGCGCAGGCCCTCCACCCGCCGGCGCACGTCGCGCCGGGATGGCTCGGGGACCTCGAGGGCGACGAAGAGCCTCATGCCGGCTCCGCTGCGGCCAGCAGCCGGCGGCGCAGCATTTCCAGGGCGATCTGGGCCGAGAACCGGCGCACCCGGTCGCGGTCGCCCGGCAGGCGGAGCTTGCGGTGCTCGACCTCGCCGTCCCGCGGCCCGGCGACGGCGATGTGAACGGTGCCCACCGGCTTCTCCGGCGTGCCGCCGCCCGGGCCGGCGATGCCGGTGATGCCCACGCCCCAATCGCTCTTCAGCGCCCGGCGGACGCCCTCGGCCATGGCGCGGGCCACCGGCTCGGAGACGGCGCCATGCTCGGCGATCAAGCCGGCCGGGACCCCCACGAGCTTCGTCTTCAGCTCATTGCTGTAGGTGACGGCGCCGCCCAGGAAGTAGTCGCTACTGCCCGCGACGCCGGTGATGCGCTGCGCGAGCAGGCCGCCGGTGCACGACTCAGCAGCGGTGAGAGTGGTGCCGGCGGCGCGCAGCAGGTCGCCCACCACGCTCTCCAGGGTGTCCTCCTCACGGGTGGTGTAGACGGCGTCGCCCGCCAGCTCGGCGAGGCGGGAAACCATGGCCTGGAGCCGGGCCCGGCGCTCGGGCTCGGGGCCCTCCGCCGTGGCCTGGAGACGGATCTCTCCGACGTTGGCCAGAATGGTGATGGCCTCGCGGCCGAACTCGTCGTACGCCGGCGCGATGCGCTCCTCCACCACCGACTCCGGGAGCCCGGCGATCTTGAGCACGGCCGTCTCGCGGGCCACGCCGCCGGAGCGGGCCGCGAGCCACGGCTCCAGGGCGGTCTCCATGAGTCCCTCGAGCTCGGTGGGAACGCCGGGAAAGAGGAACAGGGTGCAGCCGTTCCTCTCCAACCGCATGCCCGGCGCCGTGCCGCGGGCGTTGGGTAGGACCTCCGCCCCGTCCACCACCTGCGCTTGCCGGCGGTTGACCTCCGGCATGCGCCAGCCCAGCGACTGGAAACGGCGCTCGAGATCGGCCAGCACCGCCGCGTCAGGATGAAGCCTGCGGCCGAGGGCGGCGGCCACGGCTTCCCGCGTCACGTCGTCCGCCGTGGGCCCGAGGCCGCCGGTGACGAGGATGAGGTCCACCCGCGGCAGCAGGGCGCGCAGCTCGCCGGCGATCTCCTCCTCCGAGTCGCCGATCACGGCTTTGCGCCGCAGCTCGACGCCATGGCGGGCGAGGAGCCCCGTCAGGCGCAGCGAGTTGGTGTCCAGCCGGTCAGTGCCGAGCAGCTCCGACCCCACGGCGAGGATGGCGGCCTTCATGCCGGGATGATAGCGCAGGGGGGTCTCTTGCCGGTTGGAGCGGTCTGCCCTTCGAAGCCTCACCCCCGGCCCCTCTCCCGGAGGGAGAGGGGGGTCTCATGCGAAGGGGGATTGCCGGTAGGGTGCGCTGTGCGCACCACCACCGGTCGCGGTGCGCTACATGCTCCAACCTCTCAGCCAAGTCCCCCCTCTCCCGGCGGGGGCTTGGGAGGGAGACGGGAGAGGGGCCGGGGGTGAGGCTTCGAAGGGCAGACCCTCTCGACGGGCAAAGACCTGTGAGGCGGTGAGGGTCCGACTACGAAACCCGCGCCGCAATCACCACCGGCGCCTCCCCCTCGTCCGCCACGGTGAAGCACCCGGCGAACAGCTCCGCCAGCCGGTCGTCCTCCCGTCGCAGGTAGACCCTGGCCAGCTCGGCCCCCTCCCGCACCTCCTGGCCCAGGCGGGCCCGACACTCCAGGGAGACCCCGAAGTCGATGGCGTCCTCCGGCCGCGTCCGGCCGCCGCCGGCCTCCACCAGCAGGAGGCCGAGCTGGCGCACGTCCACGGCGGCGAGGCGGCCGGGACGCCGGGCGAGGAGGGGTTTCTCCACCGGCGCCAGGGGAAATCGCGGCTGACGCAGCCAATCCAGGTCCGCCCCCTGGAGGGCCGCCCACTGCTCGCAGCGCTCGCGCGCCCGCCCCGAGGACAGGGCTTCCTCCATCTGCCGGCGCCCGACCGGCTGCCCCGCCAGCCGCGAGACCTCCTCGCCGAGGGCGAAGGTGACCTCCATCAGGTCCTCCGGTCCCTCGCCGCCCAGGCACGCGAAGGTTTCCATCACCTCCGCCGTGTGCCCGGACCAGCGCCCCAGGGGCTGGCTCATGTCCGTCACCAGCGCCGAGGTGGGCGTGCCCAGGGATCGGGCCGTCTCCACCAGACCGCGGGCCAGCTCCAGGGAGCGGTCGAGCTCCGGGAGAAAGGCGCCGTTGCCCGTCTTGACGTCGAAGACCACGGCCGCCGCCCCGGTGGCGAGCTTCTTCGACAGGATGCTGGCCGTGATCAGGGGAGTGGAGTCGACGGTGGCGGTGGTGTCCCGCAGGGCGTAGAGGCGGCGGTCGGCGGGGGCGATCTCCGCCGTGGCGCCGCCGATGGCCATGCCGCAGCGGGCCAGGAGGTCCAGGCAGCGGGCGCGGTCGAGATCGAGGCTCATCCCCGGGATGCTCTCCAGCTTGTCCATGGTGCCGCCGGTGTGGCCGAGGCTGCGGCCGGTGAGCATCGCCACGGGCACCCCGCAGCTTGCCAGCAGCGGCGCGAGGATCAGCGACACCTTGTCGCCCACGCCGCCGGTCGAGTGCTTGTCGCACAGCCCGGGCACCTCGCGGCCGAGGTCCCAGCGCTCGCCCGACTCCAGCATGGCGAGCGTCAGCGCCCGGGTCTCGTCCGCATCCAGGCCGCGGATGGCGGCGGCCATGAGGAAGGCCCCGAGCTGCCCCTCGCTCCAGGAGCCGTCGGCGGCCCCCTGCGCGACCGCGCGGATCTCCTCGGCCGTGAGGCGCATCCCGGCACGCTTGCGCTCCAGGATGCGGTACGCCAGGGCCATGGGGGTCTGCCGGGGGCGCGGGGCGGGGGCTGCGATCAGCCGGGGAAGCCCGGGATACCCTGGAGCCCGCCGAACGGCGCGGCGGCGCGAGCCGGATCGAGGGCGCTCACCTTCTGCTGCGCCTCCGGCCGGTAGGGGGATTGCGGGAACTCGTCGAGGATCCGCTGGTAGGCCTGCACCGCCTCCTGCGGACGCTTGAGCTGCTCCAAGGCCATCCCGAGCTCGTGCAGCAGCACGTCCTGCGGCACCGGCGAGTCGCCCTTCTCCAGCATGGCGCGCAGGTCCTTGACCACCTGCTCGCCCTTGCCCTGCTGGAGGTCGAGGTGGATGAGGTTCAGCCGCGTCTCGGCGCCCAGCATGTGCTTCGGGTGGGCGTCGACGAAGTCCTGCCAGATCTTGCGGGCCTCGGCGAGCTTGTTCTCCTCGGCGGCGATCTGGGCCAGATAGAGGTTGGCGACGTCGGCGGCGTCGGTGGAGCCGTAGTCGTCGCGGACCTTCTGCAGCGCCTTCCTGGCCGCGGCCCGGTGCGCCTCCGCGCTGGGGAAACTCGGCGCCGTCGGGTCGTTCGGCTTGGCGCCGGTGGTCACGACGGGGGCCTGATACACCTTCACCGCCTTGGCCAGGGCCTGCCCCGCCGCCTGCGCCTGATGGGACCGCCAGTAGTAGATCCCGACGCCGAGCGCCACCAGTAGCAGCACGCCGGCCACCGCGTAGAGAATGGTCCGGACGTGGCTCTCGGCGTACTCGACGCCCCGCCCCATGGCCGAAGCGAAGTCGTCGTGCTTCATATCCTTGCGGGTCAGACGTTGATTCATCGACAAAACTCCCAGAAGAAACGATCTAGGGAAAAGGTCCGAGCGAAGGACTGGGCGGCTGGGACCGAATGCCGCCGGGTGGGTTTCACCCCGCTGGAGCGCAGCTTGGGCAGCCCTGCCCACCGGCTAAGCCGGGGGATGATAGCAGGAGAACCCTATCGACGCCACGTCATTCCTGAGCGCGCGCCCGGAGGAGCTCCTCCGGGGTAATGGCAGCGACCGGCGAGAGGGCAAAGTCCGCCACGTTCCGCGTGACGATGAGCTCGCAGCCCGCCGCCTCGGCGGCGCTGGCCAGCGCCGCATCCTCGAAGTCGTCGAACCGGAGGCTCCTCGCCCGGATGAACTGGGCGCGATCCTGCGGCACGATCTCCAGATGGGCCAGAACCCAATCCACCAGGATACCCGCCTCCTCCTGGCCCGCGTGTTTGGCGACGACGTAGTAGAGGGTGGTCAGCGCGTGCCCCGGCAGGCAGGCCACGCTCGGCCCCTCGACCGCTTGGCTCAGGACCGCGGCCGAAGCCGCGTAGAAGGGCTCGCGCCGCTGCACAACGTCGAGAAGGACGTTGAGATCGAGCATGAACCTCATCGGTCTCATCGGTGCTTCGCCAAGGCGTGTTCCCGGTATTCGGCCCTGGCGTCCACCTCTGCGGGAATCAGGCCCGAGATCTTCTCGACCTCCGGATGGATCGCTCCGGTCCCACCCCGGAGCGACCTCAGATAGCGGTCGATCAGCTCGGTCACCGTAATGCGATGGGCCTGCGCGTACTGTTTGGCGAATTCGAGATCGCTCTTGGGCAAACGGACGGTCAGCTTGACGGTCTCCATGGCTCCTCCTTCGGCCGTACGGCTAGAGTAGCAGATTGGTACGGCTAGTTGGACGAAGGACAGGCCCGGTGCCTGGGCGAGGTGATAACGTGCGGCCGGATTCTGTGGATAGAGCCCCCTACTGCACGATCACCCGCACCTCCGGCGAGCCCTCCGGAGTGAACGGCACCCGCACTTGGAAGGTGTGCTCGCCGGGCTGGAGGCGCCAGCGGGTGGCGTAGGGGTAGTCGACAGTCTGGTAGGGGCGGCCATCCACGTACCAGACGACCTGACGGACGGGCGGATCGACGACGACGGTGAGGGCCACGGTGGAGAGCTCGGGCGGCGTTTCGGGGTCGCGCAGCAGGCGGACCCGGTGCTCGGGCGAGGTGATGTGCAGGCGGACGGGACGGTTGGCGGCCAGTGTTGGGCCGCCGGGACCGGCGGCGAGGCCCATCGGCGACGCTTGGCCGGGGCGCAGGAAGCTCACCTCGTCCGGCGGGTGCGGCAGGCTCGCGGCGAGCTGCCAGGCAGCGTAGCGCGGTGGCAGTGAGACGAAGGTACGCACCTCGATCTCGGCGCGCGGGGTGTCCGCCGTGGCGAGCAGGCCGTTGCGGCGGTCGACGGCGCGGAGCTGGTGCACAGTGCAGTCGTCCGTGGGCTCCTCCCCCGGTCGGAACCACTCCAGGAAGACCTGCTCGCAGGCATCGCCGGCACGGGCTCCGGTCAGGGCGCAGACGCGCACCGGCCGGTAGCCGCGGGGCGGCGGGAAGGCGAGGTCGTCGAAGCCGTCCATCTGATCTTTGTGCAGCACGGTCAGCACCTGCTGCACCAGCTCCGCGGCCGAGAGGTAGCCGGAGAGCCGGTTCATCGGCCGGAAGGCGGGATGCCCCACCCAGGCGCCCACGAGATAGCGGCTGGACCAGGCCACGGCCCACGCGTCGCGGAAGGAGGTCGAGGTGCCGGTCTTCACCGCCACCGGAAAGCGGTACTCCTCCGAGCCCATGCGCGGGAAGGTGGGCAGGCGCGCCAGCGGATCGGAGAGGAAGAGCGCGATCTGCCGCGCCGTCTCCTCGGAGACGATGCGCCGCGGCGCCGGCAGCTCCTGCCCGGGATGCCAGCGGAAGCCGGAGGTCCGGCCATCGGTCGCCAGCACCAGGTAGGCGTTCATCATCTCCTCCAGCGTCACCGGCAGGCCGCCGATCGCCAAGCCCAGCCCATAGTGCTGGGAGGGCACGCTGCCGTCGGTGAGGCCGAGGTCGCGGAACAGGCCGTAGCCCTGCTCCATGCCGAGCCGCGCCAGCAGGTCCACCGCCGGCACGTTGCGCGAGTTGGCGAGAGCGACGCGCGGCAGCAGCGGACCGAGGAACAGGTCGTCGGCGTTGGTGATGCCGCCCGGGCCGCGCTGGAGGTCGTCGAGCACGGTCGAGGGACGGATGACGCCGCGGTCGAGCGCCAGGGCGTAGAGGAACGGTTTCAAGGCGCTGCCGGCGGAGCGGCGGACGCGGGTGTAGTCGATCGCGCCGGCCGTGCCCGGGTCGAAGTAGGCGGCCGAGCCCACCCAGGCGCGCACCTCGCGGCTCGGCAGGTCGATCACGATCACGGCGGCGTTGCCGGCGCCGCGGTCCGCCCAGCCGCGCACCGCCCGGTCGGTCAGCCAGGAGACCTGGCGCTGGAGGTCGAGGTCGAGCGTGGTCCGCACCAGGGGCTCGCGCCGCCCTCGCTTCGTTTCTTCGGTGAGCAGCGTCTGGAGACGGAGGACCGCGTGCAGCGACTCCTCCGCCCGCCGGCCTTTCCAGGGGATCTGCAAGGCGGCGAGCTGGCGCTGGCTGAGCTCGAGCTCGGCGGCGGAGAGGACGCCTTTCGCGGCGAGCGAGCGCAACGCCCGCTGGCCGCGCTCGACGGCCCGGCCGCGGCCCGTGGGCGTATACACGTTCATCTTTCCCGGCGCCTGCGGGATGCCGGCCAGGAAGGCGATCTCGGCCCAGCTCAGGTCTTCGACCGGCTTGTCGAAGTAGCGCCGGGCGGCGTAGGCGATGCCGTGGTTGCGGTTGCCGTAGGGCACGATCCGCAGGTAGTGGCGAAGGATCTCCTCGCGGCCGTAGCGCTGGGTCAGGAGGACGGCGGTGAGCGCCTCGGTGACCTTGCGCAGGTAGCCACGGTCGCCCGGGCTCTGCATGCGGGCGATCTGCATCGCCAGCGTGGAGGCCCCGGAGACCCGCTGGCGGCGCCGCAAGTTCTGGAGCACCGCGCGCGCCAGCGCCAGCGGATCGACGCCGGGATGGGAGTCGAAGCGCCGGTCCTCCAGCGCCAGGGTGGCGGCGACGACGCGCGGCGGCAGCGTCTCGACGGGCCAGTAGCCGAGCTCGCCGTCCGCCGGCGCTCCCACCTCGCCGAGGAAACCGCCCTGGCGGTCGCGCAGGAGGAAGGTGGGCGGCGGCGCCTCCAGGTGGGCGCGGAACAGGGCGGTGAGGACCAAGGCGATGCCGAGGAGCTGCGCCGCTGCGGCAGCCGCCGCGAGGGCGTGGAGGACGACGCGCCGCCGGTCGATGCGACGCAGCCGGCGGCGCCAGAGGCGAAAGAGCGCCCGACTGCGCAATTACTTCTCCTGCCGCACGACCTCGATCCGCGCCCCCGCCGAATTCCCGGTCACCGCGCCGTCGTACATCATCTCGGCCCGGCCGGCCGGCTGGACGTACGACCCTTCGATCGTCGCACGGGTGCGGAAGTAGAAATCGAACGTGCCCTTGGGCAGGGTGTCGTAGTAGTAGGCGACCTGGTCATCCAGGAAGGCCACGTAGGTCGGTTTGAGGGTCGGGCCGCTGCTCGGTCTGGCCTCGGGCGGCGCGGTGGCCAGCGCCGGATTGAGCGGCTCGAGGCCGGCGGCGAGGGGCACCACGATGGCCACGAAGTTGCGGTCCTTCGGGTTGACCACCCGCAGGTGCTCCTCGATCACGTCGCCGATCGCGAAGCGCACGGTCCTCCCCGGCTCGGCGAGCGGGATGCGCTCCGGCGGCGCGCCGCCGGCCACCTGCTTCAGCATCTCGCGGCTGACCACGAAGCCGTCGGACTTCGCCGCCACCCTCGCGCCGTCGCCGGCGGGCAGGTAGCGGGTCTCGATCCTGGCCAGCACCGGCCGGCCCGTGGATCCTGCCTGGACTGCCACGCTGCCGGCGCTGCCGTCGGTCGAGACGAGATAGCCGACCGGGGCGTCCGGGCCGAGGCTCAGGGCCTGCGCCGCGCCGCCGCCGAGCTTGACCTGCAAGGCGTGCGGTGCGCTGCCGGCGTAGGGCGGCTGGAGCAGCTCGCCCAGGGCGAGGAGGGCGGCGGCGTTGGCGTTGGTGGTGCCCCAGCCGTCGTCGCGGCCGAGCGTCACCAGAGCGTCGACCAGGAGCTGGAGCCGCGGGTTCTTGCCGTCCTTCCTGGCCAGGGCGCGGGCCACCTCGGCCACGGTGCGGGTCTCGGTCGGCAGGATGAGGCCGTTGCGCGCCGTCGCCGTCTTCTGCAATCCGCCGTAGATCTCCTTGCCTTGGTACAGGCGCAGGACGACGCCGCTCCAGATCTTTTCGGCGAGCGCGTCGGTGGCCGGCGAGGTTGTGTCCCCCGACTTGGCGAACGACTGGAGCACCTCGGCGACGCCTTCCAGGTCGAGGAGCTGGGCCTTGCGCGCCAGCTCGGCGGCATAGGCGGGGTCGAATTTGCCGGCGGCGGCGAGGGCGGCCAGGGCCCAGCAGCGCTCGGCGAACCCCTCGCCGTCGATGAAGCGGCCGTAGTCGGAGCGCAGCGACTGCTCCAGCGAGCGCGTCAGGGTGGCCATCAGCTTGTCGTCCACCCGGAAGCCGGCGGCCTTCGCCTCGACCAGGAACTGCACCACCCAGGCGGTCAGCGACACGTAGCCGTTCGACCCCGGCCAGTAGGCCACCAGGCCGTGCGGATCGACCACCTGCGGCAGCCATTGCAGCGTGTCCTCGACGGCCCGCTTCATCCGCCCGTCGTCCCCCTCCTGATGGAGCAGGACCCGGAAGCGCTTCAGGGCCATCTCGGCGCGCGCCTGGCTGAGGCGCTGCTCGGTGCAGCCATAAGGATACTGGTTGAAGAAGTCGAGGCCCGCCGCCATGCGCACCAGCGCGGCCTGATCGGAGACCAGGACGGAGCGGCGCACGGAACCGGGCCGCGCCGGCTCGGGCAGGGCGGGGATGGCCAAGGGGGAGCCGGCGGCCAGTTCCTTCATCAGGCGGATCTGGATCGGCCGCCGGTCGTCGCGCACCGGCAGCTTCACCTCGAAGGCGTCGCTGGCGCCGTCGGCGGTGCGCTCGACGCCGAAGGTGAAGGCGACCCGGTCATAGGCCAGGGTGCCGTCGGCCTTGAACGGCGGCGTCGGCACGGTCACCGGGAACTCGAGGCGTTCCGGCTGGTCGGTCCAGGTGAACGTCTTCTTCGCCGGTCCGCCGAGCTCCACGCCCTGGACCCGGATCTCGGCCTTTCCCGGGCCGGCGTCGCCTTCGACGATGCGGCCGATCCCCGAAGCCAGGAAGCGGTCGCCCGGCCGCACGAAGCGCGGCAGCGCCGGCTGGATCACGATCGGCAGACGGACCGCGATCTGGCTGGTGCCGAAGCCGAAGCGGTCCGGCCCCGAGGCCGCCTTCGCGCGGATCTTGAACACCGTGACGTCGTCCGGCAGCTCGACCGCCACCTTGGTGGTGCCGTCGGGACCGACCTGAATGTTCGGATTGAAATAGGGCACAGCCTTGAAGTTGCGGCGCACGGTGGCGCGGTCGAGCAGGCTCCCCTCCCCCGTTCCGCCCTGGTCGCCGCCCGGGTTCTCGGCGAACGGCAGGAAGCCGAAAACGAGGTTGCGCGTGTCGCGCACGGTCAGATGCGAGAGGACCTTAGTGATGAAGTCCGGCAGCGGATCGAGCCGCTGCTCCTTGCCCAGCGCCAGCACCGCCTGGTCGACCAGCCAGAGCGTCACCTCGCCCGGCCGCGGATTGCCCTGCGGATCGCGGAGGTCGATCCGGATCTCGACCTTCTGGCCGGGCCGCGCCTTCTCCGGATGCGTGAGCTTGACGTCCACCCGGTTGGCCGCCGGCTCGACCTTGAGCCACGTCGTGGCGGCGACCGTCGCCGGCTTGCCGAGGTCGGTGCTGTTGCCCGGCTGCGGCCCGGTGCCGGGGACGCGGCCCCGCATCAGCACGAAGTGGACCGGGATGCGCGGCGCCCAGTTGCCGCGGATCGGGAGGTTGAACGTGGCGGCGCCGCCCTCGACGGCGACCCACTCGTAGCGGTTGCCTTCCGGCGCCTCGATCACCGCCAGCGCCTCGCCCTTCTGGAACGGGCTCTGGAGGACGAGGGCCGCGGTCTCGCCCGGTTGATACGACGCCTTGTCGCTGGTCACGGTGAAGACGCCCGCCGGCGGCTTCGTCCAGGTCACGGCCTGGTCACCGCCGGCGTAGAGGTCGACCTTGACCACCTGCGTGCGGCCCAGCCGGTCGCTCGCCTCGATCTCGACGATGTAGACGCCGGAGCGCGGGATGGCCAGCGGCACCGCCAGCGCCTCGGCGCCGCTCTTGACCTTCACCTCGTGGACCTTCTCATCCACGACGTCGGTCATGTAGCGGGCGACGCCGTCGGAGAAGTCGCTCGCCCGCAGATGCGAGTGCCACTGCCGCTGCAAGAGGCGGACCTTCACCTCCATGCCGGCGACCGGCTTGTCGTCGAGGCCGACGACCAGGACCTCCGGACGGATCTGGGTGGCGCGCTCGAGGAAGCGCGGCACCTTGAGGCCGAGGACGAACGGCGGCAGCGCGACGATCTGACGGGTCGCGGTGACCGTCTGGTCGTCGGCGCCGGTGACGGTCGCCTCGACCACATAGCTTCTCGGCTGCGCCGTGGGCTCGACCGCCGGGTTGAGGACCAGCTTCGCCGCGCCCTCGGCGTCGGTCGTGTCCCGCTTCTCCAGGCGCGGCGTCGACTCGAAGGTGGCGGTGCGCGAGAAGCGGCCGTCCGACGAATAGAGGAAGCCGGAGCGATGCTTCGGCGTCCAGGTGTACGGGAACTGCGTCACCCGCCAGGCGACCGGCCGGCCGGCCACCCGGCCACCCGCGTAGTAGATGCCCGTCAGGCCGACCTTGAATTCGCGGTCCAGCGGCACGCGGTCGGGCGCGTCGAGGCGCACCTCGAAGCGCGGCAGGCGGTAGGCCTCCATGCGCCAGGAGACCGAGCCGAACGAATGGCCGTCCTTGTCCTCGAAGCGGGCCGAGTAGACCCCGGTCGGCAGCTTCTCCTCCTTGAAGAATTTGTAGAACGAGCCGGCGGCCGTGACCTCCACGGGATAGCGCCAGACGAGGTCGCCCGGACCCTGCACGATCACCCGCCCCTCCGGGCGGACCGGCGTCAGCTCGCCCTTCTCGCGCCGGCGCAGGTAGCCCTTGACATGGACGCCGTCCTCCGGCCGGTAGACCGGCCGCTCGGTGAAGAGATGGCAGAGCGTCTCGGCCTGCGGCCCGCGGGCGGCGAGGTCGTCGAACACCCAGCCCAGCCAGCTCTGATGGGTCGGCGACCACTGCCCGTCGGCGTAGCCGTCCGGCGCGTGGCCGGGATCGAGGACGAGGAGGTCGTTGCCGTTCTGCACCACGATCCGCCGTACGCTTTCGGAGCGGCTGGAGTCGTGGCCCGGCGGGTTCCAGGCGACGCGGCCGGCGGCGTCGGTGGTGCCCTCGAAGAAGGTGGTCCAGCGCGCCTCTCCACCCGCTTCCTTGACCGAGCCCTCGACGCGCACCTTGGCGCCGCCCACCGGCAGCGAGGTGGAGAGGGAATTGACGGCGAAGACCACGGCCCGCGGTTCCTCGGCCACGGTGAGCGTCAGGTCGGTCACCTGCACCCGGAGCCAGGAGCGCTGGCTCGAACGGTCGATGCGGCGCAGGCCGACGAGGTAGGTGCCCGGCGCGCCGCGCGGCGCCAGCTTGTCGAGGTACGGCCCGAGGTCGAGGCCGAAGCGGGCGGAGCTCCCCTCGCGGCGCAGCGGCAGGGTCACCAGCGTCGAGACCGGCGGCGAGCCCAGCGTCTGCAGGTGCAGCGCCAGCTCCGAGGCCGGCACGTTGCGCTCCGGCGCCTTCCACGGCGCGGGCTCCTCGCCGGGGCCGGGAGGCCGCTTGCCCTCGTCGACCGCCACCGGGCTGTCGGGGAACGGCCAGAGCGAACGGTCGAGCGGATCGATGGGATAAAGGCGCAGGTCGAGCCGCTCGTCGCCGCGCCCCTCGATCGGCGCCATGCGCGGGCCGAAGCGCTCGACGATCCCCTGGCTCGCGCTCCAGCGCAGGTAGCTCTCGCGCTGCGGGAAGACGAGGAAGGTTTCGGTCGAGCCGCGCAGGTCGAGGCGCCGGCCGTGGCCGTCGACCACGGCTCCCGCCGCGGCGGGAGCCAGGGAGACGCGGTACAGCGTCTCGCGCTCGAAGCTGCCGGAGACCAGGAGCTGGCGGCCGGAGACCTCGAACGTGAGGCCGGAGACCGCGGGCTCGAAGCGCACCAGGTTGCGCCCCTCGATCGGTCCGAGGTCGACCGGCGCGGCGGACAGCTCGACCACCACCTGGCGGTCGTCGGGGCCGCAGCGCAGCGCCTGCTCGCGCCCGTAGCGGGTGCCCGCGGCGGTGACCGGCACGCGGGAGCCGGAGCAGCCCAGGGAGACCACGCGGAACGGCTCGGCGGTGGTGAACGCCAGGTCGAGCGACGACTCCGGCGCGGCTTCGCCCAGGGAGAGGCGGAAGTGGAGGACCGCTTTCGAGCCCAGGGGGATCGGCGTCGCGAGCGTCACGACGTACGGCGCCGGGTCGTTGCGCTCCTTGCGGTCCAGCGCCTTGACCTGGAAGTCGCGGGCGGTGATCCAGCGCGGCTCGGCCCCGGCGCCACCGGCACCGCGGGCGACGCCGGGCAGCGGCCGTACCTCGATCGACAGCATGCGGCCGAGCGTCTGCGTCTCGAGCGGCTCCGGAAAGACCAGGGTGATCGCCTTGACCGGGTCGGCGACCTCCTCGTTCTCGGCGGGCAGGGTCTTCGCCGGCGGCGAGATCAGCGTATCCAAGGTGATGGCCGGGGCATTGCCGACCGTGAAGCGGAAGCGCTGGAGCGGCGGCCAGGGTTCGGCCGGCTTGAACTGGAGCGTGCGGGCGTCCACCCAGGTCCAGGCACCGGGATGGGCCGGCGCCATGCGCACGAAGCGCTCGGGATGATCCTCCGGACCGGGCTTGCCGGCTTTCTCGCCCCGGGGATCCTGATTGAAGAAGACGGTCACCGGGTCCCACCGCCGCAGGAAGCGGTCGGGCACGACGACCGGGCCCGAGCGTTTCGGGGCCGCGGCGCCCGTCTGGGAAGCGGCCAGCAGCGACAGACAGATCCAGACGGCGGCCGCGGCGCGACGCCGGAGACGAGACGAGGGGCGGCTCATGGCTGACTCCCGGGAACGCTTTCTGGGGCTGGAGCCTCTTCGGCCCCGGCCTCCTGCAGGTACTGCCGGATCACGTCGGCGGGCGGGCCGGTGTCGGGGAGCACCAGCCCGGCGAGGGCGGGCCGCGCCCTGACTGGCGCGGCGCCGACGGCTGAGCTCAGGGCGAGGAGGTAGTCGCCCGGCGCCAGCTCCGCCATGCGCACTACGCCACCCTGGCGCCGGGTTTCCAGGCGCCGGCCCGCGCGGTCGTAGAGCTCTATCTCCACCACGTCGGAGCCCGCATGGGCGCCGATGCCGACCGGCCCCTGGCGCTCGACGTGGAAGGAGAACCAGCGGCTGCCGCCGGCGGCCAGGAGCACCTCGGGGCCGAGACCCTCGCCGATCGGCGTCACCGGCGTCTCCGTGACCTCGGCGACGCCCGAGAGCTGGGCGCCGGCCAGGGACCGCAGGCCGAGCCGCGCCTCGCCCGGCGGCAGGAAGGCGTCCAGCCGGCCGCCCTCCGCATGCACCTCGACCTCGCCGGCGCCAGCCTTATCGTCGGCCCGGTGCAGCAGGGTGGCGAGCGGCTCGGCGGTGCGCAGGTGCAGCACGCGCGGGCCCGAGCCGGCGAGCGCCAGCTCGGCGAAGCGGCCGGAGAGCGGCACGCTCGCCGGCGGCTCGACCTTCACCGGCGCCGGCTGGCCCGCGCCGGCCGGCCAGAGCGCCGCCGTCTCGTCGTCGGGACCGCCCAGCCAGGCGAGCAGCAGGCCCGGCCCATGACGCACGAGGACCACACCGCCGCGCCCGGCCGGCAGGTCGGCGCCGCGCGCCACGCTGCCGTCGCGGCCCAGGAGGATCGCGTCGGAGCCGGCGCCGCGCACGTGCAGCGTGGAGGAGCTCGCGGCACCGAGCACGATCCGCAGGGTGCCAGCCCGGTCGAGCGAACGCTCGAACGGCGCGTCCGGGGAGAGGGCCAGGGCCTCCTCCGTGGCGGCCCGCGGCAGCAGCTCGACAGTGAACGGATCGGCGCCCGGCCGCGTGTGGAGCAGCGTCAGGCGGTCAGTCGCTCCGTCATCTAAAAGCTCCTCGAACGGCGCGCCCCCCTGCCAATGGGTGCTCACCACGGTGTCGCCGTGGGAGAGCACGGCGACGGTGGCCTCGCCCAGCGCCAGGCGCAGCTTGCGGGGTCCGGCCGGCAGGTCGAGCCGGCGCGCCGTGACGCCGTCGAGATGGCCGTCGAGCACGCCCCAGTCGGCTTTCGCCGCCGTTGGTGCCGGGAAGCGGAGCTGGGCCAGGCGCAGCTCCTCGGTGCCCCCGTCCCCCGCTCCGGCCTGCCACACCCGGGCCACCGGATGCCGCGGCGCCAGGGCCACGGACACGGCCGTGCGCGGTCCCACCGCCATGACGGTGGCGGCGGGCTCGCTCCCCTGTTTCGGATCTTCACCGCTCTCCCCCACTTTCACCCCTGGCTGGCCAGCGGGAGCCGTGGCAAGAGCGAGCACGGGGCCTCCCCTGCCCTCCCCCAGGTCGGCGGTCACCGCCGCGTCGGCCGGCACCGGGAACTGAGCGCCGCCTTCGAGCCCGGCTGCCACGGTCACCCGCTCGGCTTTCAACGGTCCGGAGCCCTTGCCCGCGCGCACCAGCCAGAAACGCTCGCCGGGCGAGGAGAGCACGGCGCTCTCCCCCAGCGGGGCCAGCGGGCTGCCGGCCACGCCGGAGCCGCGCAGGTCAGGCTCCGCATCGGCAAAGCGGAACACGCCGCGGCGATCGAGCTCCACGGCCGCGGCGGCCAGGGGCGGCTCGAAGCCCTGGACCCTGGGGAGAACGGTCCCGCGCCGCAGCTCCCGCTCGCTCAACCGCGGCGCCTGCACCGCCGCCGCGGACAGCCGCACCGGCGTCTCGTGCCGGTCCAGAGACCAGAGCCGCAACCGGTAAGCCTTGTCCCTGCCGTCCCTGCTGTCCTTGCCGTCCCTGCTCTCCAGCGGAATCTCCAGATGAGCCTCCCGGCCAATCGCGGTGCCCACCGTGCGCCAGGCCTCGCCCTCCCGCCGCTCGACCGAGAGGCCAAGGCTGTCCTTCGAGCGCGCCGCCACCAGCAGGAGGTCCGCCTTGGCGCCCACCGGCAGCGGACGCAGCAGCACGTCGCTGCCGAGTTGGAGGTTGTCGTGAGCGGGAAGAGGAGCGGACGCCTGTTCCACCTCGGCCGGCGTGCGCATGGCGATCCGCACCTCGGCCGTCTTGGTCCCCACCGGCTCGACGCGCAGCGTGTAGCGGCCCGGCGCGAGGCGCTGGAAGAGGAGGAAGTTCCAGTCGTCCGGCCGGTCGTCGTTCTCGGCGACGACGCGGCCCTCTGCGTCGAGCAGGCGGGCGCGCACGTCGGCCGGCGAGATCGAGGTCAGCTCCGTGAGCTCCGGCAGGCCGGCCCGGCCCACCGCAACCGTCACCTCGCCGGGCGCCGTCATCTTGCGCTCCAGCCCGGTCACCAGCTCCTCGGTGTGCACCGTAACCTGGTAGTGGACGCGGCTGTTGCGCCGCGAGCAGACGGCGGCGACCTGATAGCGGCCGGGCTCCAGCTCGCCCTTCCAGGCGCGGCCCGGAGGCACGAAGCCAACATCGGTGGCCAAGCCGGCCGCGGCGCCGGCGGCGTCGAGCCGGGAGAGCCGGCCCTGCATCTCCTCCGTGAGCTCGACCGCGGCGTGGACCCTGGCCGGCAGCTCGAACTGCCAGACGTCGGGCGGCCGCGGCGCGTCCGCGGTCGATCCCCCGGGACCTTCGGGACCTTCCGGCTCCACCCAGACGTGGTCCACCCGCGTCTCCAGCGGCAGCGCGTGCGGGCCGTGGCCGGCGAATTCGAGCGGCTCCGGCTTCTTCTCCAGAAGTACCAGGGCGCGCGCGTCGACCGGCTGCGGCAGGAGGACCAGGCGATAGGTGCCGGCCGCCAGCCGTTCGTCGAGGTCCGCCGGGACGTTCGGTTTCACGAGCGGCCAGCCGTCGGTATCCTCGAAGCGGCAGAGGAACTTGAAGCCGAGCCCCAGGGCGCGCAAAGTGTACTGCCCGGCCTGCGGCACGACGACGCGGAAGGCCACGGCCTGGCCGGCGGGGAGGGTGAAGTGCGCAGGGCTGCCGGCGCGCAGCTCGCCGCCGTCGAGGAGCGGTGTCGCCTCGAGCGTCAGCCCGAGATGGCCGCGCGACTTGCCGATCCCGGCGACCGTCACCTGGTAATCTCCCTCTCGCAGGTACTGCTGCACGAGGAAGTTGCGGCCGACGCCGTTCTGCGCGTCGCGGCGCATCGCCGGCACCGTGCGGGTGCGCAGCGTGCCGGCGGTGGCCAGGAGACCGGTCGAGCGGACGGCGTAGAGGCCGGGCTTGTCGGCCTGCATCAACCAGGTGCTCTGCTGCCCGCGGTCGAGGTCGAGGAAACGCGGCGCGCCCGGCTTGAGCACCGGCAGCTTCGGCACAGCGTTGAGGGCCGCGTCGGGGAGCGGCGGCAGCGGCGTCGTGGCCTGGAGAGCGGCCGGCTCCACCCATAGCGAATAGGTCACCGTGTCCAGGCGGTCGTGGCGCACGGCGACCTTGTGATCGCCGGCCGCGACCTCGGCCTGCGGCGACCAGGCGCCGCCGTCGACCGCCACGTCGAGCCGCGAGCCGTCGTCCGTCTCGGCGCGCAGCGTACCCGCCTCGGCGACGTGGAACGGGATCTCGAACACCGGCTCCCCCGGTTTCTGCGGTTTCTGGGCCACGGGCAGCGGCTGGCCCAGGTCGACCGGCCAGGGACGGACCACCAGGCCGGCGGTGACGCCCGGTTGATGATTGATATAGGCCGTGTAGCGGTGCGACGGATCGAGCGCCAGCGGCCCGAAGCGGACGGCGGCCTGCACCGGCTGCGGAGAGACGGGAATCTCCTGACCTGCTTTGCTCCCCGGACGTAGCGTCAGGGTCAGGATCCCCTTCTTCTGCGGCTCCAGGGAGAGCTCGTAGTAGCCGGGGTCGAGGTTCCAGGCCGAGCTCGCGCCCTGCCAGTCGGGGGGCTCGTAGTGCTCCGGCCGCACGAGCAGGAACGGCTCGACGCGCGTCCGGGCGTCGGCGCCGCTCGTCACCACCCGGTAGGCGCCGGTCTCCTTGACCTCCAGGAAGAGCGTCAGCGGCTCCTGGAAGTTGAACCGCCGCGACCAGGCCGTGTGCAGGTCGAGCGGGATCGCCGCGCCGGCCAGGAACCGCTCCTTCTCGCCCGGCGGCGTGTCGGTGACCAGAGCCGTGGCGTCCACCGAGTCCTCGGCGGCCCCGGCGTGCACGGTCGACACCCAGTGCGGGCCGGACCGGCTGAACGAATAGACGTCCCGCTGCTCGAAGTGCTGGAGGACGTAGGCCTGACCCGGCGTTCCGGTGACCGTCGCGATCAGCTCCCATGGCAGCGGACCGGAGGGCGGCGCGGGCGTTTCAGGGGCAGGCTCAGAGCTGGGGGGAGCTGCCTCGGCGCCGCTGGGGGCCGGCTCGCCTTCGGCCTCGCCCTCGCTGGGCGGCGGCTGTTCCGCGGCGGCCCCCTCCGGTGCCTCCTCGACCTGAGCCGGCTCGGCGGCCGGCGCCTCCTCCTCGTTCGACGCAGCTCCTTCGGCGGAGGCCTCCGCTGAGGCCCCGGCGAGCGCCGGCTCCTTGACGTCGTCGCCCGGTTTGCCCTCGGCGCGGATCTGGGTGGCCGGCGGCACGGACTCCTTGGTCACGGCGCCCGCGCTCGTGGAGATCTCCTGCTCGTACTGGCTGCCACCGCGCACCCAGCCGGTGGCGAGCGTCGCGGGCCGTGCCTCGGGGAGCTCGAGGCGGAAGAAGTTGACGTTGTCGGGCAGGCGGAAATGGTCCTCGCCGAAGGGACTGATCACATAGCGCCGGCGGCCGGACTCGGGCAGCCGCGGCTCACCCCAGCGCAGGTAGAGCGGATGCTCGTCCGCCCCCTCGGCCCACGGCTGGGCGACGCCGCCGTAGGCGGTCAGCAGATAGAGACCGGGCTCCAGGACGGCGGCCAGGCGGCAGCGCCAGAGCGGCTGACCGACGACCGGCTGGATCGCCCTGCACCGGGGCTCGGCCCCTTCGAGCCACGAGCCGTCGCGCCACAGGCGCAGGTCGGCCAGATTGCGGCCCGCCGCTTCGAGGCGCACGCCGCGGCGGGCGCCGATCTCCAGCCAGTACGAGACCTGCTCCAGGTCGTCCAGGCTCTCCTGCACCAGCCGGGTCTCGACGAGGCGGGGCGCGACAGACTCGGCGGGACGGCCGCGCTCGTGGAAGCTGCGCGCCTGTACCCTGACCTTGCCGATGCCCTTCTCCGCGCTCTCGACCCGCACCTGGTACTGACCGCGGTCGAGGAACAGGTCGAGCCGGCCGCTCTCGGTCCCGGCCTCGCCGGCCCTGCCGAGAGAGCCCGCCATGCGGTCGACCAGCTCGACGGAGCTGCCCTGCGCGTTCTCGACCCGCATCGAGTAGCGGCCGAAGCGGTCGACCGTGAGCAGCGTCTTCTGAGAGCCCGCCGCCGGCAGCTCGGCGGCGCTCAGCATGACCTGCGGCGTGTCGGAAGCGGGAGCCGGCGCCTTGGAAGCCGCCGGAGCCGCCGCCGCGCCAGGCACCGCAACGAGGATGAAAGGGATGAGGAGAGCCAGAGAAGCCGCGGCCACGAAGGTGCGGAACCAGCCGTCCGTCGGCGCGCTCCCCTCACCTTCTCCCGGCTCCTCTGGCCGCTGCGTCACAGGCGCGGCCGAACTGCGAATGTGCATGGGATTCCTTCTGGTCTGGAGGGGAGTGTATCTCAGGAGGATTCCATTTCGCAGGCCCGCCATCTCGGATCTGCGCGCGGCGTCGACCTACAAGCCGAGGTGCTGAGAGGTCAGTCAAGTCACGCTCCTCAGGGAAGTCCAGGGCCGGGGAGACGATCTGGCCCCGGCTGGCCTTCTCTGACGTTTCAGTCACCCATGAAACACCCGAAAAGATGCCCCGCAAACCCGCATTCTTCTAGGGGTTGCAAGATCGGGGTGTCTTTTTCCGTCTATAGGGGACATGCTAGCCCGAGCCACTGCAGCCACGCCATGGGGGATTGAAGCACGCCCCGTCCAGATCGAAGTCGACGTCCATAACGGACTCCCGCAGGTCCAGATCGTGGGACTTGCCGACGCCGCGGTTCGCGAGAGCCGTGAGCGGGTGCGCGCCGCGATCAAGAACTGCGGCTTCGACCTGGAACCCAAGTCCATCATCATCAATCTCGCTCCCGCCGACCTGCGCAAGGAAGGCAACCACCTCGACCTCGCCATTGCCCTGGCGATGCTGGTGGCCTACGAACAACTACCCCAGGAGACCCTCGACGGCCGGCTGATCTGCGGCGAGTTGGGTCTGGACGGCGCCATCCGCACCGTCCGCGGCGGTCTCGCCATCGCCGACCTCGGCCGGCGGCTCGCCGCGCGCGAGGTGCTGCTGCCGGCGCCCAACGCGCCGGAGGCGGCGGCTCTCGACGCCGTGCCGGTGATCGGCCTGCGCGGCCTGGCCGAGGCCGTCCACCACCTGACCGGGGTGGACCCCATCGCAGCGGTCACGGCGCCGCCGCTCGCCGGCGTCGTGTGGGGGCATGGTCCCGACCTCTCGGAGGTGCGTGGCCAGGAGACCGCCAAGCGGGCTCTCGAAGTGGCCGCCGCGGGCGGTCACAACCTCCTCTTCCTGGGGCCTCCAGGCTCGGGCAAGACGATGCTCGCCCGGCGCCTGCCCGGCCTGCTGCCGCCCCTCACTCTCTCGGAGTCGATCGCCGTCACCAAGATCCACTCCCTGGTGGCCGAGGAGCCGCCCGCGGGCCTGCTCCACCAGCGGCCGTTCCGCAGCCCCCATACCGGCACCAGCACGCCGGGATTGATCGGCGGCGGCAGCAATCCCCGTCCGGGCGAGGCGAGCCTGGCCCACAACGGCGTCCTCTTCCTGGACGAGCTGCCGGAGTTCCGGCGCGACACCCTCGAAGCTCTGCGCCAGCCCCTGGAGGAGGGCTTCGTCACCGTGGTGCGCGCCCGCGCCCGGCTCGCCTTTCCAGCACGCTTTTCATTGCTTGCCGCAATGAATCCCTGTCCGTGCGGCCACCTGGGGGATCCGAGATACGTCTGTCGCTGTCCTCCCCCGCTCATCGAGCGCTATCGCGGGCGAGTTTCGGGTCCCCTGCTGGATCGCATCGACCTGCACGTCGAGGTGCCGGCGGTGAGCCTGAAGGAGCTGCGCTCCGGGCCGGGCGAGACCACGGCCGATGTGGCCCGCCGGGTGGCCGCCGCGCGCGCCCTCCAGGCCGCACGCTTCGGCCCCGAGGCGCCGACGCCCAACAACGCCGCCATGGGACCAGAACAGCTCCGCCGCTTCTGCGTCCTGGACACCGCGGGCCGCGCTCTCCTCGACGCCGCCTTCGAGAAGCTCGGCCTCTCCGCCCGTGCCCTCGACCGCGTGCTCAAGGTGGCCCGCACCATCGCCGACCTCACCGGCAGCGACGCCATCCGCGCCGCCCATCTGGCCGAGGCCATTCAGTACCGCAGCCTGGACCGGAGGGTGGTCTCATGAAGCTCCTTCGCATCGCCAAAGGGAGATGGGAGGTGCTGGCCGAGGTGGACCCTGGCGGGAGCTGTCCGGTGCTCGACCTCCTCGACCAGCCCGGCAGCCGGCCGGAGACCCGGGTGTTCCTCAGCCGTTTTCTGCGGGTGTATCTGCCCCTGGAAGGACCGCCGGCGTCGAGCCTGCCGCGGTGCAGGCCACTCGCGGACGGCGTCTTCGAGCTGCGCGGCCAGCCCGGCGGGCAGGAGCCGGCCGTCCTTTTCTTCTCGGACGAGGGCCAGAGGATCGTCTGCGCCAGCGGCGTGGATTCCAGGCAGCGCTATTTCGCGGCAAAGGCCGCCCGAGGTCTCCAGATCTCCGAGGAAGCCCTGCGATGAAGCCGGGAACGAAGCCAAGTTCCGGCACGGACTGCAGATTCTCACGGAGGGTTGAATGGAGAACCTCGAGCGCTACCGGCAGATGTTCGGGAGGCTTGAGCCGCTCCGGCCCTGGTGGCACCCGTCCGCCGTCCGGTCTATACTGACCGGGAACTTTTCAACAGACCGGCGGGATGCCGAAGGGGGCTGGTCCAGTGCAATCGGCGCCACCCGGAAGAGAGCTCGCGGGGAGCGTCGCGCGGCGGATCTCCTCCTGGTTGCATGCCGGGCTCGATCCGGGGACGGCGGAGCCGCGGCGGCTGCGCAACGTCCGCTACTCCGGAGTCGTCACGCTGGGGGTGCTCGGCCTGGGGGCGTTCCTGCTCCTGCGCGCCCTCGCGGCGGGAGATGCCGCGCAGGTGGCGATCGCCCTGGCGGCGATCGTCGCGGGCGCGGTCCTCCGGCCCCTCGTCAACGCCTTCCAGCCCCCGCGGCGCGCCGCCCACGTCCCGCCGCTCCTGCTTTTCTCGCTGATCGTCGCCTCTCACTTCGCCGACGGACCCGCGTCTCTCGGCCTCTCCTGGCTCGACCTCGTGCCGCCGGCCGCCGCGGCGGCCACCGGCGTCGCGGGCTGCTGGGCGTGGGCCGGCCTCGGACTGGCCGCCGTGCTGGCGGCCGGTCCGGGAGCGCCCGACGTCGTCGACCGCCTGGGTGCGCTCGTCGCGCTGGCCGCCCTGAGCGCCGGCTTCGCGCGCCACGGCCTGGGCTCCGAACGGGCGCTCGCGCAGGAGATCGCGCTGCGCAAGCAGACCGAGCAGGAGGCGCGCGCCGCCGACCTCGCGAAGAGCGAGTTCCTCGCCAACATGAGCCACGAGATCCGCACGCCGATGAACGGTGTGATCGGAATGACCGAGCTGCTGCTCCGCTCCGAGCTCGCCCCGGAGCAGCGCGAGAGAGCGGAGGCCATCGCCAATTCCGCCGAAGCCCTGCTCGCCCTGGTCGACGACATCCTCGACCTGTCGAAGATCGAAGCCGGCCGCCTGCAGCTCCAGGAAGCCGAGGTCGACCTGGACGACTTGGCCGGCGGGATGGTGCGCCTCCTGCGGCCGAAGGCGAGGGAAAAAGGAGTGGCGCTCCGGTTGGAGATCGCGGAGGGGGTGCCGCGGCGGCTGCGCGCCGATCCGGCGCGGCTGCGCCAGGTGCTCCTGAACCTGGTGGGCAACGCGGTGAAGTTCACCCTCGCGGGCTCGGTGGACGTCCGCTTCGAGGTCGAGCCGCCGGCGTCCCTGCGCGTCCTCGTGCGCGACACCGGGATCGGCATCTCGCCGCAGGACCAGGCGCGCCTCTTCGCCCCCTTCTCGCAGGCCGACAGCACCGCGGCCCGCGGTTTCGGCGGCAGCGGCCTGGGGCTGGCCATCTCCCGCCGCCTGGTGGAGATGATGGACGGTCAGATCGGCGTCGAGAGCGTGCGCGGGGAGGGCTCGACCTTCTGGTTCCGCATCCCGCTGCACCCCGCGGCCACCGCCATCGGTACGGCGACCGCGGCGACCGCTCCGGCCGAGACTTCGGGGAACGGCGTTGGGCCCGGCTCGCCGGGCGGCGTCCGCGGCATGCGCCTCCTCGCCGTCGAGGACAACCCGATCAACCAGCAGGTCCTCCTCGCCCAACTCGCCGCGCTCGGCCTCGCCGCCGACCTGGCGGCCGACGGCCAGGCGGCGCTCGACGCCCTGGAGCGGCAGACCTACGATCTGGTCCTCATGGACTGCCAGCTCCCCGGGCTCGACGGCTACGAGACCACGCGCCGCTGGCGCCGGCGGGAGGCGGGCGGCCGGAGCATCCCGATCATCGCCGTCACCGCCCATGCCATGCGGGGCGAACGGGAGAAGTGCCTGGCCGCCGGCATGGACGACCACATCGCGAAGCCCTTCCGGCTCGAGGAGCTGGCGGCGATCGTCGGGCGCTGGCTCCCCTCCTCTCCGCGGCCGGACGCCCCCCTTTAGCGCTGCCGGCGGTGAGCGAGCCCCGGAGGCCGAGCTGAGGCGGCGGCGAGCTCCACGGGCGCCGGAGCGACTCCGGCGCGCTTCTCCAGCGCCACGGCCTCCCGCTCCCGGCCCGTCGCCCGGAGCAGGCGGGCATAGTCGCGCAAAGGCCCGGCGATCTTCTCGGACCCGGGCGGGAACGCCCGCTCGTCAATGACCACGGCGCGGCGATACAGCCCCTCGGCCTCGGCATAGCGCTTCCGGTTGCGATAGAAGTTCGCCAGGTTGAGCAGCGAGAACGCGACGTCGGGGTGCTCTGTCCCCAGGATCTTTTCGTGCAGGGCGATGGCCCGCCGATACGCCGCCTCGGCTTCGCGGTCCCGCCCCAGCCCGTCATAGCAGCTCGCGAGGTTGGTGGTCACCAGGCCGATGCGGTGATGGTCGGGACCGAGAGCCTTCTCCCAGATCTTCAGGGCGCGGGCATGGAGGGGAAGGGCCTCGGCGTAACGATGCTGGCTCTGCGCCAGGAGGGCCAGCGATTCGAGGGTGGCGGCGAGGTCGGGGTGGTCCGGAGGGAGGGCCCGCTCGCGGATGGCGAGGGCGCGCCGGAACAGCTCGTCGGCCTCGCCATACCGCTTCTGCTGGGTGCGGACGAGGGCCAGGTTGTTGAGCGTCATCGCCACGTCGGGATGGCCGGGCCCGAGGGCGGCCTGGCGGATCTTCAGGGCGCGCTGGAAGATCGGCTCCGCCTTCTCCAACTCGCCCCCGTACCCGTAATAGATACCCAGGCTGTTCAGGGTCATGGCGACCTCGGGATCGCCGGGTCCGAGCCGCTTCTCCTGAATCGCCAGCGCCTCCCGCAACAGCGCCTCCGTCTCCGGCCGGTGCTGCATCTGACAGACCTGCCCGAGGTGCTGCAGGCTCGCCGCCAGGTCGAGGCCGGCGCCGGGGAGCCGGCGCCGGATCGCCACCGCCTCTTCGAGCAGCGGGCGCGCCTGCCCGTAGAGACCAAGCTTGTGATCGATCAGCCCGATCGTGTCCAGCAGCCGGGCGCGGCTCGCCGGCTGGTCGCGCAGCCCCTGGCGGATCCGCTCCGCTCCGCGGTCGAGGAGCTCGCGGGCGGTGATCGTGCCGCCGCGTGCCTCCCCTGGGTCCGAGACCTTGAAGATGCCGGCCAGGAACGACGACACCTCCTCGGCCTCGCGGCGCGCCTGCTCGGCATCGGTGCGCGCCCGCAGCGCGGCGTCGCGCTCGCGCCGCAGGTCGAGGGTGTACTTGACGCCGGCGAGGACCAGCAGCAGGACGGCGGCGGTCAACGCCAGCGCCCGCAGCCGGCGCTTCGGCTTGTCGCGGCTCCACCGCAGCCGCCGCAAAGCTTCCATGGCGGCGGGGCGCACCTCGGGAGCGAGAGACTTCAGCGCCTCGATGAGCTCCGTGAGGTCCGGAGCGAGCCCGAGGACGGGCAGCGTGTCGGCCTCCCGCACTTTGACCAGCAACAGGTGCGGCGGCAGGTTCCGCTCATAGCCCGGCTCGCCGGTGAGCAGCTCCTGGAGGAAGAGGCCGAAGGCGTACATGTCGCTCGCCGTGGTGACCTTCTCGCCGCGCGCCTGCTCCGGGCTCATGCACGCGACCGTGCCCACCAGGCTGCCGAGCGCGGTGCGCACGTAACCGGTGGCGTCGCCGGCCGCCGTGCCGGCGGTGCCGGAGACGGGCTCCCCCACCGGCGCATCGCCCGCGGCACCCACCGCCTGAGCGAGACCGAAGTCGAGCACCTTGACCGCCCCACCTTCGGTGAGCATGATGTTGGCGAGCTTGAGATCGCGGTGGATGATCCCCTGGGAGTGCGCGGCCCCGAGGGCCTCGGCGACCTGCTCGGCGATCCGCAGCCGCGCCGCGGGATCGAGGGCTCCGGCGTCGAGAGCCTGTCGCAGGTTACAGCCGCGGATCCGCTCGAGGACCAGGAAGTCGCCGCCGGGGGTCTCCAGATAGTCGTGGATGGCGCAGATGCCCGGGTGATCGAGCTGCGACAGGGCACGCGCCTCGCGCAGGAAGCGCGCCTTGGCCGCGGCGTCGAGGCGGTCGCCGCGGATCGCCTTGAGCGCCACCTCGCGATGCAGTTTCTCGTCGAAGCCGACATAGACGGCGCCCATGCCGCCTTCGGCCATGAGCTCGACGATGCGGATGTGGCCGATCTTTTCGCCGGGGAGCGGAGCGCGGGACGAGGCCCCGGGCTCGAGACGCGGTGAGGGGAGGTCCGCCGGCGCCATGGCTGATCGATCCAGGAAGAGCAGATCGATCATACGCCTGCAAGACTTCGGCGCCCGCGGCCGTCGAGCCTTTCACCCTTTTTACACGCGAGCGGGCACTTTCGCATGCTGATTCGCCATATTTCATCGACCTCTTGACATCCCCGATCCACGACATACAATGTTCAGGCTAAGTCGGTTTGCTTAACGCATCCAGGTTCCGGTGTCCAGCTTGTCTGGCTCCCCTGTAAGACAATCCATGGCGAAACGGCACCACACGATCATCGTCATCCCCCACGCCCACGCCAAGCTGCGCAAGTGGCGGGTGACGAACCTGCAGATCGGCCTGCTGACGGCCGCCTTCCTGCTCCTCACCTTCGCCGTGGCCTTCTTCACCTGGTCCCACTTCAGCACCAAGGTCAACCCCGTCGAGATCGCCCGCCTCAAGACCGAGAACGACCGGCTCCGCAGGACGAACCAGACGTTCGAGTCGAGCGTCAAGCGGCTCCAGCAGCAGCTCACGGATTACGAGGAGCGCACCCGTCAGCTCGCCATCGTGGCCGGCGTGGACAGCCTGGGGAGCGGTTCGGCAGAGGCTGGCATCGGCGGCGGCACCCCGGTCGACGAGGTCGAGCCCAGGGACCTGCCGGCGCTGGAGAGCCGGGCCGGCGTGCTGGCGGGGACCCTGAATGCCGTCGAAGCCAAGCTGGCGGAGCGGGTGCGCTGGATCTCCTCGACGCCCGCCATCGCTCCGGTCCGCGGCATCCTCACCAGCGGCTTCGGCTACCGCAGCGACCCCCTCACCCACGGCCGCGGCGTCCATCAGGGCGTCGACATCGCCGCGGCGCCAGGGCAGCCGGTGCGGGCGAGCGCCGACGGCATCGTCGTCGAGGCCGGCGAGGTCACCGGCCTGGGCCAGGCGGTCTACGTCGCCCACGGCTTCGGAGTGACCACCCGCTACGGCCACATGTCCCGCGTCGACGTCCGCCCGGGCCAGCGGGTCAAGCGCGGCGACGTCGTGGGCCGGGTCGGCAACACCGGCCGCTCGACCGGGTATCATCTCCACTACGAGGTGCGGGTGGACGGCGATCCCGTCAATCCGCTCGCCTACATGCTCGACGACGCCGCGGCCGGCGCTTCATAGGGGCGCTCCCCCGGCCCTCGCCCATCCCGCCCGGCCTCTGGAATCTTTCTGTTAGACTGCGGGTTGTAGGCGCTTGCCGCGCCACTTCCGGCCGTTCCTGACGAGCCGATCGACCCCAAGCCAGGACCCCAAGCGAGACTTCGATGATCAATACGATTCTGACCAAGATTTTCGGCAGCCAGCACGAGCGCGAAGTCAAGAAGCTGCTGCCGACCGTGGCCGCCATCAACGAGATGGAGCCGCAGGTCAAGGCCCTCTCGGACGCCGAGCTGCGGGCCAGGACCGCCGAATTCAAGGCCCAGATCGAGGCCGGTGCGACCACCGAGGACCTGCTGGTGCCCGCCTTCGCCGTGGCCCGCGAGGCCGCGTGGCGGGCGGTCCACATGCGGCCGTTCGACGTCCAGCTCATGGGCGGCATCATCCTCCACCGTGGCCGCATCGCCGAGATGAAGACGGGCGAGGGCAAGACGCTGGTGGCGACCCTGCCGGTCTATCTCAACGCCCTGGAGGGCAAGGGCGTCCACGTCGTCACGGTCAACGACTACCTGGCGCGCCGCGACTCGGAGTGGATGGGCCAGATCTATCGCTTCCTGGGTCTCTCGGTGGGCGTCATCCAGCACGATATGCCGGATGCCGACCGCCAGCAGGCCTACGGCTCCGACGTCACCTACGGCACCAACAACGAGTTCGGCTTCGACTACCTGCGCGACAACATGAAGTTCGAGCTGGAGTCGATGGTGCAGCGCGGCCACCACTACGCCATCGTCGACGAGGTGGACTCGATCCTCATCGACGAGGCGCGCACGCCGCTGATCATCTCCGGCCCCTCCGAGGAGTCGGTCGACAAGTACTACCGCATCGACCGCATCATCCCCCGCCTGGACAAGGGCGAGGAGATCGACGAGGGGGACGGCAAGAAGAGCACCACCGGCGACTACGTGGTGGACGAGAAGGCGCACCAGGTGAGCCTCACCGACGAAGGGGTCGAGAAGGTCGAGCAGCTCCTCGGCGTGCGCAACCTCTACGAGCCGGAGAACATGGAGATCCTGCACGGCGTCAACCAGGCGGTGCGCGCCCACGCCCTCTACAAGAAGGACGTGGATTACCTGATCAAGGACGGCAAGGTGGTGATCGTCGACGAGTTCACCGGCCGCATGATGACCGGCCGCCGGTGGTCCGACGGCCTGCACCAGGCGGTGGAGGCCAAGGAGGGGGTGAAGATCGAGCGCGAGAACCAGACCCTCGCCACCATCACCTTCCAGAACTACTTCCGGATGTACAAGAAGCTCTCGGGCATGACCGGCACGGCCGATACCGAGGCGGCCGAGTTCGGCGAGATCTACAAGCTCGACGTCAACGTCATCCCCACCAACCGGGACATGATCCGCGACGACCGGGGCGACCTCGTCTACCGCACGGCGCAGGAGAAGTGGAACGCCGTGGTCGAGGAGATCCGCGAATGCCAGCAGCGCGGCCAGCCGGTGCTGGTGGGCACCGTCTCGATCGAGAAGAGCGAGATGCTCTCGAAGCTGCTCAACCGGCCGCCCAAGGTGCCGCACGTCGTGCTCAACGCCAAGTACCACGAGCGCGAGGCGTCGATCGTCGCCCAGGCCGGCCGCAAGGGCGCCATCACCATCGCGACCAACATGGCCGGCCGTGGGACCGACATCGTCCTCGGCGGCAGCCCCGAGGGGCTCGCCAAGGCCGAGGCCGATCCCGAGACCGAGCCCGAGGCGTACCAGGCGGCGCTCGCGCGCTACACCGAGACCTGCGTCAACGAGCGGGAGGAGGTGCTCGCCCTGGGCGGCCTGCACATCCTGGGCACCGAGCGGCACGAGTCGCGGCGCGTCGACAACCAGCTCCGCGGCCGCTCCGGCCGCCAGGGCGACCCCGGCTCGTCGCGGTTCTACCTCTCGCTGGAGGACGACCTGATGCGGATCTTCGGCTCCGACCGCATCCAGGGCCTCATGGGCAAGCTGGGCATGGAAGAGGGCGAGGCCATCGAGCACCGCATGGTCTCCAAGGCCATCCAGCGCGCCCAGACCCAGGTCGAGGGGCGGAACTTCGAGATCCGCAAGCACCTCCTCGAATACGACGACGTGATGAACAAGCAGCGGGAGGCGATCTACAAGCTGCGCCTCAACATCCTCGAGGGCAACGAGGGGCGCGACTACGTCCTGGGCCTCGCCGAGGACATCCTCGACGGCATGCTCGAGACCCACTGCTCCGAGAAGGTCGATCCCTCGGAGTGGGACCTCACCGGCCTGCGCACCGAGATGCTGGCCTACTTCAACATCAACGCCGGCGGCATGAAGCTCGACGAGCTCGGCATCGACGAGCTGCGCGAGGCCCTGTGGAACGCCATCGAGGAGCGCTACAAGGAGAAGGAGGCCCGCCACTCCGAGGAGGTCATCCGCGGCTTCGAGCGCGCCATCATGCTGCACGCGGTGGACACCTCCTGGAAGGACCACCTGCTCGCTCTCGACCACCTCAAGGAGGGCATCAGCCTGCGGGGATACGGTCAGCGCGATCCGTTGCAGGAGTACAAGAAGGAGAGCTTCGACCTGTTCGAGATGATGCGCGAGCGGGTGGAGGACGACATCGTTCAGAAGCTCTTCCGCTTCGAGCCGGTGACCGAGGAGCAGATGCTCGAACAGCGCGTCCGCCAGCAGCGGGCGGCGCCCAGGATCGAGCTCTCGGCTCCCCCCAAGGTCGAGGGGCAGCGTCCGCAGCCGACCGTCAACCGGGACGCCAAGGTCGGCCGCAACGACCCCTGCCCCTGCGGCTCGGGCAAGAAGTACAAGAAGTGCCACGGCGCGCAGGTGACGGTGGGCTGAGCGCCGTCACCCGGACACAAGCCAAGGGCGGCCCGGTCGGCCGCCCTTTTCACAGGCGGAGAAAGGTGGAGAAAGCGAATGATCGATCCTGAGCCGCGCCTCGCCCTCACCTTCGACGACGTCTCGATCGTCCCGGGCTTCTCCGAGGCCCACCCGAACGACGTCGACCTCCGGACCCGGCTCTGCCGCGGCATCAGCCTCAACATCCCCATCCTCTCCGCGGCCATGGACACGGTGACCGAGTCCCGCCTGGCCATCGCCCTGGCCCAGGAGGGCGGCATCGGCATCGTGCACAAGAACCTCCCCATCGAGGTCCAGGCCGAGGAGGTGGACAAGGTGAAGCGCAGCGAGGCCGGGATGATCGTCGACCCGGTCACCATGCGGCCGGACCAGAGCATCCGCGAGGCCCTGGGTGTGATGGCCCGCTACAAGATCTCCGGCGTCCCCGTCACCGATGCCGAGGGGCACCTGGTGGGCATCCTCACCAACCGCGACCTGCGCTTCGAGGAGAACCCCGAGAAGAAGATCGGCGACCTGATGACCAAGGAGGACCTCGTCACGGTGCCCGAGGGCACGACGCTCGACCAGGCCAAGGCGCTGCTGCACCAGCACCGCATCGAGAAGGTCCTGGTCGTCGACGGCGCGGGCAACCTCAAGGGGCTGATCACGGTCAAGGACATCCAGAAGATGATGCAGTACCCGAGCGCCTGCAAGGACGAACTCGGGCGGCTGCGGGTGGGCGGCGCCGTGGGGGCCTCCGGCGATTTCCTGGAGCGCGCCGCGGCGCTGGTCAAGGCCAAGGTGGACGTGCTGGTGCTCGACTCCTCGCACGCCCACAGCCGCGGCGTCCTCGACGCGGCGGCGAAGCTGCGGGAGAGGTTCCCCGAGGTGAAGCTCATCGTCGGCAACGTGGCCACGGCCGAGGGGACGCTCGCCTTGATCGAGCGCGGCGCCGACGCCGTCAAGGTGGGCATCGGACCGGGGAGCATCTGCACCACTCGCGTCGTCACCGGCGCCGGCGTCCCCCAGGTCACGGCCATCATGGACTGCGCCCGCGCCGCGGCCGAGCACGACGTGCCGGTCATCGCCGACGGCGGGATCAAGTTCTCCGGCGACGTCACCAAGGCCCTGGTGGCCGGCGCCCACTCGGTGATGATCGGCTCTCTCCTCGCCGGCACCGAGGAGAGCCCCGGCGAGACCATCCTCTACCAGGGGCGCACCTTCAAAGCGTACCGCGGCATGGGCTCGCTCTCCGCCATGGCCCGCGGCAGCGCCGACCGCTACTTCCAGGACAGCGGCACGGGCTCCGGCAGCGGCAGCCTGGCCAAGCTGGTGCCGGAGGGGATTGAGGGCATGGTCCCCCACAAGGGGAGCCTCCACCAGATGCTCCCCCAGCTCACCGGCGGCCTGCGCTCCGGCATGGGGCTCGCCGGCTGCGCCGCCATCGAGGAGCTGCGGGCCCGGGCCCGCCTGGTGCGCATCTCCCCTGCCGGCCTCAAGGAGGGCCACGCCCACGACGTGGTCATCACCAAGGAGTCGCCGAACTACTGGGTCGAGCGGTAATCAGGAAAGGAGCCGCTCGAGGACTTCCTTGCGGAATCCATATCGGTTACAAGATGAAGCTGCTCGATCTTGAGGAAGGCGCTGAGGAAGTCGGTGTCGAGGAAGATCGTGAGGCTCAAAGAGCCGTTCTCCGAGCTACCTCAAGGGATCTGCGTGCCATGGCTTCGGTTTCTTCGAGGTTGGACGAGGACCTGGGAATGCCCCGGCGATACAGACTCTCCTTGAAAGCCTCGATCGAGAGTCCTGCCCATTCCGTCGCCCGGCCGATCGAAAAGATCCCCTTTTCGTAAAGCCTGCAGGCGATCTCCTCTTTCAGATCGGGCCTCGCCGCCAGGAACGTGTTCACGGCGTCGGTCAGGAACGCCTCCCGGCTCTGGTAAAGGCCGGCCTCTGTCACGATCACCAACTCCTCTTCCAATTCCGGGGATAATCTCGAAGCCATCATCTTCCTCCGGTTACAATCCTGGAGCTGATTCTACTCCTCGTTCCCATCCCCATGAAGCCCCTCTTCCATCCCCGGCTGGTCAACGACCCGTTCGGCGATCCGGGGCTGTACGTGGACTTCCTCTTCGAGCGCCGGGCCCTGCTCTTCGATCTCGGGGATCTCTCGCCGCTCTCGGCGCGCCAGCTCCTGCGGGTGGGCCACGCCTTCGTCTCCCACACTCACATGGACCACTTCGCGGGCTTCGACGCCCTGCTGCGCATCCTCCTCGGCCGGCCCAAGGTGCTCCACCTCTTCGGGCCTCCCGGTTTCGTCGAGCGGGTGGAGCACAAGCTGGCGGCCTACACCTGGAACCTGGTGACGAGCTATGAGAGCGACCTGGTCGTGCGGGTCACCGAGATCCACCCCGGCGGCCAGACCCTCGCCGCCGAGCTCCGCAGCCGGACCGGCTTCCGCCGCGAGCCGCTCGACCCTCCGCCGCTCGCCGCGGGGGTGCTGCTCGACGAGGAGGCCTTCCAGATCCGCGCCGCCTTCCTCGATCATCAGATCCCCTGTCTGGCCTTTGCCCTGGAGGAGAAGTTCCACGTCAACGTCTGGAAGAGCGGCCTCGAGGAGCTGGGGCTGCCGACCGGCCCGTGGCTGCGTCCCTTGAAGTCGGCCGTGGTCCGCGGCGAGCCGGACGACACGCCGGTGACCGTGCGCTGGAGCGCGGACGGCTTCTCCCGCGAGCGTGTCGTCTCCCTGGGAGAGCTGCGGCAGAAGGTGCTGCGGATCGTGCCGGGCCAGAAGATCGCCTACGTCACGGACGCGGTCTACAGCCCGGCCAACGCCGACGCCATCGTGCACCTCGCCCGGGGGGCGGACATCCTTTATATAGAGACCGCCTTCACCCACGAGGAGGAGCGGCGGGCGGCCGAGAAGCACCACCTGACGGCCCGGCAGGCGGGATGGCTCGCCCGCGCGGCCGGCGCCAGGCGGCTGGTCCCCTTCCACTTCTCCCCCAAGCACTCCGAGGAGGGCGAGCGGCTGCTGCACGAGGCCATCGAGGCGTTCGAAGGAATCGGGGACTGACGGCGCCTACCAACTACTGGAAGAGCCGCCGCCGCCGAAGCTGCCGCCCCCGCCGGAGAACCCGCCACCGCCACCCCCGCCGCTCCAGCCACCCCCTCCCCCACCGC
>JAJKHS010000093.1 GCA_021154885.1 Thermoanaerobaculum sp.
GCGCACCCCGCCTTGAGCACCCCGAGGATCGCCGCCACCATCCCCGCGCTGCGCTCCAGGCGCAGCGCCACCCGCGAGCCGGGCTCCACCCCCAGGGCTTCGAGGCCGCAGGCCAGCCGCTCGGCCCAGCCGTTCAGCTCGCCGTAGCTCAGACGCTCCCCCTGCCAGTGGACGGCCGGCACCTCCGGCGTGCGCTCCGCCTGCGCCGCGAAGCGCTCGTGCAGACCCAGGATCTCCCCGGTTTCCACTCGCTCCCAAAGGGGCTCGGCCGGCCCGCTCCACTCCACGAGGAGCTGCTGGCGCTCCCGGCTCGACAGCAGGGACGCCGCCAGCACCGGCGCCTCCGGCTGCTCGACCATGGCCTCCAGCAGGCGCAGCAGAGCCCCGCCCCAGCGCTCCACCGTCACCGCGTCGAACAGGTCGGTCGCGTACTCGAAGTCCCCCGCCAGCTCCCCCTCCAGCTCGGTGAGCGACAGCGTCAGGTCGAACTTCGCGGCTCCCGAGTCGACGGCGGCCGGCACGAACCGCAGGGCTCCGTCGGCGGACTCCATCCTCTCGACCGGCACGTTCTGCAGGGCGAAGACGACCTGGATCAGCGGGGTGTGCGCCAGGCTGCGCTCGGGCGCCAGCTCTTCCACCAGCCTCTCGAACGGCAGGTCCTGATGCTCGTAGACGGCGAGGGCGGTCTCGCGCACGCCGCGCAGCAGCTCGCTCCAGCGCGGCGTCCCGGAGAGGTCGGAGGTGAGGATAAGGGTGTTGGTGAAGAACCCGACCAGCCCCTCGATCTCCGGCCGGTTGCGGTTGGCGATCGGCGAGCCGACGAGGAACCTCGGCTGGCCGGAGAGACGGTGCACCAGGGCCGCGAAGGCGGCGAACAGGGCCATGAAGGGCGTCACGTCGCGCCGCCGTGCGAGCGCCAGGCTGCGGCGCGCCAGGCCCGCCGGCACCGCCAGCGGCCGGCTGGCGCCGCGGAAGCTCTGCACGGCCGGACGCGGCCGGTCGGCCGGCAGGTCGACCATCGCGGGGATGCCGGCGAGCTGATGGCGCCAGAAGTCGAGCTGCGTCCGGCCGGCCTCTCCGGCGAGCCACCCGCGCTGCCAGGCGGCGAAATCCGCGTACTGGATCCGCATCGCGGGGAGCGGGCTCGTGCCGCCGCTCCGGGCGGCCGCGTAGAGCGCGGCGACCTCCCGCACCAGGATCCCCGCGGACCAGCCGTCGGAGACGACGTGATGCAGGCTCAGTAGGAGCAGGTGCTCGCCGCCGAGGCGCAGCAGGCGGGCGCGGAGCAACGGCCCGGTGGCCAGGTCGAACGGCCGGCGCGCCTCCTCGCGCGCCAGGCGCATCGCCTCACGTTCCCGCGCCGGCGGCGGCAGCGCCCCCAGGTCGCAGAGCGGGAGGTCGACCTCAAGGGACGGGGCGGCGACCTGGCGCGCCTCGCCCCAGGGCCCGCTGGCGAAACGGCTGCGCAGGACCTCGTGCCGCTGCACGACGCCGGCCAGCGCGGCGGCGAGGGCCGCGATGTCGAGCCCGCCCAGGACCCGCAGGGCGTGCGCGATGTTGTACTGGATGCTGCCCGGCTGCAGACGGTCCAGGAACCAGAGCCGCTCCTGCGCGAACGAGAGCGGCAGCCCCTCCGGGTCGCGGGGCAGCGGCACGATGGGCGGCAGCAGGCTGCGGCGCTCCTGGCCCGTCGCGGCGTCGATGCGCCGCGCCAGGGCCTCCACGGTGGGCGCCTCGAACAGCGCCCGCACCGGCAGCTCGACGCCGAACGCCTGGCGCAGCCGGGAGACGACCTGAGTGGCGAGCAGCGAGTGTCCTCCCAGCTCGAAGAAGCTCTCCCCGACGCCGATCCGCTCCGCGCGCACCACCTCCGCCCAGACCCCCGCGACCAGCTCCTCGGTGGGCGTCCGCGGCGCGGTGCGGCTCTCCTCGGGCCGCACCGCGGTGCCGGGGTCCGGCAGGGCGTTGCGATCGACCTTGCGGTTGGGCGTCAGCGGCAGCGCGGCGAGCGGCAGGAAGACCGCGGGGATCATGTGCTCCGGCAGGCTGCGGCGCAGGTGCTCGCGCAGCTCGGCGCCCGCGGGCGCGGTGCCGCCGGCCGCCGGGACCACGTAGGCGACCAGCACCTGGACGCCGGCACCGCGCGGCACCACCACCGCGACGTCGACGCCGGGATGGTGGCAGAGCGCGGCTTCGATCTCCCCGGGCTCGATCCGGAAGCCACGGACCTTGACCTGATGGTCGGTCCTCCCCAGGAACTCGATCACGCCGTCGCCGCGCCGGCGCGCCAGGTCGCCCGTGCGGTAGAGGCGGGCTCCGGGAGCCCCGCCCCACGGGTCGGGCAGGAAGCGCTCCGCCGTCAGGTCGGGCCGCCCGGCGTAGCCGCGGGCCACCCCGGAGCCGCCGATGAAGAGCTCGCCGGGCACCCCCGCCGGCGACGGCTCGAAGGTGGGCTCGAGGACGTGGAGGCCGGTGTTGGCGATGGGACGGCCGATCGGCACCGTGGCGGACGTCGCGGACGTTGCTGACGGGGCCGCGACCCGGAACACGGCCGACCAGATCGCCGTCTCGGTGGGGCCGTAGAGGTTCCACACCTCCCCGGCCCGCCGCAGCAGGAGAGCGGCGAGGTCGCCGCTCAGCGCCTCGCCGCCGGCCATCGCCAGGCGCAGGGCGCCGGCCTCGCTCCAGCCCCCGGCGAGCAGCATCCGCCAGGTGGCGGGCGTCGCCTGCATGGCCGTGGCCCCGGAGCCGGCGAGACGGGCGAGGAGGAGCGCGCCGTCGGCCGTCTCCTCCGCCGTCGCGATCAGGACCCGAGCCCCGACCATCAACGGGAGGAACAGCTCGACCGCGGCGATGTCGAACGACAGCGAGGTCACGGCGAGCAGCAGGTCCCGCTCGGACAGGCCCGGCTCCCGGCGCATCGAGGCCAGCACGTTGGAGAGCGCGCCGTGCGAAACCTGCACCCCCTTCGGGCGGCCGGTCGAGCCGGAGGTGTAGAGGAGGTAGGCCAGGTGCTCCGGGCCCACGCTACCCACGCTGGCGGCGGGCCCGGCCGCGGCGGGCTCCACCTCCGTTTCGCCGTCGATGCAGAGGACGCGGCAGGCGTGCGCGGGCAGCCGGTCGAGGAGGCGGCTCTGGGTCAGCAGCACCCGCGCGCCGCTGTCCTCCAGCATGAAGGACAGCCGCTCCGGGGGGTACCCGGGGTCGAGCGGCAGGTAGGTGCCCCCCGCCTCCAGCACGGCGAGGGCCGCGATCAGCATCTCGAGCGAGCGCTCGACGGCGATCCCCACGACCGTCTCCGGCCGCAGGCCGAGATCCAGGAGGCGGCGCCCGAGCCGGCCCACCCGGCCGGCCAGCTCGCCGTAGCTCAGCCACTCTTCGCCGCAGCCGGCGGCGGGCGCCGCCGGGCGCCGCCGGGCCTGGGCCGCGATGAGCTCGTGCACCCGCAGGCCGGGGAGGGGCGCCGCCGTGTCGTTCCACTCCCGCAGCAGGTGAGCGCGCTCGGCGGCGGCGAGGAGCGGCAGCTCCCCGAGCCGGCCTCCGGCGTCGTCCCGGGCGGCGGCGAGCAGGCTGCGGAGCTGAAGGGCGAGCCGCTCCACCGTGGGGCGATCGAACAGGTCGGTGCCGTAGACCAGCGAGCCTTCGAGCCCCAGCGCGGTCTCGGTCAGGCTCAGGCTGAGCTCGAACTGCGCGCCCTGGCCCTCCACCTCGAAAGGCACCAGCCGGAGCCCGGCCGGAGCGGCGGCCTGCCCGGGGGTGTTCTGGAGCACGAAGAGGACCTGGAAGAGCGGCGAATAGGCGAGACTGCGCTGGGGCGCCAGTTCGTCGACCAGCTTCTCGAACGGCAGGTCCTGGTGCGCGAAGGCCTCCAGCGTGGCACGCCGGACGCCGGCGAGCAGCTCGCGAAAGCTCGCGGCGCTGCGCAGGTCGACGCGCAGCACCAGGGTGTTGACGAAGAGGCCGATGAGGTTTTCGACCTCGACCCGGTTGCGTCCCGCGACCACCGTGCCGATCGCCAGGTCCTGCTGGGCGGACCACCGCGACAGCAGGGCGCCGAAGCCGGCGAGGAGCGTCATGAAGAGCGTCGCGCCCTCGGCCCGGGCGAGGCCCCGGAGACCCTCCACCAGCCCGTCCCCCCAGGCGAGCCGCAGCCCCTCGCCGCGGTAGGTCTGCACCGCGGGGTAGGGGCGGTCCCCCGGCAGGTCGAGGCGCACCGGCAGCCCGCGCAGCTCTTGCCGCCAGTGCGCGAGCTCCGCCGCCAGGTGCTCGCCGCCCAGCCACTGCCGCTGCCAGAGGGCATAGTCGCGATATTGCACGGCGAGCTCCGGCAGCGCCGCCTGCCGGCCCTCGCGATGGGCCGTGTAGAGCGCCACCAGCTCGCCGAGGAGCACGCCGTTCGACCAGCCGTCGCTCACCAGGTGGTGAAGGGGCGCGAGGATCGCGTGGTCCTGCGGCGCGAGCCGCACCAGGAGCGGCCGGAAGAGCGGTCCGCGCGCCAAGTCGAACGGGCGGCCGACCTCGCGCCCGGCCAGCTCCTTCGCCTCGTCCGGCGCGCGCGCCCCGAGCCCGGAGAGGTCGACGACGGGCAGGATGGCCCGGTCGCCTGGGACGCCGGGGGGCGCCACGACCTGCACCGGCCTCTCCCCCACCCCCCCGATCATCTCGAAGGTCGTGCGTAGCGTCTCGTGCCGGCGCACCACCTCGCGCAGGCCCGCCGCCAGGGCGGGCACGTCGAGCCGCCCCTCCAGGCGCACGGCGAGGAGCAGGTTGTAGGCCGTGGACTCGGGGGCGAGCTGCTGCAGGAACCAGAGCCGCTCCTGGGCGAAGGAGAGCGGCGCCGGCTCCGGGTGGGGCAGGGGGCGGAGAGGGGGGATCTCGCGCTCCCGGACGACGCGGCGGGCCGCCGTCATGGCGGCGGCGAGCCCGGCCACGGTCGGGGCCTCGAACAGGCTGCGGACCTTCACCTCGACGCCGAACAGCGACTGCACCTGTGCCATCAGTTGCATGGCGAGCAGGGAGTGGCCGCCGATCTCGAAGAAATCGTCCTCCACCCCCACCTGCTCGACGCCCAGCAGCCGCGCCCACAGCTCGACGAGCAGCTCCTCGGTCGGGTTGCGCGGCAGCGCCCGGAGCCCCTCCCGCTGCGGCACGGCGCTCTCCGGCTCCGGCAGGGCCCGGCGGTCCAGCTTGCCGTTGGGCTGGCGCGGCAGCGCGGGCAGCGGCACGAAGGCCGCCGGCAGCATGAACTCGGGGAGCAGCGCGGCGAGGTAGGCCCGCAGGTCGCCGGCGGTCGCCGGCGCGGCGGCGCTCCCGGCCCCCGCCATCGCCATCGCAGACACCGGCGCCGGCTCCAGTCCCGCGGTGCGCGCCGCCACCCGCTGCCCGTGGATGGCGTAGACGTTGTACATCCCGGTGCCTTCGAGCAGGACGTCCTGATCGCAGACCACGTCGTAGCCGTGCCCCGCGAGCAGGCCCATCAGCCGTTCGAGACGGCTGCCGGCTCCGGCCGCGACGTCGCCGTCATGCAGCTCGATCACCAACTGGTCGATCCGCTCCCAGTCGTCCGCGGCGAGCCCGGCGAGCACGTCCATCTCGCTCTTCTCCGCGTCCACTTTGAGCAGGTCGATGCGCTCGATCCCCTCCTCGCGGATGACCTCGGAGAGCGTGCGCAACGGACAGGTGAGGACCTGCTTGTCGCGGAAGCGGTCGGCGAGGAGCTCGGACACCTCCTCACCCCCGAGGTCGCGCTGGTTGGCGAGCGCCAGGCGGCTGATCTCCACCTCCTCGTGCTCGTCGGCGTAGGCGCCGGACATCGCCGACCAGTGGGGATAGAAGGTGAAGCTGGCGGACCCCGGCGAGGCGCCGACGCCGCACGGGTAGAGGCGGGCGTCGATGCCGTGGAGCGCCACGTTGGCCTTCAGGGCCTCGAAGGTGGCCGGGATCGGCTCGAAGGCATAGAGCCGGACGCCGCGGAACCGGCGCCCCATGAACAGGGAGAACAGCCCGATGTTGGCCCCGACGTCGAAGATGCAGGCCCCGTCGCGCAGGGTGATGCCGTGGGCCAGGTAGACCTCGTCCTGGAAGATCTCCTGATAGATCAGGTCGGTCTCATTGCGATTGAGGTAGGCCACCTCCAGGCCGTTGGGCAGGCGGTAGAGCGGCCGCCCGGCAGGCGCTCCCGCCGGGACGAAGTAGGCCACCAGACGCAGGTCGCCGCCGACGGGCGCCTCGCGGGCCACGACGACCGCCTCCCGGACGCCCCGGTGCTGCGCCAGCAGCGCCTCGATCTCGCCCAGTTCGATACGAAAGCCGCGGATCTTCACCTGGCCGTCGATCCGCCCCAGGAACTCGATCTCGCCGCCGGCCAGGTAGCGCGCGCGGTCGCCGGTGCGGTAGAGGCGCTCGCCGGGGCGGCTGGCGAAGGGGTTCGGCACGAAGCGCCCGGCGGTCAGCTCGGGGCGGCCGAGATAGCCGCGGGCGAGGCCGGCGCCGCCGATGTGGAGCTCTCCCGGCAGACCGTCCGGCACCAGCCGCTGCCGTGCATCGAGCAGGTGGACCTGGACGTTGGTCAGGGGCCGGCCGATGGGCAGGGTGAAAGCGGTGCGCGAGGCCAACTCCGCCGGCGTGCAGCGATGGAAGGTGGCGTCGATCGCCGCCTCCGTGGGACCGTACAGGTTGCACAGCTCGGCCCCGAGCAGGGTGAAGAAACGCCCGGCGACCTCGGTGGGGAAGGCCTCGCCGCCGCAGAACACCCGCCGCAGGCCGGCGCCGTCCGCGGCCACCCGCTCCTGCCCGAGGAAGGTCGCGAGCTGCGAGGGGACGAGCTGCAGGACCGTGATCCCCCGCTCCGCGATGGTCCTCAGGAGGTAGGCGTTGTCCCGGTGACCGCCGGGCTCCGCCAGCACCAGGAGCGCGCCGCTCATCAGGGGGAGGAAGATCTCCCAGATCGAGGCGTCGAAGCTGTAGGGGGTCTTCTGCAGCATGCGGTCGTCCTCCCCGACGGGGAAGGCCCGCTGCATCCACAGCAGGCGGTTGACGATCGCGCGATGGGAGACGACGACCCCTTTCGGCCGTCCCGTCGAGCCGGAGGTGTAGATCACGTAGGCGGGGTCCTCGGGCGCCGGAGGCGGCGCGGCGGCCTCGCCGGCTTCGTCGGGACCCTCGGCGAGGTCCGGGGCGCCGTCGTCCAGACGGACGACCACCAGCCCCTCGGCCGGCAGGCGCGCGAGGAGCTCGCCACGGGTGACCAGCACCCGGGCGCCGGAATCCTCCAGCATGAGCTCCAGGCGGTCCTGGGGATAGGTGGGATCGAGCGGCAGGTAGGCGCCGCCGGCGGCGAGGATGCCGAGCAGGGCGACCACCATTTCCGGCGACCGCTCGACGCTCACCGCGACCACCGACTCGCGGCCCACCCCCAGCCGCCGCAGGCACCGGGCGAGCCCGGCGGCGCGCGCCGCGAGCTCGGCGTGGGTGAGCTGCCGGTCGTCCGCCAGCAGGGCCACGGCGTCCGGGGTGCGGCGCGCCTGCTCCGCGACCAGCTCGTGCAGGCAGCGGCCGGCGGCAGCGGCCTCGCCGGCCGGGTTGCGCTCGACCAGCAACATCTGCCGCTCGGCGCCGCCCACCCATTCGAGCTCGGCGAGCGGCAGCTCCGGGTCCGCGGCGGCGCTCCCGGCCAGCAACCGGAAGCGCTGCGCCAGCCGTTCGACGTCGCGGGTGGCGAACCGCCGGGGGTCGTAGTAGAAGGTGGCCCGCCAGCCGGCGGCGGTCTCGGCGCAGCTCAGCTTCAGCTTGAACCGCTCAGTGTGGACGACCCGGCGCGCGACGGTGAGGCGCAGGTCTCCGGCGCGGCGGGACGCAAGCCGCGGCTCGACCTCGAAGACGTACGGCGGGAAGGCCGGAGGGCCGCCCGCCGGCTCTTCCCAGGCGAAGTAGTCCTGCCGCTCGGCGGCGGCGCGCACCGCTTCGGCCAGCCGCTCCAGGAGCACGGCGAAGCCGCGGTCCGGAGCGAGCTGGACGTGGATGGGCACCGCGCGCGCGAACAGGCCGAGAGCGCGGTCGAGCCCCTCGTAGCCGCGCCCTTCGAGGCTGAGGCCGATCACCACGTCCACCTGGTCGGCCAACCGTCCCAGCAGGACCTGCCAGCAGGCCAGCAGGGCCAGCGCTCCCGGCGGCAGGCCGCCGGCCGCCGTGCCCCCGGCCCCCCCTGCTGGCGTTGTCCCCCCCAGCTCGAACGGCAGCGCCGCGGGCGCGAAGCCGCCGCCCTCCCGCGGGATCTCGAAGGGGAGGCGAAGGGCGTCCCCCGCCGCCAGCTCCGGTCGCCGCCAGAACGCCCGCCCCTCCTCCGTGTCTTCCGCCTCGATCAGGTCGAGGAAAACCTCCGACACGTCCGCATACTGAATGGGGTCCACGGGCTCGGCCCCCGCCAGCTCTCCGACCAGCTCTCTCACCAGCTCTTTGACTAGATTATCGAGCCCGATCGCATCCGTGCAGAGGGCTGAGACGCTCAACAGCAGGGTCGACCTCCCCCCCTCCAGGGCCACCAGCCAACAGCGGAGGTCCAGCGGGACGGCGGCCAACTGCTGCTCGATGCGGCCGAGCTCGGCGGCCGTGCGGGCCGGCGGCAGCCCGGCGAGGTCGAGGTGGCACAGCTCCGGCTCCACCTCCTCGCGGATGACCTGGAGCGGCAGCGCCATGCCGGGGGTCAGAGGGAACGACGTGCGCAGGATCTCGTGCCGGCGCACCAGCCGGGCGAGCGCCGCGGCGAGGGCGCCGGGCTCCAGGCGGCCCTCGACCTCCACCGCGCACCGCCCCTGGTACGCCGCGTCGGCGTCCGCCTGCCGGAGCTGGCAGACGTGGCGCTGCTGCGGGGAGAGGCGGAAGCCCTGGACGCCGAGGTTCTCCATCACCATCGATCTCCTGCCTACCGGCGCTGCCCGAGGCGCTCGAACTTCTGCCGCCGCGCCGCGCGCAGCTCCTGCTCCTGGGCTTCTTGCCGCTGGACCGCCGCGGCGGCCAGGGCCTGGCGCATCTCCGGGAGCCCCGCCTCCGGGCGTTCGCACCAGGCGCGCAGCAGCAGCTCGAAGTCCGCCAGCCAGACGTCGATGGTGGCGGCGTCGAACAGGTCCGAGCTGTAGTCCATGGAGGCGACGAGGCCCTGCGGCCCGCACCCCATGTTGAGGGTGAGGTCGAACTGCACCGTGACGCCCTCGGCTTCGAGCGGCACCGAGGTGAGGGTCAGCCCGGGGACCGACAGCACCCCCTCCTGGTGCTCCTGTAACGTGAAGGCCACCTGGACGATCGGGTTGTAGCCGAGGTCGCGCCGCGGGCGCAGCGTCTCGACCAGGAGGTCGAAGGGCACGTCCTGGTGGAGCTGGGCGTCGAGCACCGAACGGCGCACCCGGCGCAGGTGATCGACCATTCCCGGGTCTCCCGACAGGTCGGCCCGCAGCGGCAGCAGGTTGACGAAGCAGCCGATCAGCCCCTCGATCTCGCTGTAGTTGCGGCCGGCGGTCGGCGAGCCCACGAGGACGTCGCCGCCGCCGATGCGGCAGGCGAGGAACGCCTGGAAGGCCGCGAGCGCGGTCATGAACAGAGTGCACCCCTCGCGGCTGCCCAGGTCGCGCAGGTCGCGCTCGAGGCTGGTGCCGAGGAGGCGGGCCTGCCGGCCGCCGCGGCCGGTGGGCGCCGGCGGCCGCGGGCGGTCGGACGGCAGGTCCAGCACCTCGGGAACGCCGGCGAGCTGCTCCCGCCAGAACGCGAGGTGGGAGGCGAGCGCCTCGTCGCGCAGCCAGGCCCGCTGCCAGGCCGCATAGTCGGCGTACTGCACGGGCAGCTCGGGCAGGGACGGCGCCCGGCCGCTCGCGTGGGCGCTGAACAGGGTCACCAGCTCGCGCACCAGCAGCTCCAGCGACCAGCCGTCGCTGACGATGTGATGGATGGTGGCCACCAGGACGTGGGTCGCCGGCCCCAGCCGCAGGAGGAGGGCGCGCAGCAGTGGACCGCGGCGCAGGTCGAAGGCGCGGCGGGCCTCCGCCCGGGCGAGACGGCCGGCCTCCACCTCGGCCCGGCCCCCCAGCCGGGTGAGGTCGACCTGCGGCAGGAAGAAGGGCGGCGCCTCGCCCGCGGGAGCGATCACCTGCACCGCCTCGCCTGCGACGGCGACGAAGGTGGTGCGCAGGGTCTCGTGCCGGCTCACCATTTCGGCGAAGCAGCGCTCCAGGATCGCGGGCTTCAGCCGCCCCTCCAGCTTCACCGCGATCGGCACGTTGTAGGCCGAGCTCTCGGGGTCGAGCTGCTGCACGAACCAGAGCCGCTGCTGGGCGAACGACAGGGGTAATGCCTCGTCGCGGGCGTCGCGGGAGACGCGGGTGATCGGCGGCACCAGGACCGCCCCCTTCTCGCGCATCAGGGCGAGGAGGCGCGTGGCGAGCGACTCGATGGTGGGAGTGTCGAACAGCGACCGCAGGGTCACCTTGACGCCGAAGGTGTCGCGCAGCCGCGAGAGCAGTTGAATGGCGAGCAGCGAGTGGCCGCCGAGGGTGAAGAAGTTGTCCTGCCGGCCGACCCGGCCGCCGGTGCGGTCGACGCCGAGGACCTGCTCCCAGATCACCGCCAGCGTCTCCTCGATGCGGGTGCGGGGGGCCGCGAAGGCGCTGCCGGGGGACTCCGCCACGGCGCTCGCCGCCAGGCCGCGGCGGTCCACCTTGCCGTTGGCGGTGAGCGGCAGGGATTCGAGCGGGAAGTAGTCGGCGGGCCACATGTAGTCGGGCAGCCGCTGGGCGAGGTCCCGGCGCACGGCCTCGACGTCGAGCGTGCCGCCGGCGGGGATGACGAAGGCCACCAGTTGCTGGTCGCCGGCGGCGGTCAGCCGCGCCACGACGACCGCCTGGCGCACCGCCTCGCAGTCGCGCAGCGCGGCTTCGATCTCGCCGGGCTCGATGCGGAAGCCGCGCACCTTGAGCTGGTCGTCCAGGCGGCCCAGGAACTCGATCGTGCCGTCGCCGCGCAGGCTGCCGAGATCGCCGGTGCGATACAGGCGGCTGCCCGGGGCGGGCCCCAGCGGATCGGGGACGAAAACCGCGGCGGTGCGCGCCGGGTCGCCCCGGTACCCGCGCCCCACGCCCACGCCGCCGACGGCGATCTCGCCGGCCACGCCGAGCGGCATGGGCCGGAGGTCCGGGTCGACGAGATGGATCTGGAGGTTGGCCAGCGGCCGGCCGATCGGCACGCCGGCGTCGCCGGCGGCCGGGGCCTGCCACAGGGCGTGATGGGTCACGTCGTCCGAGCACTCGGTGGGGCCGTAGGCGTTGAGCAGCGGCACTCTGGGGTAGAGCTCGAGCCAGCGGCGGCAGAGCTCCGCCGGCAGGGCCTCGCCGGTGACCAGCAGCCAGCGCAGCGACTCCAGCCCCGGCCGGCGGTCGGCGGCGGTGTCCAGCAGCCCACGCAGGAGGGCGGGCACGACCTCGGCGACGGTGATCCGCTCGCCTTCGAGCAGCTCGAACAGCCGCTCCGGCGAGCGCGCGGCGGCCGCGTCGGCGATGTACACGCTGCCGCCCACGAGACCCGCCGCCAGGAGCTGCCAGACCGAGATGTCGAAGGACGGCGAGGCGGACTGGAGGATGCGGCTGCCGGCGTCGAGACCGAGCTCGGAGACCTTGGCCCACAGGTGGTTGAGCATCCCGGCCTGCTCGACCATCGCGCCCTTGGGCACGCCCGTGGACCCCGAGGTGTAGATGACGTAGGCGAGCTCGCTGGCCTGGATGTCGCCAGGGCTCCGGCGGCCGGCCGGGACCTCCGCCGCCAGCCGTTCGAGATCCAGGACTTCCGGCAGGACCTCCGGCGGGGACGCGGGAGAGGCGGCGGCCAGGTCGCGTGCGATCTCCGCGGCCAGACGGCCATGGGTCAGCACCACCGGCACCCCGCTCTGCACCAGGGTCTGCACGTCCCGCCGGCCGAAGCGCTCGGGATCGAAGGGCAGGTAGGCGGCGCCGGCCTTGAAGACCGCCAGGATCGCCGCCAGCAGCTCGAGGTCGCGGTCCAGGACCAGGGCCACCAGGCTCTCCGCGCCCACGCCGCGAGCGGTCAACCCGAGCGCCAGGCGCTCGCTCAGCGCGCCGAGCTCGCCGTAGGTCAGGCTGCCGCGCTCGCTGGCCACCGCGAGGGCCTCCGGGGCCCGCCGCTCCTGCTGCGCGAAGAGCCCGGCGTACCGGGTGCCGGCCGGCCATGGCTGCTCCGTGCCGTTCCACTCCACCCGCAGTTGGTGCCGCTCGGCGGGGCTCAGCAACGGCAGGCTCGCCAACGGCGCGTCGGGCTGCTCGACCATGCCGGCGAGCAGCGCGCGCAGGTGGTCGAGCAGCCGCATCATGGCCGGCGCGTCGCCCAGCCGCAGCTCCCAGGTCACCCGCAGCAGGAGCTGGGGACCGGGCGCCACGGACAGGGTGAGGGGATAGTTGGTCTGCTCCCGGGAGTCGGCCCAGCGGACGTCCAGCGCCCCATGGGCGAAGCTCTGGACCGCCTCGTCGACCGGGTAGTTCTCGAATACCAGGATGCTGTCGAAGAGGGCGCGGCCGGCCGGCGCGTCGCTCCAGCTCTGCACCTCGGCGAGCGAGGCGTGCTCGAACCGCTCGGCCTCGGCCCGCCGCTCCTGCAGCCCCCGCACCCAGGAGGCGAGCGGCGCTCCGGGCGGCACCTCTGTCCGCATCGGCAGCGTGTTGATGAACAGGCCGACGATCCGGTCGATGCCGGGCAGCGGCGCCGAGCGGCCGGAGAAGACGAGACCGAACAGCACGTCGCGCTCGCCGCTGTAGCGGGCGAGCAGGATCGCCCAGGCGGCCTGCGCCACGGTGCCCAGGGTGAGCTGGTGGCGGCTGGCGAACCGGCGCAGCTCGTCCGTCTCCGCCCGCGACAGGCTGACGTTGTGCGCACCGTGGGAGGCGGCCGGCCGCTCCCCCTCGGCGTCCGCGGCGTCCCCGGCATCCGCGGTGTCCCCGGCAGGCGCAGCCGCGCCGCGGAGGCCCAGGGGGGTCGGCTGCGTGAAGCCGGCCAGCGTCCGGCGCCAGAACCGCTCGCCCGGGGCCGGGTTCTGCGCCTCCAGCCAGGCGATGTAGTCGCGGTAGGGCCGGGCGGGCTCGACGGCGGCGGCGCCCTCTTCACCGCCCTGGACGGCGGCCAGATAGAACCGCGAGACGTCGCCCAGCAGGATCGGCACCGACCAGCCGTCGAGGATCGCGTGGTGGTGGGTCCAGACCAGCAGGTGGCGGTCGTCGCCCAGCCGGAGGAGCGCCAGGCGCATCAGCGGCGCGCGGGAGAGGTCGAAGCCGCGCCGCCGGTCCTCGCGCAGGTAGCCGGCCAGCCGGGCGCGCTGCTCGTCCGCCGGCAGCTCCCGCCAGTCGCGGTGCTCCCAGGGGAGCGCGGCTTCGCGGTACAGCACCTGGAGCGGCCGCTCCAGGTTGCGCCAGACGAAGCCGGTGCGCAACGCCGGGTGGCGCGAGGTTACCGCCTTCCAGGCGGTCTCCAGGAGGGCGACGTCGAGCGGTCCGGTCAGCTCGAGGTTGAGCTGCTCGACGTAGACCCCGGAGTCCGGCGCACGCAGGCTGTGGAAGAACAGCCCCTGCTGGGTGGGCGCCGCCGGATAGAGGTCCTCGACCTCGCCGGCGACCTCGGCGAGGAGCCGGTCCAGGGCGGCCTGGCCCAGGCGGGCGAGCGGGAAGTCGGCCGCCTTCAGGGCGCGCCCGGCGGTCGCCGGGAGCCCGGGCAGCGGCGCGGCGGAGCGCGCGATCAGCGCGCGCAGCGCGGCCACGCAGCTCTCCGCCAGCCTCTCGACGGTGGCGCGCCGGTGACGGGACTCGCTGTAGGTCCAGTCGATCCACATCCGGCCGCCGCTGACGAAGGCGCTGATCTCAAGCAGGTAGGGCCGGCGCTGGCGCGCGTCGCGCACGGCGCCGGCCGACTGCGCGGCCGGCCGGAAGAGGCGCTCCGGTCCCACCGCGCCGTCGAGCTGGCCCAGGTAGTTGAGCACCACCTGCGAGGCCGGGAGGGCGAGAAGCTCGTCCCCCGTCCTCAGGCCCGAGCTGCGCAGGATGCCGAAGCCGAGGCCGTGCTCCGGGACCGCCCGCAGCTCCCGGCAGACCGCCGCGAGGACGTCCGCCCGCTCCGGCGGCAGCTCGAAGGCGACCGGGAAGAGCGCCGTGAACCAGCCCACCGTGCGCGACAGGTCGAGGCCGGCCCCCTCCTCGCGCCCGTGCCCTTCGAGGTCCAGGCGCAGGGCGCGGCAGGCGCGGCTGCCGCGGCTGCCGGTCCACTCCGCCAGCGCCGCGGCGACGGCCGCCACCAGAGCCTCGATGACCTGGACCTGGGCCACCCGCGGCAGCTCCCGCACCAGGGTCCGGGTCGCCTCGGCGTCGAGCGCCGTGGACACGTGGCGCGCGGTGCCCTCGGTTCCCGTGTCGCCGGTCTCCGGCCCGTCGACCGGCAGCGGGGCGAACGGCCGGCGGAGCGTCTCCAGCCAGTAGCCGGCCTGCGCGGCGAGCTCGGCCGAGCGCCCCCGCTCCCGCAGGTGCTCGGCCCAGAGCCGGAACGGGCTGGTGCGCTGCGGCAGCCGCACCGCCTCGCCGCGCGCCAGTTGCCGGCAGCAGGTCTCCAGGTCTTCGAGCAGGATGCGCCAGGACACGCCGTCGACCACCAGGTGATGGGCGATGAGGAGCAGGCGATCCGGCGCGCCGCCCTCGGCGGTGAAGAGCGCCGTCCGCAACACCGGCCCGCGCGCCAGGTCGAGCCCCGTCTGGAGGGCCGCCGCGGCGGCTTCGAGCGCGACGTCCCGCGCCGCCGGCGTCAGGGCCGCGAGGTCCATCCAGGTGAACGGCACCGCGCTCCCCGGCTCCCCGTACCACTGCCGCCAGCCGGCGGCGCCGGCATCGGAGAGGGCGGCCGGCGCGAAGCGCAGCCGCAACGCGTCGTGATGCTCCAGCAGGTGGCCGAAGGCGGCGAGGAGCAGGGCCGCGCGGGACGCGGCCGTCGCGGCTGCGTACGTTCCGTCCGCGAGGACGTCGTCGAGCCGGACCTCGACCAGCAGCGCCTGGTTGTAGTGCTCCGGCCGCGTCAGGCCCTGGGCGAAGAACCAGTGCTGGATCGGCGTCAGGGGCACCTCGCCGGTAGCCGGCCCGGCATCGGCCGGGGCTTCCCGCTGCGCCTTGGCGACGGCGGCGAGCCCGGCGATCGTGGGGTGCTTGAAGACGGTTCCCGGCGCGAAGTGCACACCCTCCTTGCGCGCCCGGGAGGTGAGGAGGATGGCGAGGATCGAGTCGCCGCCCAGCTCGAAGAAGTTGTCGTGGACCCCGATCTCCTCCCGCCGCAGGAGCTGGCGGCAGATCTCCACCAGCACGCTCTCGACGCGGCCGAGGGCGGCCGCCGGCTGCGGCGCCCCGCCGCTGCGGGCGCGCATCTCCGGCAGCGGCTCCTGCGCCAGCTTCGCCCGGTCGACCTTGCCGTGGGCGGTGAGCGGCAGGCCCTTGAGCTCGACGAAGAACGAGGGCACGGCGAACTCGGGGAGCCGGGCGAGGAGCCCTTCCCGCAGCTCGACCGGATCGACGGTGCCGCCGGCGGCGGGGACCAGGTAGGCCACCAGGCGGCGGTCGCCGGGCGTCACCTCGCGCACCAGCACCACGGCATCCTGGACGGCAGGGTACGCCGCGAGCGCCGCCTCGACCTCCCCCGGCTCGAGGCGGAAGCCGCGGATCTTGACCTGGTCGTCGATGCGCTCCAGGTACTCGAGCCTGCCGTCCAGGAGGTGGCGGGCGAGGTCGCCGCTGCGGTAGAGCCGCGCTCCCGGCTCGCCGGCGAACGGATCGGGCACGAAGCGGGCGGCGGTGAGGGCGGGGCTGCGCCAGTAGCCGCGAGCGACGCCGGCGCCGCCGATGAAGAGCTCGCCCGGCACGCCGAACGGCACCGGGTCGAGGTTGGCGTCGAGGAGGTGGAGACGGGTCGCGGCAATGGGCCGGCCGATCGGCACCGCCCCCTTCCCGGGAGTGTTCGCGTCGACCTCGAACACGCAGCAGCCCACCACCGTCTCGGTCGGCCCGTACTCGTTGATCAGCCGGGTCCCCGGGCTGTGCCGGCGCCAGACGTCGAGGCTCTCGGCGTGGAGCGCCTCGCCGCCGATCACCAGGGTCGAGACCCGCCCCGCGAGGTCGGCCGGCCGCACCAGGTGGCCGAGCGCGTCGAGATGGGCCGGGGTGATCTTGAGCAGGCTCCAGCGGGCGCCGGCTTCGAGCGCGCCGACGAGCCCCTCCACCCCTTCGCTCTCCGGCAGCAGGTCGACGCCCCGCCCCGCCAGCAGGGGCCACCACAGGCTCGTCACCGTCAGGTCGAAGCCGATCGAGGTGTGGAGCGGCGCGCCGCCCTCCGGGCCGCCGTAGCTGGCCACCGCCCAGAGCAGGTAGTTGGCGAGCCCGCCGTGCGTCACCATGACCCCCTTCGGACGGCCGGTGGAGCCCGAGGTGTAGATCAGGTAGGCCAGGTGATCCGGGGCCAGGCCCGAGGCCAGAGGGTGCGCGGGCCGGGAGGCGACCGCCTCCGCGTCCTCGTCGAGGAAGACGACGGGGATCTCCTGCGGCGGCAGGCGGTCGAGGAGGCGCCGCTCGGTGACCAGCAGGTCGAGCGCGGAGTCCTCGGCCAGGAAGGCCAGACGCTCGCGCGGGTACTCCGGGGCGAGCGGGACGTAGGCGGCACCGCTCTTGACCGTGGCGAGGATGCTGACCACGAGGTCCGGCGAGCGCCCGAGCAGGATCCCCACCCGTGCCTCCGGCGCCGCGCCCCCGGCCCGCAGGTGCCTGGCCAACTGGTTGGCCCGGCGGTCGAGGTCGCGGAAGGTCAGGGAGCCGCCCTGCCAGGTGAGCGCCGTCGCCTCCGGCATGCGGCCGGCCTGGGCGGCGAAGAGCTCCGGCAGGAGGTCGCCACCCAGAGGTGACAGAGGTGATGGGCCGCCGTCGTTCCACTCCAGGAGCGTCTGGTGCCGCTCGGCGCCGGAGAGCAGGGAGAGCGTGGAGTGCCGGGCGCCGGGCGCCGCGGTCATCGCCGCCAGCACGCCCAGGTAGGCCCGGCCGTAGCGCTCCAGCGCCCTCTCGCCGACCGCCTGGGAATCGACCACGAAGTCGAGCATCAGCCGCGTGGCGTCGAGGTTCTGCACGAAGTTGGCGGTGAACTTGAAGTTCCCTCCCTCGGCGCGCTGGAACCCCAGCACCTCCAGCTCGCCGCCCTCGATGAGGCCCCGCACGGCGTGGAAGTGCACGTAGTTGAAGGAGGCCTCGAAGATGGAGCGGTCGCTCCACTTGCGCTGCAGAGCGGCGAAGGGGTAGCGGCGGAAGAGCATCATCTCCTCGTCCACCGCCAGCACCTGGCGGGCCAGGTCGAGCCAGGAGTGGGTGGGGTCGAGGCGGACGCGCAGCGGCAGGGTGTTGAGGAAGAGCCCGCGCACCTGATCGCCGCCGGGCTCCTCCAGACGCCCGTTGCTCGTGATGCCGGTCAGCACGTCGAGCTGCCCGGTGAGCAGGCTGAGCGCCTTGACATGGGCTGCGATCAGCACCTCCTTGAACGGCACGGAGGCCTGCCGCGCCAGCGCCTTGAGGCCGGCGAAGACGTCGTCCGCGACCCACAGGTGCAGGCTGCGCATCCGGGAGGGGCCGGCCTCGGTACGCCCCTCGGGCGGCCAGGCCGGCAGCTCGACGGGCGGGCTGTCGCTCAGCACGCGTTCCCAGTAGGCCGCCGCCTCGGGCGAGAGCAGGGCCTGCTGCTCGCGCGCGACGTAGTCCCGGTATTGGAGGTCGAGCGGCGGCGGCGGCTCCGGCTCCTCCCCCTTGAGCAAGGCGAGATAGAGCTCGAAGATCTCCGACAGCGTCGAGTGCAGGCTCCAGCCGTCGAAGACGGCATGGTTTTCCGTGAGCGTCACCTGGAAGGTGTCCGCCGAGCGCAGGAAGACGTGGAAGCGGAGCTGCGGCGCCACCCCCAGGTCGAGCAGGTGCGCCTTGCGCCGCGCCAGCTCCTCGCCGATCAGCACCTCCTGCTGCTCCGGGGAGAGATGCCGGATGTCCTCCACCTGCAGCGGCATCTCGGCGTGGGTGTGCACCAGTTGCAGGGGCTCGCTGTAGCGGGTGAGGTCGAACGAGGTGCGCAGCACGGGATGGCGGGCCACCACTCGCCGCAACGCCTCGCGGAAGGGCTCCTCCGCGAACCGCCCGCGGGCATGCCAACTGTCCACGTTCTGGTAGGCGGGGTCGTGCGGCGCCAGGGCCGAGTGGTAGATCATGCCGCTCTGGAGGGCCGCCAGGGGGTAGGCGTCCTCGACGCCGGCGGGCAGGAGCGCGCGGTCCGCGGGCGAGATCAGCGAGAAGGGGGAGGTAACCGGCCGCGCGAGCCCGGCCGCCGCGGCCCCCGATGCCGCCACCGCGGCCAGCTCCGCCACCGTCTGGTGGCGGAACAGGTCCGGCAGCGACAGCGCGATCCCCCGCTCGCCCGCCAGCGCCAGCACCCGCAGGCTCAGGATCGAGTCCCCGCCCAGC
>JAJKHS010000094.1 GCA_021154885.1 Thermoanaerobaculum sp.
GAGGCGGCGCAGGGCTGAGATGGGCAAGGGGTTTTCAGGGTGGGCGTCGGGGGCTGCGGTCGGCCTACGGCCTCCCTTCGCCCCCGACGCCCACCCTGCACCCCGAGAAGTTACCGGACCGGGTCCCCCTCGGGACCCACTAACTGCCGTCCTCCAGGGGGGCGGCCCTATCCAGAGGGGGGGATTTTTAACGTCCTGAAGGGGGGGAAATTTGGGGTCCTGTTGACACGGTACGCCGTGCAGTTCCAGGATCTTGAGAATGTCCTCACCTCTCCACAGGGCCTTGATCACCGGATTGCCCTTGGCTACCAGAGCCCTGGCCACTTCGTTGTCGGCCATGGCGTCGTCGAGCAGCGCCGCCACGGCCAGCGGCCTTATCAGGCACGGATCTTCAATTTTGAAGTTTGCTTCAAGCCGGCGCCAACTCCAGCTCTCCGGCGACCATTCGCAGACGCGTGGCTCCCCCTTGACCCAAACCGCGAAGATCCGCCGCACACCCCGGCGGTGCATCGGCACGGCTTTCTCGGAAACGTACGGCTCGGACTGCTCCGAGACCACCACGAATACGATCTCCTCCAGGTGGCGCCCGCCTGTCGCCGGGTCCACGCCATCCTTGAACACACAGAAATCGGTGGCGAAGTCGTCCTGCGGACCGTAGCGGCTGAGCAGGTCCGTCGCTCCGGTGTAACCGGGAGCCACCTGAGGGTCGAGGACGTAGGAAAGCTTGTTCTGCCGGGTGGCGTGGGACGGCAGAGCCGGCATGGCAACCACCCTTTGGCCGCCGATGACCTCGTCGCGCGTCACCTCCGGCTCGACCAGATGATCGTCGACATCGGGGAAGGACCGCGGCCCGGCAGGCGCAGAGAGGAGCCCGAGCCCGAAGGACCCGTAGCTTTGAGGTCATAGCCAGCGTGCTTCTCATCCATGGCCGGCATGTTAGCAGAGAACTGGTCGCGTGTCGACGGAAGCTGGCGGAACAGCCGGGAAGCCAGACTTGAGGTAGACTGCAAAAGTCATGGCTCGGGTATACTTGGAGAGCTCGTTTATCAGCTACCTCGCGCGGCTCTTCGCGAAAGCTGGGACCCCATAGCGGCGGCACATCAACAAATCACAATCGAGTGGTGGTCCCGGCGACGAGCCGATTTCGACCTCGTGGTCTCGCAGGTCGTTCTAGACGAGGTTCAAACGGGGGACCCAACCCTGGCAAAGAATCGGCTGGTGGCTGTCGCCTCTCTGCCGCGCCTCTTGGTTACAGATCAAGCTACGGCTCTGACCCGAGACATCCTTTCCAAAGGATTTCTACCTCAGAAGGCTTTTCCCGATGCCCTCCACATCGCGATAGCCACAGTTCACAAGGTCGACTACCTTCTCACATGGAACTGTAAGCACATCGCCAATCTTGAGGTTCTACCTCGCATCGCAGACCTCCGTGAAAACATGGGTCTCGTTCTCCCAATTATCTGCACTCCCGAAGAGCTCTTAGGAGATGCCTATGCTCATTGATCCGGTTGTAGAACGACTTCACAAGCAGCGCGAAGAGTATATGGAGCGTTTTCAGTACGACTTTGACGCGATCATTCGCGACATCAAAGCCCGCGAAGCGGCCTACCCAACGCCATTGCTGGAGCCTCCGCCAGCATCGCCGTCCAACACGACGGTGCGGCGGACTCGATTCACTCGCCGCTGACTGGCCTGGGGCTACCCCTACTTCCCCGCCACGTACGGCAAAATCTGCCCGCGGCTCGCGTAGTCGGCCATCGTCAGGCCGATCAGGAGGGCCAGCCAGAAGAAGCCGGCGACGGCGGTCAGGGCCGTCATCCGCGTGCTGTGGCGGACGTGCATGAAGAAGAGCAGCACCAGCAGGGCCTTGGTGACGGCGATGGTCAGGGCTGCCACGTCGTTGAAGACTCCGAGATCCACCTCCGCCACCAGCACGGTCGCCAGCGTCAGGGCGAGCAGGGCCGCGAAGACCAGGAAATAGACTTTGCGCGAGGTTACGTGTTCAGCCATGGCGGTCCTCAGCGGGGTCAGCGGGCGTGGGCCCCGAGCAGGTAGAGCAGAGGGAAGAGGAAGATCCAGACGATGTCGACGAAGTGCCAGTAGAGGCCCGTCATCTCCAGCGGGTTGTGGTACTCCGAATCGTATTTTCCCTTCCAGGCCAGCACGGTCAGCACGGCGAGGATGCCGATGCCGATGATCATGTGCAGGGCGTGCAGGCCCGTCATGATGAAATAGAGGGAGAAGAAGATCGAGGCGTGCCGCTCGAGCTGGGGATCCGTGACCTTCACGTGCTCGGACTCGGGCACGAAGTGGAAGCTCGGCCCCGGCACGTGGTGGGTCTCGAATTTCTCCCGGTACTCCACCGACTTGATACCGAGGAACGTCGCCCCCAGGGCGATGGTCGCCAGCAGGAACAGCGCGATCCCCTTGCGCCAGTTCACCTGCGCGGCCCAGATCGCCAGCACCATGGTCAGGCTGCTGCCGATCAGGATGGCGGTGTTGGCGCCGCCCAGCGGCACGTTCAGAGTATGGCTCGCCAGGGCGAAAGCCTGAGGGTAGAGCGTCCGGTAGATCACATAGGCCGTGAACAGGCCGCCGAAGAACATGATCTCGGTGACCAGGAAGAGCCACATCCCCAGTGTCGAGGACTCCTTCTGCTGGTCCAGCGAGTCGAACTGATGGGCCAGCGCACGGTGGTGCGCCTGGGTGGCGTGTGGGTCCACCAGGGGGCTGCTAGCCAAGGGTGACCTCCTGCGACATGCGGTTGTGCACCTCTTCGCGGTTGTATTCGTACGGACCGTGCGTCACCACCGGCGTGGTGTAGAAGTTCTCGGTCGGCGGCGGCGAGGTCGTGTCCCACTCCAGGCCCACGGCGCCCCAGGGGTTGTCGCCGCTGTCCTTGCCATACCGCATCGACCAGATGAAGTAGCAGAGGGGCAGGAGATACCCCACGCCCAGGATGGAGGCGCCCGCGGTCGACAGCACGTTGAGCACCTGGAACTCCGGCGGGTAGCTCCAGTAACGGCGGGGCATGCCGAGGTAGCCGAGGATGAACTGCGGGAAGAACGTCAGGTTGAAGCCGACGAACACCAGCAGCGCCGCCAGCTTCGACAGGAACGCCGGGTAGAGCTTGCCGGAGATCTTCGGCCACCAGTAGTGGAGGCCGCCGAGGTAGCCCATGATCGTGCCGCCCACCATGATGTAGTGGAAGTGGGCGACGACGAAGTAGGTGTCATGGACGTGGACGTCGAAGCCCAGCGTCGCCACCATGACGCCCGTCAGACCGCCCAGCGTGAACAGGCCGATGAAGCCGAGGGCGTAGAGCATCGGCGTCTGGAAGGAGATCGAGCCCTGGTAGAGGGTGGCCGTCCAGTTGAACACCTTCACCGCCGAGGGGATGGCCACCAGCATCGAGAGCACGGAGAAGATGGTCGCGGCGTAGATCGATTCGCCGGCGACGAACATGTGGTGCCCCCAGACCAGGAAGCCCAGCACGGCGATGGCGATCGAGGCGAAGGCCACCACCTTGTAGCCGACGATCCTCTTGCGCGCGAACGCCGCGATCAGCTCGCTCTCGACCCCCATGGCCGGCAGAATCATGATGTACACCGCCGGATGGGAGTAGAACCAGAACATGTGCTGGAAGAGGACGGGGTCGCCCCCCAGCGCGGGATCGAAGATGCCCAGGTGGAACGTCTTCTCGACCGCCACCAGCAGGAGGGTGATGGCGATGACCGGCGTGCCCAGCACGATGATCACGCTCGTCGCGTAGGTCGCCCAGATGAACAGCGGCAGCCGGAACCAGGTCAGGCCCGGGGCCCGCATGCGGTGGATGGTGACGATGAAGTTGAGGCCGGTGAAGATGGTCGAAAAGCCGTTGATGAAGATGCCGAGCGCCGTCGCGATGACGTAGGTGTTCGAGTAGTGGGTGGAGAACGGCGTGTAGAAAGTCCAGCCGGTGTCCACGCCGCCGTGAATGATGGCCCACAGGGTGAAGATGCCGCCGAGGTTGTAGACGTACCAGCTCGCCAGGTTGAGCTTGGGGAAGGCGAGGTCCTTGGCGCCGATCATCAGCGGCACGAGGAAGTTGCCCAGCACCGCCGGAATCGCCGGGATGAGAAAGAAGAAGACCATCACCACGCCGTGCATGGTGAAGAGGCGGTTGTAGGTGTCCGGCTGGAACAGGTCCCCCTCGGGGGTCAGCAGCTCGAGGCGGATGAGCAGGGCGAAGAGGCTGCCGATGGCGAAGAACGTCGTCACCGAGATGAGATAGAGGATGGCGATCCGCTTGTGGTCCCGCGTGAGGAGCCACGACCTAACGCCATAGGCGGCGTTCAGGTAGTTCGGCCGCCGGAAGGCGGTCTCCGCGGTGGTCGTGACGGGGGGGGCGGCGGCAGTCGTATTCATGGCTTCCTTCTCATTCCTCTCATCTCACTGCGGAGCACCGGGACCTGCGGTCTGCGGGGTAGTGGCTGCGGACGGCGAGTCGGCCGTAGTGGTTCCAGCCGGCGTGCCGCCCGTGCCTCCCGCCGGCGCGCTGCCGATGGGGCCGAGGGAACGGACGTAGGCGATGAGCTGGCTGAGCTGCTCCTCGGTCACCTGCCCCTGGAAGGTGGGCATGACCGGGTCCCAGCCCGCCACGACCTTCGCCGTGGGATTCAGGATCGACTCCCGGACGTAGTTGTCGTCGGCGATCACGGTGCGGCCGTCGACGAGTTTCACCGGGCTGCCAAAGACGCCCTCGAGCGCCGGCCCGCGGGCGAGGCGCCCCGTGGCCCCCGCCCGGTGGCAGGTGACGCAGGCGAGCGACTGGAAGAGGTCGCCGCCCGACGCCACCATCGACTTGCCGGCGGAGCCACCCGCCAGCCAGTTCTGGTAGTCCCTGGGCTCCATGACGATGACGCTGCCGATCATCCGCGAGTGCTCGGCGCCGCAGTACTCGGCGCAGAACAGGTGGTAGACGCCGGGCTTGGAGGCGCGGAACCAGATCGAGGTGTAGCGCCCGGGGACCGCGTCCTGCTTGATGCGGAAGGCCGGGATGTAGAAGCTGTGGATCACGTCCTCGGAGGCCAGCTTCATCTTGATCGACTGGCCCACCGGCACGTGCAGGGTGTCGATCTCCCGCTGTCCCTCGGGATGCTGGATCTTCCACATCCACTGCCGGCCGATGGCCGTGTACTCGACGGCGTCCGCCGGCGGCCGGTAGAGGTCGAAGAAGGACCGCGTCCCCCAGACGAACATCGCCAGGCAGATCGCCAGCGGGATGACCGACCATGCGATCTCCAGCCAGACGGACACCTCCTCGTTCGCGCCCACCTCTTCGGAATGGCGGCGGCGGTAGCGGGCCATGAAGTAGACGATCAGGCCGGCGATCAGGGCGGTGAAGAAGATGCTGACCAACGACCAGATGATGAAGATGGCGTCGACAGTCCCGGCGTGCGTGGATGCCGAGTCGGGAAAGAGCGGGAACGACGATCTCATGTCAGGCGGCTCCCAAAGGACCGGGCCCGGCGGTCTCCCGCCGCCGTAAGAGAACGATCAGCAGGGCGAGGGCGAGGACGGTGGCCACCGCCGACAGGCGCAGGATGCGCAGGGTGACGGCGCTGTAGCGGCCGACCAGTGGATCGTAGTGGAAGCAGTAGAGGAGGATCTGATCGACCACCGTGCCGAGCTTGCCGTCCCCCGACTCAACCAGGCCGAGCCGGATGTCGCGCGCCGGGAACTCGACTCCCAGCAGGTAGCGCGAGACGCGCCCCTCGGGAGTGAGGATCACCATGCCGGCGGCGTGGGCGAACTGGTTGCGCGCGGGATCGTAGACGTAGCGGAAGCCGACCGCCTGGGTCAGCCGGGCGATGGAGTCCCGGGGGCCGGTCAGGAAGTGCCAGCCGGCCTCGGTGCCTGGCCGGGCGTAGCGCGCCAGGATCTCCCGCTTCTTCTTCGCCGCCATCGCCGGCGTCTCCGCCGGATCGATGCTCGCCACGAGGACGTCGAACTGGCGGCCTGGATCGAGCGAGAGGGGCTTGAGGCCGGTCTCCACCCCCTGCAGCACCAGGTCGCAGAGCATGGGGCAGTGATAGTAGGCGAGGACCAGCACCGCGGGCCGGTGGCCGGGGGTGCCGAGATAGTCACCCAGCTTCACCGGCCGGCCGGCCTCGTCCTGCCACGGCACGTCGAGCGGCACCCGCTCGCCGATCCGCTGGTCGTAGCCCACGGCCTTGAGGACGCCCGGCATCTCGGTGCTCGGCACGGTCGATGAGGTCGACGAGGCGAATGCGGCGCCCGTCGCCAGGAGCAGGGCCGGCCACGTCAGAGCGGTGAGGCGGCGCAAACCGTTCAAGGTACCTTTTTTCCTCCCTGTCCCTGCTGTCCCTGCTGTCCTTGGCGTCCTTGAGGTCCTTGGGGAGCTCCGGCCGCCGGTTTTGCCGGCAATGCGTTCTGGACCGTGGCGCCGGGCTTCGTCGCCGTGGTGCCGGCCGCGTCCGCCGTCACCGGCGCACCGGTCCTGCCGCCCACGACTTCAGGCGCGACGCCGCGGGCGGCGACGATGTCGATGGCGTCCGCCACCGGCAGCCGCAGCACGTCCTGCCGGCGGTCGATCCAGGCGGCGTGGTTGAGCTCCTGGTCCTCGTGCGCCCGCATCTCCGTCATGTCCTTCACCGGATTTTCCTGCAGCACGGGCGCCGGCGGCGGCTGCTGCGGATTGGCGGCCTCGACGGGCGACAGGCGCACGTCGCGCTTCTCGTCGTAGCGCTCGAACCCCTTGAGCAGCCACCACACCACCAGATGCGCCAGGAGGATCACCACGGCGAGGACGGCGCCGGTCAGGACGATGCCGCGGACGTTGATCTCGCGGTCGAACTGCTCCGTCTCCGGAGCGTGGGCCGGCTGGCCATGGCCGGTCGCCGGACCGGACCCGAGGGGGTCGCGCGAGGGACCGTCACTACTCATGGTGAGCTATCGCCTCCGGCAGGTACGGATCGTTGATGGGCAACAACGGCCGCTTCTTGAGTTCCCGCAGAAACCAGGCGAGCCAGAAGCCGCCGAGGGTGAGCGGCGTCACGAGGTAGAGCCAGTAGAAGCCGCGGTGGTGGTCCGCGAACGCCGGCTCCACCTGCCAGACCAGCTCCACCCAGCGCATGACCAGCATCAGCACGGCGACGATGACGAGCCGCCGGGCGTTGCGCTTGAGGTCCCGGGACAGCAGCAGCAGGAACGGCAGCAGGAAGTGGAACAGGGCGATGGCCAGGAAGACGAGGCCCCAGCGGCCCTGCATGCGCACCCAGTAGAACGAGATCTCCTCCGGCAGGTTGCCCGCCCAGATGATGAGGAACTGCGAGAAGGAGAAGTAGGCCCACAGCATGACGAAGGCGAAGAACAGCTTGCCCCAGTCGTGGAAGTGGCGCGGCTGGAGCACCTGTGACATCGGCTCGCGCCGCGACAGCCAGAGCGCGAAGGTGATGAGGAAGGCGAGCGCCGCGAGCCCCTGGCTGCCCATCAGGTAGACGCCGTAGATGGTGGAGAACCACCGCGGCTGAAGCGACATCAGCCAGTCCACCGAGGCGAAGGTCACCGCCAAGCAGTAGGCGGCGAGACCGGGGCCGGCGATGAGCTGCATCTTGCGGGTCAGCCCGGGGTCCGGCTGGCGGTCCTGGCGCAGCGACAGGCGGCCGACAGCGTAGGCGAAGCCGCCCCAGATCAGGAAGTAGATCACCAGCCGGAGGAAGAAGAAGGGGACGTTCAGGTACGGGGCCTTGGCTTGCAGCAGGACGTCGGCCCGCACCGCCTCCGGCCGCGCCCACTCGTAGAGGTCTTTCATGCCGAAGGCGAGCGGCAGGGCGAGCACCAGCAGCAGAGGCAGGGTGCGCGACGCCGCCTCCAGCACGCGGCGGATGACCAGGCCCCAGGCGCCCCGCGTCATGTGGTGCAGCAGCGAGATGGCGAGACAGCCCAGCGTCACGCCCATCCAGAAGACCCAGCCGACGAGGTAGGCGCGGAAGAAGTAGTGCGGCGACAGCAGGAGGCCGGCGAGGCAGACGACGGCGCCCGCTCCCCCGGCGATCAGGGCGAGGCGCTGGAGCCGGTCGATGCCGGCGACATCGGCCGGGGCGGCGAAGGCGGCGGCGTCGGAGCCCATGGTTTCTCTGTTCATGGCGTATGGCTCGGAGCGGGGCCCGGAGTGGCGGCGGCCTGGTCGAGCTCCGCCTGGATCGCCCGGCGCCGCTCGGGCGGCAGGACGGAGAGGTCCGCCAGCTTCGCGGTCTGCCGGTATTGCAGCACGCGGATGTAGGCGGCGATGGCCCAGCGATCCGCCACCGGCACCTGCGGCGCATAGCTCGGCATGACGCCGAAGCCCTCGGTGATGACGTTGTAGAAGTAGCCGACCGGAGCGTTGCGCAGCCGCTCGACGTGGTACGAGGTGGGCTGCTTGTAGCCGCGCTGCACGATCATCCCGTGGCCCGTCCCCTGCCGGTCGTGGCAGGGCGAGCAGTAGATGTTGAAACGTTGCTCTCCCCTCAGCAGCACCTCGCGGGTGAGGGGGAACGGCAGTTGCGCCACCGGTTTGTTGGCGGTGTCGAGGCCGCTGTAGGCCCACCCCTCGCGCAGGTCGCCGCGCGCCACGGTGTGGGCCGGGATCGGCCGCGCGCCCTGGCCGTCGGGGAAGAAGTCGCTGGCCGCGAGCGTCTTGACCTTGTGCTGGTTGTGCATGTTCTGCCGGCAGCCGGCGGCGGCCAGCAGGACGGCCACCGCCAGAAGGAGAGCGGGACGGGTCCTGCGGGTCTCAGCGCTCAACTTCGAACACCTCGCTCGCTTTGAGGCCGGTCAGGAAGCGCTCGGTGTCTTGGCGGTCGAACTTCGGGTCCCGCGCCTCGATCACCAGGAAGTAGCGGTCGCGCGAGGCGAGGGCGAAGCGCGGCACGTTGAACACCGGGTGATAGGGGTGCGGCAGGCCGTTGAGCGCGAACATGCCGAGCACGGCGAAGAGCGCCGCCGCCAGGATCGTGCACTCGAAGGTCGGCACGATGAACGCCGGCCAGCTATGGAAAGGCCGGCCGCCGATGTTCATCGGGTAGGCGATCGTCGCCGCCCAGAACTGGAGGCCGTAGCCGCCGAGGGCGCCCAGGATGCCGCCGGTGAGGACGATGGCCGGCAGCTTCGAGCGGTGGTGGCCCAGCGCCTCGGACAGCTCCTCGATGGGGTAGGGTGTGTAGGCGTCCACCCGCTTGAAGCCGGCGTCGTGAATCTGGTGCGCCGCCGCGATCAGGTCATCCGCCGAGTTGAACTCGGCCATCAGCCCATGGATCAGCGGCTGACTATGAGGGTGAGATGGGGGGTGCGCCTGCGCGCTCATCGCGGGACCTCCGTGTACTCGCCCCCCCGGGTGCCGGGCACGATGGTCCGCATCTCAAAGATGGAGATCATCGGCAGGAACCGGATGAACAGGAAGAGCAGAGAGAGGAACAGGCCGAGGGTGCCGATGAAGGTCATCCAGTCCCACATCGTGCCGCGGTACATGCCCCACGACGACGGCAGGAAGTCGCGGTGCAGGCTGGTGACGACGATCACGAAGCGTTCGATCCACATGCCGGCGTTGACGAACATGGCGACGATGAACAGCCTCGCCGGCGAGGTGCGCACCTTGCGCAGCCACAGCGCCTGCGGCGCCAGGAGGTTGCAGAGCAGCAGGCTGAACCAGTAGTACTTGTAGGGTCCGGTGACGCGGTTCCAGAAGGTGAACTGCTCGACGTGGTGGCCGCTGTACCAGGCGAAGAAGAACTCCATGGCGTAGCCGTAGACCACGATCAGGCCGGTGGCGAGCATCACCTTGCCCATGTTCTGCAGGTGGCGGAGGGTGATGAAGTCCTGCAGGCCGAAGGCGGCACGCAGCGGGATGGTCAGCGTCAGCACCATGGCGAAACCGGCGTAGATGGCGCCGGCCACGAAGTAGGGCGGGAAGATCGTGGCGTGCCAGCCGGGGACGATGCCGATGGCGAAGTCGAACGAGACCACCGTGTGCACCGAAACCACCAGCGGCGTCGCGAGGCCCGCCAGCAGCAGGTAGGCCGTCTCGTAGTTGTGCCAGTGCGCCGCCGAGCCGCGCCAGCCCATGGCGCCGAAGCCATAGATGATCTGGGCGATGCGCTTCTTCGACCGGTCGCGCAGGGTCGCGAGATCGGGGATCAGCCCCACGTACCAGAACAGGGCCGATACCGTGGCATAGGTCGACACCGCGAACACGTCCCAGATCAGCGGGCTCCGGAACTGTGGCCACAGCCCCATGGTGTTGGGGTAGGGGAACAGCCAGTAGGCGAGCCACGGCCGGCCGAGGTGGAGGACGGGGAACATGCCGGCGCAGGCCACGGCGAAGAGCGTCATCGCCTCGGCGAAGCGGTTGATCGACGTGCGCCACTCCTGGCGCAGCAGGAGGAGGATGGCGGAGATCAGCGTGCCGGCGTGACCGATGCCGATCCACCAGACGAAGTTGACGATGGCGAAGCCCCAGCCCACCGGCTGGTTGACGCCCCAGATGCCCACGCCCTTGGCGAACAGCCAGGTCACCGCGGTCAGGAACATCATCATGATCAGGAAGGAGATGCCGAAGCCCAGGTACCACCACCGGGGCGTGCGCTGCAGCACGACCTCGCTGATCTTGTCGGTGACCGTCGCCGTCGTGTAGCCGGGGGCCACGATGGGCGGCCTGTAGGGCTTCGCCCGCTCGTCCTCAAGCGTGGCCATGCTCAGCTCCTTGTTCTAGCCCTGCGAGCGCCGGGTTGGGATTGCGCAGCTTCGCCAGGTAGGTGGTGCGCGGCCGGGTGTTCAGCTCTTCGAGCAGGCCGTAGTTGAGCGGCTCGGCTTTCAGCTTCGTCACCTCCCACGCCGGGTCGTTGACGTCGCCGAAGACGATGGCCTGTGTCGGGCACGCCTGCTGGCAGGCCGTCTTCAACCAGTTGGCGGGGATGGGCCGCCCCTCGACCTTGGACTCGATCTTCGCCTCCTCGATGCGCTGCACGCAGTAGGTGCACTTCTCCATCACGCCGCGCATGCGCACCGTCACGTCGGGGTTCTCCAGCAGGGCGAGCACCGGCGTCGTGCGGTCGCTGTAGCGCAGGAAGTTGAACCGCCGTACCTTGTAGGGACAGTTGTTCGAGCAGTAGCGGGTGCCGACGCAGCGGTTGTAGACCATGTCGTTCAGCCCCTCGTCGCTGTGCACGGTCGCCGCCACCGGGCAGACGATCTCGCAGGGGGCGTTCTCGCAGTGCATGCAGGGCACCGGCTGGTGGTGGATCGTGGGCTCGTCGATGTCGCCGGAGAAGTAGCGGTCGATGCGCAGCCAGTGCATGGCGCGGTGCTTGAGCACCTGCTCCTTGCCCACCACCGGGACGTTGTTCTCCGCCTGGCAGGCCACGACGCAGGAGCTGCAGCCGGTGCAGACGCCGAGGTCGATGGACATTCCCCAGGCGTGCCCCGGATAAGGGTACTTGGGGTAGAGGGTCTCGTCCGCGGCCGGCTTCTCCCGCGCCTCCTGGATGAAATTCGGGTTCTTGCGGAATTGATCGAGGGTGCCGTGGCGGATCACCTCGCGGCGCTCGGCCTCCTCGCTCGCCAGCTTCATCTCATCCCAGCCCGGCTCGAGCAGGTGATGGTTCTGGGTGCTGGCGAGCGGATAGCGACCCCCCAGGCTCCGCAGCTCGACCCCCGGGATTGACCACTGCGTCTGGGAGGTGCGCAACGGGTAGGCGTTGAAGCCCGCCCCCGTGGCCTTGCCAGCGTTCTGCCGGCCATAGCCCAGGTGGAGCAGGGCGGTATCGTCCGCCAGGCCGGGCTGGATCCATACCGCCGCCCGGATCTTGCGGCCGGAGGCGTTGACCTCCGCCATCTCCTCCATCTCCAGCTTCAGCCGCTGGGCAGTCTTCGGCGACAACATCAGGGCGTTGTCCCAGGTCAGCTTGGAGATCGGCTTGGGCAGCTCCTGGAGCCAGGCGTTGCTGGCGAACCGGCCGTCGTAAATCGTGGGATCGGGCCGGAAGAGCAGCGTGACACCTGGGGCCGCCGCCGCGATCTCACCCGCTGCCTGCTGCACCGCGGCGCCCTGGATGACGGCCGACACCGGCGGTGCCTGGGTGTTGGGGACGAGCCCGGTATGGAGGACCCGCCGGAACGCCGCTTCAAAAGCGGCTGTCCCGGCACCCGTGGCCGTGGCCGCAACCGGCTGCGTCATCGTGCCCGGCAGGGTGCCGAAGCCGAGCGCGGTGGTGACGCCTCCGGGATCGGTCGTCTTGTCCAGGTTGCCGCCGGCGTTGAGGCGGGTGGACCAGTACCCGCGCACCAGGTCGTAGCTCGTGGCGTCCGGCTGGTCGGAGAGCGCCGCCAGCACCTCGATGGCCGTCCTGCCGCCGTAGAGTGGCTCGATCAGCGGCTGGAGGATGGAGACCGTGCCGTCGAAGGCGCGGGCGTCGCCCCAGCTCTCGAGCTCGTGGGCGGCGTTCAGGTGCCACCGGCAGTAGCCGGAGGTCTCGTCCTCGAAGAGGCCGTGATGGATCGCCACCCGCACCTTTTTCAACCCTGCGGCGAACGGCAGGTCGGCCGGCGCGGAGTAGACCGGGTTGACGCCGTCGAGCATCAGCAGCACGTCCACCCGGCCGGCGTTCATGTCGTTCACCAATTCGGCGAGCGACTGCACGGGATCGACCGGGTCCACCGCCACCGGCTCGGTGTAGACGACCGTCCTGCCGGCATTGCCCAGCGCCTGGTTGATGGCATGGACGAGGACCTGCACGGCCGGCGAGCCGTACTCGTCGGCCACCACCAGCGAGGCGCCCGGGTTGGCCTTGAGGTCGGTGGCCACCGCCTGCAACCACTTTTCGGCTTTAGGGTCGGCGAGTGTAGCGCCGGTTCCGCCTGCGGCGCCCACGGCCTGCGCCAGGGCAAGCGCGAAGGCCTCCAACTGCGGCGGCGAGAGCTGGAGCCGGTGGTCGGCGATCGAGCCGGTGGGCGTCGGGAAGCTCTCCACGGCGTAGAGGCGGTTCATCTCCGCATGGTCCCTGCGCACCCGCCGGCCGTCCGTGAAGTCGCGGGCATAGCGCACGGCGCCCGGACCCTCGGCGAGCATGTCGGAGCCCAGCGTCACCACCACCTTCGCCCGGGTGAAGTCGTAGCGCGCCGCGAGCGGCCGGCCGAAGGCGCGCACCGCGGCGGCGTGGGCGTTGCCGGCGGCCGGCTCCCAGCGATGCCAGCGGGCCTTCGGATACTTCTGCAGCAGGCCCTGGATCTGCGCCGCGAGGGTCGGCGAGGTGACGGTGCCGGTGAGCAGGCGCAGGCCGTCGCCGCCCAGGGCCTGGAGGGCGCGCAGGGCGCCGTTCGCCTCGCTGACGAAGCCGCCCCAGGTGGCGGGGCGTCCCGACTGGAGGACGGTCTGCGAGCGCTCGGGATCGTAGAGGGTGAGCACCGCCGCCTGGGCGAAGACGTCCGTCGCTCCCAGGCTCGCCGGATGGTCCGGGTTGCCCTCGATCTTCGTCGGCCGTCCCTGGTGGCTCTCGGCGAGCACGCCCAGGCCCAAGCCGCTCACGGTGAGGGCGGTGGCGAAGAACAGCGGCCTGCCCGGCACGAGCTGCTCCGGCTGCTTGACGTAGGGGACGATCACCTCGGTCGGCTGGCGGGTGCAGGCGGTCAGCCCGGCGAGGGCCAGCGAGGCGCTCGCGAGCTGCAGGAAGCCCCGCCGCGACACGCCGTCCGTCCACTCCGAAGCGTGACGGGGGAACTCGCGATGCAGCATCTCCTGGAACCCGGGCGCCGCTGCCAGCTCATCCAGGCTGCGCCAGAACTCCGGCCCCTTCTTCGTCCGCAGCCGCTCCCGCACCGCCTCGAGGTCGACGGACGGCTCGGCGCCGCATTTTCCTTGGTGGTTGTCCATCAGGTTCGCTCGCTCCTGGTCTTCAGCGGTGGCAGGTGGAGCAGCTCGTCAGGGATCTGACGTTGTATTCCTTGACCAGCCGCGCCTGGAGAGCCCGCGCCTGCCGCGGGTCCGCCGGCGGCTGCCAGTCGAGGTTGAACACCTCTTCACGTGGCCGTACGTTCTGAGCGGGGTCGCGGTGGCAGCTCAGGCACCACTCCATCTGCAGCGAGGCGTGCTGGAAGGTGAGCTGCATCTGGTTCACCGGCCCATGGCAGGTGACGCAGCCCATCCCCTTGGCGATGTGTACGGAGTGATTGAAGTAGACGAAGTCCGGCAGGTCGTTAAGCCGGGTCCACTGGAGCGGGACGTTGTCGCGGTAGCTGGCCCGGACCGGCTCCAGCAGCTCGGCGTTCGTCCAGATCTGGCGGTGGCAGTTCATGCACGTCTCCGTCGGCGGGATGCCGGCGAAGGCGGAGCGCTCGACCGAGGTATGGCAGTAGCGGCAGTCGATCCCGAGGCCCGCCACGTGGTGCTGATGGCTGAACGGCACCGGCTGCTTCTTGACCACCCCCTGGCCCGTCACGTACGAGGAGCGCAGCAGGGTCGAGTAAACCCAGGCGAAGAACGCCAGGAAGAAGATCGAGCCGAAGATGCTGACCTTGGCGATCGTGTTCGTGCTGCGGTGGAAGATCTGCATGGGAACCGCCCTCCCCTAGCCTCCCAGCAAGCGAACATATCCGAGCGGAGCCCGCTGTTCAAGGGACTTTGTGAAAGTCGTCACAAGCGACACTCTACTCCAAGCCCGCGAAGGGGTGCAAGATGAGTGCCCCTGTTTCAGCCGATGGAAGGTCACCCTCTTGGGCGTTCCGGCCTCCTGGCGCGTAGACCAGATATGAGCGGAAGGTTCGCACGCCGGAACGAACCTCAGGGTCGGACGGTAGATCTTACAGCCCAAGGGTGATTTCGAGGTGTCATATTTTGTCAGTGGGGCCGGCAGCGAAGACGGCAGCCGTCGTTCCTCGCAACAGCGTTCGCAGACGAGTTGGCCCGCTTATTGCTAGGAACGAATGGCGTACACGGTAGGGGCTGATTCGAGCCTTAGCGCACAACGGGCGTAGCCGCTACCATCCAAAGGAGATACAGCCATGCGCTCCGCCTTCCGTCGCGCCACGATCGCCGCTCTTATCGCCGCGTTTCTGGCTCCCGGGTTGATCCACGCCCGCCCCTTCGACCGCTCCGCGGGGAAGGTCAACGCCGCGAGCGAGGTCTCTCGCGGCGGAGTGTCTTTCAGTGCGGTATGGAATTTGCTTGCAAAACTTTGGTCCGGGAGTGGTGGTGCTAGCCTAGCCGGTTCGCTGAGTGTGTTGTCTGACGTGATGTCTCCACCACCACCGCCGTCGACGGCGACCACGCCGCCGCCCCCGGATGGCGACAACGGGAATCATCTCGATCCGAACGGCTAGGCAGAGCAGGCAGCGATGAGACAGAATTGACTTCAAGCCCGAGAGGACGATTCATGGTCGATTCTTTAAACGCTCTGGCGAGATCCCGAGCCGAAGCCCGCGAGCTCTGGAGCGAGCTTGAGCCTTATCGTTTTGAGGATCAGTATTATCTGATCCGCACCCATCAGCGCTTTCTGGCCTGGGGGTTCTGTGAGCTCCTCTGTCAGGAGAGCCTGCGCTTGGCGGCTGTCGACGCCGGGCGGGCCGTGGAGCGGGCGGAGCTCGCGGTGCTCATCTCGGACCTCATGAAGGACGACGAGCCGGTCACCGATCGCCGGCTCTATCAACTCCGCGGTTACGCCTGGGCGCACGACGGCAACGCCCGCCGCGTGCTCGGGGACCTGCGGGGCGCCGACGAGTCGTTCGCCATCGCCGAGGCCTGGTGGGAGGCGGGAGAGGCGGAACTCGGCGACTGCCTCGGCTACGAGCCGGTGATCCTCGAGCTCAAGGCCTCGCTGCGCATCGCCCAGCGGCGCTTCCCGGAGGCCTTCGCACTGCTCGATCGCATCTATGCGATTCACACCCAAAGCGACCGCCCGGAGCACCGGGACGCGCACCTCGCCGGCCGGGCTCTGGTGACCAAGGCCTTGGCGCTGGCGGAGATGAACGAGCCCGAGAAGGCGATCGAGCTGCTCGAGCAGGCCGAGGGGATGGTGGATATGAAGCGCGACCCGCGCCTCGTCCTCTGCCTGCGGCACAACCTCCTCTCGGACCTGACGACCGTCGAGCGCTATGCCGACGCCGAGTCCCGGCTTCCGGGCGCCGAGATCCTCTGCCGCGAGCTGGACAACCCCCTCGACCTGATCCGCCTGCGCTGGACGGAGGGGCGGATCGCCGCCGGCCTGGGCCACACGAACGAGGCGATCGAGCTCCTCCGCGAGTTGCGGCAGGAGTTCGTCGAGCGCAAGATGGCCTTCGACGCCGCCCTGGTCACCCTCGAGCTGACGGAGTTGTACGCCCGCAAGGGCTGCACCGAAGAGGTCAAGGCGTTGTCGCTGGAGATGGCGGGCATCTTCCAGGCCCAGGACGTACCCCGGGAGGCCCTGGCCGCCCTGCTCTTTTTCCAGCGGGCCGCCCAGCGCGAGAGGGCTACCGCCAAGCTCGCCCGCGAGATCGCGACCTTCCTGCAGCAGCTCCGTGCCAATCCCGAGCTGCGCTTCGAACGGCGGTAGAGCCCTCCTCTCCCCCCTTCCCTCCTCTCCGCAGAGAGAGTCGGGAAGAGGCATATTGAAAAACCTCTAGCCTTTCTCCCACCCAACCTGTAGAATCCTGCCACTTTCTGGGCAGGACGAATGTGAATCGCAGGGAATTTTTACGCGCGGGCTTGCTCGCCGGGACCGGAGTCCTCGCCGGTCCGATGATCAACCGGGGACGCTACGATCTCTTCGCCGACGGACGGAGCGAGCACTCCTCTCGCACCGTCGAGCTGGTCGGGCGGTCGATGGTCATCGACATGCTCGGCCTGCTGACCCTCGACTGGTCCAGGCTGTACGCCTGGCAGCGCGATCCGAGCCTCTTCGGCGGCTCCGACCTCCAGAAGCTCCGGGCCTCCGGCGTGCGGGTGTTCCACCCCGCGGTGGATCCCGACGATCCGAACCCGTACCAGGCGGCCCTCGGCTGGATGGAGGGGTGGAACCGCCTCCTGGACCGGCGCGCCGACTCCTTCCTGCGCATCGCCAGCGCCCGCGACCTGGAGCAGGTCCGCAAGGAAGGCAGGCTGGGGATCGTGGTGGGCTTCCAGAGCTCCGATCATTTTCGGTCGGTGGACGACGTGGCGCGCTTCTACGCCCTGGGGCAGCGGGTTTCGCAGCTCACCTACAACTCCCGCGACCGCCTCGGCTGCGGCTGCTTCGAGGAGCGGGACACGGGGCTCACGGAATTCGGCGCCCAGGTGGTCGCGGCCATGAACCGGGCAGGCATGGCGGTGGACGTCTCCCACTGCTCCGAGCGCACCAGCCTGGACGCCATCGCCCTCTCCGCCCGGCCGGTGCTCGTCACCCACTCCAACTGCCGCGCCCTGGTGGCCCACCCGCGCTGCAAGTCGGACGCGGTGCTGCGGGCCCTGGCCGCCCGTGGCGGCGTGATGGGCATCACCGCCGTGGCCGCCTTCGTCAGTCCCCGGCGGACGGCGACAGTGGAGGATCTGCTCAACCACTTCGACCACGTCGCCCGCACAGTGGGCGTCGAGCACGTGGGAATCGGCAGCGACGTGGATCTCGACGCCGCCGATCCCGCCACCGGCCAGCCCCTGGCCCGCTATGCCGTGCAGGGGCTCGCGCCCGCCCGCCGCGTCTTCGACCTCGCCGAGGGGCTGGTCCGCCGCGGCTACAGCGATCACGCCATCGAGCTGATCCTGGGCGGAAATTTTCAGCGGGTGCTGGGGGAGATCTGGGGGGCTGCCGAAGCAAAGACCTAAGGGACAGCAGGGACAACAAGGACATCAGGGACGAGGAAGCCTCGGCGGCATCCTTCGTGTCCCTGAAGTCCCTGTTGTCCCTTGTGTCGCTTCGCGGTCTCCTACGCCATCACCCCCCTGAACGCCCCGAGGAACGCCTCCATCTGCGGCCGTGTGCCGATCGTCACCCGCAGGCACTCGGGCAGGGCGGCGAAGCGGCGGCCGACTTCGACCCCTCGCCCCTTGAGAGCCTCGATCACCGGGGCCACGTCCTTTTTCAGGTCGATCATCAGGAAGTTGGTCTCGGAGGGCAGGAGCTTGTAGCCCAGCCCGCCGACCGACGAGCGCAGCCAGTCCCGGGTCTCGCGGTTGAGCCGCCGGCTCTTCTCCAGGTGCCCGGTGTCCTGGAGGCTCGCCCGGGCGGCGACGACCACCAGGATGTTGAGGCTGTCCCAGGCCTGCTGGTCCCGCAGCCGCGCGAGCGTCTCGGGTTGAGCCACGGCGTAGCCCAGGCGCAGGCCGGCCATGCCGTGAATCTTGGAGAAGGTGCGGGCCACGATCAGGTTCGGGTGGTCGTGGACGAGGGGGATGACCGTCTCGTAGTCGCCGCTGTCCGCGTAGTGGTGATAGGCCTCGTCCACCAGCACGGTGGCGCCGGCCGGGGCCTGGGCGATGAGCTCGCGGACCTGCGCCTTCGGGGTGATGGTGGCCGTCGGGTTGTTGGGATTACAAACGTAGACGAGGCCGCCGCCGGCCGCGGCCTTCAGCAGGGCCGGCACGTCGTGGCGGTAGTCGGCGGTGAGAGGCACCTTCACCACCGGCGCGCCGCCCTTGCTGGCATAGCGGGCGAGGGCCTCGAAGGTCGGGTCCGCGGTCACCGCCGGCTTGCCGGGGCCGGTGAAGGCCGCGGCGGCGATCTTGAGGATCTCGCTCGAGCCGGCCCCGGCCAGGATGTGGTCGGTGCCCACGCCATGGAGCTTCGCCAGGTCCGCCACGAGGGCGTCCACGTGCTCGTCCGGATAGCGCCAGGCCAGCCGGAAGGCGTCGCGCATGGCGTCGAAGGCGGCGGGGGAGGGGCCGTACGGGTTCTCGTTGGAGCTCAGCCGCACCACCTTGTCAACTGCGGGCGCGGTCGCCGCTGCGGCCGTCGCGGTTTTGAAATCGGGGAGCCGCAGAGCCGCGGCCGCCGCGCCGGTGCCGAGGATCTGAACGAACCCGCGCCGGGAAAGAGTCTTCGCCGTCATCGGCATGGCATGCCTCCTTGAAAGGACCGATTATGACTCGTTCCCGGCTTCACCGCACCTGAATCGACCCGTCCGCCGTGCGCTCCATCGCCGGCGCGTAGAGGCCGATCTCCCTGCGCCACCACCAGAGGCCCGTCCGCCGCTTCTCGGCCGGGGTGGTGAAGCCGTACTGCCAGAGGATGGCCCGCACCTGCGGCGGCGGCGCGCCGGTGAAGGGATCGCGGCGGAAGAGAGCCAGTACGTCCCGGCTGCCTTCGAGGAGGCGGACCTCCGTGGACTCGACCCAGGGGTTCTGGCTCAACTGGCCGAGGGAGGCGAACCAGAGGTTCCAGTCGAAGCGCGGCTGATAGGGGGCGAAGACGCCGGGCGGCTCGCGCGGGTCCTGGGGTTTGTAGCGGAAGGGGTAGGCGATCCAGGTCGTGCCGTCCCGGCTGCCCTGGAACTCGATCTCGTAGCGCTCGCGGGTCATCACCGCGAAGAGGCCGTACTGGTTGGCGATGCGGAACGGCTCCAGGGCGCGGGCCGGCGCCGCCAGGGCCGGGCTCCCCGCCGCGATCCAGGGGACGAGCGTGGCGTAGAAGATCCAGACCAGGACCAGGGCGACGAGCGCCAGCCGCCAGCGCGGCACCGGCCGGACGGTCCCGGGTTCGGGGATACGGAGGCGCAGCCGCGCGAACACTCCGTCGTCCAGCAAAAGGAATCCCAAGGCCAGGACGAGATAATTGAGAAAAGCGTAGTTGGCCGTGACGATGATCCCAACCTGGAGCAGCGTGCAGACGGCGAAACAGGCGAGGCGGAACGGCCGCGGCAGCCAGGCGAGCCACACCAGGCCGAGCTCGATGATCAGCGTCGCGAGCGCCGTGCCGGCGTGGAAGGCGTGGGGGAGGCGCATCTGGACGTACCAGCCGATCCAGGAGGGGAGAGGGCCGTTCTCATAGTAGTGGTCCATGGCGGTCAGGTCCCGCCACTGCGGATCGCCGCTCGCGAGCTTCACCACGCCGGACTCGAAGTAGATCCGGAACCACTCCCAGCGCAGCATGAACAGGCTGGCCCGCGACGGCGGCCGGTCCGCTCCCAATCCCGGCCTGAAGCCCCGGGGAGCGAAAAAGAGACAGAGGAACGCCGCCTCCAGCAGCATGCCGTCCGACTGGTAGGAGGAAAAGTCCTGGGCCGCGCCGATGAAAGAGAGGAAGAGGACGAGGCAGACGGCGATCATCCCCCGCGGCCAGACGTTGAGCGTCAGGAGGACCGAGGCGATCAGCCCGCCCCACACCAGGGCCATCAACGCTTCGTTGCCGGAGCCCAGCCAGAGGACGGTCGGCGCGTACCAGAACCGCAGCAGGCCCGGAGCTGCGTGGGCCACCATCTCCAGGTACGCCCCGGCCGGCAGCAGGCCGTTCAGCCCGACGAGCCCCTTGATCTGAAAGGCGAGGGAGTAGAACGCCGAAAAGAAGATCAGCCCCAGGGCCCGCAGGAAGACCCACCGCGGCCAGAGGGCGCCGCCCTTGCCGGTGGGGCCGGGGCCGAAGAGGAAGGCGAGGGGGGATTTGTCGTCCACCAGGATTCCTGGAGCTTAGGGTAGGGGCGGGTCTGGACGGCAGGTTGGGGGCTCGACCCGCCCTGGCATGCTGCGATTCAAGACCCGTGCCCTGGGATCGCCCGCGCAAACACCTGCTGCCTCTTCACCCGCCCGAATCCCAGGCGCTCATAGAAGGCGTGGGCCCGGTCGCGCACGACGTTGCTGCGCACCCGCAGCTCCCGGTATCCCTTTTCCGCCGCCCAGGCCTCCAGGGCTGCGACCAGGGCCGCGCCCGTCCCGCGGCTGCGGCGGCTCTCGTCGACGACCAGCGCGCCGATCTCGGCGAAGGGATCGGCGTCCACCCGGTGAGCCCCGAAGACATGGCCGTAGCCGATCACCGCGCCGTCCTCGTCCTCTGCCACCAGCACCGCGGCGTCCGGCCGGGCGAGGACGTCCCGCAGCCGCGCCTCGGCCTCCTCGGAACGGCTGGGATAGCCGAGCTGGGTCGCCAGGGCGGCGATGGCGGCAGCGTCTTCAGGACGGGCCGAGCGGATGATCATGCCGGCGACCGGATCAATCAGGCACGGCCAACTGCCAGTTTCCTGCCGCCACGCCTACTCCGTATTGCACCGCGGTACCTTTGGGGATGGAGAAAACGGCGGAATTGCCGGCATTGATGAAGAATGTTAAAGCTCCTATCTGGAGGCTCATCCCGCCCGGCCCGAAATTGAAAACCGTCATGGTGCCGTCGACAGCCAACGGATAGACCACGGTTATAGGCGAAAACATGGTCCCATCCACTGATCCCGTTAGAAGCGCCATTGCACCCTCCTTTTCTGCTCTCTTCCGCAGGGAGGCATCATGCCAGCCGCGGCTCCTACCGCACCAAACAGGCCCACAGGAATTCGGCTCGGGCCTACGCCGCCTCCTCCTTCACTCCGGCGATGAATTCGCGCAGCGTCTTCTTGGCATCGCCCAGCACCATCATCGTATTCGGCTGCACGAAGAGGTCGTTCTCGATGCCCGCGAAACCCGTGGCCACGCTCCGCTTGAGGACGATGACGGCCCGGCTCTGGTCGACGTTGAAGACCGGCATACCGTAGATCGGGCTGCCGGGATTGTTCTTCGCCGCCGGGTTGACCACGTCGTTGGCGCCCACCACGAGGGCCACGTCGGTGCGGGCGAACTCGTCGTTGATATCTTCCAGGTCGTAGAGCTGATCGTAGGGGACGTTGGCCTCGGCGAGCAGCACGTTCATGTGCCCGGGCATGCGGCCGGCCACCGGATGGATGGCATATTTTACCGTCGCCCCGTTGGCCTCCAGACTCTGGGCCAGCTCGCGCACCGCGTGCTGCGCCTGGGAGACCGCCATGCCATAGCCCGGGACCACGATCACCGTCTGCGCCGCGGTCAGCACGCCCACCGCGTCCTCGACCGTCGCGAGGTTGTAGTTGGCGGCCGGTCCGCCCGCGCCGCCGGCGGCCGTGTCCGGCTGGGCGCCGAAAGCGCCGAACAGCACGTTGGCGAACGAGCGGTTCATCGCCTGGCTCATCTTCATCGAGAGCAGGAAGCCCGAGGTGCCGTCCAGGGCGCCGGCGATGATCAGCACGTAGTTGCCGAGGGCGAAGCCGGTCGCGGCCGAGGCCATGCCGGCGTAGGAGTTGAGCAGCGAGATCACCACCGGCATGTCGGCGCCGCCGATGGGGAGCACCGCCAGGACGCCCACCGCGAGCCCCAGCGCCCCCATGAGATAGAAGAGGAAGCTGCGGCTGGGGTCCAGCACCAGCAGCACCAGCAGCACGAGAGCGGCAAAGAACATCGTGACGTTCGTCGCGTTCTGCCCCTTGTAGGTCATCGGCGCGCCGGAGATCAGCCCCTGGAGCTTGCCGAAGGCCATCAGGGAGCCCGTGAAGGTGAGGAAGCCGAGGAACACCTCCAGCCCCAGGGCGCCCATGGTGAACTTGTCGATCCCCTCGAAGGCCATGCGGTGGTGGTACTCCGAGACGCCCACCAGGGCCGCGGCCAGGCCGCCGAAGCAGTGCGAGAGCGCGATCCGCTCCGGCATCTTGGTCATCGGGATCCAGATCGACATGGCGGCGCCGATGGCCGAGCCGATCATCAGGCCGATCCCGATCCACAGGAAGGTCAGGATGTGGGCGTAGAGCAGCGTGCCCACCACCGCGACCAGCATGCCGAAGGCGCCGACGAGATTGCCCCGCCGCGCGTGGGTGGGCGACGACAGCCCCTGGAGCGCCAGGATGAAACAGACCGACGCGATGAGATAGGGGAGGGAGGCGCTCATGCCTTCGGCCCCCGGGCGGGCGTTTTCTTCTTGAACATCCGCAGCATGCGGTCGGTGATCAGGAAGCCGCCCACCGTGTTGATGGTGGCGCAGATGACGGCGACGAAGCCGAGCACCATGCTCAGCTTGCCGTAGCCGCCGCCCGCGGACACCAGCGAGCCCACGAGCGAGATGCCGGAGATGGCGTTGGTGCCCGCCATCAGCGGCGTGTGCAGCAGGGGCGGCACCTTCTCGATGACGTAGTGGCCGAGGAAGCCGGCCAGCACGAAGATGTACAACCCGAAGAGCAGCTCGTTCGTCATAGACCGTCGTCTCCAGAGAGTTGATCCAGCGCGCGAATGCTAGCACGACCCCGCCCGGGAGTCTGCGCGGCAAGGATACCGGTCTTCTCTCCTTGACGTCCCTGTTGTCCCGGATGTCCTTTCTTCGAGTCTCCAAGCCGGACAGAGAAACACCCGGAGGACAGCCCGCCTCTGCCCCCCGGGCAGGAAACCTCCGGCCCGCCCCGCGTCCGGACCGGAGATTCAGTTTGCGTCAACGCTAGCGCTTCACAAGGACACCATAAGATGTGGCAACTGCCAAAACCAAAACGGTTGCGAAACATTAACATGCTATTAACGCTGCAGTACAACTGTGCTGCGGAGTAACGCTGAAGCGCGTTCTACACTCCCGCCCTATCGACCCCAACAGGTACGCACACCATAAACGAGGACCAGCACCGCGAACGCGCCGCAGACGAAGCCCCAGAACCAGTACGGCAGGAAGAGAGCCCGCTGCATCTGCATGACGTCGGACGGGTAGACGCCGGACGGATTGCCGGCCGACCGCGTGAAGAGGTAGTCGGCGCGGGAGAAGACGCTCAGCGCGAGCTGGACCCCCAGGAAGACGACCATCCATTGCGCGCGCTCCGGCGAGCACCGGGTGCCGGCGAACAGGCAAACCGCGGCGAGCAGGCCGGCAAAGAGGAAGCCGAAGAGATTGCGCACTACCAGGAGCTCGGCGGCGAGAAGCAGAATCCCCAGTCCCACCAGGCACCCGCGGGCCCCACGGCCGGTCTTCCCCAGAGTGAAACAGAGGGCCGCCGCGACGGCGGGTCCCACCAACCCTCCGGCCAGGGTCAGACCTTCGCGGACCCTGCCGAAACCGGCGAGGTCGAGGTCGGAGACCCCGGCTCCACTGGCCCACATCTCGAGGCGCTGGAACCTGCCGCCCAGCAACAGGGCGGTGAGCCCGTGACCCATCTCATGAGCCAGAGTCGAGAGCAGGAGAAGCGGCCGCGCGAGGAGCCGGCCGTACGGCACCATGTACAGCGCCAGGGTGACGGCGGCGCTTATCAGGAGCAGCTTCCGCGTTGGCTGCGCCGTGGCTGGCTCGACGGACAGAGCGGGTGAAGAGCTTGCGTGCGGGATCATCGGGTGCTCATAGGTGGCCGGCGGTCCTGGCAATCCTAGCAGGAGCTCGCCTGTGGAGAGCCCTCCACTGGAATATCGCGAGCTCACAGGCATCGTAGTCTGACTCAACAAAGCTGGCCGGCAGGTGTCTGAGGGACAAGTGCGATTCGAAGACTTCGTCCTCCAGCTCGACACCAGCTCCCGTGGAGGGTTCCGCGCCCGGGTGCTCAAATCCCCCTGCGGCGAGGGGAGCGTCGGATTCTCCCTCGCTTCGGTCGCCGGCGCCGGGTCGGCGGCCCTCGACGTTTCCGGAATCTCCCGCGGCTCTCGTGAGCTCGACGACTCGCCGGGCGGTGCCCTGGTCCTCGTGGCTCAACCGCCGCTCGAGATCGGCACCGAGCTCTACCGCTCGGTCTTCCAGGGGCAGGTCCGCACGCTGCTCGACAAGACTCGCGGCCAGCTCGATATCTCGCCCGACGTGGGGTTGCGCCTCAAGATCAAGATCGATCCCACCGACGCGGAGACGGGAGCGCTCGCCGATCTACCCTGGGAGCTGCTCTGCGACGGCGAGACCGAGGACTTCTTCGCCCTGTCCCGCCGGACGTCGCTGGTGCGCTATCTCGACGTACCGCGTTCCTCCCAGCCGATCCCGTTCACGCCGCCGCTGCGCATCCTCGCCGTTGGCGCCAGTCCACACAGCCTGCAGCCGCTCGATCTCGAGGAGGAGGTGCGACGCCTCGAAGAGCTGAATCAAAGCTCTACGGGAGTCGAAGTGCGGTTCCTCGCCCACGCCTCGGCCGGCGCCGTGCGGGAGGCCCTGTCGGGGGACACCTACAACGTCCTCCACTTCATGGGGCACGGCGCCTTCGACCGCGCGAGCGGCGAAGGGATGCTCGCCTTCGAAAGGCCGGACGGCTCTGCGGACCTGGTGAGCGGCAAGGCCTTCGCCACCAAGCTCAAGGACCTGCGCTCTCTGGGCGTCGTGGTGCTCAACGCCTGCAACACGGCGCGGGCCGGTCACCAGGGAGGCGCGAGCCCGTTCCGCGGCGTCGCCACCGCGCTCGTGCTCGGCGGCGTCCCCGCCGTGGTCGCCATGCAGCGGCCGATCTCCGACCGCGCCGCCATCGGCTTCAGCACCGCCTTTTACCGGCATCTGGCGCGCGGCGATTCGATCGACGAGGCGCTCACCGAGGGGCGGCAGGCCATCCACTCCGCGAAACCTGAAGGGTTCGAATGGGCGACGCCCGTGCTTTTCCTCCGCATGCCCGACGGCAACGTCTTCGTGGCCAGGCCGGCGGAACCGCAAGAGGCGGTGAAGCCCGCGGTAGAAGCTCCCGTAGCGCCGCCGCCTCCTCTTCCGGTGCAGATCGCCCCAGCCTCTCCCAAGCGTGGGCCGGGGATCAAAGTCGTGGCCGGCGCGGCCGCCGGTGCGGTGCTGGTGGGCGTCCTCTACGTCGCGATCCCGAAATCCGGTACTCAACCGCCGAAACTTGAGGATGGGAAAACCGCGGGTGGCAGCACGCAGTTGACGACCGAAACCCCGATCGACCCCAACGCAGGGAAGAGCAAGCGCCCGGCCAAAGTGACCGGTAAGGACCATCCGGCAGGAAACAGCTCCGCCGAGAAAAAGGATTCGACCCTGACCGGAGGAGCCGAGCCGAAGGCCCCCTTGCCGTCAACACCTCCTCCTGTCGCCTCCACGCCCGCCGTGGAAGCCGCCTTAAAGGCCCCGGCTCCGACCGCCGATCTCTCCAGCCTTTCGGCGCAGGTGGTCGCGATCGAGCCTCAGGCTGCATCGATCCATGTGACGGTGGCCTTCAAGAACACCAGCAGCCAGAAAAGACTTTCGGTGACCTTCGACGGGGAGGGATCGTTCCTCTCGGACGGGGGACAGCGCTATTCGATTCTGGGATTCAGTCTGCCGTCGCCGGACTCCAACCCGCGTCTCGATCTCGCCCCCAACGAATCCTCCCGTAGCACCTTCGATTTCCAGGCGCCGAAGTTGGGGAGCAAGCAGTTCAGCCTCAAACTTGTGACACTGGACGGGCGCCCCGTCCCCGTCTCCCCATAAAGCAGGAGGGCTCGTCGCAGGACGAGCCCTCCTCCGGCGAACGAAAGCGCGAAGTTTCAGGGCGCCAGGGACTGATCCATTTCCCTGCAGCCCTGGGGAGGCGGCGGCAGAACCGGCTTGGTGGCGAGCTCGACGCGGTCGCCCTTCTTGATTCCCTTGCATCCGATCTCAATATGCCCGATGGAGAAGCCCGGCTGGACGGTGTCGACCTTGATCGTGCCGATCCCCTTCAGGTCCTCGCCCAGGATCATGCGCCCTTCGGTGTCTCTGACGATCCCTTTGACGGTGAAAACCGACAGCAGCGTGTCTGGCGCCATTCCCTGTTGACTCCCTGCGTTGATGTAAATCGCAGATTTCTTGACGTCCACCACGCTGCCGATCCATTTACGGTCGCGAAGGAAGGCCGCGATCTTGAGCGCCGCCTTGTTGGCGCAGGCGCGGACGGCGTAGCTGACGGGCGTCTTCTCCTCTGTTCCTCCAGTCTCAGCACCGACGACCTTGAGGCTCCACTCTCCCATGCGTGCTCTCTCGGTCGTCGTAAAGAGATTCTGGCCGTTGGCGACGTCGGTGAGGACGAAGGTGATCGCCACCTCGGCCTCCTGCTTGGTGCCACCCACGCCTCCAACGCCGGTGAGGTCGGCAAGGTGTTTCTTCAGGCCACCAAGGGCGCCGCCGCCGCCGGTGGTCGTCGCCATGCTCTTCTTGCCACGGTTCGGAGTCCACTCGTTGACCGTGCCGTAGACCAGGTACTGTGCGTCCAGCAATTTACCCTCGTGCATAATTGTGTTTGGGCTCGGCGCCATCACGTCTTTGCGGGTCTGCTCCTTTTTGATCTCGGCCGCCCGCTTCTCCTCGACGACGTCGAATCGCTTGGTGTTGAACAGAGAGACGGTGAGCATCTCCTGAATTCCCGCCACGTTGACTGCGATTCGCCCGCTGTCTCCGTTTTCCTCCGTCTCGGCCGACTTGTTGATCACCTTCAGCACACCCAGCCGAATGCGGGGGCCGTCATAGTCGGTGAAACGAAGGCCCAGCCAGTCGTCGTCGTGGTCTGTATTCATCGTGTCCCGAGTCGGAGAGATTACGTCATTTGCATTCTTGAAATAGGCCAACCAGGCCTTCTGCTGGATGCAAGAAAGCATCACCTCCTTGTTCTCCTGCTTTTTCTTCGGGTGAAACAGGTTCTTGACCCCCGCCTGAGAAGGCAGGGCCAGCCCGAGAACGGCCATCGTGGTCAGAGCCGCAATCCACCAGCGATATCTCATCAATCCCTCCTTTTTGAGAGCTGCCGGCGGCGCGCCCACTCCCAGCCTCCCGCCGGAGGGGGCGCGCCGTGGCGAAGCTTTCGTGTTCTCTGCAAGAGACACGACGAAAGGAGGTTTGTTGAGCCTTGCCCGCTCAGCAATGGCCGGTCGTGACCGAGCTCTTGATCCGCAGCTTCTTGCCGCAGGCGTAGGACCCACCCGCCGGCGTCAGGGAGCAGCAGCTCCACTCTTCCCAGGTGGCGATGACGATCCACATGCAGGCGCCACCGATGTTCACCACGTGCACCGACTCGCCGTAGTTCTTCGTGGTCGTGTAGCAGCCGCCGTTGATCACCACGTCGAGAGAGATTGGATCGGGTCTCATGGCGGACTTGAGTGCCACCTTGTCCGCGACCACCAGCTCACCCGTGGTGGCCGAGACGGCGCCGAGGGTGTCGATGCCGGAGCCGTTCCAGTCGCCCACCACCTGCACCCACTCTGCGCCGGCCGCGTCCTTCTCGTCCAGGCGCCAACGGGCGACCGTGTCCACACCGCGACCGTCGAAGTTCCCCACCTGCGGGCGCCACGGACTCGGATCGGGGTCCCAGCGGACGACCCCGAGGCGTTCGGCGAGGTTGTGGAGGGAGCCGTCCCGAAGATCGAAGACGCGGAGGGTGGCAATCCCCTTGCCGTCCCAGTTTCCGGCCACCGGCACCCACGGCGTGGGCTGCGGGTCGACGGTGACGGTGAGCGGGCCCTTGGACGCCGGCACCACCTCCCAGGTCTGCCGGTTGAACATCATCACCTCGTCGACGCCGTCGCCATCGAAGTCGCCGGCCACCGGGTACCAGGGACTCGGGTCCGGATCGAGGATCGCCCGCGGCACCGGGCCGTCGAACCTGGTGACGAGACGCCAGCCGGCGAGGTCGAACCACGCCGGGGTATCCGCCGCCCCCTTGCTCCACCTGCCGGCAAGGATCATCCAGCCGGCCTCGGAGGTCTGGGCGAGGGCGGGGGCCACGCCGAGGAACAGGGCGACGACGGCTCCCAGACTCCAGGCGCCCAGCCGGGCCAGACGCCGTGCTCTACTCTGATCGATCTGTTTGGGCTGCATACCAACGCTCTCCTCGTCATCCATCCGGGATCAGCCCCTGATGGGTCACTCAACGACAAGGACGACGGAGAACGTCGAGAGGTTTAGAGGGCCACGTCGTTTCAGTTGAGCACGAGGCTCGCCTTGCCGCGGAGGTTCTTGACGGAATAGGTCTCGACCGGGCCGGGTTGGGGCGGACGCGCGACCTGGCCGCCGTTTTCGAAGACCACGAAGGTCGAGAGCTTCTCCGCCTTGCCCAGCGCCACGAGGACCTTCGGCAGCACCAGGGTGAAACGTTGAGTGACGAAGTCGACCGCCACGTCGGCGACGCTCAAAAGCTGGCCGAGGGCCGTCTCCTCCTGGCGGATCTGATCTCCGGTGTAGGTTCGCGTCTGTTTGCCGTCCTGGTAGCTGAGGTGCGGCCTGCCGAGAAGGTCGCTGGCCGTGTAGGTGATGTTGAGGGAGCCGTTGCTGAGCTCGAAGTGGTTGGCTTCGGTGAGCTGCGCGGTGGCCGGTTGCGCCTGGGCTGATGTGGGCATGATGCTCTCCTTTCGCAGTTGCGACTCTAGGGTTCATCCTCCCTGTGTCGATCCCAGGCAAAAGATTTCGCGGCCCTCGCGGAGCGGGAGGAGCCGGGCTCGTCACGGCGTCCACTTCGACGTGTTGCCGGTTTCGAAGCCGTCCGCAAAGATCAGGCTCAGGTTCGCCGCGAGTTGGACGCGGGCCAGCGTGGCGCTGCGGGCTGGCAGCGTGGTGGCGAAGCTCGTCGACGTGCTCGGGAGTGAACCGGCGCCGGTGAGGCCCGCGCCGTCGAGGCGCCAGAGGTCGACGGTGCCGGTGACGTCACCGTTCACGGTCACCGTGACGTCGCGGGTCACGGTATCTTTATTGAAGAGCAGGACGAACAGTTTGCCGTTCACGGCGCGGACGGCGTAGCTGCCCACGCCGTCGACGTCGCTCGACGTCGCCCGCACGGTGTCGCCGCTCACCTGCCCGCCCGCGCCGTCGTAGTCACGGTAGAGGCGGAAGGCGTCCTCCGCCAGGCTGCCGGCCGGCGGCGCCACCCAGCGCAGGGCCATGTCGAGCCCTTCGCGGCCGAAGATGGCCAGCGCCTCGGCCTGCGCCAGCGCACCGGAAAGGGTGTTGTCTTTCCCCCACCGGTACTCGGTGACGGCGAGCTTCATCTCCGGGCAGTAGGTATCCCGCCAGGCGCGCATCTGCGGAATGAGCTGAACCACTTTGACGGCGCCGTCGGCGATCCAGGATTCCGAGATCCAGGCTGGATCGTAAAGCTCCTTGAGGGAACGCAGGCGCGCGGCCACGGTCGCCGCGTCGTCTTCCACGGATGGATCGCCGGACAGGCCGGCGACGCCGTTGCCCTGCGGATAAAAGTGGATGTCGAGCCAGTCGACCGGCAGGTGGCCGGCCGCCGGATGGCCCGTGGGGAGCCGGTGGGCGCACGACTGCTGCATGTACCAGGCGGGCCACGGCAGGTTGCCGTGGGCGACGCGGTCCGGTCCGTTGAGGCAGTCGCCGGCGGCGGCGTCCTTGGCCGAAGTCCAGAAATCGCACCATCCCCAGGTATCGGGTCCCAGGATCTGAGCGCCGGCGTCGCGGCTCTTGATCTCCGTTGCCGCCGCCAGTCCTTTCGTCCACACCTCGTCGTAGCCGGGCGGCGCGGGGTGGACGTCGCGGTGCGTGCTGTTCCAGAGCATGGGCTCGTTGTCGAGGTTGTAATACCGCACGCCAGTGGTCGCGGCGGGGCCGAACAGGCTGACCAGGTGGCTTGCGAAGGCGCCCACATGGGTCGCGAGGTCGACCGGCACTGAGGTGTCCGCCGGGCTGTTGCCGGCGATGTAGCGCAAATTCGTCGCGCCGGGCACGGGCGACCCGGCGGGGTTGCAGCAACGCACCGGCCCCGGGCAGTTGGTGAAGTTCACGTTGGGATCGCACACGCCGTTGCCGTTGTTCGCGCAGCCCGGCAGGCCGGGGTTGAAGCTGCATTCGGTATCGGTCTGCAGGCCATACTTGGTGGTCGAGAAACCCGGGAGGCGCGCCGCCGACTTCGCCACCTGATCGATCGGCAGGGTCATCACCACCGCGGCGCCGGCGGCGAGCGTGGGAGCGACGAAATTGTCGGCCGCGGCGCCGTTCGCGCCGCCCTCGTTGATGTTGAGGAAATAGTAGTCGAAGGCCCGGTTCGACGTATCGAAAATCCAGTTGTAGCGCGTCGTGCCGTTGCCGCCGCGCCGGTTGGCGGTATAGGCACCGCTGGCGAGCTCCGTCTGCCCTGCCCAGTTCACGCCATAGATCAACGGATTGATCGGCCGCCGGTCGAGGTTGGGATCGACGGTCACCGTGACCGGACCGCCGGGTGGCGGGCCGCCCGTGGCCTGGACCAGCTCGAGGTCGTCGACGTAGGCGGTCGCCTGGTTCGCGGCCCCGGGCGTGTTGGTCTGGACCGCCGCGCCTGCCGGCGCGCCGGCCAGCACAAAGAGAGCGACCGCGAGGGTCGCCGGGATCGAGCGCTGACGGGGCTCACGCATGGCCGGACCTCCTCCCAAGGGCAACGGGCCGATTGTGGCACACCCCCTGTCTTTTCCTCGCCGAGCGGAGTAGCATTCCACCATCCGACTCAGAGCCCGGAGCAGGTGTGCATACAGATAGACAGCGAAGGCGAAAGGCGGCACCCGGTCCAGCTTTTATTTTTTTAAGGAGGATGAAGATGATGAAGCGAACGATCTGCCCCTCATGTCTCAAGGCGCTCCCCCTTGCCGCCCTTCTCGCGCTCCCGGCCTCGCCCTCCTCGGGCGTCCCCCTGCCGCTGCCTATCCAGCGCCCGGTTTGGGAAACCTCGATCGAGAAGGCGACCCCCCCGACTCCTTTCCAGGCGGTGGGCCTCTTCGGCGACCTCGTCGTCACGAATCCCAGGAAACTCCTCTCCGTCGCGACCTTCCTCAACCCTGATGCCACCTTCTCTGCGGTGGGCTTCGTGAACGGTATCGCCCGCCAGCCGGGGAGCGGCGCGATCTTCGTCACGGGGACGGACTTCGCCAGCTCCTACCTGGGGACGGTGAACTTCGTGACCGGCCAGGAGACCACGATCGGCAAGATCACCGGCGAGATCGTCGTCGACATCGCATTCGACGACGCAGGAACTCTCTACGCTCTCACGGACGACTTCAGAGGGGCCCACCTTCACTCGCTCCTGACGCTCAATACGACGACGGCCGCTCCCACGGTGGTCAAGGCCCTCGACGCTCACGGCGGAACCTTCGACAGCGCTCAATTCGGGGCGATTGCCTGGAATTCGGCCGACTCCAGCCTCTACTACTCGGACCTGAATGGTGACACTCCCCGGCAGCACTTCTTCCTGGACAAGATCACTCCCGGCACCTTCGCCCAGACCCCGGTCTTTACCGCGAGCTTGGGAGTCTCGCCGTACGCGATGTCGTTCGCGGCCGGGAGGCTGTGGATCTCGACCGATGTGGGCTTCTATTCCGCGGACGCGGCGAACCTCGGGGGAGGATTGACGTCCGAAGGATTCGCGCTTTTCCCGACCCCCGACGGACAGTTTGAGTACTTCGCCTCGGGTCTCGTGCCGGCCGTGCTCCCCTGTGTGCCGACCACCACCGCGGCCTGCCTCGCGAACCGGTTCAAGGTGGAAGTCACCTATGACGCGACACCGGGCAACGGCACGGGCCCCGGGAGCGTCGTCCTGGAGAGCTCGCAGAGCGTGAAATTCACTTTCTTCAATCCCGGCAATATCGAGATCATCCTGAAAGTCCTCAACGCCTGCGTGCCCCCCTTCAACAAGTGGTGGGTCTTCGCCGGCGGCCTCACGGACGTGGGCGTCGCGATCAAGGTCACCGATACCACGACGGGCGCCGTGAAGAACTACACGAGCACGAAGGGCACCCTCTTCCAGACCTTCGCCGATACCAGCGCCTTCGCGTGCCCCTGAGAAGATCCTGAAGGCCTGCGGCCGAGAGCGGGCTCCTGCATCCCGCTCCCGGCCGCCAGGAGGATTGAGGGCTACCGCACCGGCACGAAGCAGCTTCGCAGCCGCCGGAGGAGGTCGAGGTCATGGCCGAGGCGCTGGCCATCCTCGTAGCCGCGTTTCCACTCCGAGCTCTTGCCGCCGCCGCCGGAAGAGGGGCTGAAGTAGCCGTTCAAGAGGCTTCCACAATCGCCGGAGGTGCGGTCGCGCACCTTGTCCATGCCGGCGGCGAAGCCATCGAGGTAGTCATGGTCGGAGTGCACCCGTTCACCGATGCGGGAGGCCTCCTCGATCGCTTCGTCCATCTTCGTCTGGATCGCGGCGTTGGTCTGCTCGGCCTTCCAGGCCTCGTGGGCGGCCAGAGTCTTTTCGTAATCCTTGGGGAACGGCTCGCGCCGCCGGCGGTTCCACGATGGCGAGGACTCGGCCTCGCGAGCGTCGGCGTGGAGCTCCAGGAGCTGGGAGAGAAGGTTGTTGACGAGGGTGGTTCCCCGCGGGTCCGGGGTGGGAACCTTGAGCTGCACCTTGCAGGTCCGCGGCTCGTAGAGGGTGAAGGGCCCGTCGTGGCTCTCCTCGAGCACCCCTTCGGCGAGGTCGAGGAAGACGTCGACACGGTCACGCTTGACGCCGATGCGCTCGACGCGCGCGAGCTCGCCCGCCCCGAAGCGGCGCCTGGCGCTGGAGTCCACCCGCGAGCCCACCAGGTCGTTGTCGTTGTAGAAGGAGTCGCAGTTGGAAGCGAGGGCGAGCTTCACCACGACGAAACCGCCCCGCCAGCGGGCATTGAGATCGTCCTCGAGCCCCGCCGCCGCGGGCAGGGCGGCCAGCAGCAGGATGAGGCCCGCAAGCCTCAGAGCGCGGTTCATGACCCGTAAGTCTATCCCATGGCATCCGCCGCCGGCGAAAACCTCTCCAAAACTCCGAAAACCACTCCACCATCGTCTTTTGGCCGTTGTATACTCCTCTCACAGCCTGCGGAGAGCTGAAGCAGAACGGATCGGGCTCGAACGGCCTCCGGCGAGCTTTTCCGGGTTTTCCCGGCTTTTTTCAATGTTCTACGGCTTTTTTCATTGTTTGGCGCCGGGAAAAGGTGGAAAAAGCCGTGAAACATTGTTCGACGGCGAAAGCGGGTGAAAAACGCCGTAGAACATTGTTCAAAGCCGTCTGAAGCTGGTACAGGCCGTGAAACATTGTTTCAGCGGCTTTTTCGCCGTTTCAGCCGGGCCTGGAACGTTGCAGGAGGATTTGGCGCCGGCGTGCCGGCGGGAAGCCGGTTCGCGGCCGCGAGAGGAGCTCAAGGTCTTCGCGGTCAGAGTATACACGATTCCCCGCGGCCGAGCGGGAGGCGATCCGCTTTGCAGCGCTTCCTCAAGCGCCGGCTTGGCGGTAAACTCCACCCTGTGCCGAACGACAGCGAGGCTCTGCGGCATCTGCTGCAGGCCGAGACTCGTGGGGACAGCGGAGGCGCGGCTCCCGTCGCCTCTCTGCTGGTCCCGGGCCTGACGGTCCTCGCCCATCCCGACGTCCAGCGCGTGGGTGAGCGGGCCCTCCTGGCGAACCTGCCGGCCGAAGCCCGAAAACGTGATGATCACGGCCGAGGGGAAGGCCAAGATCCTCGACTTCGGCCTCGCCAAGCGGCTCGAAGGCGAAGCCGCCCTGACCACGGATCACCGGGTGATGGGAACGTTTCGTTCCATGTCGCCCGAGCAGGCCAAGGGCGTACCTCTCGATGCTCGCTCCGACCTTTTCTCCTTCGGTCTCCTGCTCTACGAAATGCTGAGCGGAAGGTATCTGTTTACCGGCCTACTCCGCAGGTAGTGGGAGCCTCTGGTAGGCCGGAGCGCTCAGTAGGGGCGGCCTCGGGCTTTCGCGGGTAACGGCTTGGA
>JAJKHS010000095.1 GCA_021154885.1 Thermoanaerobaculum sp.
ACGCTGACGCCGGGTAGCTCCTCGACGACGGTGACGGTGACGGTGACCTGCGTGGACGATCCGCCGGTGGCGGTGGCGGACGCGGCGACGGTGGTAGAGGATTCGGGCGCCAACGCGATCAACGTATTGGCGAACGACACGGACGTGGACGGCGGCCCGAAGAGCATCGCCTCGGTGACGCAGCCGGCCAACGGCGTAGTGGTGATCACGGGCGGCGGCACGGGCCTGACCTACGCGCCGAACGCGAACTATTGCAACAGCGTCTCGGGTCCTGCGGACACCTTCACTTATACGCTGACGCCGGGTAGCTCCTCGACGACGGTGACGGTGACGGTGACCTGTGTAGACGACCCGCCGGTGGCGGTCAATGACTCGGCCACGGTGACCGAGGACGATCCGGCCACAGCCATCCCCGTGCTGGCGAATGATACAGACGTCGACGGCGGCCCGAAGAGCATCTCTGCGGTGACGCAGCCGGCGAACGGCGTGGTGGTGGTCACGGGGGGCGGCACGGGCCTGACCTACAAGCCGAACGCGAACTATTGCAACAACCCGCCGGGGACGTTCGACACGTTCACCTACACGCTGACGCCGGGCGGCTCCATCGCGACAGTGTCGGTGTCGGTGATCTGCGTCAACGATCCCCCGGTGGCGGGCAGCGACACCTTCGATTACATCGGCAACACCGAGCTGCGGGTGGATCTCGGAGCGGGTTCGACGCCAGCCGTGCTCGCGACCACGGGGAGCACCTTCGGCGTGCTGAACAACGATAGTGACCCGGTGGAAGGCAACGCCATCACCGTCACCGGGATCGTTGGCTGCGCCGACATCACCGCGCCTTTCGGCGACTCGCCGACCTGCACCACAGCCAACGGCGGCACGGTCGTCATGGAATCCAACGGCCGGTTCAGCTACAAGCCGAAAGCGGGAGACACGGCGGCCACCGACAGCTTCCAATACACCATCCAGGACAACGGCACGCCGGCACCCGCCGGTGCCACGGGGACGGTGACGCTCAGACGCTTCGAGCGGGTGTGGTACGTAAAGAACAACGCCGCGGCCGGCGGCCTCGGGCGGTCGCACGACCCGTTCGACACCCTGACGGAGGCGGAGACGGCATCGAGCCTCAACGACTACATCTTCGTCTACCTCGGAGACGGAACGTCCACCGGGCAGAGCGCCGGCATCCTTCTCAAGAGCGGACAGCATCTGATCGGCGAGCACGCAGGGCTGGCGGTGACGATTCCGGCCGCGGCGGTCACCTTCAACGGAACCCCGGCCCCGACGAATGTGAACCTCGTGACAGCCGTCCCCGGCAATCGGCCGTTGATCGATAAGTCGGGCGCCGGCAACAACGCCGTCTCGGCGACGGACGTGGTCCCCGTCGAAATCGTCGGTCTCAGCCTTTCCGGTGGCGCCAACGCGATTGACTTGACGACCGGGGTAGCGCTTCCGGCCTCCGCCGCTCTGTTGATCAAGGACAATATCGTCCGGAGCGCCGGCACCGAAGGGATGGATATCAACCTCAACGCCGGCACCAGCGGCACGTTGACGCTGGACGTACAGGGCAACAGTTGGACGACGACTGCGGCGAGCCACGTGGGCAACGCCTTCGACGCGCGGACAGCCGCAGCCGGGGCGGCGCTGCGGCTATCCTTCAGCAACAACACGAACATCACTTCGAGCGCCGCCGGCGTCTTCGTCGACTCCTCGGGCGGTGGCTCGATCACGATTACCGGCTTTGCGAACAACACGGTTCACCAGAACACGCTCGGAACTGGTATCTCGATCACCGGCGCCAAGTTCGATGCGGTGCCAAGCACTGTTGCCTACGACCAGGTCTCCGGCGGCACGACGGTGATCGGCGCCTCGGGCAACGGCGTGGGCGGGGCCGGCATGGTGCTGTCCGGCGTCTCCGGCGACCTCGCCTTCACCGACCTCGACGTCTTCGCCGATGGCGGCGCTGGCGTGCGGATCACCGGCACGGGCGCCGTCAACACCGGGGCCGGCACCGGCACGCGGGTGACCGTGGGCACGGGGGTGGCCATCTTCGAGGCCATCGGCGGCCCGGCGGTGGACGTCACCAACGCCACGATCGACCTGCAGCCGACGAGCATCAAGAGCACGAACAGCTCGACGACAGGTGTCTCGCTCGACACCGTCACAGGTACGTTCGCAGCCGGCAGCGGCAGCGCGATCAGCAACGCGACCGGTACGGCGTTCAACGTCAACGCCGGCTCGGCGACGATCAGCTACGACGGCACGATCAACAACTCGGCGGGCCGCTCGATCTCGGTCACCAGCAAAGGCAGCGGCTCGACGACCTTCAACGGCGCGATCACTGACACCGGCACCGGCATCTTCCTCAACAACAACGGTGGCTCGACGATCAGCTTCACCAAAACGATCAGCCTGACCACCGGCGCCAACGACGCCTTCACGGCGACCGGCGGCGGTACGGTGATGGCGACCGATACCAGCAGCACGGTGGTGACGACGACAGGCACCGCGGTGAACGTGGCGAACACGACGATCGGGGCGTCGGGGCTCAAGTTCGCCAGTGTGTCGGCGGGAACGGCCGCTTCTGGTCCGGCGAATGGCATCCTGCTGAACAACACCGGCTCCTCGGGCGGCTTGACCGTCTCGGGCGGGACGATCCAGAAAACCACCGCGAACGGGATTTCGCTGACGAGCACAGGGATCGTCAGTCTTTCGTCCATGACCATCAAGAACAACACGCACCTGGGCATCAACGGAACGACTCTGGCCGGGTTCACGCTCGCCAATTCCTCGGTGCTCAACAACGGTACGACCGCCAACGTAGACCACGGCATCAAGCTGCTAGACGTCAGCGGTACGGCGACGTTCACCAATGACACGGTGACCGGCTCGCATGTGACCAACCTGTTCTTCGGGGGAACTGTCAGCTCCACCACTGTTACGAACTCGCTCACGGTCACCGGTGGTACCTACGGCAGCAGTGCCACCAACAGCGGAATCCAGGTCGGCATGACGCATACGTCCACCTTGAAAACGGCGACGTTCTCGGGCGTGACCTTCTCGGGCAATGCGTCTTCGGGCCTGCAAGTGCAATCCAACGACAACTCAGTCGTCGGCGACGGCGTCGGCGCTCCGGCGACAGGTACAGTGACGGTCAGCGGCTGCACCTTCACCAACAACGCCGGAAACACGGCCATCGACATCGACCAGGGCGGTGGTGGTGGTGCGGGGCAGATGTACGCGCGCATCATGAACAACCTGACCATCACCGGAAACGGCGGGCCGGCCATCAACGTCTTCACGTCGTCGAGCGCGACCGGCGGCACGATGAAAGTCCGTATCGATGGCAACCAAATCGGCAACGGAGCCGTGAGCGGCTCGGGAACGACCCTCGGCCCCGGCATCCGTGTCTTCCTGCAAGGCAAGACGACCAACACCGTGACCATCGTCAACAACGTCGTCCGGCAGACCCCCGGCTCGCGTGCCATCGACATCGAGGCCCTCGGTCCGGTGACGACCGGTCAGCCGATTACGGTGACGGACCTCTTGATCACCGGCAATAGTCCCAGGACCGACGACCCATCGAGCACCTCGCTCGGCGCCATCTACGTTGCGGCGGACAATCAAGGCTCACCGGCGCAGATCAACGCGGAGATCCACGGGAACACGCTTCCTACCGGTGGCTGCGCCGACTACCCGACGTTCGACGGCAATGCACCGTGGCTGTACTACAGAATCGCCGCGTCCGGGGCAGTGGCGAAGCTTTTCAACTTTGGCGGACATGCCAACGCAAATACCGAGATCTCCACCACCCAAGCCGCTGGTACGGCGGGGGCAGACATCACCAACTTCGGAGGTGTCCAGCTCACCGCCGTTGCCGTTAACTCGATCCCATAAGTTCAAAGGGTAACCGGGAGCGTCTACGGACGCTCCCGGCCCGAACATACGTTCGGATAATTAGAGGGAGGTCAAGATGGCAGAACCATTTCTCAGCGAGATTCGGATCATGAGTTTCGGCTTTCCCCCCAAAGGCTGGGCGCTTTGTGATGGGCAGCTCTTGCCAATCAACCAGAACCAGGCGCTCTTCTCGCTCCTGGGTACCACCTATGGTGGTGACGGCAGGGTCAACTTCGGACTGCCGAATCTGCAGGGAAGGGTGCCGATCCATATGGGTAGCGGCCACACATTGGGGGAACGGGGAGGAGAGCAGGCCCACACCCTCTCGATCTCAGAGCTGCCGACCCACACCCACACGGCCATTGCCGCGGCGGTCGATGGAACGCAGCCGACTCCGGCAGCAAACTATCTCGGCCAGTCGCTGAAACAGCCATATCATGCGGCCGACAACAATCTCGGCGCACTGGCCGCTGGATCTCTGGCCAACGTCGGCGGATCGCAGGCTCACCTGAACATGCAACCGTTCCTGGTGCTGAACTTCAGTATTGCGCTGCAGGGCATCTTTCCGAGCCAGACCTAAAAGGGGACGAAGACATGGCACAGCCTTACGTTGGAGAAATCCGCATGTTCGCCGGCAACTTCGCTCCCGCGGGATGGATGTTCTGTGAAGGACAGTTGCTTCCTATTTCCGAGTACGAGACGTTGTTCAACCTCATCGGCACCACCTACGGGGGCGACGGTCAGAGCACGTTTGCACTCCCCGACCTGCGCGGCCGCGTGCCGATGCACTTTGGAAACGGATTCACACTGGCCGAGACGGGGGGCGTTGAAACCGTGACCCTGACCGTGAGCCAGATTCCGGCGCACTCCCACGCCTTCCTCGGAACCTCCTCGACCGGGCTGGACAACAGCCCGCTCAACGACGTTCTGGCGGAGTCCACGACTCTCACGCAGTTCACCAATTCTGCGCCGACCGTGGCGATGGCCCCTGGAACCTGCTCATCGACCGGGGGAAGCCAGCCGCACAACAACTTCCAGCCGTATCTCTGTGTTGACTTCATTATCTCGCTGTTCGGGATCTTCCCGTCACAGACATAGGAGAGAGCCATGGATCCTTTCGTCGCCGAGATCCGCATCTTCCCGTTCAACTTCGCGCCCAAGGGATGGGCGTTCTGCGATGGCCAGATCCTGCCGCTCAGTCAGAACACGGCGCTGTTCTCCCTCCTCGGGACCACCTACGGGGGGGACGGCAAGTCGAACTTTGCATTGCCCAATATGCAGGGCAACGTGCCGATGCACCCTGGGCAGGGCCCGGGCCTCTCCCTGCACGACCTCGGTGAGACCGGTGGCTCTGAGACCGTTACCCTTCTCGAGTCGGAGATTCCCGCCCACTCGCACACGATGATGTCTCTGCCGGCCCCGGCCAACCGCACCGCCCCAATCGGCAACTCGATCGCCCGCGTACAGGGGACGAGCGGCCCATACGTTCCGGCCAGCCCGACACCGGCGCCCGCCAACATGAACGACAATGCCGTTACGCCCGCCGGCGGTGACCAGCCGCACAACGACATGCAGCCATACCTGACCCTCAACTTCTGTATCGCCCTCCAGGGCGTGTACCCTCCGCGAACCTGATCTTCGAGCGCGGCTTCTCCCGGGCTTCTTCCGCCAGGCGGGGGTCCGGGAGAAGCGTCTGTTGGTTGCATGTATTGAAATAAGATTAGAGTGAACGCTGATGAGAGCGGCGGAGGTCACCTTCCGGCCCATCGCGCCGGACGACATGGAGCTCCTCCTTCGGGTCTACCACAGCACCCGGGAGGAGGAGCTCGCCATGGTGATGGACTGGACGGCCGAGCAGAAGGACACCTTCGTCCAGCAGCAGTTCAACGCCCAGCACGCCTGGTATCAGGACCACTACGAGGGGGCGCAGTTCGACATCATCCTCGTGGACGGCGTTCCCGCGGGACGGCTCTACGTTCATCGCCGGCCGCGGGAGATCCGGCTGGTGGACATCACTCTGCTGCCTGAGTTTCGCAAAGGGGGGATCGGGACGTCGCTGCTGCGCGAGCTGCTGGCCGAGGGGGAGACGTCGGACAGGCCAGTCACCATTCACGTCGAGGTCTTCAACCCGGCGATGCGGCTCTATGAGCGGCTGGGATTCCGGCCCATCGAGGAGCGGGGGCCTTATCGCCTCATGGAGTGGCGCCCGTCCAGGCTGCGGGATCAGTTGAACACGGCCTCGTAGAGCATCCCTCCGGCTTTGGGGTCGGGGCCGATGGGAACGAGAAAGATGTCGAGCGTTCCCATCCCCTCGTGTTCCAGCGGATAGATGGCCTGCCGCAGGACGGGCTGCCCAGGTCCCCGGAAGAAGAGGGAGAACGGCTGGGCGCGTGGACCCGGGTGCGGCTCCAGGAGCTTGACCGCCTGGAGGACCGCCTCCACGCGAGCTTCGCCTCCAAGATGGATCCGAAACGTCGTTCCCACATGGGCCTCGAACGAGGCCGCGGTCAGATCCTGCATCGGGCCGCCCTCCTTGCAGTTGCGGCCGGTACTCTAGTGCAAGCCTCGTGGAAAAGCGACAGGGCACGGAACTTGCTCAAGAAGGCAGTCGCCGGCCATGAGCGAGATCGCTGCAGTACCCACCCATTCGCCCCTCCTGATCGACGCCCATGTCCATTTCCACCATGGCTTTGGACGCGACGCCTTCCTCGACGCAGCCCTGGCGAATTTTGCCCGCGGTGCCGCCGAGATGGGAATCGAGGGCCCCTTCACCGGCTGCCTGATGCTCGCCGAGGCGGCGCAGGACCGGTGGTTCCTCCGCCTTTCCCGACAGGAGGAGGGCGCCCGGTTCGGCTCCTGGCAGCTCAAGCCCACGGGCGACGACGTCGTCCTGACGGCGCGCCGCGGGGCCGATGGCGCGACGCTGCTGATCGCCGCCGGCCGCCAGGTGCGCAGCCGGGAGGGGCTGGAGATACTGGCCCTGGCCACCCGCGAGGAGTTTCCCGACGGCCTGCCTTTTTCCGATGCGCTGACCCGTGTGCGCTGGAGCGGCGCCGTGACGGTGCTCCCCTGGGGCTTCGGCAAATGGTGGCTCTACCGCGGCGCCCTGGTGGAGGGCGCGATCCGCCGGACGGCGGGCCCCGGCCTCTTCCTGGGCGACCAGGCCGGCCGTCCCCAGTCCGCCGTCCGCCCCCGACTTTTCCGCGAGGCCGAGGCCCGGGGTATCCCCGTGCTTCCCGGCACCGATCCCCTGCCGCTCCCCGAGCACGCCACCCGGGCGGGTTCCTATGGCTTTGTGCTCGAACGGGGAAGCGCCGAGGGCCTGAAAGAGGCGCTCGGCTCGCTGAGCTCGCAGCCGCGGACGTTCGGCCGCCGCGCGAGCCTCGCCGGTTTCTGCCGCGATCAGCTCGCTCTCCGGCTCGGTCCTCGGCGGCCAGCGATCACGGTCCCCGGGCCGGAACAAGCTGCCGCGCCGTCGTCATGGACGCGGTGATCGAGCGCGGCATCCGCGACATCCCTGCCGCGGCCGCGCAGCGATGGGACCTCGTGGCGGTGGGGGGCGGAATCCAGGGCATCACCTTGGGGCTCGAGGCGGCGCGGCGGGGGCTCGCCACGCTGCTCGTCGAGCGCGACGGCTTCGGCGGCGCCACCACGGCGAACAGTCTGCGCATCCTCCACGGCGGGCTGCGCTATCTCCAGACGCTCGATCTCCACCGGTTCCGCGAGTCGGTGGGCGAGCGGCGCTGGTTCCTCCGCCATTTCCCGGACCTGGTCTCGCCTCTCCCCTGTCTGATGCCGCTCTACGATCCCCCGCGCGGCGGTCGTCTTCGCCGGCCGGCGATGCTCCGGCTGGCGCTCGCCGTCAACGACCTGCTGTCCGGAGACCGGGAGATCCCCCCTGGCCGGCTCCTGGACCAGGCGGCGACGGCGGAGCTGTTCCCGGGGGTCGACCGCGCCGGTCTATGGGGAGGCGCGCTCTGGCACGACGCCGTGATCCATAGCCCTCAGCGCTTGGTCGAGGAGCTGCTGCGCTGGGCCTGCCGCTGCGGCGCCACGGCCCTCGACCATGCCGAGGCCGTCGAGCTGCGCGTGGAGGGCGGCCAGGTGGCCGGGGTGGTGATCGCCGACCGCGAGACGGGCGAGCGCTTCGAGGTGAGGACCCGGGCGGTGGCGAACTGCGGCGGTCCCTGGGTCCGCCACCTGGCGGGGCGGTTCGACCGCGATGCGCCGGAGCTGTTCCGGCCGCTCCTCGCCTTCAACCTCCTCCTCGACCGGCAGCCGCCGTCGCCGGCCGCTCTGGCGGTGGCCGCTCCCGGTCGGGGCGCCCAGACGTGGTTCCTCGTCCCGTGCGAAGGGAAGCTCATGGCCGGCACTGCCTACGCTCTGGCCAGCGAGGACGGGCCGGACGAGGAGCGGATCGCCGGCTTCCTGCGCGACCTCAACGCCGCGGTGCCGGGGCTCGACGCCCGCCGCGGGGAGGTTCTGCGCGTGCTCTGGGGAGCGCTGCCCGCCATGGCCGAAGGCTCCACGGTCCCGGCCGCGCGCCCGGTGATCCTGGATCACGGCCGCCGGGGTGGGCCCCGGGGTCTGGTGAGCGTCTCCGGAGTGAAGCTCACCACGGCGCGGGCGGTGGCGCGGCGGACTCTCGCGGTGCTCGCCACCGGCTCGGACCTGCAGCCGGCGCCCGAGCCGCCGGACGTCGAGACGTCGTCCGAGGGCTACGCCCGCCGCTTCGCGGGGCCGGTGGGGGAATACTTCCTTGCCGTCCAGGCCGCCGCGGTGCTGGAGCTCCTCGCTCCCTGGCCGGGGGCGCGGGTGCTGGACGTGGGCGGCGGCCATGCCCAGCTCGCGCCGCCCCTGGTGGCGCGGGGCTTCGACGTCACGGTGGCCGGCAGCGCCGAGGTCTGCCGGCAGCGGCTCGACCGGGCGCTGCCGCGGGGATCGTTCGCCTTCCTGGCCAGCGATCTGGAGCGGCTGCCGTTCCCGGACTGCGCGTTCGACGTCGTCCTGAGCTTCCGGCTGCTGACCCATCTCGACGGCTGGCGCCGGCAGGTGGCCGAGCTCTGCCGGGTGGCAGCCCGGGCGGTGATCGTCGACTACCCAGACACGCGGAGCTTCAACCGGCTCTACGGCTCCCTCTTCGGCTGGAAGCGGGCGGTCGAGGGGAACACCCGCCCGTTCCTCTGCTTCGCGCCGGGCGAGGTGCCCGCCGAGCTGGCGCGCCACGGCTTCGGCCGGCCGGCGGAGCGCCGGCAGCTCTTCCTGCCCATGGTCGTTCACCGCGCGGTGGGGCGTGCCGGGCTCTCCCGGGCGGTGGAGAGAGTGAGCGCGGCCTTAAGCCTCACCCGCCGGCTGGGCTCGCCCGTGGTGCTGAGAATGGAGCGCGCATGAGGATCCTGGTCACGGGAGGCACGGGGTTCACCGGCAAGGCGCTGGTGAAGAGGCTCCTCGATCAGGGACACGAGGTCGTGGCCCTGGATTATAAGGAAGGGCTTAGGACCCGGGAGCTGCGGGACTGGGGGGCCGAGGTCGTGCTGGGCAGCGTCACCGACCGCGAAGTGGTCCGCCGGGCGGTCGACGGGGCCGAGGTGGTGCTTCACCTGGCCGCGGCGTTTCGTGAGATGAACGTACCGGACCGCCACTACCGGGAGGTCAACGTCGGCGGCACCCGCAACGTCCTGGAGGTCGCCAGGGACGCGGGCGTGCGCCGCTTCATCTACTGCAGCACCTGCGGCGTCCACGGCAACGTCGACCATCCCCCGGCTGGCGAGGACGCGCCCATCCAGCCGGCGGACTACTACCAGCGCACCAAGTACGAGGCCGAGCCCCTGGTGCGCCAACTCGCCGCGCAGGGCCTGCCGGCGGTGATCCTGCGGCCGGCCGCCATCTACGGCCCCGGCGATCCGGAGCGCTTCCTCCTCATCTATCGCCGCGTGGCCGGCGGCCGGTTTCCGATGTTCGGCGACGGCAGGACGCTCTACCACCCGCTCTACATCGACAACCTCGTGGACGCCTTCCTGGCCGCCATGGCGGACGGCCGCGGGGACGGCGAGGCCTACCTCATCGCCGACGAGGAGTTCGTGCAGATCGAGGACCTGGTGCGGCGGGTCGGCCGCTCGCTGGGGGTCGAGGTCCGCGTCCCCCATTTCCCGGTCTGGCCGGTGGTGGCGGTGGGGCACGTCGTCGAGAAGGCCTGCCGGCCGTTCGGCATCGCGCCGCCCATCTTCCCCCGCCGCGTGGACTGGTACCGGCAGAACCGGGCGTTTTGCATCGACAAGGCGAAGCGCGACCTGGGCTGGGCGCCCAAGGTGGGGCTGGACGAGGGGCTCCGCCGCACGGCCGAGTGGTATCGCCAAGAGGGATATCTCTAGAAGCGGAAAGAAGAAATGACAAAGTGGATGGCGGGAATTCCCCGCTACTCCAAGTCCCGGTCCTCCGACGGCCGGCGCACCCAATTATCCGGCAACGGCCGCTGCTCCGGCGGCGCCGGCTGCGACAGGTCGTAGATCCAGACCACGGGCCCCTTGCCCCCCCAGGCCGCGGGATCGAAGGTGCGGATGCGCCGCGTGCCATCGAGCTCGCGGTAGAAGCGGATGAAGGATGGAAACCGCGAGCCGCGGGGGCCGATCGGGAAGTACTGATCGCGGGCCAGGCTGTTGGTGATGACGTAGCAGATCCCCTCCCGCCGGTACTCCTCTAGGCTCCGGGGCTGGCGCGAGACCAAGGGGCTCGCCATGTCGAGGTCTTTCGGGTCGCGGCGCAACTCCTCGTCGCTCTTCTCGCGCGGCAGCCACCATTGGTGGCCGAGCTCGTCCAGGTCGCGGCCATCCCGGGGCGGGAAGCGCTGCAGCAGCTCGACCCGCAGCCCTTGATGCTGGGTGAAGGGGCCCGGCGGCAGGGTCCGCAGGCGCGCCGCCAGCCGGGCCGCGGCCCGGGCGTCCGGGTTCAGCAGCGGGCCGTAGTCGTCGAGCAGGATGCGGGCGTCCGCCGGGAGTCCGGCCAGCACCCAGCGGTAGGAGACCCGGCGGCTGTCCTCCTGGCCGATCCGCCGGTCGTGCTGGATGCTGCGCGCCAGGAGGGGGAGGCAGACGAGAGCGACGAGCCCCAGGGCGGCGGCGCGGTCCAGGGGCTCCTTCAGCCGGACGAGGCGCGACGCGGCCAGGGCTCCGGGCCAGGCCAGCGTCGCGAGCAGCGGGTAAAGGGCGTTCAGATGCCGCGCTTGCGCATGGTAGGCGGCGACGGTGATGGCCGCCAGGAAAAAGAACAGACAGGGGATCGAGACGAGCAGCCCGTACCACCGGGTCTCGCGCCGTGCCAGAGTCGCCGCGAGGCCCGCGGCGGCGAGCAGCGAGAGGGCGATCCCCAGCGCCTCGCCCGAACCGACCATGGCGAAGAAAGCGCCGGCGGCACCCACCCACGACGCGGCCCCGGGCTTGAACTCCTGGTCCGTGTCCGGGTCGTAATGGACGCCCTGGTCCCGGGGTCCGTGCGTGAGGCCGAAGCTCCCGGCCACGTGGCCGAAGGTGTCCCGGGTCCACGTCGGATCGAGGAAGTTGAAAGGCGAGGTGAGAAAGAAGCCGGCGATGAACAGCAGGACGACCAGGGCGCCGCGCCACAGGGCCGTTTTCCAGGGCACGGCGGCCGAGGCCGCGCGCAGCGCCTCCATCCCCAGATAGGCGGGCACCAGCACGACACCGTAGTAGTGGGTGCCCATGGCCGTGCCGGCCAGCAGCGAGGCGGCGGCGAGGGGACGCAGGCGCGGGCTCTCCCGCGTGCCGAGATATGCGCAGACCGAGAGCGCCATCAGCAGGCCGCAGGGGACGTCGCTCTTGATCGTCTGCGACGAGACCACCATGGGGGTGAGCGTCGCCGCCACCAGTGCCGAGGCGACGCCGGCCCACGGGGTGCCGTAGACCCGGCGGCCGATGCGGTCGACGACGAAGACCGTGGCGACGCCGCACGCCGCCACCACCAGCCGGCCGAGGAGGAGGAACGGCCCGGGCGCGAAGAGGAAACGCGCCCCGAGCTCGGCCGTCGAGCCGAACCAGCCGGCGAGCCTCCCCGTCACGTAGTAGAGCCCGTAGACGAAGACGAGGACGTACATGAGGAAGGCCGGCTTGTGAAACCAGTGCGGGTCGAGGTCGCCGGTGCCCAGTGCCATGGCCCGCTTCATGAAGTGCAGCTCGTCGCCGTAGTAGGAGAAGGGCAAGTCGTGCCACAGGCCCCAGCAGCGCAGGAGCGCGGCCAGCAGCAGGACCGCGAGCAGGGCGAGGCGCGCGCCGCGGGACAGGTCATCGGCCGCAGGGGGTGGCATGGCTAGCTCATCGCGGCTTCCAAGCTCTCCCGCTCTCCCGCACCAGATGCACGGCCCGCAGCCATTCCGAGGGTTTGGTATAGACGAAGGTGCGGACGCCGACCAGCGACTTCGCCGACTTGACCATGGCGACGTTGAGCGCGATGAGCGTGACTGTGGTGGCGGCGGCGATGCCGTAGCCCCCCCAGAGCGGCGCCAGCGCCAAGCTCAGCACCACGTTCAGCACCGCGCCGCCGAGCGTCAGCAGCAGCAGCCGGACGTGGTGGCCGGCCATCTGCAGCACGTACCCCGCGCCGCCCGAGGCGCAGTCCCAGAAGCTGCCCACGGCGAGGACCAGGAGGATCCCCCAGGCGCCGACGTAGGAGCTGCCGTAGGCGAGCCGCACCAGCGGCCGGCCGAGCAGCAGCAGGCCGGCGAGGCAGGCGGCCGAGAGGATGGCCACCAGGGTCGCCGCCGTGCGCGCCAGCCGCTCCATCTCGGCGTTGCGGCCGTCGGCGTGGAGCACCGCGAACTCCTGCGGCACGACGAAGTTGGCGATGCTGGGGATGGCCGCCATCAACTGCAGCAGCGTCGCCGCGACGCCGTAGACGGCCACCTCCTCATGCGGCCGGGCCCAGGAGAGGACCCAGAGGCTCGACGAGACGAACAGCACCGAGGCGGCGCTGCGCAGGCCCATGGCGGTGGAGGTGCCGAGGATCTCGCGGATGGGTGGCGGCGCGTGGGCCGCCCGCGGCTCGGAGCTCTCGCCGGACGTCGTGGCCCGCAGCGCCAAGCCGTAGAGCAGGGCGTTCATCAGCATCGCGCCCACGTAGATGCAGGCCAGCATCTCCCAAGGCTGCTGGCCGGGAGCCGCCAGCAGCAGGACGAGGAAACCGGCCAGGATGAATCCCCGCGGCACCAGGTGGGTGAGCGGGGCCGAGAGGGTGTAGAGCCGGAACGACCGCAGGTAGCTGTCCACCAGGTTGCCGAACGAGGAGAGCACCGCCGCCGCTACCAGGAAGCCGGTCGCCTTGGCGAGCTCCGGGGCGTCGAGCCGGCGGGCGATGAGGGGCCACGCCAGGGCCAGCAGCGGGACGATCACGGCCCAGAGGATGATCTGGATGGCGAACAGCCGGCGGCGCAGCAGGGAGGTCGAGGCCGCGCCGCCGCGCCCGCGGCAGACCGGTACGAAGCGCAGGGCCGCCGGCCCCAGGCCGAGCTGCATCACCAGCCCTACGGATAGGATCGCCTGCTGCAACAGCATGTAGGAAGCGACGGCGGGTTTGTCGGCCACCCGCACCAGGACGATGCCGCTGCCGAACCCGAGGGCCATGCCCAGGAACTGGCTGATACCGAACAGAGCGCCGCCGCGAAGTAGGCGACCGCGGGTGACGCGGCTCTCCTCCAGGAAGTCGCCGAGGTCGGCGCTCGCCGCAGTGTCTGGAGTCAGGGGGATCGACAGGCCCTCTTGCATCGTCTGCGCTCGGTGCAAGAACGTTGCCGCTATTTCGTCCCCCCTGCTCCGGAGGCGGCCAGGGCCACGGCGGCGTGGAGACGGGTGAGGGTCTGCCCCTGGATCTTGCCCAGCGGCAGGATCTCCTTGTCGCCGCTGCGCAGGATAGTCTGGATCATCCTCTCGCCGGCCGCGATCAGCACCGGATCGCCGCTCAGCCGGCCGGCCCGCACCAGGAGGGCCACGGTGCCGAATTGCTCCGGGCCGTAGAGCTCCCGGTCCTTGGCCTCAACCGCCGTCAGGGTGCCGCCGATCCGCGGCCCGCTCCAGGAGTAGGCGAGGAGGCGGGGCCACGGCCCGTCCGGTGTGCCGCCGGCGGTGCGGGGCCCGAGGTCCGACACGGTGCGGGCCACGGCGGCGAGAACCTCGCTGGCCTTAAGCGGCGGCTCGCCCAGCGGCTGGTCGCCGGTGTCGCGTTGCCAGCGGTAGAGGTTCTCGGCGTCGTAGTAGCCGTTGGTCCAGAACGGTCCGGCCTCATGGGGACCCGGGTGGGCACCCGGGCCGCTCACCACCTCGGTGCCGAGGAGGCCGTAGCGCCGGCCGCCCTGCAACAGCTCGGCGTACTGCTGGGTCAGGGCGCGGGCGAGGCCCGAGCGGTAATCCTCCAGGAAGCTCGCGTCGCCGCTCGCGAGACCCAGGAAGCGGAAGGCGGCGATCCACTGCGAGGGCTGGCGGCCGGTGAAGTTGGCGGAGTCGTTGTCCGGCGGATGGGTGGCGGCGCAGGCCGGTCCCTCCGGACCGTGAGGCCTGGTCACCGGCCCGGGCCCCCGGTCCGGGCAGAACAGCCGGCGCATGCTGTCGCCGCCGCGCTGCACGAGGTCCACCACCGTCGAGTCGCCGGTCAGCCAGTAGTAGAGGAAGAGGTTCTCGAAGTAGGCATGGGAGCTGTTGAAGTCGTCGCGGTAGGCGCCGTAGCCCATGGGCGACTGGCCGCAGTAGAACCACTTCTGCTCCGGCCCGCACTGCAGGATCTGCGTGTGCAGCGTGCGCAACGCCGCGGGGAAGCCGATCTCGTCGAGCCACTCGACCTGCCCGGTGCGCATGGCCCAGATCGCCGCCGTCTCGGTGGTGTTGTGGTAGTCCGTCCAGGTGGCGCACCAGAAGGGGTTGTCCCAGGCCTCGCCCGGGGTTGGATCCTCCTTGCAGTCGACCTCGGCGTAGTCGGATTCCCAGTAGCGGGGGTAGAGGCCATACGTCATGAGACCGTTGAGGCCCTCGGCGTCGACGCTCTTGACCGTCTTCTCCAGCGTCGCGGGGACGAGCTTGTCGTAGGCCGCGTAGCGCTTCGGCAGCGCGCCGGCGGGGACCTCGTCCACCGCCTGCGAAGCGGTGAACCAGGCGGCGTCGGGCCAAGCCCGCAGCGGCCGGTTGAGGGGCGCCCAGAGCAGCCGGTCGAGGTCGCTCCGCGCCGGCGCCGCGGGCAGGGCCGCCACGGCGAAGGTGGCGAAGAGACCCTGGTGAAAGGCGAGCCAGGCCGCGCCGTCCACCAGGTCGATCGCCAGCCGGCCGTCCGCCGACAGGCGCAGGGCCTGGGGCTCGTAGCGGTCCATATGGTTGAGGGCCACCGCCACCGCGCCGGCCGGGCCGGAGGCGGCCAGCATGCCGGCGTCCGCCCGCGAGCCCTGCCGCCGCTGGGGTCCGGCCGTCATCTCGAAGCGGAGGGGCTCCTTGCGCTGGCCGCGCAGGAGCTGGCGCAGGGAGGCGTCGACCCCGCCAGCGGCGCCAGTCAACGGCGCGCCGTCGCGGCTGCCGACGATCAGCGCCGTGGCCGGTCCCCCGAGGTCGAGCGCCAGCGTGTCGCGCGCCCGCTCGACGCGGACGCCGTTGGGCTGGCCGTCCTTCGTCCTGATCCCTTCGCCGAGATCGCCCTCCCAGGCCACGGCCTGGCGTACGACCACGACCGGCGAGCCGGCGGTGAAGACGTAGCGGCGGCGCGAGCCGAAGCCCCCCGTGCCCACCGGCGGCAGGTCGTAGGCCCCATCCACCAGCACCACGGCGGAGAGGGGGCCGGCGGACTCGACGCGCACCTCGCGCAGCTTGGAGTGCCCGCCGGACGCGGCCGCCGGCCGGACCGTGCGCAGCTCCATGCCGGCGCCGCCCGCCAGCCGCCGTCCGCCCGGCAGCAGCACCTCGTCGAGCAGGGCGTCCGCCCGGCCGCCCAGCCGGAACACGGCGGCGCCGGTATCGACCACCACCTGCTCGCCGTCTCGCCCTTCGCGGCTGAGGCGCAGGGGGTGGGAGGGCGGCGGGTTCGGGCCGGCGGAGCCGTCCGTCACCAGCGAGTAGACGGCGCCGCCCTTGGCCGGCACGGTGGCGGGGAAGGCCACGAGCAGCCACTGAATGGGCGCCGGGGCGTCGTCCCGGCCGGCGTTCCAGCGCGCCAGCACCCGGAATTCGGCCGGCACCGGATGGCCGGCGGCGTCGACCACCGCGAGCCGCGCCGTATCGCGTACGCCGAGCGAGGGGGGCAGCGGCACCCCGGAGCGCAGCACCTCGCCCGTGCGGCCGATCCCGGCCGTCTCCCGCACGGTCAGCGGCACGCGAGCAGGGCCGCCGCTCGGTGCGGCCGGTGAGGCCGGTGCCGCGGCGAGCGCCGGAGCCGAGGGCGCAGGCTGCTGCAGGAGATTGCGCTCCGGCCGCTCGGGAGCGGCGCAGGCGACGACCAGCAGCGCGAGGAGGGATCGGACGAAGGCGGATCGCATGACCGCCGAGGTCGTGCGAATTCCGGACCAGGAGGGGACCAGCCCCTCGTAGCACGACCATGACCGGGAAAAAAAGAGAAGCCTGGAGAAAGTTTTACGCGCCGGCACGAAAACAGACGGCCGCCCAGGCGAGAATGAACGTCCACCCAGGCAGCCGGGGGAAGCACTGCCCGAAGAAGTGATCGCAGGACCCGGAAGCTGATGCGTCGAGCGGGGAGCTACCAGCGGTCGCCGCCCCCGCCGCCGTAGCCCCCGCCGTAGTTGTCGCGCCGGCCGCCGCCACCGCCCGCACGACCGCCGCCGCCACCGCCGCCGCCGCTCTCGCGCGGCCGGGCCTCGTTGACGTTGATCTTGCGGCCCATCAAGTCACGGCCGTTCAGGTTGCTGATGGCGGCTTCGGCCTCCGAGCGTTCCGGCATCTCCAAGAAGCCGAAGCCCTTCGACTGGCCCGTGACCTTGTCCTTGATGATGGTGCAGGACGAAACGTTGCCGAACTCTTCGAAGGCGGACTTCAACTGGTCTTCGGTGATGCGGTAGGGCAGGTTCCCTACATACAGATTCATCGGCGTCTCCTTTGGCATGGGTTCGTAAACCCTGTAAGCAAAACTGCTGCCCGCTTTCGTTAACGATTAACGCGCCGTCTCCGGGGTCAGGAGCTCGCGCAGCCGCTCCACGTCCACCGGCTTGACCAGGTGGTGGTCGAAGCCGGCGAGCGCCGCGCGCTGCCGGTCCGATTCCTGGCCATAGCCGGTGACGGCGACCAGCTTCACTCCATCGTGACCGGGGACGGCGCGGAGTTGCTCCGCGACCGTATAGCCGTCCATGCCCGGCAGGCCGATGTCCAGCAGCACGACGTCGGGCCGGCGCCTCCGGGCTGCCTCGAGGGCCGAGGCGCCATCGTGGGCCAGGTGCACCGTGTGGCCCCACATCCGCAGCAGCTCACCCAAGGCCTCGGCGGCGTCGAGGTTGTCCTCCACCAGCAGCACGTGCGCCGCCGCCGCCACGCCCGCCGCCGCGGCCTCCTCCCGGGCGGGCTCTGCCGTCTCCGCCGGCGGGACATGGAGCGGCAGCCGCACCGTCAGCTCGCTGCCCCGGCCTGGCCCCGCGCTGGCCGCGGCGACGGCGCCGCCGTGCCGCTCCACCAGGCTGCGCACCAGGGTGAGGCCGATCCCCAGGCCGCCGTACGAGCGGTCCAGCGACCGCTCCTCCTGGACGAACAGGTCGAAGATCCGCGGCAGCAGGTCGGGGGAGATGCCGGCGCCGTTGTCGCGCACCGCGATCACCACCTCGCCGCCGTCGCGCCGGGTCGTCAGCTCGATGCGGCCGCCTGGCGGCGTGAACTTGGCCGCGTTGTGGAGGAGGTTGGACAGCACCTGCTCGATGCGCGTGACGTCGGCCTCCAGCCACAGCGGCTCGTCGGCCAGCGACAGGGCGAGGGTGTGGCGCCGCTGCTCGACGAGCGGCCGGGCGGTCTCCACCGCTCCCTCCACGGCGCGGCGCAGCTCGAACGCCGTCTTGCGCAGCTCGATGTGGCCGTGGCTGAAGCGGGAGACGTCGAGCAGGTCGTCCACCAGCCGGGCGAGATGGCGGATCTGCCGGCCGACGACGGCCACCAGCTCGCGCGTGCGGGGGTCCCCCTCGGCGCGGCGGTCGAGGACGTGGCCGGCGTTGGCGATGGCGCCCAGCGGGTTGCGCAGCTCGTGGGCCAGCATGGCCAGGAACTCGTCCTTGCGCCGGTCCGCCGCCTCCAGCCGCCGGACGTACTCCTGCGCCTGGGCGTAGAGGCGGGCGTTGTCCAGTGCCAGGGCCGCCCGCTGCGCCACGTCCTCGGCGAAGGCCAGGTCGGCGGGGCCGTAGCGCCGCTCGCTGTGAGTGATGGACAGGGCGAGAGCGCCGAGCACCCGGCCGTGGCCCACCAGCGGCACCAGCATGGAGGACGTGGTGCGCAGCCGCAACAGCAGCTCCAGGTGGTGCGCGTCCTGGGCGGCCGCGCGGATCTGCTCTTCCATGATCTCCGGCACCAGGACGGGCTCGCCGGTGCGCAGGACGAGGCCCATGCCGGCCGCCGCTCCCACCTTCGGCGGATAGCGCCGCCGCAGCTCCTCCGCGATCTCGCGGTGCTGCGGGTCGCGGTGGGCCACCGCGACCCGCCGGATCTCCCCGTCCTCGTCAAAGACGTCGAGGATGGCGAGGTCGGCGAGCTCCTGCACCATCAGCTCCGGCAGGAAGCTCAGCATCTCCTGGTAGTCGAGCGAGGTGGAGAGCTGGCGCCCCAGCTCGGCGAGCAGGGAGAGCCGTCGGGAGCTCTCCGCCGAGTCCCGGCGCTCGGTGACGTCGCGGATCACCGCCAGACCGCCGGCGATGCCGCCCGACGCGTCGCGCAACGGCGAGTAGGAGCCTTCGAACACGCCCTGATGTCCGGTCTCGGGGACGGTGAAGACGCGGTCCCGGGTCAGCTTGTGCCGGCCGGCGAGGGCCTCGCGGAAGGCCTCGTCCTCCCCCGTCTCCACGAGGAAGGGGAATACCTCGAAAGCCACGCGTCCGAGCGCCCGCTCCGCGGGCACTCCCGAGATACGCTCCATAGCAGGGTTCCAGATCGTGTAGCGGAAGTCCCGGTCGAAGGCCAGAATACCGTCGAAGCTGCTACGGATCAGCGCCTCGGACAACCCCTTCGCGATGTCGATTACGGGCACGGAAAGCCGCCCCTCAACGGGCCGTTTCATAGACCGGCGACGACAACCCTGGGGGTTATTATATCCAAGCTGCGATCCGCCTCGAAGCGTCCTGGCCGTCACCGGTTGGCGTGCCTGTGGCGCACCAGGACGGAGAGTTGAGGGATGCAAGGCGCTTGCCGGGGGGGCGCCTAACCTCTGCCCGGGCTCACCCCAGCGACGGATAGAGCTGGCGGTAGCTGTCCGCCAGCACCAGGATACGCTTGACGTAGTTGCGCGACTCGTCGAGGCTCAGGGTCTCGAGGAAGTCGTCCATCCGGACCTGGGGACCCGACTCCTGCCACAGCCGCTTGATGCGGTTCGGCCCGCCGTTGTAGCTGGCGAGGGCCAGCTCCACGTTGCCGTCGAAGTCGGCCAGCAGCTCCTTGACGTAGATCGTCCCCAGCCGCACGCTGAGGTCGGGGTCGTAGAGCCGCGCGGGCTGGTACGAGACCCCGACCTTCCGCGCCATCTCGCGCGCGGTCGGCGGCATGAGCTGCATCAGGCCGCGGGCGCCCACCGGGCTGGTGGCGCGGGGGTCGAAGGCGCTCTCCTGGCGGATGATGCCGGCCACCAGACTGGCGGGCACGCCGGCGCTGCGGGCATAGGAGAGGATGGAGCCGGCATAGCTCTCGGGCAGCGGATAGTAAGCGAAGAGGACCTCGGAGGGAACGGTCGACTGGTAGGGTCCGCCGAGGGCGGGGAAGGCCTCGCGCAGCAGCACCAGACCGCTGCGCTGCTCGCCCTTGTGACAGAGGATGAGGCCCTTCAGCGCCAGCACGTCCCGCCGGTTCGCCCCGGCCGCCACCAGGTTGAGCTCCTCGCCGGCCAAGTCGTCCAGGCCGAGGTCGGTGAGCAGCTTGGCGCGCTTCAGGGCGGGCTCCGCCGGCCAGGCCCCCACCGGGGCCTGGGCGAGGGCGACGCCGTCCCGCGCCTGCGTCTCGCCCAGCCGGGCGAGGGCCTGGCGGGAGTAGAAGTCGCTGGTGTCCGAGGTGGCCACCAGCCCGCGGTAGAGCTCGCGGGCCTGGTCCGGCTGGCCCATCTCCTCCAGCACCCGCGCCTTCCAGTAGATGCCGCGGTGGGCGTCGCCGCAGTTCGGATAGAGCTCGGCGAGCACCGTCCAGGACTCCACCGCGCTCGCCTTGCGGCCGGTCCGGTAGTCCTGCCAGCCGCGCTCCCAGAGGGCGCCGGCGCCGGTGTCGTCTTGGGGGTCGAGCCGCCGCAGCAGGCGCAGGGTGTCCACCGCCGGCTCGAACAGGCTGGCGCTCAGGAAGTCCTTGTACAGCCGGCGCAGCGAGGTCTCCGAGAGCAGGAGCCGGGCGTGCGAGCTCAACAGCCGCCGCAGATAGATGGAGGCGGACTGTGCGTCGCCGGACTCCGCCATGGCCCGCACCCGCTCCCAATCGACGGCTGTCCGCTCGTCCTGCGTCGCTGGGAGGAGGGAGCCCATGAGGTCGAAGGCCTCGCGGCCGCGGCCGGACTGGGTGAGGCAGCGGGCGCGCAGCAGGTTCCATTCGAAGCTGCGCTCCTCGTCGGGCAGCGCGTCGAGGGTGCTGAGGGCGGCGGACACGCTGTCGGCGTCGAGGAACGACTGCGCCCGGCGCAGCACGTCCGCCGGCGAGAGCAGCCGGCTCCAGTCCCGCCCGCCGTCCTGGAGGCGGAAGGTGTGGACGGCCTGCGCGGCCGCCGCGGACAGGGGGTCCTCCATCAGCAGCCGCAGGCCGGCCGCGCGCTGCGCCTGCGGATCCTCGAGCTTGAGGCCGAGCCGCCAGGCCAGGTTGTCCAGTTCCTTTCCTTCGTCGCCGTCGACCCCCGCCTGGCGCGCACGGGCCGCGAGGTCGAGGGCGAGGCGCTCGTCGCCGCCGGCGGCCGCGAGCCGGGCCGCCTCCAGGAAGGCGTGCGGGCGCAGGGGCGAGGCCGGGCAGTCGGCGATGAGGCGGAGGTAGGTGCTGCGGGCGAGGGCGGCGTCGCCGCGCGCGGCCGCGCTCTCGGCGAGGAGGTAGAGCCGCCAGTCCTCCAGGGTTCCGCCGGGCGTGGCCGCGGCCGTCAGGAGGTTGGTGGCGAGCGTGGCGTCCCCCGTCGCGTGGGCGTAGAGCCCGGCCATCACCCGCGTCTGAGCGGCCTGGTCCGGGTGCTGGACGGCCACCTTCTCCAACTCCTGGCGCGCCTCTTGCAGGTTCCGTTTTCTGAGGGCCTGGGCGGCCGGGGCGTACAAGTTCTTGGGGAGATACGACGGTTGCCGCCAGCCCCTTTCAGCCTTCGCCGGCACGACGAGGGCCGCAGAGCGGGGAAAGCTGATGAGGACCGAAACGGTGAGCAGAGAAGAGACGACCAGAAAGACGAGGACGCCGAGACGGATACGCAGAGACTTTGCGGGCACGCGGCCACACCTCCAGACCCAAGGGTTGCGCTGACAGAGTTGTAGGGTCATCCCCAGACAGCCCAAGTCTGGGGCCTTGTACGCCGGGTCGGGTTTCCCCAACCGTCTGAACTCCCAGGACTGGGGAGTCCATTCCCCATTGTGCCCAACTTTTCAAAAGAAATTTGTCTTCTCGTCTGGTTTCCGCTGCGCGGATCGGGGAATTTGTAAATTCTTCCCGTACCCCCCAAACTCGGCGAACGGGGTCCAGAGAAAGGCATGAGCGCTCCATGCTACGATCCATTCCCTATGTCCGACTTGTACCAGAGAGCGGTGGCCTCTCTTCTGGAGGAGGAGAGGGAGTCGCTGACCGTGCTGGAGACGTGGCTGCCGGATCGCCTCCCCGAGAACCTGCGGTCCGAATCCCACCTCCTCGGCGACCGCCCGTGGGGCGATCCCGCGGAGCTCGCGAAGTTCCTGCGGTGTTGCTCTCGGGAACACGCGAAGGTCGAGACGGACGAGGAACGTCGGACGGGCTACCAGGGTTCGTGCACGTCCTTTGAAGGGAAAGGGCTTCCGATCGAGCGGGACCGCTTGCCGGATCGTCTTCTTCGATACAGCCGAAGCGATACGGTGACTCGTGCTCTCATCAAGAAGGCCCTGGGGCGACAGGCGAAAGGGAGCTTGAACCGAGAGCTGATCTCTATTGACGAGGCGCTCGCCGGATTGAGCACCTTCTCCTGGGATCCCCGGCGGATGGGAGAGGAGGACCGTCTCGGAAGAGGAAAGATGGTGTTCGCCACCTTCGAGCATCCTGCCGGAGCTCCCCGGGACAGCGCCCAAGGCATGGCGGAGGCGCTGGCGCTCCCTCGCGGGCCCTTGAAGGACGAGTTCCTTTTGGAATTCTCCTATCCCACAGATTCCGTCACCAACCATCGCTTCCCCACCGTGGCCGAGGCCGGCTGGGTCCCGGAGTTCCAGCCAGCCCTGGAAGTAAGACCGGACCCGGCCCGTCCGGATACCTGCTGGGGGCAGACGAGGCCACGCGGCTCCTCGACTCCTCAGCCGGAGCTGGTGCACGGCAACGCGTCGCTGAGGGTCCTCGATCGTCCTCCCCGGTTCCTCGGGAGGTTCAACTCATGAGCGAGCCTTTCCGGCCCTCTCTACGCAAGGACGGCACCTTCGACCCGGACTGCCTGGAACAGGCGGGACAGCGCTGGGTTACGGCCTGGCTCAAGGAACGCCTCAGTGGGCATGACCCCTGTTTCCCGATCGACAAGAGGGGCGACGAAGACCCTGAAAGCCTCATCGTAGCCATCCTCCAGGACGCGGGCACAGTCCATCCCGCCACCAACCTCATTGGCGGTGGCATCCTGGACCTCCTCGACGAGGCTCGTAAACGGGCTCCCCAGGTTCCGCCCTACCTGGAGTCGGCCCTGCAGATCTGCGAGAGAGTCCGGCTGCCACGGACGAGCACCTGGTTTACGGAAGAGCTGCGGAGGCTGGCAATGGATCCGCAGGCGGTCGAGGAGAGTTGGGGGCCGGATCTGACCGAGGAAATCCTCTATGGCGCCATCCTCCAGTCTCCAGGCTTTCCCAGAGCAGCCTCGCACGAGAGCTGGCGGGCAATCCTGACGATGCCAAGATACGCGACCATGGCGTGGATGGGCCTCGCTTCGTCCTTCGATACGAGCCTCGGCTACATGGAGGATTGGTGGCAAGTCTGCCCGGCGCCCGAGCGCCAGGCAGAAATCAACCAATTTGTTTTTACGAATCTGAAGACGGAAGGTAGGCAGCAGGTCCGTGAGCTCCTGCGCCGTCATTCCAGATCGTGGCCAGACGCTCTCAAGGCAGCGGTCGATTCCGCGCTCAAGAAAAATGGAATCAATGAGGGTCTGCGAGCCAAGCGGCGCATTTATGAAAGCGCCATTGCCGATGCGGCGATAGCGGCCTGAGTGGGCACGTGACCCGGATCCTTACCTTCTATTCCTACAAGGGCGGCGTCGGCCGCACCATGGCGTTGGTGAACGCCGCCTACGTGCTGGCCCAGGGTGGCTATCGGGTCTTGATGGTGGACCTCGATCTCGAAGCCCCGGGAATGACGCACTTCTTTGCCGAATCCATCAGATCTCAGAAGGGCAAGGGCCTTCGTGACAGCATCGACCTGCTGCTCGCGGCCAAACAGACGCTGGCCGAAGCGGATTCCAGCGACCATCCGCCCGAGATCCCCAACTCTCTTGAAGATTTCGTCGTCACGGTGGGGCTGCCGCAGGAATGGCGGCAGACGATCCCCTACCTGAATGGCCGCCTGGATCTTCTGCCGGCAAGGATCGATTCCCCGGCGGCAGATCTGTCCACCGCCAAGGATTATCTGGAGCGGCTCGACGATCTCGATCTGGCGGAAATCTTCTCGCCGGGCGGCCCCGGTCATCAGTTCGGCGCTCATCTTCGAGAATATTTCCGGCAAGCACGTTTCACGGCGCCGGGCGACCCGTTCTTCGTGATACGGGAGGAAGCTCGCGTCTCCTATGACGTCGTCCTGATCGACTCCCGGACCGGGCTGAACGAGATCGCGGGCCTCTGTATCGGTCCCTTGTGCGACGGGCTGGTCGTGTGCTGCGGATTGAACCGCCAGAACATCGCAGGCGCCAAATATTTTCTCGAGAAGGCAGGCCTGTTGGAGAGCGTCAAAGGGAAGCCTTACATCGTCGTGGCCGGGCCCGTCCCGGTCTGGCAGAAGCGGGAAACGCGAGAGCGGATCTCGGCCATCCGTCAGTCTCTTGGTAAAGAGCTGATCGTCGAGGTGCCTTACCATCCTGCGGCTGCCGTGGCGGAAACCGTTTTCGTCACTGACCCGGAAGAGCCCGAAGAAGCCATCTCGGCAGCTTACCGATCCCTGGCGAGGGAGATTCGGCGGGTGTTCCTGGGCGCGGCGGATCAGGAGCCTCGGCGGCTCGACTTGGGGTGGGATGAAATCCACGACTCCAGGGACGCACGCGCACGCGCGCTCATCGAATACTTGCGACGCCGGCGCGTCTGGCCGCTGGAGCGACCGGGGAGCGCTCTCTGCCGATTTCCCACCGCGAGCGCCATGGCGGGCATGCCGGCAGGCGACTCCTCCGCGCCTCAACCGGAGCCTTATGCGCTCGCTGCCGCGGTGGCCAGCTACCGGGCCGGTTCAGACAGGGCTTTTCGCCGTGCCTGGGATCTCCTGAATTCAGGTGTGGCGATGCGCCTGTCCCCGACGATCTCCAAGCTTGCCTTGCTGGAGCTCCGGATCTTCGGCACCTTCAGGGGCTCGCCGGAAGACGTCGAGACGATTCGGTCGATCGGTCAGGATCGTGATCAGCGCAATGACCTCCGGCTCGAATATCTGTTGGCGTTGCATCTCCTGGATTATGGTGACCCGGAGATCGACAAGGAGATTCTCAAATTGACGCAGTCCTGGTTCTCGCAGCCGGAATTTCAGCCGGAGTGGTGGGGCCGAAATGGAGTGGACCTTCTGTCCCTGCTCCTCGCCGGTGATTTGAATCGGGATCAGCTCAAGGGTCTTGAGCGGGCGGTCTCCAAGCTGCCGAAGGAACTGCTGACGGGCGACTTTTCTCGGCCCGATCTGGCTCCCTTCGGCTTCTGGCCGGAATCCCTGCTGATCTCTGCGCTCAGCGTGATCAAGGAGGAGAAGGGTGTCGGCGAGGTTTTGAAACTCATTCGTGCGCTGCGAGATCGCTATGGCTACGCCTGGCGCGTCCTCGTCGACTGGCGGCGCCTCGCCAAGGTCAAGGACCAGCCCCTCTTCCAGCAGTTCATCCGGGAGGAAGACGAGATGGTCGAGGAGATCGAGTCGGCCATCGACCAGGGCGTCTATCCCCTCTGAGGCCCGGCCAGCGTTTTCCCTCCACTCCGGTTATGATTCCCCCGCCCCGGCCGGTGGGGTCCTCCGCAGGTGCTGCCCGTAGGCGCTCCGCCCCGCCGGCTCGGCCGGGAATTCTAAGGAAAGAGGGTCGTCGATGGCTCGTCGGGATCGGGATAGTCGGAACGCCGCGGGGTGCCTCCTGAAGGCGCTGCTGGTGGTGGGATTGCTGGTCGTCGTGGTGGCGCTGTTTGCCACGTTCTACACGGGGCCGACACCGAAGGTGGTGGTCGAGTCGGCCCTGCCGGGGATCGGGCGGCGGACGCCCATCCAGATCCGGATCGACGACCCGCAGCGGGTGCAGAAGGTGAAGGTCGAGGTGGTCCAGAACACCGAGGTCAAGCCGGTGCTGGAGCAGACGTACCAGCCGCGGTCGCTGTGGCATCTGGGCTCCGCGCCGCCGCTGGTGCTACGGGCCGAGGTGGGCCGCGAGACGGTCCAGGGGTTGCGCACGGGCGAGGCCACGGTGCGGGTCACGGCCGAGCGGGCCGGCTCCCTGCTGCGCAGCCCCGATCCGGTGACGGCCGAGATCAAGCTGCCGGTGCGCCTGGCGCCGCCGACGCTGCAGATTTCCTCGACCTTCCACTACATCAATCAGGGCGGCTGCGAGACCGTGGTCTACCGGGTAGGGGAGGGCGCCGTGCGCGACGGTGTGCGCTCCGGCGACTGGTGGTTCCCCAGCTTCCCCATGCCGGGCGCCGACAAGCAGGCGCGCTTCGCCTTCTTCGCCATTCCCTACGACACGACGGACCCTTCCGGCGTGCGCCTGACGGCCGAGGACGAGGTGGGCAACCGCGCCGAGGCCGCCTTCATCGACAAGTTCACCCCGCGGCCCATGACCACGGACACCATCCAGGTCACCGACGCCTTCATGAACAAGGTGGTGCCGGAGATCATGGGCCAGTCGCCCGAGGTCGCGGACCAGGGGGACCTGCTCAAGAACTACCTCTGGATCAACCGCGAGCTGCGCAAGAAGAACGCCGCGACGCTCAAGGAGCTGGGCAAGAAGTCGGAGCTGAAGTTCCTCTGGACGCAGCCCTTCCTGCCCATGCCCAACGCCAAGATCACCGCCGCTTTCGCCCAGCGGCGCACCTACGTCTACAACGGCAAGAACATCGACCAGGAGGACCACCTGGGGTTCGACATGGCCTCGGTGACCCACGACGCGGTGCCGGCCTCGAACAGCGGCAAGGTGGTGCTGGCCCGCTTCTTCGGCATCTACGGCAACGCCGTCGTCATCGATCACGGCTACGGATTGCAGAGCCTCTACGGCCACCTCTCGTCGCTCGGCGTCAAGGAGGGGGACATGGTGCAGCGCGGCCAGGAGCTGGGCCGCTCCGGCCAGACCGGCCTCGCCGGCGGCGACCATCTCCACTTCACGATGCTGCTCCAGGGGCTCGCCGTCACGCCGGTGGAATGGTGGGACCCGCACTGGATCCAGGACCGCGCCGCCCGCAAGCTGGGGGCGGCGCTACCTTACAAGCCCTGAGCTAAGTACCTGGCGCACAGATGCAGAAGGCGCCGTTGGGACAGCAGAAGGTGCGGGTGGGACAGCGGAACAGGTGCGAGCCCGGTGGGCAGGGCGAAGTGGTGACGGATGCGGATGAGCTGGTGCTGGCTGCCGCGAACGCAGCCAGGGCGAGCACGATGAGGGCGAGCTTGCGCATGGAGGGTCCTCCTCGGTAAAGGGTGTTTTCGGTTTTCGGCTAGCTACCGCAAATACAAAAGGCGAAGTCGGGGCAGCAGAAGCTGTGGGGAGGGCAGTAAATCAGGTGCGACCTCGGCGGGCAGGTCGTGGTATCGGCTGACGCGGGCGGGAGGGTGCTGGCTGCCGCGAACGCGGCCAGGGCGAGCACGACGAGGGCGAGCTTCTTGCGCATGGGACGTGTCCTCCTCGGTGAAGTGGTGTTTCCGGCGGGCTCGGAGCAGCGAGCCCGCCCCGGCCTCTCCATCTACCAAGGTGCCTTCAACCCCGCCGACCGTGAACTCTTCCCCGAGTGGGCCGTGAAGGGCCGGAGGCCTTCGCGGGGCCCCGCCCCTAGCGCCTTGAGCCGCCGTCGCAGCCGATGAGAGGAATCCGCAGGCGATTTTGAAGCAGAGCGGCTGCAGAAAAGCCGAAGCAGGGACTTCAGGGACAGCAAGGACAGCAGGGACGAGGAAGCTTCAGTTTGTCCCTGGTGTCCCTGCTGTCCCTGAAGTCCCTTGTTGACCTACCCCCGCCGCGCGATCTCCGCCTCGATCTCCGGCAGCAGCCCCGGCGGGGCCGCGATGAGCCGCGAGAGCTTCGGGGTCTCGCGGTTGAAGCGGGTCTCGGCCGGGGCGCCGGTGACGATGGCGCCGCCGGCGGCGAGGACGAGGGCGACGCCGGCCGCCACGTCCCATTCGTGCTTGGGGGTGAGGGTCCAGGTGGCGTCGGCGCGGCCGGCGGCCACCAGGCCCAGCTTGTAGGCCACCGAGCCGGTGGGGCGGATGGCGAACAGCTCCTCGCGGTAGCCCTGCCACTCGCCCCGCTTGACCTCGCTGCGGCTCGCCAGCACCGTGGCCCCGGCGAGCGACGGCCGCGCGCTCACCCGCGCCGGCTGGCCGTTCAAGGTCACCCCCAGGCCGCGGGCGCCGAGAATCGTCTCGCCGGTCGCGGGGTTCAGGAGGCCGCCGGCCACCGGCTCGCCATCCACCACCAGGCCGACCGAGACGCACCATTCAGGGATGCCGGTGACGAACTCGCGGGTGCCGTCGAGCGGGTCCACCACCCAGACACGGCGCCGGCCGAGACGGGAGTGGTCGTCCCGGGTCTCCTCCGAGAGCCAGCCTTCGCCGTCCCGGGGGAGCAGCTCGCGCAGCAGGGTGTCGATCGTGGTGTCGGCCTCGGTGACGGGATCGTCCCCCTGCTTGAAGCGCGATTCGACGTCGCCGGGGGTGAAGCGCTGGAGCGCGGCCTTCGCCCGCTCCAGCGCCTCGCCGATGCGCTCCAGGTCGGCAGCGAGATCGGTGGCGAGATCCTCGCCGCTCACTTCTCCTCCAGCGACCCGCCGACGTAGCCCTCGCGCTCGAGGTAGAGCAGGATCTCCTGCGCCGCCTCTTCGGGGGAGAGGACGGTGGTGTCGATCACCACCTCGGCGTCCGCGGGCTCCTCGTAGGGGTCGGAGATGCCGGTGAACTCCTTCACCAGGCCGGCCCGCGCCTTGGCGTAGAGCCCCTTGCGGTCCCGCTGCTCGCAGACGTCGATCGGGGTGGCGGTGTGGACCAGCACGAAGCCGCCACCCGGCTCGATGAGCGACCGTACCTCCTTGCGCACGCTGTCGTAGGGCGCGATGGGGGCGCAGATGGCGATGCCGCCGTTCTTGGTGATCTCCGAGGCGACGAAGCCGATGCGCCGGATGTTGATGTCGCGGTGCTCCTTGGAGAAATTGAGCTCCGAGGAGAGGTTCTTGCGCACCACGTCGCCGTCGAGCAGGGTCACCGGCCGGCCGCCCGTCTCCATGAACTTCACCAGCAGCGCCGAGGCGATGGTCGACTTGCCGGCGCCCGAGAGGCCGGTGAAGAACACCGTGAACCCCTGCTGCTTGCGCGGCGGATGGGTGCGCCGCAACTCGTCGGCCACCTCGGGGAAGGTGAACCAGGCGGGCAGGTCGCGCCCCTCCTGCAGCCGGCGGCGCAGCTCGGTGCCGGAGATATCCAGGGTGCGGGAGCCCGGCGGGATTTCATCCTGCGGCATGTAGGTGTCGAGGTCCTCGACGTAGGAGACCATCTTGAACGGCACCATCTCGACGCCGAGCTCGTCCTGGTGCTTCTGCAGCAGCACCTGGGCGTCATAGGGGCCGTAGAACGGCTTGCCGTGGCGGTCGTTGCCCGGGCTGGCGTGGTCGCGGCCGACGATGAAATGGGTGCAGCCATAGTTCTTGCGGATGAGGGCGTGGAGCATCGCCTCGCGTGGACCCGCCATGCGCATGGCGAGCGGCAGCAGCGACAGCTTCGCCGTGTGCTGCGGCAGGCGCGGCATCACGGCCTGGTAGCACCGCACGCGGGTGTAGTGATCGATGTCGCCCGGCTTGGTCATGCCGACGGTCGGGTGGATGAGCAGGCTGGCCCGCACCTCTTTGGCGGCGCGCAGGGTGAGCTCGCAGTGGGCGCGGTGCATGGGGTTGCGGGTCTGGAAGGCCACCACCCGGCGCCAGCCCATGCGGGCGAACTCGGCCCGCAGCTCGGCGGGCGTCTGGCGCAGGGAGCGGAAGTCGTAGTGGATGGGGAGCTGCAGCCCCTCGATGCGGCCGCCCACGGCGACGCTGTTAGTCTTGTGCAGCAGGTGCGCGACGCCCGGATGGTCGGAGCTGGTGGTGCCGAAGGTGGCCTCGGCGCTCGCCTCGCGGTCTGGTTCCCAGATCTCCTCGATGGCGAGCGCCGCCAGCATCACCCCCTCGGGATCGCGCAGCGCCAGCCGGCCACCCACCCGCAGCTTCTCGGCCACCTGCGGCGTGACGTCGAGCAGGATGGGGATGGGCCACAGGGTGCCGTCCGCCAGGCGCATGCGCTCACAGACCGCGTCGTGGTCGGCCCGCTTCATGAAGCCGGTCAGGGGGGAGAAGCCGCCGTTCAGAATGAGCTCGAGATCGCAGAACTGGCGCGGCGTGAGGTCCCAGGAGGGCCAGTCGCGGGAGGCGGCCTTGAGCTCGGCGGCGCGCTCAGGAGAGGCCATCGGGTCGATCAGCGTGCCGCCGTGGGGCTCGATGAGGTGGCTCGCGGCGTCGGCGGGCCGCGGATCGGGCTGGGGAACAGGGAACACAGAGACGTTCGTCATGAGCTTCCTCGGGTAGTTGCGAAACGGAACGGCCTGGAACGGGCCAGGAGAATCGGCGATTCAGGAACAGGGCCAACACACCGGCCCCTCCGGGCGCGACGAGCGCACCCGCTGTCTACAGTGCGCAGAGGGCGGTGAAAGGAGACAGGGTGCCTACGGCCGGGAGGGCGACGGCTCGGGCGCCTCGCCGACGACGACTCCGATGCCGGTGATGGCGGCGGGAATGAGGATGGCCTTGCGCTGCCACCAGGCGATGACGCAGGCGCGGCACACCTCGTCGGAGCGGCGGATGCCGGCATGGTTGATCCGCGTCACCACGCCGTCGCAGAGGAAGGCCAGCACCTTCTGGCCCTGCTGCTTGGCGGAGGTCTCGCCGATGGTGAGGTTCTCGGCCACTCCACGCTCCTTCTCGCTGAGCCGGACCTTGCAGTCGTCCGTCACCTTGACGAGCTGCGACTCGGAGCGGGCGACCGCCCGGCCCGTGGCATCGACCACGGCGGAGTAGAGCTCCACCTGCTCGTTGCGGTGCTCGGGCTTGGGCGGGATGGCCCAGTAGCGGTTGCCGGGCTCGGCTTCGAGGGCCACCCAGTAGAAGTCCTCGTGCTCCCGCCAGCGGAAGTAGAGCCGGGGGGACTGGCCGGTGGTCAGGGCGGGGAGGGTGGCGCGCACGACGCCGTTCTGCTCCCGGGGCAGGCAGTCCGTCTTGTCCAAAGTGGCATTTTGCGGGTTCTGCGGGTTCTGCGCCCGGGCGGCGACCGCGCCGGCGAGGAGCAGACCGGTGGCAATGAGGATGCGCGCTCTCATCTTGGATTCCTCCGTGAGCCTATTATACCCGAGATCCGCGCCTCCGGCCTCACTGCCCCAGGATCGTCTTCGCATAGGAGTCCACGTAAGGCGTCCGGCGCAGGTTGGGCAGGGCGCGCTTCAGGGCGGCGGCGGCGCCGGCGGCGTCCCCCGACTCGTGGAGGGCCACGGCCATGTAGAAGAGCCGCTCGGGCTCGTCATCCCTGGGGTCGCCGCCGCGGTGGAAGTAGGTGGCGGCGTCGCTCCAGCGCGAGATGCGGTAGGCGGCCTCGGCGGCCAGGTGCTGGGCGTCCCGGGCTTCGGGGTGGGCATCGGCCACCTCCTTGGCGAGCTGGAAGGCCTGCTTCAGCTCCTTCGCGGGGCGCTCCTGGGAGAGGAGCTGGCGGGCCTGGTCCATCTTCTTGCGCTCGGCGGCGGTGATCGGCTTCGTCTCGGGTTTGGCCTCGGGCTTGGTCTCCGGTTTGGTCTCCGGTTTGAGCGCGGGGCCGGCGGCGGCCGGCGGCGCGGGCGGTCCCATGACGGGCCCCGGGACGGCGTCCGGCTTCTTCGCCACGGCCGCGGGGGCGTCCGGCGTTTTCGCCGCGGCGGCGGGGGGCTGAGGGCCGGTCTTCTTCACCACCACGGCGTCCGGCTTTTTCGCCTCCGGCTTCTTCGCCACCAGCGGGCGGAAGGCCGCCTCGCTCTCCAGGGTGGCAGCGGGCAGGCGGGCCACCAGCCGCGGCTCGAGCATGGCCCGCAGCTCCGGCGACACCCCGCCCTGGGTGTAGGCGTTGAAGCGCTCCTCGACCTCCGCCAGGCGCTTGAAGGTCTCGCGGAAGCCGTCCAGGTCCTCGGCGCGGTCCTGGGCGAGGGCGAGCCGCGCCAGGCAGTCGGCCAGCGGGCGCGGCTCCTCCAGCATGCCGAAGCAGGCCAGGCGCAGGTGGCGGGCGGCGGCCGGGTAGTCCTTGCGGTCGAAGGCGAGCTGGCCGTCGCGCAGCAGGCTCAGGTAGAAGGGATCGACGGCGGCGGCGAGGGGCGAGCCCGCCAGCAGCAATGTCAGCAGGATCAACAGCGGGGTCGGGACGAGCTTGGATCTCATACGGCGGATCTCATACGGCGACCGGCAGCGGAAGGTCCGCTACCACCGCCCGGGGATGGTCGGCGACCAGGCGTTGCGCCACGTCGGCGCCCCAGCGTCCGGCGATGAGGCGGTGGGCGCGTCCGAGGCCGGGGGGACGGCGGCGGACGCCGTGCGAATCGCTGGCGACGAAGTGGACGAGCCCGGCGTCGAGCAGGGTGAAGACGTCGTTCTGGGGGCGGCGGCCGAAGTCGCCGGTGACGCTCATCGCCGTCACCTGGACGGTGGCGCCGAGGGCGACCAGGCGGGCCACGAGGGACGGATCGGGCGCCAGCCAGGGAATGAACTCGGGATGGGCGATGATCGGGCGCCAGCCGGCGACCGACAGCTCGTGGACGAGGTGGATGGCCCCTTTCGGCGTGCCCAGGGAGTCGAATTCGACGAGCAGGTAGCGCGAGCCGGCGAGGGGGAGGATGCCGCCACCGGGGAGCTTCTCCACCTCGGCGAGGAGCTCGGAGTCGACGTGGACCTCGCCGCCCAGGTAGACGCGGAAGCCGGGCTCCACCGCGTCCTGCAGCTCGTCGGCGAGGGCGGAGAGGGCCTCGCGGTCGGCGTTCCACCACTCGCCGCGGCGCTGGTGCGGGGTGGCGACCATGGCCTCGCAGCCGTCCCGGGCGGCCAGCCGGCACATGGCGGCGGCCTCCTCCAGGCTCTGGGCGCCGTCGTCGACGCCCGGCAGGATGTGGCAGTGCAGGTCGATCATCAGGCGGCCGAACCGGCTTTCGGCTCGCTCTCCTCGGCGCCGTAGGACTCGTAATACTTGTAGCGCTTGCCGACCGCCGGCAGCGAGCGGTAGCGGTTGAGCACGGCGCCGAAGATCTTGATGCCGGCCTGCCGCAGGCGGTCGCGGCAGATCTGCGCCTCCTCGCGCGTCACCTTGCCGCTGCGCAGCGTGAGCACCACGCCGTCCACCAGCCGGCCGACGATGGTGGCGTCGGTCACTGCCAGGGCCGGCGGCGTGTCGAGGACGACGTAGTCGAAACGGGCGCGCACGGCGCGCAGCCAGTCGCGCATGCGGTCTGAGGAGAGGAGCTCGGACGGGTTGGGGGGGATCGGCCCCGATGGGGTGATCCAGAGGTTCGGCACCTCGGTGGGGAAGATCGCTTCCGGCTCACCCGCGGCGGTGAGCTGGTTGACCAGGCCGTAGCGGTTGGAGACCCGCAGCACCTGGTGCAGGCGCGGCTTGCGCAGGTCGCAGTCGACGATCAGCACCTGACGGCCGAGCTGGGCCAGCACGATGGCGAGGTTGGCGGCGGTGGCGGTCTTGCCCTCGCCGGCCACGGCCGAGGTCACGGCCACGGTCTTGAGCTCGCGGGCCGAGGAGAGGAGCAGCCCGGTGCGCAGCGAGCGGTAGGCCTCGGAGATCAGCGTCTTCGGCCGCTCGTGAGGCACCATCTCGATCTGCAGCGGCTGCGCGGCGGCCGCCGCGGCGGCATCCTTCTTCTTCTGTCTGTCCAGCCGCTTCTCGGGCCCGGTGCGGGTGGGGCGCGTCCGCGCCGGCCCCTCCACCGGCGCGTCGCCGTAGGCGTAACCATAGCCGTAGCCCGCGTAGCCGTAGGCCTTGCCGATCTCGGCGACGTCGTGGATGACCGCCAGCGGCGGCAGCCCCAGCCGCCGCTCGACCTCCTCGGGCGACTTGACCGTGCGGTCCGTGAATTCGATCAGCACGGCGACGGCGATGCCGGCGAGCAGCCCCAGCAGCAGGCCGTAGCTCAGGTCCTGGCGCAGCGACGGCCGGAAAGGGCCGCCGGGGACGAGAGCCTTGTCGATGACCCGCACGTTGGACTCGCGGGTGTCCTGGAGGCGGACGGCCACGTCGGTCTCCGACTGCTTGCGCATCAGCTCGTCGAGCAGATCGCGCCGCGTCTTGATCTCCACCCGCAGGTTGGTGATCTCGACGGCGGCGGAGTTCTGGCTGAGGAACTGGCTGCGCAGGGTGCTGAGCTCCGTCTCCAGCGACTGCTCCTGGCGCAGCGCCGTCTGATAGGCGGCGTAGGCGTCGTTGCGGGCCTTCTCGACCTGCTCCCGGATCAACTGCTCGAGGTGCTCGCGCCCCTTGTCGATGTTGGACTTGAGGGTCACCATCTCGGGGAACTGGGGCTTGTAGGTCTTGAGCTTGGTCTCGTACTCCCGCTCCAGGTTGAGCTGCTCGCGGCGGACCTCGGTGACCATGCCGCCCGACAGGCTGTCGGCGACGGTCTCCCGCGGCGCTGTCGTCACCTCGTGGTAGCGGGCCTCTTTCTCGATGCGTATCTTCTTGGCCTCCATGAGGCTGCCGTTGAGGGCCTCGAAGCGCTGCAGGTTGACGTTGGCCTGGGGATCGACGGTGACGATGTCGCTGCGGCGGCTGAAGGCCTGGAGCTTGGCCTCCTTGTCCTCGATCTCCTTCTTGAGCGTGCCGATCTGCGTGGTGAGGAAGCTGGAGGCCTTGCCCGCGGTGGCGAAGCGGTCCTGCACCCCGAGGTCGATGAACGACTCGGCGAAGCCGTTGGCCGCCTTGGCGGCGAACTCGGGCGAGGCGGAGACATAGGAGATCTGCACGAGCTGGGTGGAGCGCACCGGCGCCACCGAGAGGCCGCCGCGGATCTGGTTGGCGAGGCGCCCGAGCACGGCCTCGTCGTCCTCGGCGGTGGGGCCGTGGGCGCTCTCCCTGGCCGTGGTGACGCCGGGGTTGAACGCCGGGTCCTCCATCAGGTCCAGGCTCTTGACCACCCGCTCGGCCAGGCCGCGGCTCTGCAGCAGCTCGTACTGGGTGGGATAGAATTCCATGTTCCAGTAGTTCTCGAGCCAGGGGTTCTGGGCGCTGCTCAAGGGGGTCAGGCTGCGGCGCTCGATCTGGAGGGTGGCCGTGGCCTGGTACTGCTTGGGGGTGATGAAGTAATGGACGCTGGCGCCGGCCAGGCCGAGGACGCAGAAGACCGCCGCCAGCTTCCAGTGCCGGCGCGCCATGGCGACGTATTCGCCGAGGTGGAGCTCGGATCCGGCTTCCGGGGGAGCCGCGGGCTCGTCTTCGAGAGGGACGGAGGAGAGAGTGCTCAAAAGAAGGACTCCTTGACGACGATCACGTCGCCCTGTCGCAGCTCGACGTCAGGCTCCTTGCCGGCGAGGATCCTGTTGAAGTCGACGGTGAGCTCGCGGGGGCCGGAGGCGCCGGGCGAGCGCTTGATCAGGATCTTTTTCGAGGCCCGGTCCGTCAGCCCGCCGGCGTGGGCGATGGCGCTCAGCAGGCTGATCCGCTCGCTGCTCTTGAGCAGCAACGCCCCCGGCCGGCTCACCTGGCCCAGGCAGTAGACGGTGACCTCGATCGTCGCCGGGACGTTGATCAGGTCGTTGGCGTAGATCGGGATGTTGAGCTTCGGGTCGCCGCGCAGCAGCAGGTCGTCGAGGTCGATCGTCACCTGGTCCGACAGGCCGTTGTCGGCCCGGCGCAGGATGTAGGCGACGTTGCCGTGGTTCTCCCCCAGGCCGCCGGCGGCGGTGAGAGCCTCGAGCAGCGTCCAGCGGCCGGAGAAGCCGAGGTTGCCCGGCGCCTTGACGGCGCCGATGACGGCGATCGGGCGGGAACGGAACTCCAGCACCGCGACGTCCACCGTCGCCCGCTGCATGTACTTCTCCTCCAGCAGCCGCTTGAGGACGGCGCTCACCTCGGCCGTGGTCTTGCCGCCGACCTGCACGTCGCCGAGCAGGGTGAAGTTGATCGTCCCGTCCTCGGCGACCCGGCTGCTGCCGTTGAGGCGGGTGTCCTCGTCGACCTTGACCTGGATCAGGTCGCGCGGGCCGATCCGATAGGCCTCTTTGCCTTGCGCTCGCCCCGCCGCCGCACAGATCAGGAGCAGGAGCGGGAAATAGACAGCTATCTTCTTCATGACGCTTGCTTTACTGCCTCGTATGGTACTGCAATGGCGGCTCGGGGTCTAGAGCGGGGTCTTTCAGCGGCCGGCGAACACGTTGAGGGTGAGACCGGCCGAGGAGAAGGTGCGGTCGCCGCCGGGCAGGTTGGAGTTGAAACGGGAGCGCAGGAACTGAAGGCCGAGTACGGTCTGGCCGCCGAGGTCGAAATTGAACTGTCCCCCCAGGGAGGAGACGTTGTCGTCGCGACGGGGGATGCCCGGCGCGAAGGCGGTGTACTCGTTCCTGCCGGTCTCGGCGAAGACGCGCCCGCCGGTATGGAAGCCGAGGTCGACGATGAGCGACATCCCCACCCGGTCATCCTGGAGATAGGCGTAGCCGGTGGCCAGCGAGTAGATGAGGTTGCGGCTGCCGTAGACCGAGCCGCGCAGACGGCTGGCGGTGCCGAGGAGGACGGCGGCGCTGCCGGTGACCTTGTGGAAGGGGACGAAGTCGGCCCCGCGCCGGGCGTTGAGCGAGCGGTCGGCGACCTCGCCGTCGAAGCTCAGGTCGTGCCCGCGGAAGCGGATCTGGAGCAGCGGCGAGGTGCCGCTGTTGGAGCGCGGCAGGGCGGTGCGCTCGAAGTCGGCACGCGAGCCCTCGGCCCCGAGGGCCACCGACCACTGCGGGCGCGGCTGCCAGCGCAGCCCTCCCCGCAGCACGCGTTCCCGGCGGTTCAGCAGGGTCAGGCTCTGGATGAGCGGATCCCTGTTGGTATCCACCAGGTGGGTCTGCTGCGTCGCGGCGAAGGAGGTGAAGGCGAAGACGGCATGGGTCACCTCCACCTCGGCGAGGACCTCGCCGCCGTCGGCCCGCGCGCTGGCCAGCACCGGCACCTCGGGAGTGACGATCTGCAACCGCTGCTCGCGGCCGGCCGTGGCCTCCAGGGTGAGGCGGTTGAAGAAGCCGTGCAGGCCGAGCTGGTAGCGGCCGTTGAGGCGCCGCCGCTCCGACTGCCGGTGCCACCACACGTACTCGGGGAGCACGCCGAGGCTCCAGGTCACCTTCGGAGTGTCGTGCAGGTAGGCGCGGAAACCCGCGCCGGCGGTGGCGGTGAAGTCGGTGGGCGACCGCTGGTTGTCGGAGGCGAAGAGAGTGCGGACGTAGGCAATGTCGTGCAGGGCCGCCCAGGGCGCGATGCGCACCGGCCCCAGGTGGTAGCGCGCCTGCGACACCTCGCGCTCGAGGGCCTCCCGGCGGTTGGCCGGCTTCTCCTCGGGGCCGCCGGGCGGCGTATACTGGAACTGAGCACCGGCACTGCCAGCCATCAGGAAGAGGAGCACGGTCATCGAGGCTCGGATCTTGGCGCGCATGAAGTCTCCCCGGCGGGCATGCCCGTGTGCAGCGAGGTCTCCGCTGTTGAAACCATCCAGGTGAGCGCCATGATACGCCATTCGGGCCTCGTTCTCACCGCTCTGCTCGCCCTCGCCGTGCTGCTCGCGCCGCTGCCTTTCGGCGGCGTGACGCCGTGGGCCGAGTCCGCCCTGCGGGCCCTCTGTTTCCTCGCCCTCGCCGTGGCGGCGGTGGCGGCCGAGGGCCTGTCGTCGCTGCGGCCGGCGGCGGTGCCGGCGGCGGTGCTGGCCGCCTTCGCCCTGCTCGGCCTGCTGCAGGCGGCGGCGCTGCCGGCGGGGGTCGTCGCCATCCTGGCGCCGGGGCACGCGGCGCTGCAGCGGCAGGCCACCGGGCTGGTGCCGGAGCAGGGCGTCGCGCCGCGCCTCACCCTCGCCGCCGCCGCCAGCCGCTCGGCGGCCCTGGGCTGGGCGGCGGCGGCGGCGGCCTTCCTCGCCGCCGCGGTCGCCGGGCGACAGCGGGGCCAGCGGCGGGCGCTGGCCGGCGCGGTGCTCGCGGGGGCTCTCTTCCAGGCCTTCTTCGGCACCCGCGAATGGTTTGCCCACACCACCAGCCTGTGGGGCGTGGAGTTGCACAACGTCGCCACCTCGGCGCGCTTGCGCGGCACCTTCGTCAACCCCAATCACCTCGCCCTCTACCTCGAGATGGCGCTGCCCGTGGCCTTCGCCTGGGCCTGGTGGGCGGCGCGGCGCGCCCGCGACACGGCGGCGGTCGAGCGCCGCCTGCTGCTGCTGGCGGCGCCGGTGCTGATCTGGCTGCTGGTGTTCGCCTGCCTCTCGCTCACCGGCTCGCGCGCCGGGCTGCTGGCGGCGATGGGCGCGGTGACGGTGCAGGGGGCGCTGGCCGCCGGCAGCCGGCGGCGGTGGTGGCTGGCACCCCTGGGCGCGCTGGTGGCGCTGGGAGCTCTGGCGCTGGTGACCGCGATCGGCGTGAAGGAGGGGTTCAAGCGGCTGGAGTCCACCTCGGCGGCGGACGTCAGTCTCGGCGGCCGGCTGGAGGAGTACCGCGCGGCGCTGGGCCTGTGGACGCGTTTCCCGGTCACCGGCTCCGGCCTCGGCACCTTCCGCGACGGCTTCCCCCTGGTGCAGACGGCCAGCCTCCAGGGCTCCTGGTGGCACCCCCATTGCGACTTCCTGGAGGTGCTGGTGACGGCGGGAGTGGTGGGCGCGGCGCTCCTCGCCGTGGGGCTTGGGGCCGTCGTCCGGCAGGCGGCCCGGGTGCTGCGCGCCGGCAGCCGCTCGGAGGACCGGGCCGCCGGCCTGGCGGCGCTCGGCGTCCTGGTCTCGGTGGGGCTCCACGAGTGTCTGGACTTCGGCCTCACCATGCCGGCCAACACGGCGACCCTGGCCGTCCTCCTGGGCGCGGCGACGGCGGCGAAGCGGAGCGCGACCTCAGCGCAGGACGACCGCGCCGGGCAGCACCTGGCTCTGCTGCGCGCCGACGATCTCCAGGACGTGGAGGCCGGGGCCGAGCGGCACCGCCAGCCGCAGCGGCGGCGTGCCGGCCGCCGGCAGCACGGGGAAGGCGCCGAGGCCGGCGCCGTCCAGCCGTAGCTCCAGCACCGCTCCGCCCTTGGGGAACTGGTCGAGCTCCACGCTCAGGCCGGCCGCCGGCGCGTCGGTCAGCATCTCCAGCCGGGCGATCCCCTGGCGCCAGGTCCAGGCCGTGGCGGGCCAGGAGCGATGGGCGAGGGCCGCCAGGCGGGTCTGCGCCTCGCTCAGGGCGCGCGGGTCCTCGGCGGCCTTCGCTACCGCGGCCCGGGCCTGCCAGTAGAGGGGGCGCCCCTGCCAGGAGAGGTGCACCAGGGTGAGCGCCTCCTGGGCGTCCTCGACCTTGCCGTGATCGGCGAGTAGGCGCGCCTTGGCCAGCAGATACGGTGCCCACGACTCGGTGCCCAGCCCTTGCGCCCGCCGTTCGAACAGGGCCGCCCCGGGCAGGTCGCCCGCGAACAGGGCGGCCAGGGCCTGCTGCTGCGGCTCCTGCTCGCGGACGAAACGCGACAGCCGCTTCAAGGCCGCGGGCTTGATCTCGCAGCCGGCCATCAGGCAGCGGTCGAGGGCCTGGGCCAGGAAGGGCTGCAGCCGTTGCGAGGTCCGGGAGTCCACCGGTCCCGGCGGACAGCGCTCCAGGGCCCGTTCCAGCAGGCCCTGGAAGCGGAATTCCGGCCGTGCCCGCTGGGCGACCCCGAGATAGAGGGTGCGGGCCTCGTCCAGGGCGCCGTCGCTGCGCAGCCGGTCGGCTTTCAGGAGGTCGCGGTTGAGGGTGGAGAGCAGCGCCTCGTCGCCCCGGCGGCGGGCCGCCTCGTAGCCCGGCCAGTCGCCGCGCCGGCCGAGGACGTCGGCCACCCGCTCCCAGGCGGCCGGGTCGTCCGGCAGCACCGAGAAGGCCTCCTGCCGGTCGGCGGCACGGTCGAGCCAGGGTTCGAGGAAGTGGCCGAAATCCTCCGGGTTCTGGAAGGCCGCGGCGAGGAGGCCGCGGGCGACGTCGCGTTTGCGCGGCGACAGCGCCGGCCAGACCTCCAGATACGCCGCGGCGAGGAGGAGCGTGGGCTCGCGGTGGGCCGGCGCCAGGCGGCGGGCGGCCTCCAGGGGCGCCTCCCAGCGCCGGTAGGCGGTGAAGAGCCGCGGATCGTGCGCCTGCGCCCAGCCGATGTAGGTGGCGGCTCCCAAGACCTGGGCCGCCTCCCACGAGGCGGGCCGTCGGGCCAGGACCTCCTCTCCCACCTGCGCCGCCGCCGCCATGCGCTGCGCGGCCTCGCGGGCCGCCTGATCCGGCGGCAGACCCTGGCCGTGCGCGGGGTCGAGCTCCGCCGCGACGAGGGCCCGCGCCGTGCGCAGCCGTACCCGCTGCGGGTCGGGCTCGCGGTCGAGGACCGCCGCGTCGAGGTTGACCCGCGTCTGCTGCAGCCAGCCGAAGGCCTCCTCGCGGCTCGCCTGCAAGCCGCGGAAGTCGGCGCCCACGGCGAGGGCCAGGGCCAGGGCGATGAGCGCGAGACCGGCGCGCCAGACCCCGTCGGTCCAGCGGCGCCCGGCGGGCGGTGGGTAGGTCATGGGGAGATGGTATCTCAGGGCGCTGTTCCCAGAAGCCTGCACGGCAGAAGCCGGAACAGGGACAGCAAGGACTTCAGGGACGAAAGCCAGTCTCGCGCGGCATCCCCTTGTCCTTGAAGTCTCTGGTGTCCCTGCTGTCCCTGTCTGCGTTCTACGCGCAGGCTCCGCTCTGCCGCGGTATCCTCCTCCCATGTCCCTGCGCTTTCGCCCGCCGCGCCTGGCCGTGTCGCCGGAGGCCCGCTGGATGCTGCTGCGGGCGTTCGGCCCGGTGGCGGCGCCGGCTGCCGCGCCGGCCGAGCCGGCGGCAGCGCTGGCGCTGGCGCGGCGGTTCGAGGTGTCGGCGCGCATCGCCGCGCGCCAGGGGCGGGAGCGCCTGGCAGCCGAGCTGGGGGCCGCGGCCGCGGCCGGCTTCGTCCGCGACCGGGTCGCGGCGGCGGCCGTGTCCATGCGGCTGATGGCGGCGGCCGGGCAGGTGGCGATGATCGCGGCCACCGCGGCCACGGCGCCGCCCGGTATCCCGCTCGCCTTCCTCAAGTTCGCGGGCCTGGAGGGCGCCGGGCTGCTGGCGGCGGGGAGCCGGGGCGCCTGCGACGTGGACGTGCTGGCGCCGGCCGGCCGCGCCGAAGAGCTGTGGCGGGCCCTGGCCGCGGCCGGCTGGCGGGGCGCGGACCACCCCGGCTATGAGCACCAGCTCCCCGCGCTGTCGCACCCTGAGCGGGGAGTGGTGGAGGTCCATCGCCTCGTCCCCGGCCTGCGCCTGGACGGCCTTGTCTCGGGCACCTCGGCCACCTCGGCGACCTGGGAGGACCTGGAGCGGGCGGGGCTCCTGGTCCCCCTGCCGGCCTCGCTCGGCCTCGCGGGCCGGTGCACGGCGCCGGTGCCGGAGGTGCAGGCCGCGCACGTCCTCGTCCACGGCCTCGGCCAGCACGGCTTCTTCCCCTCCTCCTACTCGCTGCTGAAGATGGTGGCCGACCTGCTGGACCTCGGGGCCGAGGCCCTTACTCCCCGCGCCCTGGGCTGGGTGGCCCGCGACGTGCCGCCGGCCGAGGCCGAGGCCGTCCGCCGGCTCTGCTCGCGGCTGGCGGCGGGGGAGGACCCTGGCGCCTGGAGCGGCTCTGAAGAGACGCTGCTGCGGCACGTCCTGGCCGGCCGCCTGGACGCGGACTACGCGCAGGCCCTGCGCCTTGGCCTGTTCCGGCCGCAGCCGAGCGATCGCCCGCCGGCCGTCCGCCTGGCCCGCGCCGTCTGGGACGCCGTCGCCCTCTCCGACGCCCAGATCGACGCCATCTATCCTCCGAAGCCTCCGAAGCCTCCGAAGCGCCGCCCGTCGGGCCGCCCGCGCACCCGCCTGGGCTACCTCGGCCGCCGCCTCGCCCGCCCCTTCGACCTCCTCCTGCGGCTCGGGATCTACGGCACCCGCTGGCTCAAGCTGCGGGCCGGCTATACTCCTCCGCCGTGAAGCCCGCGAACCGCTCGCCCAAGGCGCCGCCGAAGCCGCCGCTGGACTTCCGGTTGGGGGTTTTCTTTCTCTGGCTCCTGGTGCTGGTGCCGCCGTTCCTGTGGGCGCCGACGGCCAGGGAGGCATTCCGGCAGCCGAAGCTGCTGACCAGCGAATGGTTGGCTCTGGCTTCCCTCGTCGGTTTCGCCTGGGGGCTGCGGCGGGTGGGGGAGGTGAGCCTCGCCGGCGTCTGGCGGCTGCCTGCCGTGCGCCTGGCCGTCCCCTGTCTGGCGGTGGCCACAGCGGGGCTCGTCACCACCGGCCATCCGCTCCATGTCCGCGAGGCGCTGATCGACCTCTGGATCGGCGCCGCCGCCCTGGTGGGGTGGAGCGCGGCCCTGCCGTCGTCCCGCCTGGAGCGCCTGCTGCGCGGCCTGCTCTGGCCGGCCGCCGCCCTGGCGCTCCTCGGCATCGCTCAATACCTCGGCATCTGGCAGCCGTTCAATTTCGAAACGCTCAAGCCGGGCACACGGCTGGCCATAACCTCGCTGGCCGGCAACCCCGGAGACCTTGCGGCCTACCTGGTGCTCCCCTGTCTGGTGGCGCAGGACGTCCTCCGGCGGCGGTTGCGGTCCGGGGAGGGTTGGGGGAGCCCCAGGGTCCTGGCAGCGGCGCTCGCCCTGGCAGTCTCGGTCTGCGCCATCCTGTGGACCCAGACCCTCGCCGCCGTGGCCGCCTTGGTCGCCGGCAGCCTGCTGCTCTGGGGCGCCTCTCTGCCGCGCCGCCAAGCGGTCGCCCTCCTCGCCGGTGGGGCGGTGACCGTCGCCTTGCTCACGGCCGTGGTGCCCCCCCTGCGCCAGCGGGTGGTGGAGAAGGGGCGGGCGGCAGCGGCGGGAGACTGGAACGCCGTGCTCACGGGCCGGCTCGACGGCTGGCGCACGGCCCTCTGGATGCTGCGCCAGCACCCCGTCACCGGCGTCGGCCATGGCGCCTACGAGGCGGAGTTCGTGCCCGCCAAGCTGGCGCTGCTGGACCAGGGCGTCCGCTTCTTCCCCGACGAGAGCCTGGTGCTCTTCGGCAATGCCCATGACGAGCTCCTGGAGGCGGGTGCCGAGTGGGGCATTCCCGGCCTGCTCGCCCTGGCCTGGGGGCTGTGGGTGCTCGCGGCAGCCCTGCGCCGCAAGCCGCCGGAGGAGCGGACCCTGGCCCTGGCGGGCGTGGCGGCGCTCGCGGTGCTCTCGCTCGTGGACTTTCCCTTCCGGGTGGCCCTGGTGGCCTTCCCGGCCCTCCTCTTCCTGAGCTGGGTCCTCCAACCCCCGGAGGCGGCGGCATGAAGGGCCGCACCCTGGCGGTGCTCCTGACCCTGCTCCTCGCCGTGGCACTGGCCGGCCAGTCCGTCCGCTGGCGCAACCGCCTGACGGCCAGCCGGCTGCTGGGCGAGGTCGAGGCGCTCAGCCTGTCGGCGGTGCGCTCTGGCCGGGTGCCGGGCGGGATGGTCGCCGCCAACCTGCAGAGCCTGCGCCGGGCCGCCCTCCTCGACCCCGTGGAGGTGGGGATTCCCAACGCCCTGGGCAACCAGTACCTCTTCCTCTCCCGGTTCGACCTGGCGGTCCGCGCCTTTGAGCAGGCCCAGGCGCTGGAGCCCCGGCCGGAGGGCTACTTCAACCTCGGCAAGGCGCTGTGGTCGAGCGGCCGGACCGCGGAAGCGCAGCGCGACTTCGGCCTGGCCGTGCGCGTCGATCCCTGGCTCGCCGAGAAAGTCGCGCTGGTGACGCGATGATCTCTCCAACCGGCCAGGCCGGCGCCGCGGTCGAGGACCGGACCTTCGCGGCGTTGCGCGAGCTCGCCCGCGAGGCCCCGGTCGAGGTGCGGGTGCGGGGGGACTGCATGGCCCCCCTCCTCGCCGGCGGCGAGCGGGTGCGGGTCGCCGCCGCCCACCTCTACTGGCCCGGCGACGTGGTGGTCTTCCGCGCGCCGGACGGCCGCCTCCTCGCCCATCGCCTGCTGGGCTATCGCCTCCACGGCGGCGGCCTCGCCCTGGTGACTCGCGGCGACGCCTGCGCCGTGCACGACGCGCCGGTGCCCCTTGCCCGCGTGCTGGGGCGCGTGGCCGCGGCGTCCCCGGGCCTGGCCGGCCGTGCGGCGGCGCTCGGCCGCTTCTGCGCGCTGGCGCTGCGGTGTCTGCGGCATTGAGCTTCGGCGGCGGCTTCCTCCACCACCCCGACCTCTTCCCGGGGCGCCGCAGCGGCGAGGCCTGGGGGGACCGCGGTGTCACCCTCGACGTGCCGGGCGGCCCCTACCGCTTCTCCGGCCTCACCGCCGCTCAGGAGGAGGCCGTGCGCCGCCGCTTCGGCGGCCTCTGCCGGCCGGTGGTGAAGGAGGAGGGGGAGGGGGAGGGGATCGCGACCGCCGTCTTCCGCGCCCCGCTCGCCGACTTCCTGGAGATCGACACCCGGGGCTGGGAGTACGCCCTGGACCTCGACCACACCCCTCTTTCTGTGCGCGTCGCCGGGCTGCGCCTGATGGCGCGGCTGGACTGGGTGCCCGGGCTCGCCGGCGGCCTCTGGACCTCGGAGGCGGCGGGGGAGGAGTGGACGTCGGTCTGCGAGAACTACCTCCGCCTGCTCGCCGCCTACCGCCTGCTGGCGGCGGGGGGCGTGGTGCTGCACAGCGCCGGAGTGACCGGGGGGACCGAGGGGAGCGATGGCGATGGCGCCGCGGCCTGGCTCCTCCTCGGCCCCTCCGGCGCCGGCAAGACCACCGCCTCCCGGCTCTGCCTCGCGGCCGGCGCCGAGGTCCTCTCCGATGACCTGAACGCTGTGCTGATGGATCGCGGCGGCCCCGTCGTGGCGCGGCTCCCCTTCACCGGCGACCTCGGCTCAAGGGATGACGGTCCCGGGACGTATCCGCTGCGCGGCGTGCTCCGCCTGCGCCAGGGACCTCGCGAGGAGCTCGCCCCCCTGTCGCCGGCCGCGGCCCTGGCCGCGCTCGCCGCCGCCGCGCCCTACGTCAACCGCGACCCGTTCCGGCGCGAGGCCCTGCTCGCCGTGCTCGAGCGGCTGGCGCGCGCGGTGCCGGCCTGGGAGCTGACGTTCTCGCTGCGGGCCGACCTCTGGTCTATACTGAAGACGCTTTCAAAATGACGGACATTCATCCATCCACCGTCCTGCGCCGGCGGCCGGACGTGCGCTACCGCCGGATCGAAGGCGAGGCCGTGGTGCTGCGCCAGTCGGCGGCCGAGGTGCTGGTGCTCAACGGCGTGGGCGCCGACGTGCTCGACCTCGCGGACGGCCGGCGGCCGGTGGGCGAGTGGATCGACGTTCTCGCCCGGGAGTACGGCGCCGATCGCGAGGTCGATCGCGAAACAGTGATGCGGGACGTCCTGGACTTCGCCGCCGAGGCCGCGGCGGCCGGGCTGCTGGAGCCGGTGACGGCAGAGGATGACGGATGAGCCTGGCGCGCCTGATGGCCACGGCCTGGCGGCAGAACCTCCTGGTCTCCGTCCTGGTGGAGCTGACCTACCGCTGCAACCTCGACTGCTTCTTCTGCTACAACGACCTCAGCCTCAAGGGGGAGCCGCTCAGCCGGGAGCAGTACTTCCGGTTCTTCGACGAGCTGCGCGACCTGGAGGTGCTGCATCTCGCTCTCTCCGGCGGCGAGCCGCTGGCGCATCCGGACTTCCTGGCCTTGGGCGCGCGGGCGCGGGAGCTGGGCTTCGTGGTGCGCATCAAGTCCAATGGCCACGCCCTGCGCGGCGAGCTCGCCCGGCGCATCCGCGACGAGATCGATCCTTTCCTCGTCGAAGTCAGCCTGCACGGCGCCACCGCCGCCACCCACGACCGGCAGACCCGGGTGCCGGGCAGCTTCGAGCGCCTGCTGGCCAACCTCGCCGAGGTGCGGGCCCTGGGGCTGCGGGTGAAGCTCAACTCGACGCTGACGGCCTGGAACGAGGGGGAGATCGAGGCGATGTTCGCCCTCGCCGACACCCTGGGCCTGCCCCTCCAGGTCGATCCCGAGGTGACACCGCGCGACGACGGCGGCCGCGAGCCGCTCGCGGTGACGCCGTCGCGCGACGGGGTGCTGCGGCTCTTCCGTCTCCAGACCGAGCGGGGCCGCGCGAGCGATGCAATCATTCCGGCATCGGCCCGCAGCGCGGACGAGAACGTCCCGGTGCCGACGGACAAGCACTGCGGCGCCGGCTCCTCGGGGCTGGCCGTCGATCCCTTCGGCAACATCTATCCGTGCGTGCAGTGGCGGTGGCCGGTGGGCAACCTCCACTCGCAGAGCCTGCGGCAGATCTGGCAGGGCGCGGCGGGGCTCGCGGCGGTGCGGGAGCTGACGACCCGGGCGAAGGGCGTGGTGGAAAGCCATGGCCCGCGGGGCTTCCTCCTCAACTTCTGCCCCGGCGCGGCCGCCGCCCACACCGGCGATCCGCTCGCCGTCTACCCCGCGGCCTTGCAGCGCCGGGAACTGCTGGAGCAGGTGCTGGCGGCGGAGGCCCGGCGCCCCCTCCTGCCCGTGGTGCGCTAAGAAAATCGATTACGAAGAGATGGGGCCCGAGGGGCACACCCCGGGGTTGCCTTTGGCGGGCGGGTGCGGGGCGCAGACGGCCGCCACCGCTTCGAGAGGCTCGCGGGAAAGGATTCGCGGCCTCTCCCAGCGCCGGCCCGGCTCGGGCCTGGCTCCCTCTTCGGCGACCGGCGCTCGTCTCATTTTTCCACTCCGATCTTCAGGGTAAGTCTCCGGCCGCCCTCTGTCAAGGCGGCCCGTGCGTCCTGTAAGTTCTTGTTTGCATTCAACTTTCCCGCAAAGAGCCTGATGAGAAGAGCCTTCGCGCTCACCGCGTGGCCGAGATTGGCCCGGCGCTTGCAATACGCTTTGACCGGCTTGGATCAAGGCACACCCGCCGTGAGGCGGGGCCGCAAAGCCAGGGGTCTCCCGCCGAGATCGCCCGGTCGCCGAAAAGCCCTCCAGACAGATACGTCATCGCGCGTAGCTTCAACCGAGGGGGCCGAATCGATGTTTCCGGGTCTTGCGCACCTTTCCTTTTTACCCAGCAGTCGGGCTCCGTAATCGTCCGGACCACCGTCCCCGGACTTGTTGAACATATGTTGATACGTCGTTGAAATAACCGATAGGAACGACCGACAAAAAGGAGATCTGCCATGAAATTCCATCGGAGACTGACCCTTTTGATTCTGGCCGGATTGCTGGCCTGCGCCGTGGCCGGCAACGCGACGGCCCTGGCGCCGTTCATCGATCTGCAGGAGCGGGGTCTCAGCGCCGTCTCTGACGGCAAAGGGCTGATGACCTGGGACCACACCACGCCCGTGAGCCTCAACGTCAACGTCGGGGGCAACGTGCGCTTCGCCCTGCTGTACTGGGCGGGCCGCGAGCGTCCCTGCGACTGGAACGGCAGCACCTGCGCCTTCACTCAGCCCTACAAAGACCAGCAGATGATCTTCAATGGCACCCCGCTCACCGGCACCGTCATCGGCACCGAGAGCCAGCCGACGTCGGCCGGCGGCCCAATCCTCAACATCGGCTACTTCTCCGACGTCACCTCGCAGGTGGCTGCGGCGGGTCCCGGCAGCCACAGCTTCACCTTCGCGGATAACAACACGGCGAGCAACCTCTGGCGTCTCGACGGCGTCAGCCTGTTCGTCGCCTACACCGACGGCTCAGACTCGACCTTCTATCGCCTGATGGTCTGGGACAACCTGGACTTCGCCTACGGCGACGACCCCACGCCCGGCGAGAACCGCGTCACCAGCCCGGTCACCTTCGGCCACGGAGCGTATTCGGCGGATCGCGCCGGGCAGCTCTGGCTGATCGCGGGCGACGGCGAGGCCGGCCGTCCGGACAACACCACCATCAGCAACAACCCCACTCTCTTCAACATCCTCAACAGCGCGAACGGGGATCAGTGGAATAACCTGACGTTCACGATCGACGTCCCGGCCAACGTCAGCAACACCGTCGTGCAGATGAACTCGGAGCCTCCGGGCCAGAACCCCGACTCCCTGCTCTGGGAGGTGGCTGCCCTGCGGGTGCCGCTGCCAGGAGGGATCGTTCAGGAGACCCCCCCGGCGCCGCCGACCTGCCCGACGACCGTGATCTCCGGTCCGCCGACCCAGGCCATCACCACGATCCAGGACGGCGGCTCGGGGCTGGCCTCGATCGTCGTGACGCAGTCGGACAACGCCGACACGCCGGTGCCGCCCTTCACGCCCGGCACGACCCAGCCGGTGGTGGTGACCGCCACCAAGATCAATCAGGGCCAGAGCGCGCACGTCACCATCCAGGCGACGGACGGCGCCGGCAACGTGGCGATCTGCGACCCGATCCTCCTCCTCTTCGCGCGCGGCAGCGGCCAGCCGCCGAAGGACGTCCTCGCCGACGTGGCGCGGATCGAGAACAAGGTCACGATCCACAACGGCAGGCCGGGGTTTGCCAGCCTGGAGCTGCGCGTCAACGGCGTCAAGTACAAGGTGACCGGCCTGCGGAAGGGCGAGACGCGGACGGTCGACATCTCGAAGCTCATGACCCTCGACAAGAACACGATCAGCCTGCTGGGCCGCGGTCCGGCGGGGAGCTGGGCCGAGGTGACCGTCTGGGATGGTGGCGGGAGATAAGTAAACGGGCACGAATCTTGAACCCTTGTCCGGCGTTGTCCCCGGAGGCCGACGCCGGGCGTCTTTTCAACCAGCGAGGAGGAACCCATGAAGAAGACGTACAGGAAGCCGTCCCTGCGACGTCTCGGTCTGCTGCGGCAGATCACCCGGTTCAGCTTCTAGTCGCGCTCAACGCGATGCGCCGGCGTCGGCCCCTCCCAGGGTCTCGCCGGCTTCTGTTTATACGGAGGGAATCGATGATCGGAGCCGACAGCCGCCTCCGGCACCGCGACCGCGTGCTGATCCAGCGCGCGGTCGGCACGCTGGTCCTGCTGGATCTGGAAGGCGGCCAGTACTTCGCCCTCGACGAGGTGAGCGCCCGCGTCTGGGAGCTGTGCGACGGCGAGCACGGCATCGGCGCGATCGTCGAGGCCATCGGCTCCGAGTACGACGCGCCGGTGGAGACGATCCGCGAGGACGTGATGGCGTTCCTCCAGGAGATGCTGGATGAGAAACTCCTGGTGGTCCAGGAATCCTGAGGCTCCGGGCGGGGTTTCCACCGTCCTCTTCGCGGCGGCCGTGCCGCTGCTGCTGCGCTGGTGCGCCCTCGACCGCCTGCACGCCTTCCTGGAACCGCGCGGCCCGCTGCCGCCCGCTCCCACTACCGCCGCGGTCGCGGCCCAGGTGGCCCGCGTCGACCGCCTGCTCGCGGCCGGCCGGCCGCTGGTGCGCTCCGGCTGCCTGGTGCGCGGCCTGACCCTCTACCGCGTCCTGCGCCGCGCCGGGGCCGAGGTCTCCCTGCGCTTCGGAGTGGGTGTGATCGGAGGTCAACCGGGAGGCCGGATGGCGGCCCACTGCTGGCTCGTCTACCAGGGCGAGCCCCTGGCCGAGCCGCGCGACCCGCGGCTCCTGTTCGCGGAGACCTGGAGCATTCCATGACCGCTTCCACCCATCAGCTCCACGGCGTGCGCTTGGCCGTGACGGCGGCGGCGGAGGCGGAACGGGCCGCGGCGGGCATCCGCGCCCGGCTGGCCGGCCTGCCGCAGGGAGATGATGGCCCGCCGGACGTGACCTTCGAGGTGATTGCCGGCGGCCACTCCTTCGGCCGGCCGGCCCGGGCGCGGCCGGTCTACGATCCGCCGTTCGGTGAGGTGGTCTACGACGACGCCGCGGACCTCCTCCACATCGGCCTGGGGTCCCGCCTCGCGGTGCTCTGCGAGGCGGGCCTGGGGTGGACCCGGGCGTCGGTCGACGGCCTGGAGGAGAGGGACCTCTGGACGCTCTCCCACCCGCTCTTCACCCTGCCGCTGGTCGAGATGCTGAAGCGGCGGGGATTGTACGGATTGCACGCCGGAGGCGTCTGCCGCGATGGCCGGGCCCTGCTCCTGCCCGGCACCAGCGGCTCCGGCAAGACCACCCTCACCCTTGCCCTGGCCCGCGCCGGCCTCGGCTTCCTGGGAGACGACACCCTGTTCCTGCGGTTCCTGCGCGATGGGCCGGAGGGGCTCGCGGTGCTGGCCTTCCCCGACGAGTTCGACCTGACGGACGAGACCGTCGCCTTCTTCCCCGAGTTGCGGGCGCTCCTCGACGCCGACCGGCCCGACGGCTGGCGCAAGCGGCAGGTGCGGCCGGAGCGGGCCTGGGGGGCCGGCGTCGTCTGGCGGGCGGCGCCGGCGCTGCTGGTCTTCCCCCGGGTGGCGGGCACACCGGAGAGCACGCTCGCGCCCATGGACCGCGGCGAGGCGCTGCTGGAGCTGGCGCCCAACGTCCTCCTCACCGAGCCCCGCTCCTCCCAGGCCCATCTCGACGCGCTCGCCGGGCTGGTGGAGCGCAGCGAGTGCTGGCGGCTGGCCACCGGCACGGACCTCGGCGGGGCGGTGCGGGTGTTGACGGAGCTGATGGGTGGCGACGCCCCCCGCCCGGAGCCCTCACCCCCTACCCCCTCTCCCGCCCCCTCCCACCCCCCTCACCGGGAGAGGGGGACCCGGTTGGAGATTTCTTGCCTTTCTCCCTCTTCTCCCGGGGAGGGGGGTTGGGAGGGGGCGGGAGAAGAGGGCCGGGGTGATGAGGATCTTGGGAGGGGGCGCTCTGACGGGGAAGGAGCCGCGCCATGACCGCCGAAGATCGCCTCCTCCTCCTCTGCGCCCGGCAGGACTTCACGCCGCAGCACCAGGAGGCTGCCGCGGCGATCTGCCGCGCCGAAACGACCGGAACGACCGGAGCCATCCGCTGGGATTGCCTCCTCTCCACGGCGGAGCGGCATGGCGTGCTGCCCATCGTCGGGTGGAACCTGCAACGCTGCGGCGCCCCGCTGCCGGCGGCGGTGGCGGGGCGGCTGGAGCTCGCGATCTTCGAGAACGCCGCCGTGAAGGAGCGGGACGCCGACCGCCTCGCCGCCGGCCTCGCCGCACTGCGCGAGGTCGGGCTCGAAGCCCTGCTGCTCAAGGGTACGGCCCTCGACCTGCTGGTCTACGACGAGCCCTGGGTCGCCGTGTCGAAGGATATCGACCTGTCGCTGCGGCCCAGCGGGCCCGGGTGGGGGAGGGGAAAGGGGAGGGAGAAGGAGGTCCGCCGCGCCCTCTACACCCATGGTGTCGAGTGCGATCTCGACGGGCACCACGACCTCACCCTCAACGGCCTGCTGCCGCTGGACTTCGGCAGGATCTGGCGCGAGGCCCGGCCCTTGAGCTTCCGCGGCCAGCCGGCCTGGGTGATGTCGCCCGAGGACCTCCTGGTCTCCCTCTGCGTCAACGCCTGCCGCAAGCGCTTCTTCCGCCTGAAGGGGCTGTTCGACGTCGCCGAGACCATTCGCCGGGGCGGCCCGTTCGCCGTCGCCCGGCTGGCCGCCATCACCCGCGAGGGGCGCTGCGGCGGCGTGGTCTACGCGGCCCTCGCCGCCGCCCGCGGGACTCTCGGCGCCGAGTTGCCTGCGGAAATGGCGCTGGAGACGATGGCGGCTTTGGGGATCTCCCGTCCGCGGGCCGGGCTGCTGCGCCTGCTGGTGACGGCCTTCCGCCGTTGCGGCTCGTTCGCGGGACGCTCGGGCCGCCTCTTCGGCCTGGCCCTGGTGGCGGCCGGCCTGCGGCCGGCGGATCTCGTCCGTTTCTTCGTCTACGGCGTCACCCGCCGGCCCAAACGCCCGTTTATTCCCCCGGCCCCGCCGGCGCCGGCGGCGGCGCGACCGGCGCCTTGAGCCGCAGCGCGGGGTCTCCCAACAGGATGTAGATCCGCGGCAGGTCCGGGTCGCCGCCCAGGGTCCGGAGCTCGGCGATCGCCCGGCGTATGCGGTCGCCCAGCCGCTCGTCGGCGGCGTGGTAGAAACGGGTGGCCAGGAGCCGCGCGTCGCCGTGGGCCGAGAGCCCCGAGGGGCCCCAGACCGCGGCGGCGCCGCCGGCCCCGCGCTTCACCAGCAGCTCGCCCAGGGCCGGGATGCCGGGCAGCTCGAAGCGGTTGATGGTGCACGTCATGGCCGTGAGCACCGGCAGCCGCTCGCCGTTGGTCAGCCCGGGCACGTCGTCGCTGGTGAGCAGGCCGCCCGCGGACAGCCGGTCCAGGGCACCGTGCCCCAGGTAGTCGACGAAGGCCGCGCCGCTGGCGAAGCCGGCCAGCACCTGCGAGCGGGCGGCGGCGAGGGGCGTGGAGGTGAGGTCGACCCGCTCCACCGCGTAGCCGGCCGGGAGCTGGGCGGCCACCCCGCCGCTGTCCGCCGCGAAATCGGCGCCGCGATCGGCGGCGTCGGCGAGGAACAGGGCGTTGCCGTTCCAGCCCGCCGGAGCGGCGGCTTCGAAGGCAGCGATCTTGGCCGTGTAGGCGTCCAGCTCCGCCGCCGAGAGCACGGGGAGGCGCCCCACGGCCATCTCGGGGAGCCCGTCGCCGTCCACGTCCGCCAGCAGGTTGTCCGACGGGAAGAGGCCGCTCGGCGTGCGGATCATCAGCGGCGGTACCAGATCGTCGCCGAAGCCGAGGAGGTTGCGGTAGTCGAGCGTGCCGGCGCCGGCCAGCGCTACGTAGCGGGGCCGCAGGCTCCAGCTCTGCCAGGCATAGGTGAGGAGGTCGCGGATGGCGTGCGGGTTCGGCGCGCCGAAGGCGAATTCATCGTAGATCGCCTCGAGGTCCACGACCCGCGCTTCCAGGCCCTGAGCCCGGCGCAGGCCCGCCAGCCGCTCGGCGGCGGCATGGAGGCCGGCCGGCGCGATCACCAGCCAGGCGGCGCGGTTGGCCGCCGAGCGCAAGGGCAGCGATGGCGCGCTCCACGCCCGGGGATCGGCAGGCGCCTGGAGGGCGGCGGGGGCCGCGGCCAGGAAGGGGCCGGGGCCGGCCGGCGCGAAGGTCAGCCGGTAGCCGCCGGCGCCGTCCGCCTCCACCGCCGCGCCGGAGATCCAGCGCGGGCGGAGCGGGTCGCCGACGTCGAGCAGGCGGATGCCGGGGCTGGTGAAGCCCGTCACCGTCACCTTTATCGCGCCCGAGGCCGGGAAGGCGAGGGCGTCGCCCGCGGCCCGGAACGTCCGCGGGTAGGCGAGGTCGAAGCCGTTCAGGTAGTAGATGCTGTAGGGCGCGCCGGCGCCGGTGTGCGCCGTGACCTCCACCTGGTTGCCCGCGGCCTGGAGGACGCCGGCCGGGACGGCGAACGCCGCCTGCCGGGCCGCGACTCCCTGCCAGCTCGTCTCGCCCAGGACGGTGCCGTTGACGGCCACCACCGCCCGGTGCTCGCCGGCCACACCGCTGTCGGTGGCGCCGTAGAGCGAAACTCCCAGGGTGCCGGCCTGGCCCGCGGCGAGGCCCGGCGCGTCGAGGGGGAAGGTGCGGTGGCCGTAGGTCGGGTCGTCCCCCTGGAGGAACTCCCAGAACCAGTAGTCCGACTCGGGGTCCGGCGAGATCAGGGTGGCCGCGAACACGTCGCGCTCGACGTGCAGCGTCTCCGGGAAAGCGGCCGCCGGAGCGCCGGCCGGAGCCGGACCCACCGCCGTCACCGCCATCAACAGGCCGGGCTTGCGCTCGAGGCGATAGACGGCGGCGGAGCTGTAGAGGCTATCGGAGGCCTGGCCGTAGAAGAAGAGGCCCTGGGCCGACTTCAGCGGCCCGAGGCCGGCCGTGAAGTCCGGCATCCAGGCCACGGGCTGGCCGCCGCGGCTCAGGGCCAGCAGGCCCTGGCCGATCGTCACCTCGGCGAGGGGCTGCGGCATGCCGAACCAGGCAGCCACGTCCGCGCTGCGCAGGTAGTGGAGGCCCGTGGTGCGCACCGCGAGGTGAACCCCTGCGGCGCTCGCGCCCGGCTTGCCCGTGGGGCTCGTGGGGATCGTCGGGATCAGATCCTTGCGGCCGGCCGCCGATGTCGCCGCGCGGCGGCCGGGCGCGGCGTGGGCCTCGCGCTCATACTCCGCGGCCAGCTCCCTGGTCTCCCAGCCGCGCCGGTCGCGGCTCCAGTCCACGGTCACGGCGAAGGGGCCGTGGATCCGCCGCCGGCCGCCGGACTCCACCTCTTCCAGGAGGTAGACCTGGGGCTCGCGCGGCGAGGCGCCGCCGTCCAGGTAGCGGTAGACGCCGCCCTGGGGCTCGTGGATCAGGCCCGCCAGCAGCTCGCGGTGGACCGGCTGCCAGCTCTCGCCGTTCCAGCGATGGAGGTAGAAGCCCGCCGTCCCCGCCTCCGACGCCGTGCGCCACTCCACGAGCACGCCGCCGCCCGCGGCGGCCGAGGCGTGGAACGAGGAGACCACCGCCTCGGTCAGCAGGCCCTGCGTCACCGCCAGCTCGCACAAAGGCCCGAAGAGGAACGTCGCCCGGGCCTGCGCGGCCCCCGTTTCGTCCACGTACTGCGCCCGCGTGCCGTTGGCCGAGGCGGGGGTGGCCGTCAGCGGGATGCGCTGCCCGGCCGAGGTTGGCGTCACCTTCACCCGGTAGGCCAGCAGGGCCGTGGTGCCCGCCGCGACCGTGCCCGGGTTCCAGGTGACGTTGCCCGTGCCGCCCACGGCGGGCTGGGCGGTGATCGAGCCCTGGCTCACCTGGCCGAGGCCGGCGTAGACCGTGCCGCCGCCGGGTACGTTGGCGGTCACCAGATGCGCGGCGGAGAAGGTGATGGCCTGCGCCGCCGGGTTGACCACCTGGACGGTGACGGTGTAGCAGCTCGTCTGCCCCACCACCGGCGGGTTCGGCCCGCTGCTGGTGCCGCAGCCGCTGAAGGTCGCAAACTGCTCGACGTAGGGCTTGGAAGGAGCCGTGCCGGCGTCCGTCGGCAGATAGACCCGGAAGGCGTTGGGCGTCGGATTGGCCGCCGGCGGGTTGGCGGCTGCCTGGAAGTTGCTGAAGTAGACGTTGGCGTAGTTACCGTTGACGACACCATTGACCGAATAGGTGTTGATCGTCATCGCCGCGGCCCAGATCCCGTAATCGGCCGAGCTGGTATCCGAAGTCCAGCCGCTGAAGGTGTCGCGGCGCCAGGTGTTGTCGACCGAGAGCGCGGTGCTGGCGTAGCTCTGGGTGAAGGCGCCCGTCCGGCTGGTCAAGGTCAGCGAGCCGGTGTTGCCGCTGTTGCTGTCGTAGTCGAAATCGTTCTTGCCGGCCGAGCAGCCGGAGGTGATGTAGGGGTAGGTCGTGTAGCTCCGCGTGCCGGCGCCGTTGGCGGGCGGATTCACCCCGAACTGATTCTGTGAATCGTAGTAGACGTTCAGCTCCGTGCCGCCGGTGCCGGAGTTGCCGTCATGGGCGCGGATGCCGATGGCGTTGATGTCGTCGCCGGTGGCCATGGTCACCCGCAGCTCCCAGTGCCCGGCTACGGTGTTGGTCGCGGTCGTGCTGTCGAGAATCGCAGTCCAGACGTTGTCGTTGCAGGTATTGTCGTCACAGTTGTTGAGGGTCGCGGCTGTCGTGCCATCCGGCCGCAGGAGGGTGTAGGAGACGCTCGTGGTGTAGTTGTTGCCGCGGTTGCGGTCGCGGCCGGCGGTGTCCTCGTTCGCGCCGCCGCGGCCGATGTCCGCGTCGAAGATCTCGACCACCAGCCGCCCCAGGCCAGGAGGCACCTCGATGAAGTAGCGGTAGAAGGTGTTGAGGCCCGGGGCGGTCGAGGTGACGAAGTCGCCGTCGGTCGTGCCCGCGGCGCTCCCCTGCGGCGTGTAGAGCGCCGTCTGGCCGGTCGAGGCGGCGCGCAGGGAGGGAGTCCCCAGGAGCAGCGCCAGCGCCAGGAAGGACAGGGTGGCGGAGGTTCGACTCCAGGGTCGTGGCACGAAGGAGAGAGCGGGCCAGAGCATCGGGCACCTCGGGATCTGGAAATCCGATCGACGGGAGACCTTCCCACGATAGACCCGAGCGGGCGTAAGGTCAAGAATTATCAAGGCGCCGGGTCCCCGGCGAGTACTTCACGATCCGCACCTTCTCCATGGTGACCAGCCCCTCGGAGACCATCTCGTCGAGGATGGCGAGGAGCGGCTCCACCCGGTCGTGGGACTCCACGATCTCGATCAGCACCGGCAGGTCCTCGGAGAGGCGCAGGATCTGCGTCGTGTGGAGCACGCTGCGCGCGCCGAAGCCGGCGATGCCGCGGAAGACCGTGGCCCCCGAGAAGCCCTCCTTGCGCAACCGCTCCACCAGGGCGAGGGCCAGCGGCCGGTGCCGCCACTGATCGCTCTCGCCGACGAAAACGCGGACCAGGGTGCCTTCGCCGTCCAGGGTGCGCATCCGATCGTCCTCCTTCAGGTCGCCGCCAGCAGCCGGCCGGCGAAAAGGCCGAGGGTCCCCGCGGCCAGGCAGGCGACGACGGTGACCGCCAGGTTCAGGGAACCCATCAGCCAGTCGTTCTGCTGCAGGTACTGGAGCGTCTCGTAATTGAAGGTCGAGTAGGTGGTGAAGCCGCCCATCACGCCCGTGGTGAGGGTGAGGCGCAGGGTGGGCGACAGCAGGTCCGTGGCCACGGCGACCTGCATGATCAGCCCCAGCAGGAAGGAGCCGAGGACGTTGACCGCCAGCGTGCCCCATGGAAAGCCCGGCCCCGCCGTGCGCAGCAGCCAGCCCGACAACAGGTAGCGGGCGCCGGTGCCCACCGCGCCGCCGAGACAGATCCAGAGGAACCGCGCCATGGCGCCGCGAGTCTATCCTCATGGCGCCTCATGGCGCGGGACCCGCCGCAGTGGTAACCTCACCCGCCGCGTGTTCCTGGTGATGAAACCCTCTCCGCAGCTCGTCGAGAGGTTCCTCGCGCAGCAGAGGAGCCGCACCTTCTCCTATCGTGCGGTCGGTCACTCCCGCCGCGGCGCGCCGGCCGGCTTCAGGGCCGATCACCATCGCGTCCGCCTCGGCGAGGGGCGGGCCACCTTCGCCCGCGCCGTGGAGGCGCTGCGGAGCTGGCGGATGTTCGACCTCGGCTGGCTCTCCACCTACCCGCCGGCGGCCCCGCTCGAGCCCGGCACCACGGTGGCGGTACGGGTCCGGCACTTCGGCTTCTGGTCCCTCAACGCCTGCCGGGTCGTCTACCGCATCGACGAGGAAGGGCCAGTCGTGCGCTTCGGGTTCGCCTACGGGACGCTGCCGGATCACGGCGAGCGGGGCGAGGAGCGCTTCTCCGTCGAGTGGCACCACGAGGACAACTCGGTGTGGTACGACCTCTTCGCCTTCTCGCGGCCGAACCTGCCGCTGGCGCGGCTGGGCTATCCCCTCACCCGCCTGCTCCAGAAGCGGTTCGCCCGCGACTCCAAGCGCGCCATGGCCCTGGCTGCGGCAGCCCATTGGCCCGGCTCGCCAGCCCCCAAAGACCCGGAATGAGCCTCCTCTTTCAGACCTCGGAGGTCAATCCTCTCATCACCGCCCTCGGCTTCACCTCCGGGCGCCTCGCCGCGGCCAACCTCGACGTCCACGCCGAGGACGAGATGCTCCTCCACTACCTCAATCTCCACGCCAATGACCGGGACCAGGCCCTCGTCCTCTACTTCGACTCCGGCCGCCGGATCTGGGAGACGCTGGCCACCATCCTGCGCTGGCGCTTCGGCGAGATGCCCCCCGGATTCCAGCTCCTGGACTTCGCCAGCGGTTACGGCCGGGTGACGCGATGGGCCGTGCTCGACATCCCTCCGGAGCGTTTCTGGGTGTCGGACGTCTACGCCGGCGGCGTCCGCTTCCAGGAGGCGGCCTTCGGCGTCCACGGCATCGTCTCCCACGCCGACCCAGAGCAGCTCGCCTGCGCCGAGACGTTCGACGCCATCGTCGTCTCCTCCCTCTTCACCCACCTGCCGGAGACCACGTTCCGCTCCTGGCTGCGCCGGCTGTGGGGGCTGCTGCGGCCCGGCGGCGTCCTCGTCTTCAGCGTCCACGACCGCGACCTGCTGCTCCCCGGCAGGGAGCTGCCGCCGGCCGGGTTCCTCTTCGACGCCGAGAGCGAGAGCGGCTCGCTCTCCACCGAGCAGTACGGCACCATGTGGGTGGACGAGGCGTTCGTCCGCCGCAAGGTGGCCGAGGCCGCCCCCGGCAGCTCGGTGCATCGCGTCCCCCGCGGGATGCTGCGCTTCCAGGACCTCTACGTAGTGGTCCCCGAGGCGGGTGCCGACTTCTCCGGCCTGGCGCTGCGGGTCGAGCCCGAGGGGTTCGTGGAGCACTGCTCGCTGATCCGCGGCCGCCTGCGCCTCACCGGCTGGGTGGCGGACCGCGCGCGGCGCGATGCCCCGCGGGAGCTGCGGCTGACGATGGGCTCCGAGACCGTCCTCGTCCATCGCGACTTCGTGCCGCGGCCCGAGGTCGGCATCCTCTTCCCCTACGAGCAGGTGACGCCGTACGGCTGGGACCTCGCCGCCGAGCTGCCGCCCGGCACCGAGGCGGCTGGCCCGGTCGTGGCGCTCGACGTGGTGGACGCGGCGGGCGGCGTCTCCCGCCTGTACGAGGAGCCGCTCCACGCCGCCCTCCTGCGCTCGGCCCGCCTCGACGGCTACGCCCTGGAGGTCCGGGCGCGGAAGCTGCGGCAGGAGGGCGATGCCCTGCGGGCCCACATCGCCGGCATGGAGGCGAGCTGGTTCTGGAAGCTGCGCAAAGCCTGGTTCCGGGTGAAGCGCAGCCTCGGCCTGACGCGGGACACCTGAGCCCTACGCCCGCCGCCGGTCCCCCGTCTCGATCAGCAGCCCGGCGACTCCCAGCACCAGCCCCACGACGATCAGCGACAGGCCGAGGAGCGACCGGCCGTGGTCCGCCTCGGCGGCGTTCCCCGCCTGGGCGATCAGCGTGCCGAGCCCCGCGTCATGGGGGATGGTGAACAGCCCGCCGGCGGTCAGCAGGAAGCCGAGGGAGGCGACCTTGAGGGTCCATGGGGTGATCCGCGGCCGGCCCATCTCCTGGCCGATGGTGCTGCGGGTGTAGCCGTAGGCGCTGTAGATCGCGAAGCCCAGCACCAGCCAGCCCACGAACCGCCACCACGAGGCCGGCGGCAGGTAATACATCAGGAAGACGCAGGAGGCCGCTCCCAGCAGCGGCAGCAGGTACGGACCGAAGGGCACCCGGAACGGCCGCTGGGCGTTGGGGTTCGTGTGGCGCAGGATGGGCACGCCGACGCAGACCAGTACGAAGGCGAAGAGGGTGCCGATGTTGGTCAGGTCCACCATCTCGTCGATGCTGGCGAAGGCCGCCACTCCGCCCACCAGGACGCCGGTGAGGATGGTGGTGACGTGCGGCGTGCGGAACCGCGGATGGACGCGGGCGAACGACTGGGGGAGCAGGCCGTCGCGGGCCATGGAGAAGAAGATGCGCGGCTGGCCGAGCTGAAAGACCAGCAGCACGGCCGTGTGGGCGATCACCGAGCCGAGGGCCACGAAGCCGATCACCCACGACTGCTTCCCCTTCATCACGTAGTCGAGGGCCATGGTGAGAGGCTCGGCCTGCTCGGTGGCCAGTTTCTGCTTCAGCACGCTGTAGGGCAGGATGCCGCTGAAGACCGCCGCCACCCCGATGTAGAGGATGGTGCAGATGACCAGCGAGGCGATGATGCCGATGGGCAGGTTGCGGCCGGGGTTGCGCGTCTCCTCCGACACCGTCGAGACGGCGTCGAAGCCGATGTAGGCGAAGAAGACCACCGCCGCGCCGGCGAAGGTCCCCTTCCACCCGTTGGGCTGGAACGGGTGCCAGTTGGCCACCACGGTCGACGGGGTGACGTACTTCAGGGCCACCGCCACGAAGAACAGGAGGACCACGATCTTGATCAGCACCATGCCGGCGTTGAAGCGGGCCGACTCGCGGATGCCGAGGACGAGGATGATGGTGATCAGGGCCACGATCAGGAAGGCCAGCAGGTTGAAGACGATCGGCACGCCGAGGACGTGGGGTGCGCTGGCGAAGAGGCCGGGGATGTGGGCCGCCGTCCGGAAGTCCGTGGCCAGCCACAAGGGGACGGGGATGCCGATGCTTTCGAGCAGGGTGCGGAAGTAGTTGGCCCAACTGATGGCCACCGCCACGTTGCCCACCGCGTACTCGATGATGAGGTCCCAGCCGATGATCCAGGCCACCAGCTCGCCGAGGGTGGCGTAGGAGTAGGTGTAGGCCGACCCGGAGATGGGCACCAGGGCGGCGAACTCGGCGTAGCACAGGGCGGTGAAGGCGCAGACGACCGCCGTGATCACGAAGGAGAGCATCAGCGAGGGGCCCGCCCCGAGGCGGTGCGCGTCGCCGGCGGCGGCAGTGCCGAGGGTGGCGAAGATGCCGGCGCCGACGATGGCGCCGATCCCCAGCAGCGTGACCTGGAAGGCGCCCAGGTCGCGGCGCAGCGAGGGCCCGCTCTCGGCCGACGCCATGATGTCGTCCAGCTTCTTGATCTGGAAGATGCCTCGGAGCAAGCAGGGCCTCCTTCGGGAGCTCCGGGCCTTCGGGGCCCGCTCCTGGGAATGGAAAGTGCGGCGCGGAGTCTGACATGGCGGGGGGCGGGGGCGCAATTTCCGCCCTACTTCCACCCCGTCGAGACTCGCCATTTGGCATCCGGGAAATTTTCCTCTAGGATTCCGACCCGTTTCATGCTTGGGAAAAGGAAGACCGCTGCCCACCCGCTCCTCCTTGAGACCCACTCTCCCGCAGCGGGGGTGTGACGAGACCCGGGGCTCCGCTTCCCAGGAGCCGGCCCGGGGAATAGCAGAAGCCGGTACGACTGTTGCATCGGCACCGCGAGCAGGGGGGTGTCAACGAGGTGGTGAGCCCCTCCGAACCCTCCTGTCGTTCGGGCCGAGATCTTTCCGGGAACTCTTTTGGAGCTCCCTCCTTCTAAGTGGTGGAGAGGTGACTATGCAGAGAACTGTGATACTCCCCGTCGCAGCCCTTCTGATCCTGTTGCCGGCGCTCGGCTGCGGCAAGGTCCAGGCCCGGGCCGAGTTGAAGAAGGGCAACTCGTACTACCAGGCAGAGTCGTACACGAAGGCGATCAGCCAGTACAAGCGGGGTCTCCAGTTGGACCCCGACGCCACGTTCGCCTGGCGCTCCCTGGGACTGTCCGCGCTCGCTCTCTACCGCCCCGGGGACGACAGCCCGCAGAACGTCGAGTACGCCGACACCGCCATCAACGCCTTCGAGAAGTATCTCGCCGAATACCCCAAGGACGAAAAGGTCGAAGAGTATCTGATGTCGACCCTGGTCAACGCCAAGAAGTACGACGAGGCCCTCGCCTTCATCGACCGGCGGATCAAGGAGATGCCCCAGGAGGCTTCGAAGCTCTCGAAGTACCGGGTCACCATCCTGACCCAGGCCGGGCGGCTGGACCAGGCGTTCCAGCTCGCCTCCCAGCTTCAGGGGCAGGAGCGCGCCGAGGCGCTCTATTCGATCGGCGTCTCGGCGTGGGACAAGGCCTATCGCGACCCCTCCATCAACTACGAGGAGCGGCAGAAGGTGGTGGACATGGGCCTGCAGGCGCTCAAGCAGGCTCTGGACGTCAAGCCGGACTATTTCGAGGCGATGGCCTATTACAGCCTCCTGTTCCGCGAGAAGGCGAAGGCGGAGATCGACGCCACCAAGCGCCTGGACTACACGGCGCAGGCGGACCAGTGGCTGAAGAAGGCGATCGAGCTGCGCAAGAAATCGCAGCCCCAGCAGACCCCCGCTAAAACCTGACCACAGGTGGGAAGGAAGCCATGTTCGAGAACTCTCTGATCGATCTGGACACGGTTCACAAGCGCGGCGTGCGCTGGTGGCTGATGCCCGTGGCGCTGGTGCTCCACATCGTCGCGGGCGGCGCGCTGTTGTTCGCGCAGTACTGGAACGTCCCCGAGGTGGCCGAGCCGCCGATCAACGTGGTGTTCATCAACGCCGCGCCGCCGCCGCCGCCCCCGCCGCCGGCGCCGCCACCGCCGGCCGCCGCCACCCCGAAGCCGGTGCCCAAGGACGTGCCGAAGATCGTCCCCACCACCCCGGTGCAGCCCGTTCAGATCCCGGACAAGGTGCCGGAGGCGAACACCAACCCGGAGCCCAGCGCCGTTGACACCGGCGTGCCGGGAGGCGTCGAGGGCGGCGTGCCCGGCGGTGTCGTGGGTGGCGTCGTCGGCGGCGTCGTCGGCGGCGTGCCGGGCGGTGTCGTGGGCGGAACGCCGGGCGGCGTGCCGTCGGACGACGCTCCCCTGCGCGTCGGCGGCGCCGTCACCCGGCCGGAGATCATCAATCAGATCAAGCCGGTCTACACCGAGCTCGCCCGCCGGGCGCGCGTCACCGGCACGGTGATCGTCGAGGCGATCATCGACACGCAAGGCAACGTCACCAACGTGCGCGTGCTCAAGGGCCTGCCCATGGGCCTGGACCACGCCGCCGTGGATGCGGTGCAGAAGTGGAAGTTCAAGCCGGCTACGCTCGAAGGCCGGCCGGTCAAGGTCTATTACGTGCTGACGGTCAATTTCCAGGTGCAGTGAGCGCCTAGGTCTTCAGAAAAGGGAAAAGGAGAAGCGCATGGATCTGAGTCCTCTTACCTTGTGGCAACAGATGACCATCCTCAACAAGGGGGTCATCATTATCCTCATCCTCCTGTCGATCTGGTCGCTCTACGTCTCGGTCGAGAGGGTGATCATGTTCAGCAAGGCGCGCAAGCAGTCGTTGCAGTTCGCCCGGCAGGCGACCGAGCACCTGAAGAACGATCGCCCCCAGGCTGCCATCGACGCGGCCAGCAAGTACCCCCAGAGCCACCTGGCCCGCGTCGTGTCCGCCGGCCTCCAGTCGTTCCAGTACGAGAGTCAGACCAGCCCGCTCTCCGAGCAGGAGATCGTGGAGGCCGCCACCCGCGCCGTCGAGCGCGCCACCCTGCTCACCACCTCGGACCTGAAGCGGGGCATTGGCTCGCTGGCCACCATCGCCACCATCACCCCCTTCATCGGCCTGTTCGGCACCGTGATCGGCATCATCAACGCCTTCCACGGCATCGCGCTCGCCGGCTCGGGTGGTATCGGCACCGTGTCGTCCGGTATCGCCGAAGCGCTCGTGGCCACCGCCTTCGGCCTCGGCGTCGCCATCCCGGCGGCCTGGATGTTCAACTACTTCACCAACAAGCTGGAGCGGCTGCAGATCGAAATGTCGAACTCGTCCTCGGAGCTGGTCGACTTCTTCATGAAGCGCCAGAAGAGCAAGCATGCTGCCTAAACACGAGAAGCTCAACCTCGTGAGAGGGGTGCGGAGCGACATCAACGTCACTCCTCTCGTCGACGTCTGCCTGGTGCTGCTGATCATCTTCATGGTCGTCACCCCGATGCTCCAGAAGGGGGTCGACGTGAAGCTGCCCGAGACCACGAAACCGGACAAGATGCCGGAAGGTCAGAAGCAGCTCAACGTGGCGATCAAGTCGGATGGCAGCGTCTTCGTAGAGCAGAACTGGGTGCCCAACGACAACGTCAAGGCCGCTTTCACCGACATCCACACCCAGACGCCGGACAAGTCGGTGGTCATCAAGGCGGACAAGCGGCTGAAGTACAAAGAGGTCCGGAAGGTGATGCAGATCATCAACGAGGCGGGGTTCAGCCGCGTCGGACTGGTCACCGAGAAGGAAAAAAAGCAGGGCGGCTCCGCTTAGGGCGGCCTCCCGCAGGAGTGAACGACCATGGCTATGAACGTTTCAGGTGCCGGTGGCGGCGTCCGCAGTGATATCAACATCACGCCGTTGGTGGACGTGGTGCTCGTGCTGCTGATCATCTTCATGGTGGCGGTGCCTCTGCTGCAGATGGGATACCCCGTGCAGGTGCCGCCCAAAGTCGAGACGGCGGCCCCTCCTCCCCAGTCCGACGATCAGGTGATCGTGCGCCTGGACGGGCAGGGCAACATGTTCATCAACAAGACGATGTATCCTGAGAAAGAGTTCGGGGCCAAGCTCCGCGAGGCGATGACCGGCCGGGCGAGCAAGGTGGTCTTCTTCGCCGCGGACGGCGAGCTGCCCTACGAGAAGGTGGCCCACTTCATGGACCTGTGCCGCAACAACGGCGCGGACAATCTGGGCATCGTCTTCGATGACCTGCGGGCCGGCGGCGGCGCTTCCCCCGCCGGCGCTCCGTAGGTCGTCGCTGTCGTCGGCGGCAAAGTCCAGCGCTTCTCCCGATCCCCCCTCGTCCCGGAAGGCGAGGGGGGATTTGCTTGCCTTGGCAGGAGGGCGAGCTCAGCCGTCGCCGCGCAAGGTGTGGCGGAGGCGGCCGAGGAACTGGTTGAGGAAGTGCGCGCGGTCGAGGAAGGGGAGCATCGGCCGGCCGCGCACCCCGAGCTCCCGCTGCAGGGCGAGGAGCCCCGCGTGGTGCGGATCGATCTTCAGCCCGTCGCGCACGGCGCGGACGGCGCCGGAGCGTTGGCGCGCCAGCAGGCAGGTGCGGGCCAGGTTGAGGTAGTTGTCCGCCTGGTAGAACTCCACCTTGACGGAATGGCGGCAGAGCTTGAGCCCCTCCCGGACCCGCTGCTCCCGCAACGCGATACCGTAGCCCAGGTAGGAGTAGAAGATCCCCGGCAGGCCCGTGTCTCCCCGCTCGGCGATCTGCCCCAGGTAGCGGAGACCCTCGTTCCAGTCCCCCCGCCGGCAGCAGTCGATCCCCCTCCGCATCGTCGTGAGCAGCTCGGCACTCGCGGCCATGGTGAAAAACTCCTCCCAGCAAGATAATAGGTAAATGTACATAAACAAGAGCCGGTGTTCAAGCTCTCCGTCGTGCTAGACTTGTCACCCCTTGCTTCAACCTGAGGATGGCGCGGTATGAGTGACCCGCAGAGCTCCCCTTCCAACCGCGAGGTCCAGGAGCTGACCGATCTGGCGCGGCGCTTCAGCGAGAGCGGACGCCACGAGGAGGCGGCGGACCTCCTGCTGCTCGCCCTGCGGCTGGACCCCAAGAACCTGAGTGTCAAGCTGGGACTGGCCGAGGTGCGCAAGCGCCAGCAGCAGTTTCAGGGCGGGAGATCCCGCAGCCTGCGCGACCTGCTGCGGGAGGGACACCGGCGCAACGCCATCGACGCCGCCCACTTCCTCGGCCTCGCCCACCTCTACGCCGACAAGGGGGAGAACGTCCGGGCCATCGACTGCATCGAGGTGGCCAAGGCCAAGGACCTGGCGAACCCGGCCAACCACAAGCTCCATGCCCGGCTCCTCTTCCGCCGCCGCGACTTCGACGGCGCCGCCGAGGAGTTCGGCCGCGCCCTGCGCTACAACCCGTTCGACCGCGAGACGGCCGAGAACCTCGGCCGCGCCGAGTACGAGCGCAAGCAGTTCGAGGCCGCCCTCGGTGCCACCGTGCACGCCTTCCTGCTGCTCAACGACGGCGACGAGGAGGGAGTGCGGCGGCTGCGGCGGCGCATCCAGACGCTGAAGCAGATCCTCGGCTGGGGCAACCGCGAGCTCTCCCGCCTCTTCCGCGAGCGCCAGGAGATGGTGCACACCGCCTTCGACCGCCTGGAGTGGCACCGCGAGCGCTTCCTGGAGCAGGGCGGCCTGCCCGGGGCCAACCTCAGCCTCACGGCGCCGCCGTCGTCGCGCCGCGAGGCCGGCGGCCAGATCGAGCTGGCGGCCCGGCTGCGGCGGCTCAAGCCCCTGGCCCACTTCTCCGACGAGCAGATCTTCCGCCTCACCCAGGCGGTGCGCGAGGAGATCCACGACGTCGGCAACCTGGTCTACGCCCACCGCAGCCAGGGGCGCGACCTCTACGTGCTGGAGCGGGGGGAGGTCAGCCTCCAGCGCACCACCACCTACGGCACCTTCACCCTCGGCGTGGTGGACTCGGGCGAGCTGTTCGGCGAGGGGGGCTTCCTCACCGCCCACGAGCGGAATTCCGACGCGCTCGCCGCCACCGCCAGCCAGGTCTTCCGCTTGGAGTCCGGGGTGATGGACAACCTCGTCGAGGCTTCGCCCGAGATGGGAGTCCAGGTCTACTGGACTCTCTGGCACAGCCTGGCGCGCAAGCTGCGGGCCACCAACGACCAGCTCAAGACGTTCTTCTCCGACGAGTCGCTGCCGGAGAGCTTCCTGCGCCTGCGCAAGCAGCCGACGGGGGCTGCCGCGAGCGTCAAGGTGGAGCCGTCGGACAAGATCCGCCTCTTCCGCGAGCAGGGGCTCTCCCGCCGCGAGCTGATGACGCTCGCCACCTTCTCCAAGGAGAAGCGCTTCGCGGCCGGCGCCTACCTCTTCCAGGAGGGGGACGAGGGCTCGGAGATGTACGTCGTGCTGGAAGGCCGGGTGGTGATCTCCAAGTTCATCCCCGGCGCCGGCGAGGAGGCCCTGGCCGTCCTGGAGCGGGGGGACTTCTTCGGCGAGATGTCATTGATCGACGGCGAGCCCCGCTCGGCCGACGCCAAGGCCCACGGCGGTCCGCTGACCGTGCTGGCCCTGGATCAGGGGACGGTGCGGGAGATCCTCGCCATGGACCCCCACGCCGCCCTGGAGTTCCTCCAGCTCCTCTGCCGCCTCGTCGCCGGCCGCCTGCGGGAGATCGACGAGAAGGTCATCGGCTGGAGGATCATGTCGGGCGAGCGGAACGAGAGCGTGTCGGCGTAGGGGGGAAGAAAGAAAGGGACAAGAGGGACTCCAGGGACAGCAGGGACGAAAACCGCCGAAAAATCCTGTTGTCCCTGAAGTCCCTGCTGTCCCTTTTACTCGTACCGCAGCGCCGACGACGGATCCACCCGCGCCGCCCGCCAAGCCGGGGCGAAGCAGGCGAGGAGGGTGACGAGCAGGGCGAAGCCCACCACCGCCAGCAGGTCCCGCGGCGCGACCCGGAACGGCACGGAGCTGATGAAGTAGATCGCCGCCACCTCGGCGTCGAAGCGCACCAGCTCGAAGGTGGTGAGCACCCAGCAGACGCCTGAGCCGGCCGCCACACCCAGCAGCGTCCCCAGCGTTCCCAGGAACCCGCCGTAGATGAGGAAGACCAGGCGCAGCTTGCCCGGCCGCAGGCCCAGGGCCCCCAGCAGGCCGATGTCGCGCATCCGCTCCCGCACCAGCACCACCAGGGTCGAGGCGACGTTGAAGGTGGAGACGAGTACGATCAGCCCCAGCACCAGGAAGAGGGCCACCTGCTGGAGCTTCAAGGCGGTGAACAGCTCGTGGTTGAGCTGCCGCCAGTCGGTGACGATGAAGTCGGGCTCCAGCACCCGGGTCGCCGCCGTGGAGATGCGCGGCGCCTCGTCGGCGTCGGCCACCGTGAGCTCCAGCAGGTCCACCGAGGCCGGGCCGCCCATCAGCGTCTCCACCATGGGGCGGTCGAGGAGCACCCAGCTCCGGTCGAACTCGGCGAAGCCGGTGGAGAAGGTGCTGGAGACCCGCACGCTCTGATAGCGGAAGCGCGGCCGGCCGTCGTGGAACCCCAGGGCCACCAGGCGGAGGACGTCCCCCCGGTGAGCCGCCAGCTTGTCGGCCAGGTCTTTTCCCAGCACGGCGCCGGGGAGGCCGTCCGCTCCCGGCCGGAGCTGCTCGGCGCTGGCCGTGAGCTGGCCGCCGCCGGCGTCGACGCCGCGCAGCACGACCTCCAGGCCCGAGGGGCGGCCGGAGCTCGCGAGGGAGCCCTGGCCGTAGGCCACGCGGCCGATGCGCTGGACGCCGGGGATGGCCAGCAGCGCCTTGCGTTTCGCCTCGGAGAGGGCGGCGTCGCCCCCCACCGGATAGGCGATCACCGCCGCGTTCCCCCGCACCAGCTTGCTCTGCAGGTCCTGCCGGTAACCGGTCATCAGGGCCATGGCGATCACCATGGCGGTGACGCCCAGGGCGGTCGAGAGCAGGGCCGCCCGCGCCGTGCCGTCCAGCAGGCGGCTGCGCCGCCCCCGCAGGAACCGCCAGGCGATGAGCCAGGGCAGGGGACCGGAGAGGAGGGGCTCGGAGCCGGGGGATGAGGGCGTCACTTCCGCGTCGCGGCCTCCAGGAATCGGTCGAAGAGGACCGCGGCCTCGTGGGGGCCGGGAGCCGCCTCCGGGTGATATTGCACCGAGTAGACGGGCCGGCCCTCGGCGGCGAAGCCCTCCACGGTGCCGTCGTTCAGGTTCACCTGGGTCACCTTGCAGAAGGCGGGCAGCGAGGCGGGATCGACGGCGAAGCCGTGGTTCTGGCTGGTGATGGCGATCTTGCCCGTGGGCAGGTCGCGCACCGGCTGATTGCCGCCGTGATGACCGAACTTGAGCTTGAACGTGCGGCCGCCGAAAGCCAGGCCCAGGAGCTGGTGTCCCAGGCAGATACCGAAGATGGGAAGGCCGGCGGCCAGCAGCTCGCGGACGCCGTCGACGATCCCGGTCAGCGGCTCGGGGTCGCCCGGGCCGTTGGAGAGCACCACGCCGTCGACTCCCAGGGCGAGCACCTCGCTTGCCGGCGTGCGGGCGGGGAGCACCGTCAGCCGGGTGCCACGCAGGCTCAGCGAGCGCAGGATGTTGGCCTTCACCCCGAAGTCGTACACCGCGAGGTGCCGGCGCTCCTCGCCCACCGCCGGCATCTCGTAGCGGGAGTCGCAGGTGACCTCGTCCACCAGGGCGCGGCCGGCCATGGTGGGGAAGTCGGCCAGCTCGGCGGCGAGGCCGGCGGCGTCCGACCGCTCGGTGGTGAGCACGCCGCGCAGGGCCCCCCTCTCCCGCAGCCGCCGCACCAGCGCCCGCGTGTCGAGCCCCTGAAGGGCCGGCACGCCGTAGCGCCGCAGATAGGTCACCAGGCTCTCTTCCGGCGATGCGCCCGAGGGGCGGACGGTGAACTGGCGGGCGATGAACCCTTCCACCCAGGGGTGGAGCGACTCGGCAACCTCGGTCGTGGTGCCGTAGTTGCCGATGTGAGGCTGGGTCATCACCACGATCTGGCCGCGGTAGGAGGGGTCGGTGAGCACCTCCTGGTAGCCGGTCATCGAGGTGTTGAACACCACCTCGCCGAAGCGGGTGCCCGGCGACACGGCCTCACCCTCGAAGACGGAGCCGTCTTCGAGCAGCAGCAGTCCGGGCTGGAGCGCGGGATTCTTCAAGGCCGTGGAATCCAGATTCGCAGGGGCGGCCCCATGTGGCCGCCAAGGTGCGCGACAGGGTATCATGGCAGCCCTGGATTGACCCCGGAGCTGCCCACGAGGAGGAACGGCATGCGGATGTCGCGTCACCTGCGCTTCCTGGCGCTGATCAGTCTGATCGGTCTGCTCGGCCTTCAGGGATCGGCCGCCCTGGCCGCCAGCGGCTACATCGTCTACCTGAAGGACGGCCACACGATCGCCGCCAAGGAGAAGTACCGGGTCGACAGGGACAAGGCCATCATCACCCTGCTCAACGGCACGCAGTCGTTCATTCCACTGGTCCAGATCGACGTCGCCAAAACCGATCAGGCCAACCGCGACGGTTACGGCAACGCCGTCGTCCTCCCCGGCGCTCCCCAGGACGTGACCGCCGCCCCCAAGACGGCGAAGGACCGCACCCTGGCCGACCTCATCAAGTCCCGCGAGGCCGCGCCACGCGAGCTGCCGACCAGCCGCCGCGACAAGAACGCGCCCATGCCCGGCCGCCTGATGAAAACCAGGGCAGGCTTCAACGACCTCTCCACCCTGCCCCAGAAACCCTATCCCCAGGCCGATGTCTCGACCGAGCTGCAGCAGGCCTTCCACAGCCAGGGCTTCGAGGAGGTGGAGATCTACGAGGGCACTCAGGGCGACCGGCCGCTGCTCGCCATCACCACCAACTCCGAGGGCTCCGTCTTCAAAGCGCTGAGCACCGCCGCCAACGCCCTGCTGCGCGTCCGCGACCTCTATCCCAACAAGGTGGGCGCCCTCGAGCTGCTGATGACCATGCCCAGTCGCGAGCGGGCCGGCCAGTTCGTGCTGACGCCCGACCAGGCCTCCGAGCTGGCGGCCAAGAAGACCGATCTCTCCGCCTTCTTCATCCGCAACGTACAGTTCTAGGCCGTCACCCCGGGGCCGGGATGACGAGGGCCCGCGGCTCCACGACACTAAAACAATCCTGTCACGATATGATCGCCCAGCGACACTCTACCTCCCAAAGGAGATCTGCGATGAGCAAGCTGGGGAAGATCGCGCTGGGTGCGGTGGCGGTGAACGTCATGCTCGCCCTGCTGCACGGCTGGCTGAATCTGGGGATCGATCCCGCCCGGGTGCTGAGCTTCAAGAAGGGAACGGCAGTGGCGGAGGAGACCCGGTTCCGGGTCGGCTTCCTCCCTGTGACGTGACACCTCACCTGCCCCGTCACCGACTGGATCAACAGGAACGCGGTCGGCAAGGGGTTCTACGAACCCGTGAGGTTCAACGGCTTTCCGGAGATCAAGGAGTCGCTCATCGCCGGCTACCTGCCGGCCACATTCATGCTGGCCCCCATGGCCATGGCGCTGCGCGAGCAGGGAGTGCCGATCAAGATCGTCTACCTCGGCCATCGCGACGGCACGGCGCTGATGGTGAACAAAGGCTCGGACGTTTTGAGCGTCCGCGACCTGCGCGGCAAACGGGTGGCGGTGCCCAACCGCTTCTCCAACCAGTACCTGCTGCTGCTCAAGGCCTTGAGCGATCAGGGGATGACGCTCAAGGACATCGAGATGGTCGAGATGCCGCCCCCCGACATGCCGGCGTCGCTGTATTCCAAGGCGGTGGACGCCATCACCTCGGGTGAGCCGTTCATGGCCCAGACCGAGATGGACGGCTATGGCCGGGTGCTCTACCAGGCCAAGGACATCTGGCCCAACTTCATCTCCTGTGTGCTGGTGGTCTCGCAGAAGACCATCGACGAGCACCCGCAGTGGGTGCAGCAGTTGGTGGACGGCATCGCCAGGAGCGGCATGTGGCTCGAGGGCGGCATGGACCACCGCATGGCGGCTGCCCGGGCGGTGGCGACGGGCTACTACAACCAGGACCCGCGCCTGCTCAGCTTCGTGCTCAGCAAGCCGCCGGACCGGGTGCGGTACAACAAGCTCCGGCTGGCCCGGGACGACTTCCAGCAGATCGCCGACCTGGCTTTCAAGGCCGGGGTGCTGAAGCGCCATATGAAGTTCGAAGAGTACGCGGACCCCCGCTTCTCGGAGCAGACGGTGGGCGCCGTCCAGTACGACTGGGCTCCCCCGAAGCCCCAGAGCTGAGCCGTCCTTCCCCTGGGAGCCCGCGAGTGCTCCCGGGGGAGCGCCAACGGTTTCGCTCCTGCTTGTCCCATATCATCCCACCAGGCACACCTTTCCTGCGGAGTCCTGAAGCTCTATCCTGCGGGTGGCAGCCGGCTCGGTTTCGGGTACGGTGATTGCCACTCTATTTCAGGGGGTCTCGATGAGTGGTCTGAAGAAGGTGGTCCTGGGCACGCTGCTGGCGACGGCCGTGCTCGCTCTCACGCATGCGTGGCTGAACCTCGGGTTCGACCCGTTGCAGTTCGTGGGATTGAAGAAAAAGGCGGTGGCGGAGGAGGCCCGGTTCCGGGTCGGCTTCCTCCCCGTGACGTGACACCTCACGTGCCCCGTCTCCGATTGGATTCGCACGAATCTGAGCGGCAAGGGGCTGTTTGAACCCGTGAGGTTCAACGGCTGGCCCGAGCTCAAGGAAGCGCACATCTCCGGATCGACGCCGGCGACGTTCATGCTGGCGCCGATGGCCATGGCCTTGCGCCAGCAGGGAGTGCCGGTGAAGATCGTGTTCCTGGGGCATCGCGACGGCTCCGCCCTGATGGTGCGCAAGGAGTCGGACATCCACGATTTCCGCGACCTCAGGGGGAAGCGGGTGGCGGTGCCGAACCGGTTCTCGAATCAGTACCTGCTGATCTTCAAGGCTTTGAAGGATCGCGGCATGACGATGCAAGACATCAACCTCGTCGAGATGCCGCCGCCGGACATGCCGGCCGCGCTCTACGCCAAGGCCGTGGACGCCATCATCTCGGGCGAGCCCTTCATGGGCCAGACGGAGCTCGACGGCTACGGCCGCGTGCTCTACCAGGCCAAGGAGCTGTGGCCCAACTTCATCTCCTGCGTCATGGTGGCCAACGAGACGTTCATCAAGCAGCATCCGGACAAGATTCAGGACCTGGTGACGGGCATCGCCAAGAGCGGCCTCTGGCTGGAAGGGGGCATGGACCACCGCATGAAGGCGGCGGAAGTCGTGGCCACGCAGTACTACCACCAGAACCCGCGGCTGCTCCGCTTCGTGCTCAGCAAGCCGCCGGACCGGGTGACCTATGGCAACCTGCGCATGGCCAAGCAGGAGTTCCAGTACATCTCCCAGCTTGCGCTGGAGGCGGGCATCCTGAAGAAACCCATTGCTTACGAGGAGTATGCCGATCCTCGTTTTTCGGACAATACCACTGGAGTCGGTCCTTATTCTTGGGAGGGGAAATGAGAGCCAGGCTGGAGTCCCTGCTTCTGCCGCTGGCCGTGGCCTTCGGGTTCGTGGCCTGCTGGCACTTCGCCGTCAAGTGGACGGGGAGCGATATCTTCCCCACGCCGCGCCAGGTGCTCACCGGCACCTGGGAGCTGGTCGAGAAGGGCGTGCTCTTCAAGTACATCGTGGCCTCGCTGTTCCGGGTCGCGACCGGCTATCTGCTGGCCGTGTTCGTCGGCATCCCCCTGGGGCTGCTGATGGGCTGGTTCACCCGCTTCCGCATGGCCTTGAACCCGGCCATCCAGGTGCTGCGCCCGATCTCGCCCATCGCCTGGATCCCGGTGGCCATCCTCTGGTTCGGGGTCAGCGATGTCGCGCCCATCTTCCTCATCTTCCTGGCCAGCCTGTTCCCCATCACCGTCGCCGCCATGGCCGCGGTGCAGAACATCCAGCTCGTCTACATCCGGGCGGCCCGCAATTTCGGCATCGGCGGGCTCGAGCTGTTCAAGAAGGTGGTCCTGCCGGCCGCGCTGCCGCAGATCCTCACCGGCCTGCGCCTCGCCCTGGGCGTCGCCTGGCTGGTGGTGGTGGCCGCCGAGATGATCGCCGTCAACTCGGGGCTCGGCTACCTGATTATCGATGCCCGCAACGCCGGTAAGCGCTACGACCTCGTGGTCGCCGGCATGGCGATGATCGGCCTCATCGGCCTCGGGCTCGACTTCCTGGTGCGCCGCATGGAGACCCTGGACGAGGTGCGCTGGGGTCTGAGCCGCTGAAGAATCCGAAGGCCCATGTCGATTGCCTTGATTGGAGTGTTACCATGGAGGGGAGACTGAGTCATGATCATGCAGATGAATCCGCATTCGACTGAGACCCGCAGCCCGCGGGCCAAGATCGCCGTCCGCGACCTGTGGATGACGTTCAAGAGCCCGGACAAGACGAAGCCGGACGTCCACGTCCTGGAGGACATCAACCTCGAGATCCTCGACGGCGAGTTCGTCTGCATCGTGGGTCCCTCGGGGTGCGGCAAGTCGACCCTGCTGAACATCGCCGGCGGCTTCTTCCAGGCGACGAGCGGCGCCGTCCGCATCGAGGACAAGGTGGTGACCGCGCCTGACTCGCGGCACATCTTCATCTTCCAGGAGAACGGGGTGTTCCCCTGGCTCAACGTGGAGGACAACGTCGGCTTCGGCGTCAAGCGCTCTACGATGGCGGAGAGGAAGAAGGTGGTGGAGCACTACGTCGAGATGGTGGGGCTCACCGGCTTCGGCAAGACCTATCCGCGGGAGCTCTCCGGCGGCATGCGGCAGCGGGTGGAGATCGCCCGCGCCCTGGCGGCGGAGCCCGACGTGCTGTTCATGGACGAGCCTTTCGGCGCGCTCGACTACCTGACCCGCCTGCGCCTGCGGGCCGAGGTGACGCAGATCTGGCAGCGCGAGCGCAAGACGGTCATGTTCGTCACCCACGACGTGGACGAGGCCGTGCAGCTCGCCGACCGCGTGGTGGTGATGGGCAAGCGCCCCTCCCGCATTCGCGACATCGTGGCCGTGGAGGTCCCGCGCCCCCGCGACCTGGACGACCCGGAGTGCCGCCGCCTGCGCGATCACATCTTCGGCGTCATGGGCCTCGACCACTCGGGCCGCGCTACGGAGATCCGGGGCGTGGGTGCCGCGGAAGAGGAAGACGAGACGGAAGGCAAGGTCGTCAACCTGGCCGACCGGCGGTAGGCGCCCTCATCCCTGGGTGTGAGGGCTCAGGAAGGCACCTCCGACGACTCCTCGCCCCCGGCCGTCTCCTCCTCCAATCCCAGGTATCTCTCCACCGGCACACCCACACGGCTCTGGAAGCGCTGGCGATAGCTCTCCACCTCCCCGACCGCCTCGTCGAGAAAAACGCGCTCCACCCGGAACAGGGGGACGAACATGGTGGAGAGGCCCAGCGACTGATCGCCGCGCCGCGCCGCCTGGGCCATCCAGTCGTCGAAGCTGGAGACGTTGATCCCACGCAGCATCACCCCGGCGATCCCGAGCTCCTGGAGGATTCCCCAGAACTTCTCCGTGGGATTCACCAGGTGAACGATGACCAGCGCGCCGGGGCCGATCACGCCGGACCTCCCGGGGGGTGAGGGTCCCCTTCCGACAGCTCGATCAGCACGCCCCCCGCGCTCCTGGGATGGACGAACTGCACCCAGCAGCCGCCGGCGCCGCGGGTGGGCTCGGGGCGGAGCACCTGATAGCCCCCCTCGCGCAGGCGAGCGTCGTCGGCGCGCACGTCGCCGCTCGCCAGGCACAGGTGATGGAGCCCCGGACCCCGCTTCTCCAGGAACTTCGCGATGGGCGAGTCGTCCGACAGGGGCTCCAGCAGCTCGATGTGCGATTCGCCACAGGGGATGAGCGCCACCCGCACCCCCTCGTGGGGCACCTCTTCGATGGCCTCGACGTGCAGCCCCAGGGCCTCGTACACCCCCCGCGCCTCGGCGATGGAGCGCACCGCAATCCCCACGTGCTCGATGCGCTCGATCATGCCATGCGCTCCTCGGTCAGGCCGGCCGGACCGGCGTCCACGGCTTCGGTTGCCGCGGCTGTCTCCTCACGGGCGTCCTCCAGGACGCCGGAGAACAGCCGGTCGGCCACCCGGTAGGGGTCCAGCCGCTGCCGGTGGCCCCGTTCCACTTCGCGGTCCACCCCCAGCACACGGTCCGCCGCCACCACCACCCGCTCCTTGAGGATGGTCTCCACCCGCAGCCGCAGGTGGGAGAGGCGCCGGCGCTCGATCTCGCCGCTCGTCTGCAGGAACTCCCGGTGGCGCTCGATCGCCTCCAGCAGGCGGTCGATTCCCTCCTCGCGCGAGGCCACCGTCTTGAGGATGGGCGGCAGCCAGGCGCCGTGCTCGCCGATCGAGAGCATCATCTCCAGATCCCGCACCGTGCGCTCGACCCCGTCGCGGTCGGCCTTGTTGATGACGAAGACGTCGGCGATCTCCAGGATCCCCGCCTTGATCGCCTGGATCTCATCCCCCATTCCGGGGACGGTGACGACCGCGACCGTATCGACCGTGCGCACCACGTCCACCTCGTCCTGACCGACTCCCACCGTCTCCACCAGCACCCAGTCGAAGCCGGCGGCGTCCAGCAGGTCGACGGCGTCGCGCGAGGCGCGGGCGAGGCCGCCCATGGCGCCGCGGGTGGCCATCGAGCGGATGAACACTCCGGGATCGGTGTACAGGCTTTGCATGCGGATGCGGTCGCCCAGCAGGGCGCCGCCGGTGAAGGGGCTGGTGGGATCGACGGCGACGATCGCCACCGTCTGCCCGCGCCGGCGGCAGTGGCGGGCGAGGCGATCCACCAGCGTGCTCTTGCCGGCGCCGGGCGGACCGGTGATGCCCACCACCCGCGCCTTGCCCGTCTCGGCGTAGACCCGGCGGATGAGCTCCCGCTGCCCCTCGCCGCCGTCCTCCAGAATGGAGATCGCCCGCCCCAGCGCCCGCGGCTGGCGCGCCATGACGCGCGGCACCAGCTCGTCGAGCGCGGCGGCAAGGTCGCCGGTGTGGCGGGCGCGCATTACTTCCCCTTCAGCAACTGCCGCGCGATGACCAGCCGCTGGATCTCACTCGTCCCCTCGCCGATGGTGCAGATCTTGGCGTCGCGATAATACTTCTCCGCCCGGTAGTCCTTGATGAAGCCGTAGCCGCCGTGGATCTGGACGCCGCGCTCCGAGCAGAAGACCGCCGCCTCGCCGGCGTAGAGCTTGGCCTCGGAGGCCAGGCGGCTCACCCGCTGGCCGCGGTCCAGGGCCTCGGCCGCGGCGAAGGTCAGGGCCTCGGCGGCGGCGACGCGCACCGCCATCTCCGCCAGGGCGAACTGGATGGCCTGAAAGCTGGCGATGGGCTGGCCGAACTGCTCCCGCTCCTTGGCGTAGGCGAGCGAGACGTCGAAGGCACCCATGGCCGTGCCCAGCCCCAGGGCCGCGATCGAGATGCGGCCGCCGTCCAGGATCTGCAGCGCCTGCACGAACCCATCGCCCACCTCGCCCAGCAACCGGTCCTCGGAGACGAAGCAGTTCTCCATCACCACCTCGGCGGTGTCCGAGGCGCGGATCCCCAGCTTGTTCTCCTTCTTGCCGGGACGGAACCCCTCCATTCCCTTGTCCAGGGCGAAGGCCGAGATGTTGTGGCCGCGCGGCCCGTCGGGATCGGTCACGGCGAACACGACGCACACGTCGCCGACGCTGCCGTGAGTGGTGAACGTCTTGGAGCCATTGAGGATCCAGCCGCCGTCCACCTTCTCCGCCCGGGAGCGGGTGCCGGCGGCATCCGAGCCGGCGCCCGGCTCCGTGAGGCTCCAGGCGCCGATCTTCTCGCCCTTCGCCAGCGGCACCACCCAGCGGCGCCGCTGCTCCTCATTGCCGAACTTGAAGATGTGGTTGGTGCACAGCGAGTTGTGCGCGGCGACGCTGATGCCGACCGAGGGGTCGATGCGCGACAGCTCGGTGACGACGATCACGTACTCGACGTAGCCGAGCCCCGCGCCGCCATACTCCTCGGGGAAGAGGATGCCGAGAAAGCCCAGCTCGCCCGCCTTCCTCATCAGCTCGCGGGGGTACTTCTGATGCTCGTCGATCTCGTCGACGATGGGGTCGACCTCGCGGCGGGCGAACTCCCGCGCGGTCTCCTGAATGGCGCGCTGCTCGTCGGTCAGGGAAAAGTCCACGGTCTTCCTCTCCTCCAGGGCTCCCGAAAGGCCAGCGAGGCATGCTATCGCGGGGGGCTGAAGATTGGCAACGCGGCCCTCACCACCCCCGGCCGGGGTGAGACCTTCATATACAATTCCACAAACACTGGAACAGCCCTTCCCAGGAGGCCCGTCCCCTATGACTCCCGAAACCCTTCTGCTGCGCAAGCTCATGACCCGGCAGGACCTCACCCGCACCGAGAGCGCCGCCCTGCTCGAGGCCCTGCTGCGTCAGGACACCGAAGGGTGGAGGCTCCTGGCCTACTCCGTCGCCTCCCAGACCAAGGGCGAGACCATCGATGAGCTGCTGGGGATGTGGGACGCGATGTTCACCCTGACCGGCGAGTATCCTCTCGGCCTCGAAGGCCGGCGGCCCATGGAGGTATCGAGCGCCGGCGGCAGCGGCGTGCGCAAGATCAACGTCTCCACCCTGATGGCCCTGATCGTGGGCGAGCCCGCCGTGCCCATCCTCAAGCACTCGTTCTGGAAGGTGACGGGCATCGCCGGCAGCGCCGACGTGCTGGCGGCGGTGGGCATCCTGGCCCCGGCCGTGACTCTGGACCAGATCCAGCGCGCCGTCGAGCAGGTGGGCGTCGCCTTCTACTCCCCCCTGTTCGTCAGCCCCGAGCTCGGGAACCTGGTCAATTTCGGACGCACGCTGGCGGTGAAAGAGGTGGGCGTCAGCACACCGTTCCACCTCATGGCCCCCCTCTTCACCCCGGTGCGCATGACCTATCGCATGTTCGGCCTCAACAACCCGCGCCAGTTCGAGATGCTCACCGAGCTCTTCCGTGGCATCGGCTACGACAACGCCCTGGTCGTCCAGGGTTCCGACGGCCTGGACGAGGCGACGATCGCCGGCCCCAGCCGGGTCCGCGGCTTCCGCGGCAGCCAGAGCTTCGATTTCACCCTCGAGCCGGAAGCCGCCGGCCTCGCCACCGCGCCGGTGGCCTCCATCGCGCCGGTCGACGCCGACTCCAACACCCGCGACTTCCTGCGCATCGTCCACGGCCTGGAGACGGGGCCCAAGCGCGACCTCGTCGTCCTCAACTGTGGCCTCGCCCTGTGGATCTCCGACCGCGCCGAGTCCGTGGCGGACGGCGTCCAGACCGCCCTCGGGCGCATCGCCAGCGGCGAGGCGCGAGAGAAGCTCGCGAAGCTGGTGGAGCTGACCGGCGACCCCGAGGTCCTCCACCAGGCCGAGCAGGAGCACCTCTCCTCTTGACCGGCAGCGATCGGCCCATGGACATCCGCCGCGAGATCCTCCGCAACGTCATCCTCTGCCAGTCGCTGGAGCCGCTGGGGACGCGCCCGGACCGCAACCTGCCGCCCGACGAGCCCACCTCGGCGCACAAGATCGAGTATTTCGTCGTCGCGGGGGTCAACAGCTCGTGGCCGTTCTACGACCTCGCCGACCGGGTGCTCACCCACCGCGGCCAGCCGGACTGCATCTTCGACGCAGCCTACGAGGCCCAGAGCGCCAGCGTCCGCAACCGCCTGGGAGGCAAGATCAACTACGGCCCCATCATGCTCCTGGTCCCCATCATCACCGCCCAGGCTCTGGAGTACCTCGAATCCGGCACCCACGAAGACGTCGAGGCCATCCTCCGGCGGACGGGGGACGTGCTGCGTGCCACCACCGAGCAGGACGTCGCGAGCATGGAGCGGTTCATCCACCTCGGCTACGAGATTTCGGCCCGCCACCGGGTCCGCATCGGCCGTCCCAAGCCGCCCCGCTACCCGCTGCTGCGCGGGAAGTACGCCAACGTCTGGGACGCCGCCCACGGCTTCCCGGACAACCAGGCAGTGCGCGAGCTCATCCAGGGCTTCCCCTACTCCCACCAGGTCTACCGCTTCCTGCTGCACAACCTCGAGACCGGCATCCTCCAGGCCACCGAGCTGATCTACAACTTCCTCCTCCCCGAGCTCGGCCGCCCCGACGCCGTGGCCGACGTCATCACCACCGGCCTCTACCTGGTGCTCACCAAGCACCCCGAGAGCGTGCTCTTCGTGTAGCCCTGGGGCCCCTGGGACCGCCGGCGTCCCGCCGGCTTCTAACTCCGTCTTTTTCAATCCAACCTACCGCACCACCCCATACCGAGACAGCATGAAATCCCCGATCCGCTCGCAGCTCTCCAGGCGGAAGCGGACCAGCGGCCCGCCATCCGCGAAGAGGTTCACCGAGCCCGAGTCGAGGACGGCGGCGAACAGCATCAGATAAACCGTGTCCACCAGCCCCTCCCGCAGGAGAGCCCGGTTGAGCGTCCCTCCCCCCTCGACGATCAGGTCGGAGAGGCCTCTCTCGGCGAGCCCCGCGATCAGGCGCGGCAGCTCGATGCAGGTCTCGCCCGCGACCACGGGCTCGATCCCGCGCGATGCCAGGAAGTCCAGGTACTCCCGCGGGGTCGTCTCGCAGACTCCGACGAGGGTGCGCGCCGAGCCGTCGAGGAACCGGTAGTGGCGCGGGATCTTGCCCTCCCGATCGAGGGTCACGCGCACCGGCGGCCGCGCCCGGGGAGCACTCTGGGAAGTGAGGCTCGGATTGTCCACCAGCACCGTGCCGGTGCCCGCCAGCACGGCGTGGGCCCGGCGCCGGATGCGCCACTTCCACTCCAGCACCCGGCGCGGCGTCTCGAGGAGGGGAATGAGGCTCTCACCCGTCGCGCCGTGCGCCGGGGTGATCATGCCATTGAGCGAGACCGCCGTGAGGATGGAGAGGCTCATCCAAAGAACCGGCGGGCCTCCTCCAGGTCCTGCGGCGTGTCGAGCTCGAAGACCTGGGCCGTGTACTCCCGGAAGAGCACGGGATCGCCGGCGTCGATCGCGCGCTGGAGGAAATTGCCGTGAGGATCGGGAGTCATGTAGCGGAAGATCCTCGGCTCGCAGACCAGGAAATTGGGAATGCTGAGCGGATGTCCCGGCTCGCGGGTCACCACCACCTCGGGCCCGGGGTCGAGGCGGAGCTTGGCCTTGAAGCGGCTCGTCCGGCAGTAGAAGAAGGACGTCACCGCTCCCTGCTCCCGGTGCGCCGCCGCCAGCTCCCGCAGCGGCGCGAGATCGGAGAACAGCATGTCACCCCCCACCCAGCAGAAGGTCTCCGGGAGAGAGCCGCGGGCGTGGTAGAGCGTCCCCAGCAACTCCTGCGGCGCCTCCTCCACCACCACCTCCAGACCCAGTGGACGAAACTCCGCCGCGAATTCCGGCCGGGTGACGACCAGCGGCTCGGCCCCGACGAGCGCGGCGATCTCCAGGAACCGGTCGAGGAGCGTCCGGCCGCCGACCTCCAGAAGGATCTTCGGCCGGCCGCCGCTGACCGCCCGCATGCGCGTCCCCCGGCCCGCCGCGAGGATGGCCATCTTCATTTTCTTCCTTTGGCGCGATCTCTCCGTCTCTTCACGACTGTGGAGCCTATCGAATTTCTCCCGCGTTCCGCATCCCATGACGGAAATCGACGCTATCATCCGCACGGTCGCGACCTGGAGGGGGGAATCCGCGCATGAAGTTACAGGAAGCCGTCTCGCAGTTCCTGTTCCACTGCCGCTACGAGAAGAACCTGAGCCCCAAGACGCTGAAGGCGTACTCCATCGACCTGCGGCAGCTCGAGGAGTACCTGGCGGCGCACCTGGAGATCACCGATCTCGCGGCCGTGGACAAGACGGCCCTGCGCGCCTACATCAAGAGCCTCTTCGGCCCGCTCAAGGAGAAGAGCGTCAAGCGCAAGGTGGCGGTTCTCAAGGCCCTCTTCCACTTCCTGGAACGGGAGGACGCCATCGCCGTCAACCCCTTCCGCAAGATGGAGGTGAGGATCAAGGAGACCCGCCGTCTGCCGCGGACCATCGCCCTGGCCGACCTGAAGCGCCTCTTCAAGCACCTCTACCGCCAGAAGAGCGACCAGGCCGACCGCGACTCCTACGCCTACCGCGCCCTGGTGCGGGACGTCGCCGTGCTGGAGATCCTCTTCTCGACCGGCGCCCGGGTGGCCGAGGTCTGCCACCTCCTGGACAAGGACGTGGACCTGCGCCGCGGCCGCGTCCGCATCCTGGGCAAGGGGGGCCGGGAGAGAATCCTCCAGCTCTGCGACGAAGAGGCCCTGACCTCCCTCCGGGACTACCGCACGCTCTGGCAGCCCGAGACGGAGGACAACGGCTACTTCTTCCACAACCGCCTGAAAGGCCGCCTCACCGAGCAGTCCGTCCGCACCATGCTCCGCCGCAGCGCCAAGGGGGCGGGGCTGGAGGGTAAGGTGACTCCCCACATGCTGAGGCACTCCCTGGCGACCCTCCTCCTGGAAGAAGGAGTGGACATCCGCTACATCCAGACTCTCCTGGGTCATACTTCGATAACGACGACGCAGATCTACACGGAGGTGAGGGACGGGCATCAGCGGCGGATGCTGACGGCGCGGCATCCCAGGAGGAAGATGCGGGCGAATACCGCCTCTGACTCTTGATGGCCTCTGAAAGGAGATCTATGGCAACCGCGAAGTTGAGACCTCGGCACGCAGATCCAGGACGGGCAGGGCGGATACTGACGTCACGAGCATCCCAATCAGGAAGATGCGTAGTGAGCTGAGAGAACGTGGTCGCACACTTAGTGGAATGGTAGTGGACCATACCCGAGGAGCTAGAGCGCCGTTCTCTGGTTCTGGGACTCTAATCACCCGCTCGGGGCGCGCGTTGGACACTGATTTCAATCCCTTTGTATTCCGTCTATGACAATTCTGTGAGCTTCAATGTCTTCATTCCGATAACACGCTCCCCCTTTCGCAAGAAGCACCAACTGTGTTATAATTAACCTTAGGCTGAAGGTACTTGAATCCATCGCAAAACATGGATAACTATAAATTATCCCTCAA
>JAJKHS010000096.1 GCA_021154885.1 Thermoanaerobaculum sp.
CCGGCGAAGAAGAGGTCGGGCTCGAGGTAGATCTGGCCGTCGGTGATCGAGATCACGTTGGTCGGGATGTAGGCCGAGACCTCGCCCTCCAGCGTCTCGATCACCGGCAGCGCCGTCATCGAGCCGCCGCTGTCGGGGAAGCGGTGCACTTTGTACTGGTCGCGGTCCGGCAGGGTGGCGAGCCACGCCTCGGCCTTGCTACGGCCGTGCGGCCGGTGGTAGGTGCCGTCGACGTCGTCCGGCCGGAATTCGGCCGGTGCCGCCAGCGCCTCGGGATGCTTGCGGACGGCCCCGCGGTCGCGGCTGTCGGCCGGCGTGTCCTTGGGCACCACGGCGAACACCTCGCGCAGCTTGACGCTCCTCTCCAGGAGCCGCGAGTGGAGGTAGAAGACGTCGCCCGGATAGGCCTCGCGGCCCGGCGGCCGGCGCAGCAGCAGCGAGAGCTGGCGGTAGGACTGCGCCTGCTTCGACAGGTCGTCGTAGACGCAGAGCGTGGCCTTCCCCTCCTGGTACATGAAGTACTCGGCCATGGCCGCGCCGGCGTAGGGGGCGATGTACTGCAGCGGCGCCGGATCGGAAGAGCCGGCCGAGATGACGATCGTGTAGTCCATGGCGCCGACCTCGCGCAGCCGGTCCACCAGGCCGACGACGGTCGACTCCTTCTGGCCGATGGCGACGTAGACGCAGATCACGTCGCCGCCGCGCTGGTTGACGATGGTGTCGATGGCGACGGCGGTCTTGCCCGTCTTGCGGTCGCCGATGATCAGCTCGCGCTGGCCGCGGCCGATTGGGATCATGCTGTCGACGGCCTTGACGCCGGTCTGCAGCGGCTCGGTGACGGGCTGGCGCTCGGCGATGCCGGGGGCCTTGAACTCCAGCGGCCGGCGGTGCGGCGTCTCGACGACGCCCTTGCCGTCGAGCGGCCGGCCAAGGGGATCGACGACGCGGCCGATCAGCGCCGGGCCCACGGGCACCGAGAGCAGCTCGCCGGAGCGGCGCACCTCGTCCCCCTCCTTGATGCCCAGATAGTCGCCGAGGACGACGGCGCCCACCGAGCTCTCCTCCAGGTTGAACACCTGCCCCTGGGCGCCGTTGGCGAACTCCAGGCGCTCGCCCGCCATGGCCCCGGTCAGGCCGTAGATGCGGGCGATGCCGTCGCCAACCTCCAGCACCTTGCCCACCTCGCTGAGGTCGACCTCGGTGCGATATTTGCGAATCTCTTCTTCGATGACCGACGCGATCTCGTCGACTTTGAATCTCATGAAGGCTCCTTGCCTCGGCTTCCTGCTTCAATCACGACTCGGCAACGTAGGCGGTGCCGCTGACAATCTCGCGCGAGGCCCGCGCTTGCAGCGCCGCGCTCAAATCCTGCAGCCGGGACGCCACGCTGGCGTCGAACTTCCTGCCCTCGACGTCGACCACCAGGCCGCCGATCAGCGACGGATCGATGCGCTCGATCAGCGCCGGCTTCCTGCCCGTGGACGCGGCCATGGCCTCCTGCAGCCGGGTGCGCTGCGCGTCGTCCAGCGGCACCGCCGTGCGGACGTGGACGTCGACCCAGCCCCGCAGGTCGCGCAGGGCGGTGCGGTACGACTCGGCGATGGCACGGATCTGGCCGAGCCGGCCCTTGCGGTTGATCACCTGGAGCGAGTCGAGCAGCAGGTCGCTCGCCTGGCCCCGGAACAGGTCTTCGAGCACCCGGGCGCGTCCCTCCTCGTCCACCATCTGGCTGGCCAGGAAGTGCTCGACCTTGGGGTTCTGGTCGAGGAAATCCACCAGCTCTTTCAGCTCGTCGAGCAGCGCGTCGCTTGAGCCCCGCTCCTCGGCGAGCGCCAGCATGGCTTCGGCGTAGAGCCGGCCCACGGCGAGGTCGCGATCGTCCACTTTTGCCATGGATTTAATTCCGGCCCGCGCCTTCGATCCCGGAGATCCCGGAGATCGCCTCGGAGATCAGGCGTTCGTGGTCCTGGGGTGTCAGCTCGCGGCCGATGACCTGGGCCGCCAACTGGGTGGCAAGCTTTGCCGAGAGGGTGTAGAGCTCCTTGGTGGCGGTGGCGGTGGCGATCTGGATCTCGCGCCGGGCGCGCTCGATCATCTTGTCCGCCTCCTCCTTGGCCGCGGCCTCGATCCGCCGCTTCACCACGTCGGCATCGCGGCGCCCCTCGTCGACGATGGCCGAGGCCTCGCCGCGGGCGGCCGCCAGCTTCTGCTCGTACTCCTTGAGCCGCGCCTCGGCCGCCTCGCGGTCGTGCCTGGCCTTCTCCAGCGCCTCGCGGATGAAGCTCTCCCGCGTCTGGAGCGTGTTCAGGATCGGCCCCCAGGCGAACTTGCCGAGGACCACCAGCACGACGACGAAGATCAGCAGCGTCCAGACGGAGTTGCCGAGATCGCCGGCGAACAGGCTGGGAGCCTCGGCGCCGTGCTCCGCCTCCTGCGCCAGCGCCGGGAGGGCCATCATCATCGCGGCCACTGCAAACAGTGCTCGCTTCATCATGCCCGCCTCACAGCGAAGCCAACAGTCCCACGACGACGGCGAACAGTGTGGCGCCTTCGATCAGCGCCGCGGTGATGATCATGGCCGTGCTGATCTGGCCGGAGGCCTCGGGCTGGCGCGCCATCGACTCGACCGCGCTGCCGCCGATGCGGCCGATGCCCGCGGCGCCGCCGATGATGGCGAGGCCGGCGCCGATGGCGCCGCCCAGCTTGCGGGCGCCCTCGGTGGTCAGGAAGTAGGAGTGCTCGGCCGCACCCGCGGCGCCGGCGGCCGGCTGCGCGTGCGCCGCGGGCACGGAGGCGAACATCAGCACGAAGCCGAAGGCGATCATCGTCAACGCGAACCTGGCAGCTCTCTTGCTCATCGAAAAGAATCCTTTCCTTAGGGTTTCAAAAGGCCCGTCGGGGCCGGTTCAATCTCAGTGCGCCTCTGCTTCCTCGTGATGGCCGTCGTGGTGGAAGACCACGGCCTGCCCGATGAACAGGGTCGTCAGGAACGTAAAGATGAATGCCTGGAGAAGGGCGACGAAGATCTCCAGCAGGGTGATCGCGACGCTGCCCAGGACCACCGGCACGGCCACTCCCAGCGCGCCCGCGATCCCGTTCGCCGCGGCCGAGAAGATGAAGCTCAGCAGCACCGCCAGCAGCACGTGACCGGCGATCATGTTGGCGCAGAGACGGACGATCAGGGCGAAGATGCGGGCGAGCAGCCCGATGATCTCGATGGGGATCAACAGCCACGACAGCCAGAGGGGGCCGGGACTGAAGTGGGCCAGGAACTGCTTGCCGCCCAGCCGCAGACCGTTGACCACCACCATCCCCAGGGTGAGAAGGGCCAGGGTGCCCGTGATCCAGGGGTTCGCGGTCGCCGAGCCGCCGATGTGCGCGCCCAGGAGCCGGATGCCGCTGATCGGCAGCAATCCCAGCAGGTTGACCGTGAAGACGAAGAAGAACACGGTCCAGATGAACTTGATGAAGCGGTCCGTGTGCTCCTGGAGATTGGGCTGCGCGATCTCCTTGCGCAGGTACTCGCAGATCGCCTCGACGGCGTTGCCCGCGCCATGGGGCACCAGGGCGCCGACGGCGTCCGTCGCCCGGCGGCTCCGCACCCAGACGGGCAGCAGCAGGACCAGCAGCAACGCCGCCAGCATCATCATGACGATGTGGCTGTCCAGCAGCGTGATCTTTCCGCCCTGAGTCAGGAAGCCCAGGTTGGCGGGCCGCTGGATCATCGGATGCCGCACGATGTGCTCGAGCGGATTTTCAGCCAGGAAAGCGAGCATCCATCCTCTCCAATCTCATCAATCTCCGAAGTCTCAGAAGCCGCGGGTCGCGTACCGGGCGTCGAGCGCCAGTTGCGCCACGTACCCGAGGGCGATCCAGATCAACAGGGGGCGGGTCTCGAACCAGCCGGAGAGCCCGAGCGACAGCCCCAGAACCAAAATCGTCGCGAAGCGCAACGCCATCGAAGCCAGCATGCCGTTCAGCGGCACCGTAGAACCCGATCGCCGGGCGCTGAGGACCGCCAGGGCACCCACAGCCGAGGCGACAGCGCCGATGACACATCCCGCAACCATGGCCGGGAGCGCACCTTCGCCTCCCAGTCGCCGGGTCGGCGCATACCCCAGCAGGGCAAGCGCCACTGCGACCCCGGCCACCCAGACCAGGAACCGCAGATACTCCGCGGCCGGCGACCGGGCGCTGCTCATCGTTGCGGATCGCCGTCTGGTTTCTTGGTGCCGCGGCCCGTCTCCTTGAAAGCGGACTGCGACTGGCGGATCAGGTTGTACGTCCCTCCGATCAGGCCCAGGGCGGCGCCGGTCAGGAGCCCCCAGGGGCTGCTGCCGAAGTGCCGGTCCCACCAATATCCGATCAGTGTGAAACCCGCCACCGCCGCGGCCATCTCGAAGCCGATGCCGGAGAGCCCTTTCGAGCGGCCTCCCGTTTTCGGTTCTTCAGCCATCTTCAGGCATTGCGAGGCGGACCGGACACCCACACCTTCCCGAACGCGGGCGGAGCATACCAGCTTGTGCGACCTTTCACAAGCTCCCGGGCCGAAGGGTGCAAACGGTCAATCCGTGATCACCGGCAGCAGCGCCGCCGTGCGCGAGGGCGTGGACGAGGGAAGATCGAGGGGCACCGAGATCTGCCGCGTCAGGATCTCGCGCTGGCGGTTGACCATCTCCTCCAGGGTGGTGGCGGAGAGGATGCGCTCGATCGCCTCCTTGACCTCCAGGAAGACCTCGCGGATGGCGCAGTGCTCGGTACCGACGTCGATGGTGCAGGGGAGCGCCAGGATCTGGTCGATCGCCGTCGTCTGCCCCTCGAGCGTCATCAGGACGTGCCGCAGGCTGATCTGGGACGCCGGGCGGCCGAGGACGTGGCCACCCTGGGGGCCCCGGTTGGAGAGGATCAGGCGGTCCTTGGAGAGGAGGGCGAGGATCTGGCGCAGGTACGGCTCGGGGATCCCCTGATGCTGAGCGATCTCGTGGCTCGTCACCGGCCCCTGGTCGTCGTGCATCGCGATATAGAGCATCGCGCGGATGCCGTACTCGCCCTTGGTGGAAATCTTCATCTCGGTTCCGGTCGCTCAGAAGTCTAGCACAGGGTCCGGCGGCCGCCGCCCCGTCCACCCGGCGCGGCCCGACGCCACCCGCTCCGGCAGGCTGGAGAGATCGCGCAGGTCGCCGCCCGCAATGCCTGCGCCAGCCGCGCCATGACGGACGAGAAGGAGAGCGCCCATCCCCGCAGCCACCGCTCCCTCGACGTCCTCCAACGGGCCATCCCCCACGTGCAGAGCGGCCGCGGGCTCCACCTCCAGCTCGGCCAGGGCCTGGAGGAAGATTCGTGGGTCCGGCTTCTCCAATCCGGCCTTCTGGGAGTAGGTGACCGTGCCGAAGAAGCGGGCGAGCCCGAGATCCTCCAGCACCGCCGGCAGCCGGTGGTCCCAGTTGCTGACCACTCCCAGCCGCACCCCCTGGGCGGCGAGGGCCGCCAGCACCTCGGGCACCTCGGGATAGACCTCCCACGCCGCCGCCGTGCCGAAGCGGTGGAAGAGCTCCGCCGCCGCGAAGCGGGAGGGGACCGGCGCCTCCAGGTGCTCGCACATCCGCTCCAGGAACCGCCGCCACCACCCGCGCTCCCCCTCGGGATGGGCGGCGAAGCGGTCCCGGCCCGGGTCCGCGCTGCAGGCGAACTCCTGCCACACCTCGCCTACCAGGCGCAACGCCGCCGGGGGATCGACGTCCACGCGGTGCCGCCGCAGCACCTCGGCGTAGATCTCGCCGAGGTGGGGAGCGTGGATCAGGGTGTGGGTGACATCGAACGTCACGGCCTGAATCATGGAGGGAGGATACTCGACGCGGGGCTGTGATAGCTTGCTTGAATGCGCTCCGCGACGGTTCGCGCCCTGCTCGGCCTGGGCCTCTTCTCCTCCTGGCTGGCCCTGCTCTTCCTGGGGCTGGCCCTCGGGGGCGCGATTCACCTGCTGCTCGTTGCCGCTCTGGCGCTGTTTCCCTGGCTGAGCCTCGCCAAGCCTTGAAGCAGGGACAACAGGGACTTCAGGGACTCCAGGGGACGACGTAGACCTCAGTTTCCCTGTCCCTGGAGTCCCTGCTGTCCCTGAAGTCCCTGCTTTTCTGCGGCTTCGCTGCTACGAGCTCCGCCAAGCCATGACCGGATTGGCGAGCACCCCGAGGCCGGGGATCTCCACCTCCACCCGGTCGCCGTCCAGCAGGGGCCCGACGCCCGCCGGCGTGCCGGTGAGGAGGAGGTCGCCCGGCTCCAGGGTCATCATCCGCGAGCTGTAGAGCAGCAGGTCAAGGAGCGGGAAGGCCATCTCGCGCACGTGGCCGCGCTGGCGCTCGGCGCCGTTGACCCGCGTCACCACGGCCAGGTCCTCCAGGTCCGCTCCCACCCAGACGGCCGGCCCGACCGGGCAGAAGGTGTCGAAGGATTTGGCGCGGGCGAAGACGGGGTCCTTCTTCTGCAGGTCACGGGCGGTGACGTCGTTGGCGCAGACGACGCCCAGCACGGCGGCGCGCGCCTCCTCCGGCGTGGCCCCCCGGCTCAGGCGGCGCCGCAGCACCACGGCGATCTCGCCCTCGTGCTCCACCCGCTGGCTCTCCGGCGGCAGGACGATCATCCCCTCGGGGCCGTTCAGCGACGACGGCGCCTTGAGGAACAGCAGCGGCTCCGCAGGCAGGGGGTTGTTCAGCTCTTTGGCGTGCTCGCGGTAGTTGCGCCCCACGCAGACGATCTTCGTGGGGCGGACCGGCGCCAGCAGCGAGGCGTTCTCGCGGGAGACCTCGCCCCCGTAGTCCCAGTCGCCAGGGGAGGTCGCGAACGGATCGGACTTGAGGATGCGCAGCCGCGGGTCGGACGCCGACTCGGCCACAGCCCAGGAGCCTTCGGGTGCGATGCGGTAGAGGAGCATGGGCCGGGATTGTAGTCGCTTGCGACAGATCCAAGCGGCTGAGGCTGCGACATCAGGGACGACAAGGACCTCAAAGACACGAAGGATGATGCCTGGTATTTTATTGTCCCTGCTGTCCTTGTAGTCCTTGATGTCCTTGGTCGGCTTTTCTGCCGCGCAGGTTCCTAGTCCACCACGATCTGGATCGGCGCCGAGATCAGGCCGTTCAGAGCGAGCTGCACGGTGTAGGTCCCGGCGGGGAGCTGGATGTGATCGAGCCCTCGGGTGAGACCGGGGCAGTTCGCGATGAGGGAGCCAAGCTCGGTCGTCCTCAGCACGGTCTGGCCGGGAGGGATGCTCACCCGATCCCCCGGCATCTCGCACTCCTTCCCCGTGCAATCCGAGGCGGCGAGCCCTGAGCTCCACCAGTCATCGGCGTGGACGTCGTGCTCGTCGCGCGTCAGGAGCTTTCCGGTCTTATCCACGACTCGTGCGGCGAGGCCCCAGAGCGGCTCCTGTTCGCCATTCTTGCCGTGATCCTTGAGGCGCACCTCCGCGGACACCGTCCCTTTGTTGGTGAGGACGAGCTGCAGAGGGATAGGCCGGCCGGCGGGGTAGTGGCGGCCCTCCTGACCCCACCCCAGAGGCTTGATCGTCAGCTCGAGCCCCGGCTTCGGCTGAGCGAGTGCCGAGCCCCAGGCCATCGTGAAAATCAAAGTCAGCGCCAGCCAAGCTTCACGACATCGCATTCTCAGGACCTCCTCGGAGTTCGTTCGCGCCCACGGGGCGATTCTAGCCTCTCCCGCGTTCAGCCGTTTTAGGGTATAATCGCATTACTCTATGATTCACGAGCTTTCCCCCGCCGACCTGCGTCGGTTCCACGACGACGGCTACCTCATCCTCGAGGACCTCTTCTCGCGCGAGGAGGTGGCGGAGATGGCTGCCGCCGCGGAGCGGCTGCGCGCGGTGGGGCGGGAGATCGCCGCGGCTCTTCCTGCAAGCGAGGACGAGGCGAGCGAGCGCAAGGTCGAGCACGCCGGCAGCCAGTTCGTTTTTGGCGGCGCGGGCGGCTCGAACGGCTCGTGCCGGCTGCTGCGCGTCGTCTGGGCGGGAGGCTGCGAGCCGGCGTTTCTGGACTGCGGGCGCGACGCGCGGCTCACCGCGGTCGTCGGCCAGCTCCTCGGCTCCTCCACGGCGGTCCAGCTCCTCAACCAGCTCCACGCCAAGTATCCCAACGACGGGCTGGAGTTCGAGCCCCACCAGGACAGCGAGCACCGCCGCTACGGCACCCCCGAGTGGCACGACGTCAACGGGCGCGGGAGCTACGTTCAGACCGTCGTCGCGATCGACGATTCGACGCCCGAGAACGGTCCGCTCGTCTTCTATCCGCGCAGCGGGCGGCGGGGGCACCTCGATCCCACCTCGGTGCGGCGCCGCTATCGCGACCGTCCCGGCGTCCCCGCGCTCCTCGCGGCGGGAAGCGCCGCTTTCTTCGGCCCCTACGTCGTCCACCGCAGCGCCGAGAACCGCGGCGCCGCCCCGCGCCGCATCGCGATCAACGGCTTCGCGCTCCCGGGAGCCAACTCGCGACCCTACTTCGGCGCCGGCACCGGCGTGCCGATCGAGCTCTTCCGGCGCGGCTGATGGCTAGCTTTCTCTCCTGTAAACATCTTTGCGGTGTCCCACCTTCACGACGTAGACGACCAGCTCCTCGTCGCGGATCGCGTAGACGATGCGATAACGTCCCGCTCGTACTCTGTACCGGTCTTGGTGGCCTGAGAGCTTCTCGCATCCGAAGGGGCGCGGGTTCTCCGACAACGAACGGATCCGCTCGACAATTCGCTGCCGATCCCGCTTCTGGCCAACACTCTCGATCTCTTTGGCTGCCGACTCCTTGATGACCAGCCTATATCTTGCCACGGCGCTGGAGATCCTTCACAAACTCCTCGAAGTCAAGGACGGCGTCAGGTGCGCGCTCCTCGAAGGCATCGATGTCCTCGGCGTCCTCGACCAGCGCCAACCTCACAGCGTCGTTCACCAGGTCTGAGATCGTCCGATCGTTGACGGCCGCCTTTAGTCGCAGAGCACGGTGGATCTCTGGATCGAAGTAGACAGTGGCTCGCTTAGCATCGCTCATGGCAGGAGACTAGCGGCATGACGTCTTGACGTCAATGACGGGGATGGCTCGCTCAATCCCGCCGCCCCCACACCAACAGCCAGAGGAAGAACGGCCCGCCGAGCAGCGCCGTGAGGATGCCCACCGGCAACTCGGCCGGCGCCATCAGCGTGCGGGCCGCGGCGTCGCAGAGGGTGAGGAAGGCGCCGCCGCCCAGGATGCAGGCCGGGGCGAGGAAGAGGTGGTCGTGCCCCACGAAGCGGCGGAGGATGTGGGGAACGATCAGCCCCACGAACCCGATCGGCCCTGACACCGCCACCAGAGCGCCGATCATCAGCGAGGTGGCGAGGAGGATCTGGAAACGGAGCCGGGCCAGGTCCACGCCGCGGCTCGCCGCCATCTCCTCGCCCATCAGGAGGAGGTTGAGCTCCCAGCGCAGGGCGAGGAGCATGGCGCTCCCGCCCAGCACCCAGGGAAGGAGCCAGAGCACCTCGGTGTAGCCCACCACGGAGAGGCCCCCCATCATCCAGCGCACCATGCGGAAGGTCTGGGTGGAGTCCGCCAGGTACTGTAGGAAGAGGATGATGGCCGAGCAGGAGAGGGAGACCGCCACACCGGCCAGGAGCAGCGTCGAGGTCTCGACCCCCTCGCGCCGCAGGGCCAGCCCCACGATGAGCGCTGTGGCCCCCAGCGCCCCGGCGAAGCTCGCCAGAGCCACCAGGGGGAGACCCAGGAGCTGCCCGCCCTCGAAACGCAGGGCGAGCACGGCTCCCAGAGCGGCCCCGCCCGAGACTCCCAGGGTGTAGGGCTCGGCCAGCGGATTGCGGAAGAGGGTCTGGAACCCCAGGCCGGAGACGGCCAGCCCGGCACCTCCCAGCAGGGCCAGCAGCACCCGGGGAAGACGGATCTGCCAGAAGATGGAGGCTGCCGTGGGCTCGGCCCGGAGCACGTCGTGGAGCGACACCGCCTGGCTCCCCACCAGCGGCGCCACGAGCACCGTGGCGATCCACAGCCCACAGAGCACCAGCAGCGCGGCCCGGGGGCGCGGCCGGAGGGAGCTCATGCTCCGAGATCCAGGATGGTCACCGGCCGCTCGCCGCCGCGGACGATCTCGAAGCGGGCCTGGAAGAGGCGGTCGAGGAGGTCCGGCTGGAGGATCTCCGCCGGCGGGCCGCAGGCGAGAGGGCGGCCGGCGACGAGGGCGAGGAGCCGGTCCCCCAGCAGGGACGCCAGGTTGAGGTCGTGGGTAGCCAGGACGACGGTGCGGTCCGCGCCGCCCTTCAGGCGCAGCAGGAGGGAGGCGAGGTCGTGCTGGTGGCGGGCGTCGAGATGGAGGGTGGGCTCGTCCAGCACCAGCAGCTCGGACTGCTGCGCCAGGGCTGCCGCGATGTAGACGGCCTGCCGCTCGCCGCCCGACAGCTCGTCCACGGCCCGTCCCCGCAGTCCCTCGATCCCCACCACTGCGAGCGCCTCCTCGACCGCTGCGAAGTCCACGGCCCGGGGGGCGATTTGCAGGCGCGAGAGGTGGGGGTAGCGGCCGAGGAGCACGACCTCCTCCACCTTGAGCGGCACCCGTGAAGGCCGGATCTGTGGCACGTAGGCGATACGCCGCGCGAGCTCCCGCCGCGAAAGGGCGGCGAACGGCCGGTCGCTGTAGCACAACTCGCCGCGCCACGGCCGCAGCAGGCCGGTGAGGAGACGCAGCAGGGTGGTCTTGCCCGCCCCGTTGGACCCCACGATCGCCAGGCACTCCCCCCGCCGCACGTCGAGGTCGAGGGGGCCGAGGATGGTGCGCTCGCCGGCCCGCCATTCCAGCTCGCGGGCGGTGAGCAGGACGGTCGCGGTCATTTCTTCTCTCTCGCCAGCGCCTCCCGCATCTCGCGGTAGAATCGGGGGAGCCTCGGCCCGGGGATCAGCACGTGATCGCCGGCGATGACCTCGACCCGCCCGAGACGCACCGCCGGCACCTGGGGGAGCGCCTGCCAGTCGGCGATGATCGACGCCACGGCGTCCGGCGTCAAGGGATCGGCCCGCAGCTCGAGGATGACGTCCGGCTTGCGCGCCACAATCTCCTCCAGCCCGATCTGCGGATAGAGGGTCGGCGCGTCGGCGAAGACATTCTCCGCCCCCAGGCGCTTGAGAAGCTCGTCGAGGAAGGTGCCTGGGCCGGCCACCGTGACGTCCCCCAGTTGGCCGGGCCGGCGGCCCACCGAGATCAACACCCGCAGCGGCGGCCCCGGCAGCGGCGGCCCCGGCAGCGGTGGGAGAGTCAGCCCGGCGCGCCACTCGGCGAGCAGCCGCTCCCCGGCCTCCTGGACGCCGCAGCGCCGGGCGATGATGAGGAAGGAGGCCTGGACGTCCGCCAGCGTCTCGTCCGGCACCACCAGCACGTCGATCCCCAGCGGCTTGAGCTTGGTCCCCAGCCCCTGCTCGCTGGGCAGGAGGACGGCGAGATCCGGCTTCAGCGACACGATCCGTTCCAGATTGGGGTTGAACAGCGCCCCCAGCCGCGGCTTGCGCACCGCCTCCGGGGGCCAGCGGGTGTAGTCTCCCACGCCCACCACCCGGTCGTTCAAGCCCAAGGCGAAGACGGTCTCGGTCAGGCTCGGCGTGAGGGCGATGATCCGCCGGGGAACCCGCGCCGGCTGCCGGGCGGACTGCTCCCCCCGGCAGCCGGCGAGGACCGGCCCCAGGAGCAGCAGCAGAAGGGCCAGGGCCCTAGAAGTCGAACGCCAAGCCACCGATGACAGTCCTGCCCGGGCTGGGGAAGCCGAGGGCCGCGCTGTATTTTTCGCCGGCCACGTTCTCCACCCGGGCATAGGGGGAGAGCCTGTCGCGGGCCCGCCACTTGGCCGCCAGGTCCACCCGGGTGTAGCTGGGATTGACGGTGCTCGCGAAGGTGACGGGATCGAAGTCCGCCCGTTCGCCGATCCAGCGGGTCACGGCGTTGAGGGTCCAGCGGCCCGGCCGCGCCGTCAGGGTGAGATGGGCGGCCCTCTTGGGCCGCCGGAGCAGCTCGAGCCCGGTGTCCAGGTCCTTGGGGTCCATCCAGGTGCCGTCGAGTGTCGCCGAGAGGATGCCCTTGTGAAAGCCCACCTCGGCTTCCACGCCCCGGGTCTGGGCGCGGCCGACGTTGACGCTGCGGAAGGTGGCGAAATCGAAGTCGATGAGGTTGCGCAGGCGGTTCTGGAACCCCGTCACGGCGAAGCGCCAGCCGCCCGCCGCATGCTCCAGCCCCGCCTCCCAGCTCACGTCCCGCTCAGGCTTGAGGTCAGGGTTGCCGCTGCCCGGGAAGAAGAGATCGCCCAGCGCCGGCGCCCGGAAGGCTTCGCCGTAGCTCGCCCGCAGCCGGGTGTCCTCGCCGAGCTTCACGACGGCGCCGGTACGCAGGCTGGTCTGGCCGCCGTAGACGTCGTTGTCGTCCCGGCGCAGCCCCAGCTCGAGATGGACCGGGCCCGCTCCCCACCCTGCCTGGCCGAAGGCCGCCCACGTCCGCTGGTGGGCGCCGTCGAGGTTGGTGATCGCACCCGAGCGGTTCGTCACCTCCAGCCGCTGCGCCTCGGCGCCGAAGGAGAGACGCAGGTCGCCGCTCGCGTGCCAGGAGGCCACGGCCCGGCCGCGCAGGGCCTGGGACGAGGTATCCGAGGTGCCGAAGCCGGAGGTGTCCTGCCGGTCGCGGAAGGCGCTGTCGAAATCGGTCCGCGAGGCCTGGGCCTCCACCGCCCAGGGGCCCTGCTCCGAGCGGAAAGGCACCGCCACCTCCCGCTCCTGCCACGCGATGCGGCGCTGGGGCGTGGGCGTATCGCCGGAGAAGGGGATGCCGGTCTGCGAGTCGTCGGCCCGCACCAGCAACCCCAGGCTGGAGCCGGAGCCCACCGGAAAGAGGATGCGCGCCACCCCCTCTTCGCTGTCGAAAGAGTCGTTGGCGAACTGCCCGTCCCCCCGGCGCACGTGGCCTGTCAGGTCGAGGCGCGCCCGGCCGAGGTTGAAGCCGGCGGCGAGCCCGCCCCGCTTGTAGGCGTGGTCCCCGCCCTCGACGTCCACCGTCCCGCCCTGCCGCGTACCGGTGAGCACCTGCACCACGCCGCCCACGGCGTCGCTGCCGTAGAGCGCGCTGAACGGGCCGCGCGCCACCTCCACGCGCTCCACGCCGTCGAGCGGCACGAACTGCCAGTTGGCGCCGCCGAAGAACGGATCGTTCAAGGGGATGCCGTTCCACAGCAGCAGGGTCTGATTGGAGTTGGTGCCGCGGGTGAACAGCGAGGCCTGCTGGCCGGGGGATCCCGCCTGGACGACGGAGAGGCCGGGAACGGTGTTGAGGAGGTCCGCGAGGTCGCGGCTCTGGCGGGCCTCGATCTCCTTGCCGTCGATCACGGTGACGGTGGCGGGGACGTCGTCGCGCACCTCGGCATCCGCGGAGGCGGTGACCACGACGTCGTCATGGAAGACGGGGACTGGGACGGGAACCGGCGCCTGGGCTCCAGCCGGCCATCCACCCCCGAGGATGCCGGCGCTCAGGATCAGTAGGATCCGACGCATTGCGTGCTCCTTTCGCAAAAGGCAACGCCCCATTCCGAAGAGATGGGGCGTCAGGAGCACGGGGCAAATCCCGCACGAGCCTCGCCCCGCTCCCCGCGGGAGGCGTTGGACGGCAAGGCAGGTCTCCTGGCTCCCGGATCTTCCTACTCCCGGACCTTCCCACACGGGCAACCCCTCAATTGGGATCGATTGGGATCGATTGGGATCAATTGGGGGATCCACCCGTGCAGTGGTTCTTTCCGGTTTCGTACCCGGTTACAGTGGCGGGGGCCGCGCCGGTCTCTCACCGGCTTCCCTTTCCAAGACGCAGGCCGCCTCCCCGATCCGGGGGAGGCGGAAGCGTCACCACACCGTCTGGTCTGTCAAAGAGGTCCCCCACGGCGGGGGACTTGGCAACGACTATTTCTGGTTCGGGTTCTGGTTCGGCGGCGGGCTCATCGGGACGGGTTGCGAGCCCGTGTTCGGCTCCATCGGAGTCGCGCCCAAGGCGCCGCCGCCAGCGGTCAGGCCGCCGGCGCCATAGCCACCAAAGGCGGCCGGGATGCCCTGGGTCTGGCCCGGCTCCACGAACTGCTGCACCGAGTAGTGCTGCTGCCGCTCCTGCAGCTCCAGCATCTTGTTGGCCAGCGAGAGGTACCGGTTGTTCAGGTCGTCCTGGGTATTGCCCTTGCCCGTCTCGGGGAGGTCGTTCGAGAACTTTCCGAGGGCGATGGCCGTGCTGCTGATCCGCACGCCGAAGCCCGCCGTGGGATCCTCCGCCTTGATGCTGGCGACCTCATCCTTCGGGAAGCCGACCCAGTTGCCGACCTCCGTCATCAGCATGACCATGTTGGGATCCCAACTCGCCTGCTGCGGCTGGACCGAGGAGTCGACCGTGGTGCCGTTGGTGAGTGTCACGTGGAACACCTCGGCCGTCGCCGGCACGGCGAGCAGCGCGAACACGGGCAGCATCGTCAGAACAGCCCAGACACGAGACCGAGATCGGGACATGAGACAACCTCCTGCGGCGGCGAGCCGCATTGAAAGCTGTCTAAGAGCTTAGCACCGAAAGCGCTGGAGAGAAAGGTGGTCCCGGAGCTGTTCCTGGAGTTGCTGGCGGAAGATACCGGCGCCGCCATGGGCCGGGTGGCGCAGGGCGGGCGCCGCCACTCCCAGCGTCGCCAGCGCCGCCTGGGCCGTGCGGCCGACGGCAAGGAGGCGGGCGCCGCCCACCTCCCCGAGGAGCGCCTCGAGGACGTCCAGGTTCGCCGCCACCAGGCTGCGCTCCGGCGTGCGGTTGCTGAGGGGACCCTTCTCGCCGTGCGGGTGCCAGGGGAAGGTGTTCCACAGCAGCACGCCCCGGGCGTCCCCTTCCAGGGCGTCCCAGACCACACTGCCGGAGGGCTCCAGCCAGTAGTCCGGGTTGCGGCTGGTGGCCCGGAAGGGCGGGCAGCCGGCCCACGGCAGGCGGCGGCCAGCCGGCCCCACGAGCTGCCGCTCGCCGGTGAAGGCGATCCCCGAGAAGCGGCCGCCGCGGAAACCCAGGGCCTCCCCCAGCAGCACCAGCCGGGGCACCCCCACCCGCTCCAGATACGCCTCCAGGTTCTCCCGCCGGCGCCGCGCCGCCGCGGGACCGTCGAGCTCGGGGGAGGACTCCCGGTAGGGGTTCACCACCCCGGGGACGGACCCCCGAGGCCCGCGGTAGAGGCGGCGGAGCACGGCGGAAAGATCCATGGGTCAGGCCAGGAGCCGGTTCAGGTCGCGCGCCGCGATCCACAGCGGATCGACGACTCGGGGATCGGCGCCGGAATCCTTCGCCAGCGCCTTGTGGAGCAGGTGCAACTCGGTGCAGCCGAAGATGAACCCCTCCCGGCGGTACTTCGCCGCGAGGCTGGCGAGCCAGGGGAGGCAGCCGTCGAGCGGCTGGTTCGCCTTGAGCCGGTAGATCCAGCCGTGGAGCTCCCACTGGTCCGCCTCGTCAGGCCGATCCACCCACGGTTCGACGAGGCTCCAGCGTTCGTGGCTCTCGAAGATCCGCGCCGCCCGCGTGCCGCTGGTGGTCAACAGCAGGAGCGGGCGGGGAGCCCGCAACACCTCGTCCACCACCAGGTCGATCAGGGAGATGACCCGTTCGCGCGGGGCAGCGGGAAGCCCGGGCAGCAGATGGTGAATGGTCACGCAGGCGACCAGGATGCGGTCCGCACCCATGCCGAGCAGCCGCTCCAGCGCCGCGGCCAGCCGCGCGGCCAGCGGACCCGTCTCGCCCTTCAGGATTGCCGTCGTGCGGTCGGGGAAGGTCGGATCCGAGAGGACGACGCAGACCGGCGATCCCTGCTCGGGCTCGGTCGTATTGAGCCGGTAGAGGGTGTCGAGGAAGGCAGCGGAAGCCAGGGGGCCCATACCGCCAAGGATGCCGAGCGTTGCCATCGCGGCCCCATGGTAGCTCACCGCGGTCCCCCCGGCCTCGAGGTGAGCCGTTCCAGGTAAATTGCCACCTTTACATAGGGGAATGGGGTCGATTACAATCCCGCCCCGAGCAATGATCATCACGCCGGACTTCGTCTTCATCCACTACCCGAAGACGGGCGGGACGTTCGTCACCCACGTCCTCTCCCGCCTCTACGGGGACCAGCTCGTCAACGTGGACAAGCACGGGACGTGCAGCGACATCCCCGAAGAGCACCGCGGCAAGCCGCTCCTGTCGACGGTGCGCAGCCCCTACGACCGCTATGTCTCGCAGTACCGCTTCGGGTGGTGGGTCATGCACCCGGAGGATTACTGCGGCGCCGAGGCGATGCGCGAGCTCTACCCGCATTACCCCGACATCACTTTCGAAGAGTTTCTGTGCCTCGCCAACACCCTGTTCCTGAACTGCCATCGCTCCGCCCCCACCGGCTTCGTCAACGATATTTTCCAGGAGGAGCGCCGGCTCGGCTGGCACACGGAGAACTTCGTCCGCTTCTACTGCCGCAACCCGCGGCAGACCTACGCCCGGCTCGACGAGCCGGCGATCGAGCGCGCCGGCTTCGTGCAGGACATGTTCGACGTCCACTTCCTGCGCACCGCCCGCCTGCGGCAGGGACTCCACGATTTCCTGCTCGGCTTCGGGCACCGCCCGGAGGACCTCGCCTTCATCCTCTCCAGTGAACGCGTACTGCCGGACATGGGGGGCAGGAGGCCGGAGGGCGACCGCTGGGAGAGCTATTACACGCCTGAGCTCAAGGACTTCGTGCGCACCCGCGAGCGCCTGATCTTCCGTCTCTTCCCGGAGTTCGAGACCTGATGGCCGAGCCGGTGGCCGGCGGCGACCGGATGCGCGACATGGTGCGCGTCGCGCGGGCGATCCGGGAGCTCAACGCGAGCGTCACCAACGAGGTGCGCGAGCCGATCGAGCGCAAGATCCGGCGCTGGCAGCACCTGCGCATGCCGGACCTCGCCCCGGAGGTCAAGGCGGTGCGGCCCTACGACCTCGCGTGGCCCGTCCTCTTCTCGGGCGAGAGGAAGCGGCTCCAGGCGCTCCTCGGCGGGGAGGCCGGCGCGATCGAGCACATCGGCAGCACGTCGATCCCGGGGATGGCCTCGAAGAGCATCCTCGATCTGCTGGTCGCGGTGCCGGAGATCCCCCCGGCCGTGGCGGCGCTGGCCGCGGCCGGTTACGAACACTACGGCGTCAGCCCGTGCGACCACGAGGCCTTCTGGCTGTGGGACGTCTCCCCGGCGGGCCACGCCTTCGTCGTCCACCTCTGCGCCGCGGGCAATCCGTGGATCCGGACGGCGCTCAACTTCCGCGACTACATGCGCGCTCATCCCGAGGAGTGCGCGAGCTACGAGGAGCTGAAACACCGCCTGGGCGCCGAGAGGAGCAACCTCCTCGAGTACAGCATCGTCAAGCTCAAGCTCTTCTACGAATTGAGCGGGCGTGCCGACGCCTGGGTGGCGGCGGGAGGGACGACGGGCTCCCTCTAGGATCTCGCGATCAGGTCGCGGAGCGCGCGGCGGTCGACCTTGCCGCTCGGCAGTTGCGGCAGGGCATCGACGATGACCACCTCGTCGGGCACCGCGTAGCGCGGCAGCAGCTCGAAGCACCTCTGGCGCACCGCGTCGGGCCGTAGGCCCTCCCCTGCCGGGCCAGCCAGGCAGACGGCGATCAGCCGGCTGCCGCGGCGGCTCTCCCCCGCCGCGACGAGGATGGCGCGCTGGACCCCCTCGACCCGTTCCACCGCCGCCTCGACATCGGCGAAGACCACCAGCAGGCCATCCCGCTTGACGCTGAGCCCGGAGCGGCCCAGGACCTCGACATAGCCGTCGGCGCGGAGCCTCGCTAGGTCCCCGGTCTCGAACCACTCGCCGTCCCCGCGGGGCTCGAAGCGCCACCGCTCGTCAAGGATCAGATAGCCGTCGGAGCCGTTCTTCTGCCGGCATTGCAACCGGCCGACCTGCTCTCCCGCCGCCGCCTCGACGTCCGCTCCGGCCGCCTCGACGCGCAACTCGATCCCCGCGAGCGGATAGCCTGCCGTCGCGAGGCGGCGGTCCGGGGGATCGTCCGGCGACGCCGCGGAGACCGCGCCCATCTCAGCGCTGCCGTAGAGGTTGAGCAGGGGGCCGAAGCGCGGCTCGAAGCCGGCCATCGTCTCCCGCTTGACCTTGTCGCCGGCCGTCACCGCCAGCCGGTAGAACCGCGGCGCCTTGCGCACGGCCAGGAACATGTCGCACAGAGCCGGCGTCAGGAAGGCGACGTTGGGTTGGAAGAGCTCCTCGCGGTCCAGGTAGCGGAGGATGTTGCCCCCCGACCCGAAGTCCATCGCCGCACCGGCCAGAAGCCCCGGGAGGAAGGCGGCCCCGAACCCGTAGCTGTGAAAGATCGGCACCGGCACGCTGAGCCGGTCGCCGCCGGTGAGCTGCCACCGCTCGACGCAAGCCAGCCCGTTGTTCAGCCATTTCTGGTGCGACATCCGGGTCAGCTTGGGGACTCCCGTGCTGCCCGATGTCCGCAGGTAGAGGTCCGGACCCCGGAAGCCCGCGATCACCGGCTCCTCGACGAACGCCTCGTTGGCGGCGACGTCGAAGCCGTCCGCGGCGAGATCGCCGCCCGGCTGCGCCCGGCCCGACGCCGTGACGACGTGGGAGCAGAAGCTGGGGATGAAGCGGGGCGTGCCGGACTCCTTCGACGACTCCCCAAGCTCGGGCAGAAGCACCACGTCGTACTCCCGGCTCAGCAGGTGAAGCAGGGCCAGGGCGCCGGCGACGCTCTGCGAGCACTCGACGGCCACGGGGTGGCGCCGGCTCACGCCGCAACGTGCGAAACGGGTGTCGAGGCGGTCCAGGAGAGGGGCCATCCCCGCGTACGACACGGTATGTCGGCCGTCCGTCACGGACCGGTCGCGGATCGCGGGGTCGGTCGACAGCCAGCGGACCAGGGCGGGTCCGCCGGGAGCCTGCGGCGCGGGCCGATGAGATAGATTATTCATCTTCATGCCTGCCCACGTCCTCAGCCCCGGTCTGTCCCGCGAGGCGACCTACGCGGTCACCCCGGACATGAGCCCCCCTCACCTGGACGACATCCTTTCGACCTCCCGCATGATCGGCCTCATGGAGGACACCTGCCTCGCGGCCGTCCAGCCCCTCCTCGATGTCGGGCAGACCACCGTCGGCACGCGCGTCGACATCACCCACGTCGGCACCGCCCGGGCGGGCGAGGAGGTGACGGTCCGCGTCCGGCTGGAGAAGATCACGCAACGGCGCCTGCTCAGCTTCGCGGTGGAGGTCGAGGCCCCCGCCGGCATCATCAGCACCGGCACCCATCAGCGCCTCGTCATCGAGCGGTCGCGGATCGCTCCGCCTCCCCCCGTGTCCACGCGCTGAGGTCGCGGTCCAACAGGACCCCGAGACGTGCGACCTCCTCGGCGAAGAGCTCGCGCAGGCGGGCCGAGAGCTCCGCCGAGAGCGGGCGCCGGGGGCCGTCGTCGTGCAGCTTGATGTGGTCGAACTGCATCCGGCGCCTCACCTCCGGATGGGTGCGGCGCAGCTCGCGAATGCCCAGGATACGGACCCGCTGCCCCGCCCGCCTGGGATCGAGCTCCGCCTCGAACCCCGGATCGATACCCAGGAACTCCAGGGTCCGCCGGTAGACTGCGGCAGTGTCGCGCACCAGGTCGTCGAAGACGATGCAGTGGACGTTCTCGCGGCCAAAGACCTCGAAGTACCGCTCCACCTCCGCCGCATGGCTCGCGACGTCGGTATAGATCAACCCCTCGGGGAAGTAGGCGCCAGGCGGGATGCGGCGACCCCGGCGGCGCTCCGGCTCCGCGGCGAGAGCCTCCTCGAAGGTGGGCAGGTCCTCGTTCCCGGAGCGGGTGTACAGCGCGTGGAGAGAGTGGGCCATCTGCACCGGATCGCGGAGCAGGGCGATGATCTTCGCGTCGGGCGCGAAGGCGTGGATCTCGGACGGCGCCTTTTTCGACATCAGGTACCAGACCGAGGCCTCCCCGACGCGCGGCCGGTCGCCGGCCCCGGCGAAGAGATCGAGATAGAGCTCCTCCTCGCGGATCGCGCCGGCCAGGGTGGTCAGGTCGCTGCCGAAGAACTGGGGCTCCTTGTGGATCGACACGTAGACCTCCGGATGCTGCCAGAGATAGGCATACAGCGAAGTGGTGCCGCTCCGCGGAGCTCCGACGATGAAGAAGTTCGGCCTGCGCATGGCGCCCTACACCTGCTGTCGCGCCAACTGCTCACGAATGACCCGAGCGATGGATCGCAGGTCCTTGAACGTCTCCATGTTGAGCGCGTCGTCGCCCAGCTCGATGTCGAAGCGCTTCTCGATGAAGCTGATCAGCTCGACGACGATGACGGAATCGAGGCCGAGCCCCTCTTCGAAGAGAGGCACCGTCTCGTCGAGGTCGTCGTACCCCAGGTTCACGTCCAGATCCTCGACGACGATACGCTTGACCCGCTCGAGAACCTGATCTGATGTCATCTCCATCTCCAGTCCTTTCTATCAACGCTGGTGAGAAGTCCGGGCGTCCTAGAAGAGGACCCGCGCGCGGCTGCCGGTGCTCGCACCGCTCAGCTTCTTCAGGGAACCTTCGAGAATTCTCCCCACGTAGTCGCCAAAGAGGATTCCATGGTCGGTCAGGGAGACGTTCTTGTCGTCGAGAGTGACGAAGCCGTCCTCCTGGAGCTGTGACAGCTCGTCGGCGCAGATCTTCGTCAGGTCGAAGCCGTGCTTCTCGCGGAAGCGGACGTGGTCGAGGTGGACGAGCTTGATGCCCATGACCACGTCGCGCACCATCAGGTCGAAGCTGGTGCAGTTGTAACCCCGGACGACCGGCAGCCTGCCGCCCTCGACCATCTCGCTGTAGCCGTTGATGTCGTTCGTGTTCTGGTAATTCCACCGGCCGAGGGAGCCGAACGCCGACACACCGACGGCGCAGTTGTCGTTGCCCAGCCACTTGCTGCGGGTGTTCAACTGGTCGTGCGCGCCACCCTTGCTGAACGTGAACGTATTGACCGGCTGGTAGTCGTGCGCCTTGAGCTCAGCCACCGCGTACTTGATGAACTCCAGCTCCTCCTCCTCGCTCGGCAGGGTGACTTCCTTTTTCTTCTCGGCGGAATAGTAGGGGGTGTTGGCGTAGAGCTCGAGCTTGTAGATGGTGATGTTGTGCACGTCGGCCTCGAGCGCCCGCTGCACCGAGTAGGCCCAGTACTCGGGCGTCTCGCCCGGCAGGCCGCTGATCAGGTCGATGTTGACCTCGGCACCGGTGCTCTTGGCGAGCGCGATCGCCTTCATGGTCTGCTCTTCCGTGTCCCGGCGCCCGGTCTGGAAGACGACCTCCTCCTTGAACGACTGGATGCCGAGGCTGATGCGCTTGACGTTGTTGCGCTTCAGGACGGCCGCCTTGCGCTCGGTCAGGGTGACCGGCTCGCCCTCGAAGGTGATCTGCGCATCGCCGAGCGTGAAGCTCTCGCGCAGGGCCGCAAAGAGCCTGTCGATGTTCTCCTCCGTCAACAGCGTCGGGGTGCCGCCGCCGAAATACACCGTTTCGATCGGTCGATTCTTCAGGTCGTAGTGCTGCGCGACGAGCGCGATCTCCTTGCAGACGGAGCTGACGTACTGGTCGATCTCCTGGAGCCGGTTGTCCTTGAGGGTCGTCGTCTTGAAATAGCAGTAGGCGCACCGCTGGATGCAGTACGGCGTGTGGACGTAGAGGTTCAACGGCCTGGGCTTCAGCCCTTCCCCGACCGCGTCCTTGTTCCAGTAGCGGAACATCGGATAGGTGATGATGAACCCTTTTCTCGAAAGCTCCGGCTGGCCGGCTCCGTGCGCAGGCTCCGGATCTTTGGGAGTTGCTTGCGTCGGGTCGTTGACGATGTCGAGCATGACAATTCCTTTCCTTTGAAAAGCCAATCACCGAGCCTGAAAAGAGATCCCTGAAAAATCCGTGAGCTTCGCCTGGACACCCCAACCTCCCGTGTCTTCCGAGACCGCCATCAAAATCTCGTTTTCACCCTGCTTCAGCGGCAGGTAGAGCGCATCGAAGTAGCCGATGCTGCCCAGGAACCGGTAGTCCCTGGAGCGGACGGTGTCGTTGCCGCGGTAGAGCAGCCGGCCGTTCAGATACACCCGGACCCGATCGCTGAATCCGAAGGCGAGCTCCCGGGTCTGCTCCCGGCTGGAGAGGACGACCGTCCTGGCGAAGGCCGTGTTCTTCCGCAGGTTGATTCCTTGCACCCTGGCGAGGTTGGCGAGCCCCGAACGCTCCGTTTCGAGGCGAGTCCACGTCCGCGCCGCCATTTCGTGCCGGCCGAGAGAGTCCCTGCCGTCCAAAGAGCCCTCCGAGAAGGTGTCCGAGACCCACCAGGACGGGACAGTGCCCTCCGGGGCGGGCTCGGGCACCCCTGGTCGCCCGTGGATGGGAGGCGAGTCGGTCGCGGTGAACGAGAAGTTGGAGAAGTAGGCGGGGGCGAAGTATCCGGCGCTGACGCCCACGCCGCCGGGCTCGACGCCCCGCTTGAGCCCGTCGACGAGGAGCACGGGCTTGTCCACGTCCTGGATGTACATCTCCGCCAGGGCGCCGGAGAAGAGGATCCGGACGTGGGTCCATTCGTTGAAGCGATAGGTGAAGGGGACCGTGTAGCGCGGTCCGTGGTAGAGCTGCCAGCTTTCGATGCCGTGGAAGACCGGCGTGTATTGGGTGGCGTCCGGATTGCCGGATTGATGCGGCCGCAGATAGAACCACTCGTAGCTCTCGGCGTCCTGGACGCGCCAGATCCCGCCCATGAACCCCCGCTCGCCGGTGAACGCGACGTCGAACTCGATCAGCCCGTTGGTGAAGCGCGCATCGGCGACGGTGGCGATGCCGCTCTTGAGGTAGAGGCTCTTGCGGCCCAGGTGCTCCTCCACCCGGCTCTCGGCCGCGTGCCACTGCCAGCGTCCGGAGTCGAACGGCACCGCTTGGGGAAGGTTGAGGGTCGTCATGGTCAGCAAGGCTCCTGAGACGATCGTGGACAGAATCATGGCGCAGCATCCGCGGGGTCCCGGATGCCGAGGGCGCGGCCGAGCTCGCCCTCGACCATCAGCGGTCCGCCCAGAAAGGTGGTCAGGCTCGGCGCGATCCCCTCGCCCGGGGCGTCGAGCTCCAGCCCCGCCAGGTCGCGCAGCTCGCCCGTCCGTGCGGCGACGGCAGCCAGCGTCCGCGCGGCCGCGGCGGCCAGCGCGAGGGCACTGAAGCCGTCGCAACGGGCGGAGTCGTCCGCGGCGAGCGCGAGGTGTCCGCGCGCCGCGGCCAGGGTGAGGTCCGCCTCGATCTCCACCTCGGTGATGTCCATGGCCACCAACTGGCAGGAGCTGAAAGCCTTCCCCGGGGGCCCGGTCGTCCTGGCGGCGCGCCGCAGGGCGCGGACCCCGTCGCGCGCGCAGATCGCCGCGGCGAAGGCCCAGACGCCGGCGTATGACTCCAGACACCGGAAGAGGCCGGAGCCCGGGGCGGGCGTCACCGGCCGGGAGACGAGATCGGGACCGATCGCGGCGCCCTCGATTGCAAGCCAGCACGGCGCGTCGCGGCGGACCGGTCCGCCCGTCCGGGACCCGCGCCGCTCGACGCCCGGCAGATCGTGGTCCAGCCACGCCAGCCGATGCTCCGGACTCTCTGCATCTTCAACGCTTTCCCGACCGCGCAGCCGCACCAGCACGAGCGAGCCGTCGGCGGCCGGGCTCGGGATGCGGACCTCGCCGCGCAGAAGCAGGCTGCCGGAGGGCTCCGGCTCGCCGAGGACCGCCGCGGCGCCCCACCGCAGCTCGGGTCCCGGCGTGAAGAGCCCGAGCGCGCCGAGCCTCCGGCCCGCGGCGACCTCCGTGATCGCTCCCCGCGTCGTGAAGAAGGCGTCGACGAGGGGCAGAACGCCGAAGAGATGCTCGACGACAGCGCACGCCGCCGCCGCGTTCAGGTGCGACGTCAGGCTCTCGACCCACTCCCGGGGCGACTCCGTCGCCGGCAGGTCGGTCTGGCCATGGAAGCGCTCGTTCAGAGCCCGCCCGGCGATCACACCGCCTCCCCCCCCTGCGCCACCAGATAGCGCACGATGTTGTCGATGGTATGGAGGAAGCTGTGGTCCTCCTCATGGTCGAGGTCGATGGCGACGCCGAACGTCCTCTCCAGGCCCTCCAGCAGGTTCAGGTAGCCGAGCGAGTCGAGCCCGATCTGCCGCAGGTCGGTGTCGTAGCGCCCGAGGTCAGCCTCGCTGATCCTGCCTCCCGCGGCCATGTAGACCAGGCGCTGAACCCGTTTCTTCATGGCTGTCCGGTCGTCGTCGTTCATCCTGCGGTTCCTTTCTTCACGATTCTTCACGCTCCGGCGCTGGCGTTGAGCTGTTCACGGAGCACGGCGATCCGCGGCTTGCCGATCCCCGTGCGCGGGATCTCCGCGACGAAGCTGATGCGGCCCGGGACCTTGTAGGACGCGAGCCGCGACCGGCAGGCCGCCGCCACGGCCGCCCTGGTGAGCTCCGGGCTGGCGGCGACCACCACGAGATGCACCAGCGCCTCGCGGTTCAGGTCCTCGTCGGGGAAGGCGACGGCGTCCGCCACCCCGTCGAGCGCGGAAACGACGGCGACGATCTCCGTGGGATCGATCTTGCGCCCTGCGACGTTGATGTGATCCTGGGTCCGGCCGACGAGGTGCAGCCGTCCGTCGACGAGCCGCCCGCGGTCCCCGGAGTGATAGAAGCCGTCGGCGTCCAGGCGCTGCTCGAACAGCCCCGGGTGGTTGAGGTAGCCGCTGGCCATCGAGGCGGTGCGCACCAGCACCTCGCCGGTCTCCTCCGGGCCGTCCGGATCCTCCGGCCCGGGAGCGATCCTGATCTCCGCGCCGGGCAGCGGCCTGCCCAGTCCGGAGTGGTGGTCCGCCTCCCGCTCGAAGGTGCAGGGGCCGGTCTCGGCGATCCCGTAGTAGTCGGAGATGTCGAGGCCGTAGCGGGCACGGAACTCCTCGCGGACGTCGGGCCAGAGCGGCGCGCCGGCGGAGATGGCGTGCTTCAGGCCCGCCATCGCCGAGCGGTCCGGGCCGCCGGGAGCCACGAAGTTGCGGTAGAGGGTCGGGAAGGCGACGAGGCGGGTGATCCCGGACTCCGCGATCCGGCGTGCGACGGGGCGGGTCAGCGGAGCTCCCTTGAGGAAGTGGAGCTCTCCACCGGCGAGAAACGACGAGAGCAGCGAGGTGTTGAAGGCCAGGCCGTTGGAGAGAGCGGCCAGGCAGAGCGTCCGGTCCTCGCCGGTCATCCCCGTTCCCAGGACCCAGTTGCGCGCCGCGGAGACGACGGCGTGGCCGCTGAACTCCAGGCACTTCGGCCGTCCCGTGGTGCCGGAGGTGAAGCGGCAGACCTGAGTCGCCGGTCGCGGCTCGAAGGGCGGCGCGCCCGGCCGGGAGAGCGGCAGGAGGACGACGTCGTCCGCGAACGGGACCTGATCGCCCTTCCCGGGCGCCTCGAGCCTTGCCGCCTTCGCCGGCTCGATCACCAGAGCATCGAGGCCACAGTCGCTCCGGATCGACTCGATCTCGCCGGTGTTGAAGTTGGCGTCGAGCAGGAGGGGCAGATCGCCGGCGTAGAGCACCGCGAAGTAGAGGATGACGTACTCGGGGCGATTGCCGAGGCAGAACCCCACGTGCCGTGGAGCCCGCCCACCAGCCCCGCCCTCAAGCCAGACGCCGCGCAACCAGCCTGCTGCGGCATGGATCCGGCCGCCGAGCTCATCGTAGGACAGGGCCTCCGAGCCCACCACCGCCCTGCGCCCGCGGTGGCGGCCCAGGCAGTCGGTCAACGCGTCCTGGATGGGACCGCGGGTCGGATCGCCGTTCACGACAGCGCCTCCAGCTCTTCCCGGTAGGCGAGCGCCTGGCCGGCGATGGCCTTCATCGTCGTCAAGCTTCCTCCCGCCATCTTGAGACCCAGAATCTGCGCGTGAGCGTTGAGGAATTCGCTGTCCCACATGTAGCCCGCGCCGCCCTGCATCTCGGCACACAGCGCGGCGAAACGGGTCGTGCGGTCGACGCAGAACCATTTGAGCGCGGCGACCTCAGCCACCGCGTTGCGCCGGCGCTCCAGGTGCTCGAAGCGATCGATCAGGCCCGCGCGCATCAGCTCCTGGTCGGCGGCGGCCCGGGCGAGCGCCAGCCGGTTGATCGGCCAGCTCGCCAGGGAGCGGCCGTCGACGATCCTCTGACCGCCGTACTCCAGGATCCGCTTCAGCAGGCGGCCGTGGAGGAAGCAGGCGTCCGCGCACATCAGGAAGCGGGCGACGGTCATCACCTTGTTCCAGTGCATCAACTGGCGGACACCGCGCTTCAGGGCCAGGTTGGCGGCCGGCACCCGGACCTCGGCGAAGTCGATCATTGCGGAATCGATCGCCCGGGTGCCGAGCTTGTCGAAGACCTTGAGCACTCTGACGCCAGGGCGCTCCTTCTCCACCAGGAGGGTCGACATCTCGCCGTCGAGCTTCAGCGTGACGAAGCAGAGATCCGCGTTGGCTCCATTGACGACGTAGAGCTTGCGGGCGTTGACCACCAGCTCGCCGCCATCGCGTACGGCCGTCGACTCCATCTGCCCGCCGGGCTCCGTGTCGCAGGCGCAGCCGACGAGCCGGCCGGCGATCATCTCGGGCAGATAGCGGTCGCGCAGCCCCTCGCCGTGCGCGGTCGCCAGCCAGTGGCCGGTGATCTCGGTCTGGCAGTGCATGCCGAGGGAGAGGCCCAGGTCCCCGAGCTCCGAAGTCGCCTCGCTCAGAATCAGCGCGCCCAGAAGGCCGAGGCCCTGGCCGCCCAGCTCGCGGGGCAGCGAGATCCCCAGGAAGCCCAGCCGGCCGAGCTCCTGCCACTGCGACTTGACGAGGTGGCCGCCGGGCGCAGCCACCCACTCGCGCAGCCTGGGAGCCTCGAAATAGCGTCCCGCGCGTTCGCGCAGATCCCGGTGCTCCGGCGTGAAGCACGGCGAGAAGGCGGGGTGATCGAGCAGGGGCCGTTGCATCAGCCTTCCTGGGTGACGTAACCGTGGCTGTACGCCACGGTCATTCGGTCGCGTTTGAAAGCGGTTTCGTCGGGGACGCCGAGCAGGGCCAGGTAGACGGCCTCGTCGCCGGGGCCGAGCCGGGCCAGGGCGGCGCACTCCTCACCGTCGAATCCGCCGATACAGGTCATCCCTACGGCTCCGAGACGCGCCGCCGCCAGGTGGAGGCGCTGGCCCATCTGCGCGGCGTGGAAGTGCAGCTCGGCGAAGGCCGAATACCCATGCTCGTCGACCAGACGGCAGATCGGAGCGTGGAAGATCACCAGGGCCGCCAGGTTGCCGGCGATCTCCTGCTGCATGCAGGCCGGCCGGGGATCGGCCGCCCGCGCGTCGATCCGGTGGAGAGCATGGCTCGCCGGGGAGTAGGCGAAGACGCCGGCGAGGCCGTCGACGTTCCTCGCCACCAGGCGCACGCCCAGACGCGCGGAGCCGTCCTGGGAACAGTCCGCCGGGAAGCCCTCGGCCCGCAGCGCGCCGAGCAGCTCGCCGAGTTGAGCGACGCTCAAGGGCTGATCGCGGAAGCCTTTGGCCGAGCGCCGGCCCAGGATGAGCGAGCGCCACTCGGTCGCCGATGATGGCCGAGGGCGGCCGTCCGGTAGCGGCAGGAGGGAGGAGACCTCGGGAATATCCGAGACGTGGGGGACCTCGTGGACCTCCGCCGGCTCGAGCAGGAGCGTGACGCTGACGGGAGCGCAAGGCGTCTTGAGCGGAGAATCGAACGAGAGGATGCCCCGGAGCGACTCCCAGTTCAGGACCTCCTGTTGCCCGGGCAGCTCCAGGCAGGTGGAGGGGAGGACGGCCTCGGTCTCCGACCCGACAGCCGCCTGCGGTCCGGCGGCCGGCCCGGCGCTGGTGAAGGAGAGGGCCGCCAGAGGCTCACGGCACAGACCGTCGAGCTGCAGGTGCTCGGCCATGGAGGTACGGGAGAAACGCAGGTGGAGGTTGGGCGTGAAGCCCAGCGCGGCGGTGTAGATCGCCAGGTTGGTGGTCAGATGGCCGACGTCGAGATGACAGTAGGCGTAGCCGCGCTGGTGGTACTTCTTCATGCTCAGCCAGGGACGGCCGACGAGGGTGAGCAGGGCTTCCAGGCGGTGTCCGGAGGGGGTGACGAAACCGGCCCCGGCCAGATCGTCGTGGGTCAACGGTGCAAGGCCGTAGGGGACGAGGCGCCCCTGTTCGACGTCCCAGAGGTAGCTCCCCTCGCCGGCGATGCTCGCGATCACCTCATAGGGATAGAGCGCGCCCGCCGAAGGCGTGGTGCGCCAGCGGATCCGCTCCCAGGCGCCCGCCACGAAGCGGGAGTGGGTCTGCACCCCGTATCCAACCTTCAGGACGTCCTCGAGGGCGGCGCGCCATGGCACGGTCCCCGGAGCCGGCCGGACCGAAGAGGACTTCGCGTGAGCGACCCGCAGGCGCGACTCGTTCCAGAAGCTGGCAAGGCTCCTCACAGGAGTGCCCGTTCGTGCAAGCGGTGTCATCGAGATCTCCAAGAAAGACAAATCGTCATTGCCGTGACAGCCGCGGCACGGAAAAGCGGAGCCGCTACCACGGGAACTCCTCCCGGTCTCTGAAGAACTTGCCGCGCGGGCCGTCGTCCGGCAGCATCGCCAGCCAGACGGCGGTCTCCGCACCCTCGGCGGTCGATCGCGGCGCTTTGAGCCCGCCCAGGCGGGTGCGCACCCAGCCGGGCGTCATGGCGTTGACCAGGACGTTGGTCTCCTTCAACTCGTCGGCGAGGATCACGGTCAGGGCGTTGAGGGCGGTTTTCGAGATGCGGTAGCAAGGTCCGCCGGCAGCCAGCTTGGAAAAAGACCCCCGTCCGCTCGACACGTTGACGATCCGGCCGTACCCCTGCTGTTTCATGATCGGCAGGAACGCCTGGCAGCAGTTGAGCACCCCGACGAGGTTGGTCTCGAGCGTCCGCCGCATCACGGCGAGGTCCACGGTGACCAGGGAATCCTCGGGATCGATGGCGACGGCGGCGTTGTTGACCAGCGCGTCCAGCCGGCCCAGCTCGCCGGCCACGAAGCCGGCGACCTGCCGGGCACCGGCGGGATCCGTCACGTCCAGGGCCTGGAAGTGCGCGTCCAGACCTTCCTCGCGCAAGAGCCTGAGGGCCCTGGCACCCCGCTCCGCATCCCGGGCGGTGAGCACGACCGTGCAGCCGGCCAAGCCGAGCTGGCGGCAGATCTCGAACCCGATCCCACGGTTCGCTCCGGTGACCAGGGCAATTCTCTTCACAGTGCCGCCTCCGCGCTCTCCCGCAGCAGCTCCGCGACCGGACAATCCGGGTCGGCCACGACGGCGGCAAGGATCTGGAGGAAGCGGTCGCGCAGGCGGACGACCCTCTCCTGATCGAGCACGTCGCGGTTGTACCTGAAACGACCGGCAAGCCGGCCCGACTGGTTGAGGAAAAGACTCAGGTCTTTCCGCATCCTGCTGCCATGGAACGGCAAGGGGCTGACCCTGAGGGCGCCTGACATGGTCTGTTCGGCGGGCGGCAGCTTGGCGAACTGGAAGACGATGCGGAATGTCGCAAGCCCGCCTTGATCCTCCCTGTCCTGGAAGCTCATGCCTTCGAACACGGGCTCGTAGAGGATGTCTGGATGAGCCTGCGCCGCCAGCGTCACGTCACGCACCCGTGTCAGGAGCTCGCGGAAGGTAGAAGCGCCCGAAAACCGCGTGCGCAAAGGCAACCCGGCGTAGAAATTGCCGATCAGACTCTCGATCTCCACCTGGTTTCGGTTGGCGAAGAGGCAGATGGTGACGATGTCGCTCGCCTCCGTCTCGTGATGGAGCAGCGCGTTGAAGGCCGTGAGCAGCGCCATGAAAAGGGTCACGTGGTGCGCTGCGGCGAACGCCTCGAGCTTCTTCTCGAGCTCCGCGGAAACCGTGACCCTCTCAATGCCGGCTTCGAAGGTCTGGCGAGTGGGCCGCGGCCGGTCGCCGTGAAGATCGAGGGGCTGGGCACCATCGAGATGCTCTCGCCAGAAGGCCACGTCGCTGGCCAGGGACTTCTCCGTGACGGTGCGCCGCTGCCAGCGTGCGAAGTCTCGATACTGGATCGCGAGCGGGCGCAAGGGGGAGGGCCGGCCCTCACGGAAGGCGTTGTAGAGGGCCGCCAGCTCGCCTTCCAGCACGGTGCGCGACCAGCCGTCGAAGGCGATGTGATGGACGACGAAGAACAGCACGCTTTCCTTCTCCGAGAACCGGAAAAGCTTCAGCCGGAACAACGGTCCGCTCTCGTAGTCGAAATGCATCCGGCTGTCGAGCCTGCACCAGGCCCGGACCTCCACCATCCGGTCGAGAGGAGCCACCCGTGCCAGGTCGATGATCGGGAGCCGGACGGGGAGCGAGGGGTGGATCACCTGGACCGGCCCTTCCGTGCCTTCCCTGAAATTCGTCCTCAACACCTCGTGACGATCGACGATCTCCTGCAACGCCCGCTGCAGGCATGAGAAGTCGAGAGGGCCCTCGAACCGCACCATGATCGAGATCGTGGCAGGAGCCAGGGTACGGGCTTCGAGCTGCCGCCCCGCCCAGAAACGCTCCTGCGCCAAGGACAGGGGAGGCAGCTCGCCCGCATCCCAGGTGCCCCTCTCGATGTGCGACCCTTTTGCAACGTCGAGGCGGTAGCCGAGCGCATCCGCGGTCCGCCGCGCGGGCTCGCCGAGACTCTCCTCGGCGAGCTCTGACCGCCACCTCTCGGCCACTTCTGCGTTCACTCCGGAGTGCTGGTGGAATTTGACGTCTCCCAGCATTCTCGATGCCGAATGGAGGCCGTCGGTCATCCGTGCGGATCCGTGCTCGTAGGGCCGCGCCATGTCCGGGTGATAGTCGAGGCCGAGGAATTGGCAGACCTCCCGCAAGACCCGCTCGGGCGCGGCGACCAGCTCTTCGAAGCGCACCGTGTGGTGACGACCGGCCGGTACCTCGGCGAGGAAATCCAGGATGTTCCGGTGCGAGACCTCCCAGATCAACTCCGCCAATTGCCGGCGGGTGAACGGGTGCGCGCGCCGGAAGAAGATCTGGTCGATCTTGGCCTCTTCGAAGGAGCGGATCATGCCGCCAGGATGACGGCTCAGGTGGAGGTAGCGCGGCGCCATGAAGCCGGCCTCGGCCCGGCGCAGGATCGCGGGATCGAGAGCGTACGACGGGGTCTTATCGACCAGCCACCGTCCCGCGAGCTCCGTTTGCAGGAGCCGATAGAGCTCCAGCGTCGACATCTCCCGGCGCTCACAATCCTCAACCCACTCCCGCACCTCTTCGATCTCGCCGCCGCGGATCTCCTTGACCGCGCGCAACAGACCTTCCAGCCAGAAGCTGTCCCGGCCGGCAAAGGCCGCTCGCCGGTCGGCCATGGTGGGGAACGAGAGGAGCTCGAGCTCCGGCGGCGCGAAAAGCTGAGGGTGACCGCCGAGCATGATGCGCAGCAGGGTCGTGCCTGAGCGTGGCGGCGCCAGCACGAACAGGGCGGGAGGATTCCTCTCGACTGGCAAGGAGAGCGCGGGCAACGGCGGAATCAGTTGCCGCATGCGCGCCACCATTGCCGCGTCAACCCGGCCGGCGGGGTCCGCAGTGCCGCCCGAACCGGTCGTGGCGTCAGCAGGAAGCCACCGGGCGACTGCTGCCGGATGCTGCTCGCGCAGGTAAGCGGCCAACTGGCCGACTGTGGGGCAATCGAAAATCACCACCACTTGGACGATCTCTCCCAGCTCCCGCTGCAGGCGGTTGATCAGCATCGCGCCAAGGATCGAGTTCCCCCCCAGGGCGAAAAAGTCCTCGTCAACCCCCACCCGTTCGATCTTCAACGCCTCGCGGAAAAGACCGGCGAGGAACTGTTCGAGCGCCGTCTCCGGCTCGCGGTACCCCTCCCGGCTCACTAGTAAGGTTTCCGGAGCGGGCAAGGCGCTGCGGTCGACCTTGCCGTTGGTGGTCAAGGGTAGAGAGGGCAGCGTCACCACGGCAGCCGGCTGCATGTAGTCCGGCAGCCGCGCCGCAAGGAACGCGCGCAGCCCGGCGGGATCCGGCTCAGCCGCCGCCCCGAGATAGGCTACCAGCCGACGCTCGCCGTTCTCTGCGTCCTCCCGCGCCAGCACCACGACCTCACGCACTCCGGGATAGGCGGCGAGCACCGCCTCGATCTCCCCCAGCTCGATACGGAAACCGCGGATCTTGACCTGGTGATCGAGCCTCCCAAGGTATTCGTGATCGCCGTCCGCCAGGCGGCGCGCCAGGTCGCCCGACCGGTAGAGACGGGCGCCCGGGGTCGATGAAAACGGATCGGGAACGAACCGTTCGGCGGTCAGCTCCGGCCGCGCCAGATAGCCCTGGGCCAACCCTGCGCCACCGACGTAGAGCTCTCCCGGGACGCCCACCGGCAGCAGGTTTCCCCGGCGATCCAGAACGTGCAGCGTCAGGTCCGGGATGGGCCGTCCGATGACGCTCCCGCGCGCGGCTTGGACATCAGCCTGAACGATCTCGCGGTGGGTCACGTGCACCGTGGTCTCGGTGATGCCATACATGTTGACCAGGAGAGGGCGGGCGTCGCCGTGCCGCTCGAACCATGAGGCCAGGCTCTGCAACTCGAGCGCCTCACCGCCGAAGATCACGAGCCGGAGGCTCAGTGCCGCGGGTGCCTTCTCCTGGTCGGCCCAGGAGAGCTGGCGGAAGGCCGACGGGGTCTGGTTGAGAACCGTCACTTTCTCGTTGACCAGCAGGGCATGGAATTCGGCCGGCGAGCGGCTCACCCAGTAGGGGACGATCACCAGGCGGCCGCCGTGGAGCAGCGCCCCCCAGAGCTCCCAGACCGAGAAGTCGAAAGCGTAAGAGTGGAACAGCGTCCACACGTCCGCGCTCCCGAATCCGAACCAGGGCGCCGTGGCGCTGAACAAGCGGGTCACGTTGCCATGAGAGATGAGCACGCCCTTGGGCCTGCCCGTCGACCCGGAGGTGTAGATGACATAGGCGAGATCCGCTGCAGTGGCTCCCGCGGCCCGGAGCGCGGTGCTCTCCCGCGCGACGCGCGGTCCATCCCCGTCGAGACAGATCACCTCGGCTGCGCTCTCCGGCAGCCGCGTGCGCAGCCGCGTATGCGTCAGCACCAGGGGTACGCGGCTGTCTTCCACCATGAACTCCAGGCGAGCGGCGGGAGAGTCGGGATCGAGCGGCAGGTAGGCTCCGCCGGCCTTGAGCACGCCGAGAATGGCGATCACCAGATCGACCGAGCGTTCCAGGCAGAGCCCCACCAACACCCCGGGATGCACTCCGCGTGTCGCCAGGAACCTTGCCAGTTGGTTGGAACGGGCCTCGAGCTCGCCGTAGGTGAGCCGTTCGCCACCATTGACCAGTGCTACCGCCGTGGGCTCGGCCGCCGCCCGCGCCGAGAAGATCTCGTGCAGGCAGGAGTGGGGCGACACTTCGGCGAGCAATTGGCCGCGCTCCGGCTCGCTCAGCAGCGGCAGATCGGACAACGGGCAGGACGGCTCGGCGGCCGCACCGGCGAGGAGCGTGGAAAGATGATCGATCAGCCGTGCCGCCGTGGCCTGCTCGAACAGATAGGCGTTGTAGCGCAGGGTCAGGTCGAGCCCCTCTCCCGTCTCGACCACGTTGAGAACCAGCTCGAACTTGGCGGTGTTCTCCTCGCCTGCCACAGGCGACAGCACCAGTCCCGGCAGCACGACCTCGCCTCGCGGTGTGTTCAGGGACTGAAAGAGAACCTGGAACAGCGGCGAGCGTGACAGGTCCCGCGTCGGCTGCAGATCGGCGACCAGCTTTTCGAACGGCACATCCTGGTGGTCGTAAGCCGTGATGCAGGTCTCTCGGACCCGTCCCAGCAGACTGTCGAAGGCGGGATCTCCAGCCAGATCGAGGCGCAGGACCAGAGTGTTGACGAAGAAGCCGATCAGCCCTTCGAGCTCGCGGCGGATACGCCCCGCCACCGGCGAGCCGACGATGACATCCTCCTGCCCGGTATAACGCTCGAGCAGCGCCGCGAACCCGGAGAGGAGTGCCATGAAGAGGGTCGCGCCGCGCTGCCGGCCGAGCGCGCGCAAGGGGCTGACGACGACCGCCGGTAGCGCGACGCGGAGATCGGCGGCGCGATAGCTCTGGCCGGCGCGCCGCGGCCGGTCGGTGGCGAGGGCGAGGGCAGGTGCTCCGGTGAGCACCTGCCGCCAGTGATCGAGCCCCGCCTGCAGGACCTCACCCTGCAGCCAGCCGCGCTGCCAGACCGCAAAATCGGCGTACTGGATCGGCAACTCCGGCAGCGGGCTGGGCTGGCCGGTGTGGAACGCCGTGTACAGCAACGACAGCTCGCGCACGAAGACGCCCATCGACCAGCCATCCACGATGATGTGATGGCAGCTCACGACCAGGACGTGCGACTCCTCGCCGAGGCGCAGCAGCACAGGGCGCAGCAGAGGGCCTTGCGACAGATCGAACGGCAGTTGCATCTGCTGAGTAGCCAGCCGATGCGCCTCGCGTTCCTTTCTTTCGGGCGCGAGGTCCGCCAGGTCGACGACCGCCAGGGATGCGAGCGGTTGCGGCAGGATCACCTGGATCGGGAGGTCGCCGTGGACCGCGAAAGTCGTGCGCAGGATTTCGTGGCGCCGGGTGATCGCGGCCAGTGCCCGCGCCAGGACCGGCGCGCCCAGCCGGCCGGTGACACGCACAGTCAGCGGGACGTTGTAGGCTGTGCCGCCCGGATGGAGGCGATCCAGGAACCAGAGGCTCTCCTGCGAGAAGGACAGCGGCAGAGGACCTTCCCGGCTCGCCCGTTCGATCGGCGGTGCGACCTGACCCTGGCTGGACCGCCTCGCCTCCTCGACCCATCGAGCCAGCCCGGCGACCGTCGGCTCCTGAAACAGGACACGCAACGGCAGCTCGACTTCCAGGACCTCGCGGAGCCGCGCCGTGACCTGCGTCGCCAACAGGGAATGCCCGCCGAGATCGAAGAAGCTCTCCTCGACTCCGACCCGCTCAAGCCCCAGCACCTGGGCCCAGATCTCCGCCAGCAGCTCCTCGGTGAGCGTCCTCGGCGCTGCGGACTCGTCCACGGCCCCCTCCGGCCGTGGCTCGGGCAGGGCCTTACGGTCGAGCTTGCCGCTCGGCGTGAGCGGCAGCGCGGGGAGGCTCACGTAGGCGGCCGGCACCATGTAGCTCGGCAGGCGCTCGCGCAGGAAATCCCGCAGCTCCCGGCTGGAAGGCGCGCCCCCCTCGACGCCGACGACATGAGCCACCAGACGCCGGTGCTCGCGACCCTCGAGGGAGGCGTGCCCAGCCGGCGCCAGGACTGTGACCACCGCCTCGCGCACCGCCGGGTGGGCGAGCAGGGCCGCCTCGATCTCGGCGGGCTCGATGCGAAAACCGCGCAGCTTGATCTGATGATCGATCCGGCCGAGAAACTCGAGTTTGCCGTCGGGATGGCGGCGTGCGAGATCGCCGGTACGGTACAAGCGCTCGCCACCCGTCTCGTTCCAGGGGTTGGGAACGAATCGTTCCGCCGTCGCCGCAGGTCGCCGGAAATACCCGCGCGCCACTCCGGCTCCCGCGATGTACAGCTCGCCCGGCACTCCCACCGGCACGGGCTCCAGCGAGCGGTCGAGCACATGGACTGCGCTGTTGGCGACGGGCCGCCCGATCGGGGTCACGGATGCACCGTCGAAGCGGCTCTGCCGCCAGTCGACACCGTGGAGAGTGGCGCAGATCGTCGCCTCGGCGGGACCGTAGCCATTGATCACGGCGAGCCCCGGGCGGAGCTCGGCGATCCGCGCCAGCTCGGGCTCGGGAATCGGCTCGACTCCCACCAGCAGGCGGCGCAGCGGGATCGCATCGGGCGCCGACTCCAATCGCCGGCGCAGTGCCTTGACCATGAACGGCGGCACGTAGGCACTGTTGATCCGCTCCTGCACCAGCCAGTCCAGGAATCGATCCGTGTCCTGGCGGACCTCCTCCGGAACGATATGCACGGCGCACCCTGCGAGCAGCGGCGAAAAGATCTCGTACACCGACACGTCGAAGCTCAGGCTGGTCCACAAGCTGCCGCGGCTCCCCGCCGCGAGTGGCTGGCGGCGCTCGAAATCGGCCAACAGGTTGAGGACTCCGCGATGGGTGCAACAGACCCCTTTCGGACTGCCGGTCGAGCCCGAGGTATGAAGCACGTAAGCCAGACCCGCGGCGCCCAGAGGGTGCACCAGAGCCGACGGCAGGACCTCTCGCACTGGCACAGCCGCCTCCAGCTCGTCCAGGCAGAGCATGTTCGGCGCGGCCACGGCGAGCGCCGACGCCAGGTGGCGCTCGGTCAACACCAGCGGTCGGCCCGCGTTCTCCCACAGGCTGACGAGGCGCTCGCGTGGATAGCTGGTGTCGAGCGGCAGGTAGGTGCCGCCGGCCTCGAGCACTCCCAGTATCGCCACCAGCACTGCCGATGAGCGCTCGAAGTAGAGCGCCACCGGCTCTTCAGGACCAACACCCAGAGCGCGCAGCGAACATGCCAGCCGGTGGGCGCGCCCGGCGAGAGCACGGAAGGTGAGAACCTCCTGGCCGCAGACCACGGCCGCGAGGTCGGGATGACTCTCGGCCTGGCACGCGAACCGTTCGTGGAGAGTGGAATCCTCCAGGGCACAGGAGGAGTCGTTCCACTCCCGTAGCAATTGGTGCCGGACGGCGGGCGACAGGATTGAGGCGCCCTCATGGGCACTCCGTGAATCGCGGGCCATCGCCATGAGCGTGCGGAGGTACTCGTCGCCGATCTCCCGGACCAGCGCCACCGGGACCGCGTGCGAGTCGTACTCGAGGCTCAGCCCCAGGCCCCGCCCTTCCAGGTCCTGGGAGAACGTGGACTGGAGCTTGAAGTTGCCTCCCTCAGCCTGTTGGAAGCCCAGCAGCTCCAGGTCACCCGACCGCATCAGGTCGCGGATCACGTGGAAGTGGGTGTAGTTGAAGGCGATCTCGAAAATAGGGCGCTCGCCCCACCGGCGCTGCAGGGCGCCGAACGGATAGCGGCGATGCGGCAGCATCTCCTGCTCGGCGTGGAAGGCAGCGCGGACCAGGTCCGCCCACGAGCCCTCCGGCAGGCGCAGCCGCAGTGGCAGCGTGTTGAGGAAGAGGCCGCGCACCTGGTCACCCTCGCTCACCTCCAGCCGCCCGTTTGACACCAGGCCGCTCACCACGTCCGGCCGCCCCGCCAGCAGGCTCAGAACCTTGAGGTGTGCCGCCAGGAGCACGCTTTTGAGCGGCACCGCCACCTCATGTGCCAGTCGCTTGAGACCCGCCGTCACCTCGGGCGCTACCGCCACGCTCAACCGTCCTATCCGGCGCAGGCCGGGGCGGCACCACTCCGACGGCCAGTGCGGCAGCTCCACCAACTCGGCCTCACGCAGCAGATGCCGCCAATACTCCTCAGCGGCCGCCGAGGCGAGTGCCTCCCGTTCCAACCGCACGTACTCACGGTAAGTCAGCGCCAGCGGCGGCAACGGCTCGGGTGACGCTCCCGGCAGCAGCACAAAGTACAGCTCGAAAATCTCTGCCAGCGTCGAGTGCAGGCTCCAACCGTCGAAGATCGCGTGGTTCTCCGCCAGCGTGAACTGGAAGGTCTCGGCCGAGCGCAGGAAGACGTGGAAGCGCAACTGGGGCGCCCGCGTCAGGTCGAACGGCTGCAGCTTCTCCCGCGCCACCAGGCGATCCACCGCAGCCTCCTGCTCGGCCGAGCTCAGGTGCCTGATGTCCTCGACTGTCACCCGCAGATCCGCGTGCCGATGCACCAGTTGCAGCGGCTCGCCGTAGCCGGTCAGCACGAAGGCGGTGCGCAGCATGGGATGGCGCGCTACCACCCGGCGCACCGCCGCTGCGAACGGCTCCTCCTCGAAACGACCCCGCACCTGCCAGCTATCCACGTTGTGGTACTGCGGGTCCTCCGGGGTCAGCTCCATGTGGTACAGCATCCCCGCCTGGAGCATGGCCAGCGGATAGGCATCCTCGACCCCTTCCGGCAGCTTCCCCCGGTCCTCCGCCGAGATCAGGCTGAACGGCTCGCTACGCGCCGCCTCTGTGCCTCCCTGGGTGAGCCGGACGGACGCCCCCAGCTCGGCGATCGTCTGGTGCTGGAAGAGATCGGCCAGTGCCACGTCCAGTCCGCGCTCCCCTGCCAGTGCCATCACCCGCAGGCTCAGGATCGAGTCGCCTCCCAGGGCGAAGAAGTTGTCGTGCACCCCGACTTGCTCGAGACCCAGCACCTGCGACCAGATCGCCGCCAGCACCTCCTCCACCCGGGTGCGCGGTGCCACATACCCAACCCCCAGCTCCGGCCGCTCCCCCCCCGGCTCGGGCAGGGCCGCCCGGTCCAGTTTGCCGTTCGGGGTCAGAGGCAACGCGGAAAGAATCACGAACGCCGCCGGCAACATGTAGTCCGGCAGCCGCTCGCGCAG
>JAJKHS010000097.1 GCA_021154885.1 Thermoanaerobaculum sp.
CGGCTCGTGGCTTCGAAGGTCTCAGCATCTGGCGTTGTGATGAGCACCTATGTTCCGGCTGGAGATATTGCGCTTGGCACAGTTGGTTAAGCCTAGCCGAGCGCGAAAGAATTGACCGGCACGCCAAGATGGCGAAGGTCGGCCTGACTGTCACAGTGCGAGGCTCTCCTTCAGCATGGTGAGACCGAACGCCCACTGGCCGTCCGCCGTGCCAAGCTTCAGCGCGCCGGCCTGTAGCCGCTGATAGAACTCGCCGAGCGCAAGCGTGGAGTCGAGCGTCTCCGCGCCGGTGGCCCCCAGGTGCTTCATCTGGCGGGCGACGTACAACTGCAACGTGCCCACGAGCGCCGCCGCCAGCCGGCGGTTGTAGATGAAGCGGTCGGGGAGCCCGACGGATCGTCTGCCGTCGTAGGCCGAGAGCAGGTGCAGGCTGGTGCCCTCGTCCATGCGCAGGAATACGGAGAGCACAGCGAGATCGTAGAAGGCTTCCATCGGACCGGCCGTGGCCCAGTCGAGCATCAGGATCGCCTCGCCGTCGTAGACGATGTTGGTGGGGTTGAGATCGTTGTGGCCGACGACCAGGGCTCGTTCGCTGGTCGGTGGCTCCTCGGCGAGCACGCGCCGGGCCGCGTCGCGGGCAAAGTTCGGGACGGCGAAGTCGGCTAGGAAGCCTTCCCAGAGCCGGGCGATGAACTCGCGGGGTTCGCGCATGCGCGCGTCGGCGGGGAGTGGGAGCGCGTGGATGCGGCGCACGGTGCGGCCGAGCTGGATGAGTGCGGCTTCGTGGGTGCGCGGGTCCCGGTAGAAGGCCGCGAACGAGTGGTCGGCGACGAACGCAGTCAGGACCGCGCGCCTTGGCTCGTCGACGTGGACGACGCGAGGCGCGAGGCCCGCGTCGGCGGCGAGCCGTTGGATGTGGAGCGTACGGAGCCAGTCAGCGGCGCTCTCGCTCTCCGCGGCGACCTTGAGCACGAACGACTGGCCCGCGGCCTCGATGCGGTAGACGCCGGCGCCTGACAGGCCCGCGGCGATCCGGGTGATCGTGGTCGTGGGTCCTCTGAGGTCCGGCGGGAGGTAGTCGTCCATCAGCGCAGCATAGCAGGCCCCATCGGGTCCGCCGCCTGTAGAGGAGCACTGGAAAAATTTGGCGCCGCTCTTGCTGACATCGCCACCCACAAGGACTCTGTACCCTGCGAAATAGGTTCCTTGAGAAGAGTGGCAATAATGCCAAGCTGTTATGCTTGGGAAGAGGGGCGGCCAACCCTGGCGCTCCACCGGACGCCAACCGCACTATCGTGCGGCTGGCGCCGGTGAGCTTCTGAGGCGTTGGGCGGACACGTCGATCGAAACTCAATAGTTGATCTCTCAAGAAAAACAGCCATGTCAGCCAAACCACAGACCATCGACGAGTACCTTGCACCTTTGAGCAACGAGAAGCGAGCTGCGCTTGAGAAGCTTCGAAGGGCCATCAAGTCCGCGGCGCCCGAGGCTGAAGAGTGCATCAGCTACCAGATCCCAACCTTTCGTCTTGGCGGAAAGTTTCTTGTGTCCTTTGGCGCGGCCAAGAACCACTGCGCCTTCTACCCCGGGGCGTTCCCCGTGGAAGCCCACAAGGACGAGTTCAAGGCCTATGACACCAGCAAGGGCACCATCCGCTTTCAAGCGGAAAACCCCTTACCGGACACACTGGTGCGGAAGCTGGTAAAGTCTCGGATCGCGGAGCGCGCCGCCGGTGAACCAGAGCGTAGATAGACCGCAAACAAATCTTGGAGTCAAGACCTTGAGGATTCCTACATACCACATCGACGCTTTCGCTGGGGCAATCTTCTCAGGAAATCCAGCCATGGTCTGCCCGCTGGATCGGTGGCTCGACGACGAGACCCTGCAACTCATTGCCAGGGAGAACAATCTCCCCGCAACAGCGTTCTTCGTCGAGCACGATGAGCACTATGAGCTTCGCTGGTATACCCCGACGGTCGAGCTGAATCTTTGCGGACATGGCACGGTGGCTGCTGCTGCGGTCATCTTCGAGTACACGGCTCCGTCGAAGGAGTCCGTAGCCTTCAAGACGAAGGGAGGGATCTTCAATGTCGTCAAGGACGGTCCACGCATAAGCATGGATTTCCCCGTCCATGAAGCGGTCTCATGCGCGACAAAACCAGAGGATCTGGTACGCGCCTTGGGCAGAGAACCCAAGGAAATCCTCAAGGCCACAAATTATCTGGCAGTGTATGAGGGCGAAGCAGATATTCGCGCCATCACTCCGAATCTGGAGCTTCTGAAAGAGGTGGATTGTCTCGGGGCGATCGTCACGGCGAAGGGGGAGGACGCCGACTTCGTCTCGAGATACTTTGCCCCGAAGCTTGGTATCGCCGAAGATGCCGCAACCGGTTCGACGCACTGTACGTTAGCGCCGTATTGGTCCAAGAGCCTCGGGAAGCGAAAACTCCATGCAATCCAGCTCTCTCAGCGTCGAGGGGAGTTATGGTGCGAGTCTCTTGATGACAGAGTCAGAATTTCTGGAAAAGCCGTGCGCTACGCAGAGGGCTTTCTCTATGTGTGAAGACGTTCCGGCGGCGCGACACCGGCGATCCGGTCTACGTTTACGTGCTCCTGGAGTTCCAGTCTCTGTTGCTGGAAACGCGGTTCGGTCCCCACGCAGTCTGCCGCCCTTGCCTCTCTCCAACGCCGGCAGCAGCCTACCGTTTCCTGAAGGACCTGACCTGTGGTAGCATCTCTACCTTGATCTCCCGCAGGAAGGTACCGCCCACATAAGCTGCGAGCCGGGAAGGCGCCTGACGCCATCCGCTTGAACGCTGTACAACCGTGGAGCTCACGCCACGGATCGTTGGACGTGCGTGAGCTCGAACCCAAAACGCAGGATCCACTTCGCCATGGACCCCCGAGAGGAGGGAAAGATGACCGTCTCCGTCAACGGTGCTGAGCTGTTCTATTCGACGCGCGGCAATGGGCCGGCGTGCCTCGTCCTGAGCGGCGTCGGCACGAAGCCGTACGAGCGCATGACGCCGCCCCAACTGAGCGACCGCTTCCGGCTCGTCTACGTCGACCTGCGCGGCAGCGGACAGTCGACGGGCGAGCCCACCGATCTCACCTTCGACGTGCTCGCCGACGACCTCGAGGCCATCCGGGTCGATCTCGGGGTTGAGCGGATCGTCGTCCTGGGGCACTCGATCATGGGCGTGCTCGCCATCGAGTATGGCAGACGCTGCCCCGCCACCGTCTCGCACGTGATCACGGCGGGTGTCCCACCCAGCGGCGACATGGCCCTGGTGGCGGCGAAAGCCGCGTCTTTTTTCGAGGAGGACGCATCGGAGGATCGCAAGCAGGTCCTGCGGGACAATCTGGCCAGGCTGCCTGCGGGAGCGTCCATGGGTCAGGTCATGTTCGCGCAGACGCCGATGCGTTTCTTCGACGCACGCTTCGACGCCGTTCCGCTGTTTGCGGAGGCGGTCGCCAGGCCGCAGTTTCTCCAGCACGTCCTGGGGACGCTCACGCAAGGATGGGACGTCACCGTCGGAGCGAGCGGATTGAGCGTACCGATCTTCCTCGCTCATGGACGCTACGACTACACGGTTCCCTACGTTCTCTGGGATGGCATCCCATCACAACTCCCCAACGCCAGACTGGAAATCTTCGAGCAAAGCGGGCACCAGCCATTCTTCGAGGAGCCAGACCGCTTCGTCGCGGCCCTGACGGACTGGATGGCCAGCCAGCGGTGACGTCTCCGGCATCTCCGGCCCTGGGGCGGGCGCCAAGCGGGCTCTCTGCTACACTGCCGTGCTCACATCCGGCGGCGGCCCACCCGGCCCCCGCCTTTCAAGGAAGCCAATATGAACCAGAAGACCCAGCCCCGTTTGACGTTCCTGGTCCTGGGGCTCGCCCTGCTGCTCGCCGCCTGGAGCGCCTGCAAGCCCGCCGACAAGAAGGGGGAGGCGACGCCCGGCACGACCTCCTCCACCTCCACGGCCGCCGCCAACTCGGGTCCACCGCTTCAGCGCAGCCAGCAGGCGGCACAGACTCCCGGCGCGGGATCTCCCGCCTTCAGCATTACGCCGCCCAGCCCGGCCGCCCCCGGGGTGCCCCCGGAGAAAATGCCGGACGTGGTGGCCAAGGTGAACGGCCAGGCGATCAAGAAGGACGACCTGCTCAAGGGTGCCCAGGTGGTGCAGATGAGGAGCGCCCAGATGGGCCAGCCGGTCGCCCTGACGCCGCAGGTCTACCGCCAGGTGCTCGACGAGCTGATCGGCATCACCCTGCTCCAGCAGGAGGCCAAGGCCCAGGGCATCGCCCCCAGCGAGCAGGAGCTCGATCAGCAGGTGGCGGCGCGCAAGAAGCAGTTCCCCAGCGAAGAGATCTACCAGAAGGCCCTCAAGCAGACGGGGCTCACCGAGGCGCTGCTGCGCCAGCAGACGCGCGACCAGATCGCCGTCCAGAAGTACGTCGAGACCAAGGTGATCCCCGGCGTCACCGTCCCCGACCAGGCTGCCAAAGACTTCTACGACAAGAACAAGGATCAGATCCACTCGCCCGAGCGGCTGCACGTGCGTCACATCCTGATCGGGGTCAATCCCAAGGGTGCCCCCGCGGACAAGGAGAAGGCGCGAGCCAAGGCCGAGGATCTTCTCAAGCAGATCCAGGGCGGCGCGGACTTCGCCAAGCTGGCCCAGGCCAACTCGGACGATCCCGGCTCCAAGCCCAACGGCGGCGATCTCGGCTGGATCAGCCCGGGCACGACGCCGCCGACCTTCGAGAAAGCCGCCATGGCCCTCAAGCCGAATCAGGTGAGCCCGGTGGTCGAGAGCCCCTTCGGCTTTCACGTCATCCAGCTCCTCGAGCGCCAAGCTGCGGGGACGGTCCCCTTCGAGCAGGTCAAGGACCGCATCGGCATGATGCTCAAGCAGAAGCAGACCCAGGAGCTGGTGCAGGCGCGGATCAAGGACCTGCGGGGGAAGGCGAAGGTGGAGGTGTATATCTAGGAGGGGTTACCGCCGCTGAAACTCCGGCGACCCCAGCAGCATCCCCACCACCTCCTGGGCCGGCGTCGGCGCCCCCTTGACTGCGGCCCTGGGGCCGGCAAGGCGGGCCAGGATAGCGGTCTCCTGTTCCTGTCCCTCGGAGAGCAGGAGCGGCGGATAGACGTTCATCGCCTCCTGCCACGACTGCGGCGGACGCGGCGACCCGGGCGAGTTGAGCGCGGCGAGGTCCACCTTGACCCCGGCGAGCCTGCCCGACGCGAGCTGCAGCCCGAAATTCAGGCGCGACAGCAGGGTGCCCGAGTTCATCCACGCTTCGTTGCGGTCGGTATAGCCGGTCGGCGGCTGATAGGAGTAGAGCGGCTCGCCGAGCCTGGCGACCTCGATCACGTCGGCTTGCGTGTAGCCGCCGTCTGGGGACGGGGATTTCCGGCGCAGGCGAGACAGGTGAGGCCGAGGATCAGAGCTGTGGAGGTGGTGCGTGCTGACGTCATGGATCGCGCTCCTTCCGCTCAAGGGTATCGCAAAGGGCGGGCCAGGCGCTTTCTCGTAGCAGGACAACGGCGGATAGCGCCTTTTGGGATATCCTTGCAGTGTCAGAGATGAACAACAAGGGGAATTCTGACCCAGACTCCTGGCGTAGCAGCCTCTTTCTGAGCTTCAACGGCTCGGACCGAGAGGCCGTGGTCGAAATCTGCCGGCTCCTTGAAGGCCGCGGCATCTCCACCTTCCTGGATGAAAAGGATCTGGTGCCCGGTCAGCCGTGGCCGGACGCCTTGGAGCAGGCCTTGGCAGAAACCGGAGCCGTGGCCGTGTTCCTCGGCAGGGACGGTCTCGGCGCTTGGCAGAAGCGGGAGATGTGGTTCGCCCTCGACCGCCAAGCTCAAGCAGAGAAAGCGGGCGCGAAGTTCCCGGTAATTCCCATCCTGCTCCCTGGCGCCAATCCCAGCGCCGGCTTCCTTTTCCTCAACACGTGGGTCGACCTCCGGCGCGGCCCGGACGACCTTGAGGCTCTGGACCGCCTGGCGCGAGCGCTCCACGACGGAGCTTCCACCGAATCCAAAGAGCCCCTATCGTCCATCTGTCCCTACCGCGGCCTCGAGCCCTTCGGGGAGGAAGACGCGGCCTTCTTCTGCGGCCGGGAAGCCTTCTCCGACCGTCTCCTGGAGGCCGCTCTCAAGAGCTCTTTCGTAGCGGTCGTCGGGCCCTCCGGCAGCGGCAAGTCCTCCGTGGTCCACGCGGGCCTCATCCCCCGGCTGCGCCGGCAGCGCCCGCCAGCACCGGCGTGGGACGCTGTCTCCTTTACTCCAGGCGAGCGCCCCTATCACCGGCTGGCGGCGGCCTTGCTGCCCCTCCTCGAGCCGGAGATGAGCGAGGTCGACCGGTTGAAGGAATCCGCGAAGCTGGGAGACTCCTTGGCCGATCGCAGCATCCGCTTGGAAGACACCCTGAGCCGGATACTGGAAAAGTCCAAAGGCACCGGCCGCCTGCTCCTCGTTGCTGATCAGTTTGAGGAACTGTTCACCCTGACCACCGGCGCAGCCATCTGGAAACGGTTCGCTGATGACCTTCTGGCCGTGACGGAGAAGCTACCCATCACCCTCGTGCTGGCGCTTCGAGCGGATTTCTATGATCGCGCCCTTACCTTCAGCCGTGAGTTGAGCGACCGGTTGGAAGGAGCCCTGGTCAACCTCGGCCCGATGCGGCGGGAGGAGCTCGCTCGGGCTATCCAGGAACCCGCCACGCGCGTGGGCCTGGAGTTCGAGTTGGGGCTGGTCGGCCGCATCTTGGACGACGTGCGAGAAGAGCCAGGTAATCTGCCGCTCCTCGAATTCGCCCTCACCGAGCTTTGGGCGAGGCGGTCGGGTGGCTCGCTGACCAACAATGCCTATAGGGAGAGCGGCGAAGTGGCGGGGGCCATCGCCCAACGGGCCGAGAGGGACTTCGAAAAGCTGTCACCAGAGCAGCAGAGGGCTGCGCATCGGGTATTCACCGAGTTGGTCCGTGTGGCGCGCCCCGAGGACGGGAGCCGAGACACGCGGCGACGGGCCAAGCTTGAGGACTTTGAGGATGCGGCCCAACAGGTGGTGGCCAGATTGGCTGCGCCTGCAACCCGGCTGCTGGTGACCGGGAGGGACGAGAAAGGCAAGAATGTCGTGGAGGTGGCTCACGAGGCCCTCATCCAGACCTGGGAACGGCTGCGGAGATGGCTGGATGAGGACCTGGACTTCCTACTATGGCGTGAGCGGCTCCGCGCCTACCTTTCTGACCATGAGCGGAGCGGAGCCCTCTTGAGCGGTGGCCCCCTCGCCGAGGCGAACCAGTGGTTGGGTGAGCGCAGGAAGGATCTGGGCGCCGAAGAGGCGACTTTCATCGCGGCCAGCATCAAGGCCCGCGATACCGAAAGGGCCGCCCAAGCTCGCCGGCAGCGCAGATTGATCTTGGCCGGGCTCGGCGTCGCCGTGCTGATAGCGGTGCTGGGAGCCATCGCAGGCTGGCAGGCTATCAGGGCGAAACGGCAGGCTGAAGAAGCACGCGTGGATTCGATCCTCGCGCTCCAGGATTCAATTCAGGACCCGGCTGTGATGGCGCTTTTGGCACTGGAAATCGACCAGATTCCGGCCCCCCGAGCCAAGGCATCTCTGGATGCCGTCCGTTTCGCGCAACGCCCAGCCATGAGCATGCTTCCCATAGCGATTCTCCGAGGACACGAGGAGGAGGTCGTAGACGCCGCTTTCAGTCCAGACGGCACGCGAGTGGTTACCGCCTCTTCCGATGGCACGGCCCGAGTTTGGAATGCTGGCGGCTTCGGCAAGCCCGTCATTTTTCGAGGTCATAAGGGCTCCCTGTATAGTGCGTCTTTCAGCCGGGACGGCTCCCGGATCGTCACCGCCTCCCAGGATGGCACCGCTCGGATCTGGCACGCGGACGGCTCCGGCAAGCCCGTCATTCTTCGCGGCCATAAGGGCCCTGTGTGGAGCGCCACCTTCAGCTTGGACGGCTCACGAGTCCTCACTTCTTCGGTGGATAGCGCCCGGGTCTGGAATACCGACGGCTCCGGCGAACCCCTCATCTTTCGCGAGCCCGCGGGTTCGCACCTCACCGCGGACGCCGCCTTCAACTCAGCCGGCTCGCGTATTGTCACCGGCTTCCTGGACGGCACCGCGTGGGTCTGGAACGCCGACGGCTCCGGCAAGCCCGTAGTCCTCCGCGGGCATAAGAAAAGTGTGGTGACGGTCGCTTTCAGTCCAGATGGCTCTCGGGTTCTGACCGCTGCTGAAGATGGCACCGCCCGGGTGTGGAAAACCGACGGATCAGGCGAGCCTCTTGTCCTCCGTGCACACAAGGAAGGAAGACTGGTCGCCGCGTTCAGCCCTGATGGATCTCGCATACTTACCGCCCTCGGAGACAAGACTGCCCGAGTTTGGAATGCTGACGGGTCCAGCAAACCTGTCGTCCTCGACGGGCAGGGCTTGATCGACAGCGCTGACTTCAGCCCCGATGGCTCTCACGTCGTCACCACCTCCGGCCGCTATGCGCAGGTCTGGAATTCCGATGGCTCGGGCAAGTCCGTCATCCTGGGCGGACATGAAGAAGAGATCTTGAACGCCGCCTTCAGCCCGGACGGTTCCCACGTCGTTACCGCGTCCAAGGATGGCACCGCACGGGTTTGGAACACCGACGGCCCCGGTGAACCCGTCCCCCTGAAGGACTACAATGTGACCAGCGCCTTCTTCAACCCAGACGGCTCACGCGTGCTCACGATCTCCGCCGATCGCATCGTTCGGATTTGGAATTCCAGCGCCTTCGGCGAGCCGGTCGTCTTACGCGGACAAATGGGCACAGTGGAAGCTGCCGCTTTCAGCCCAGACGGCTTAAGGGTTCTTACCGCCTCCTCGGATGGAACAGCCTGGGTCTGGAATACCGATGGCTCCGGAGCGCCTGTTGTCCTCCATGGACACAAGGACTCGGTCCTGGAGGGCGCTTTCAGCCCAGATGGCTCACGCGTCGCCACCGCCTCCAGCGATCACACTGCCCGGATCTGGAGCGCTAATGGCTCTGGCCAGCCGGTTGTCCTACGCGGCCATGAAAACGTAGTGAGAACCGCAGCCTTCAGCCCCGACGGCTCAAAGGTCCTCACCACTTCGGATGACGGCACCGCTAGGGTCTGGAAGGCCGATGGTTCCGGAGCGCCTGTCGTACTCCATAAACGGCATGCGCCACTCCGAGCCACCTCCCTCCCAGACGATTCAGGCGTCACCATCGTCAACGCCGGCACGAAGCAGTTCATTTGGAAAGCTGACGGCTCAGGCAAGCCCATTGAGCTCAACGGAAATTTCACCCTCGACGGTTCCCGAGTCATCACCATCTCCGATGACGGCACCGCACAACTCTGGAATGCCAACGGCTCAGGCAAGCCTGTCGTTGTCGGTCGCTTGAAAAGAGGGGTATTGGCCTTCAGCCCGGAAAGCTCCCGCGTTGTCATCGCCTCCAGAAATGAAGGCGTCCAAATCTGGAATACCGATGGCTCGGGGAAACCACTCGTCCTCAGCGATCCTAGCGATCACGTGGGTGCGCTCAGAGCTACGTTGAGCCCTGATGGATCTCGAATCCTGGTTCTCTATCGCGATGGCACAGTTAGGACCTGGCGCATCAGTTGGAGAGCGCTGGTCGAGTACCTGAGAGCCTCCATCAACGCCTGTCTTACCCCTGGCCAGCGCATGCAGTACCTGAGAGAGCCACTTCCTGCCGCCCAGGCCGCCTTCGAGGCTTGTGAGCGAAGGCACTCCCGCGGACCGAAGGAGCACCACACAGCTAGGTCAAGGTTCTCAGAACCGGTAAAATACGACCCGCTCACCCCTCCGGCGTCACGTACGCCGCCGTGATCCCGCCGTCGACCAGGAAAGTCGCGCCGGTGGTGAAGGAGGATTCGTCGGAGGCGAGGAAGAGGGCGGCTTGGGCGATCTCGTGGGCTTCGCCGAAGCGGCCCATGGGGATGTGGACGAGCCGGCGCTGGCGCTTCTCTTCGGTGTCCAGATACTTCATCAGCAGCTCGGTGCGCAAGGGGCCCGGGCAGAGGGCGTTGACGCGGATGTTCTCGCGGGCGTGGATCGTCGCCAGCTCGCGGGTCATGGCCAGGACTCCCCCCTTGCTGGCGGTGTAGGCGAGCTGCGGCGTGGCCGCTCCCAGGACCGCCACGAAGGAGGCGGTGTTGATGATCGAGCCTCCCCCGGCCCGGCGCAGGACCGGAATGCCGTACTTGCAGCCGAGGAAAACCCCTTTGAGATTGATATTCATGGTGAGGTCCCAGACCTCTTCCTCGGTCGTCACCGCGTCGCCGTCTTTGGGGTGGGAGATGCCGGCGTTGTTGAACAGCACGTCCAACCGGCCGAAGCTCGCCTCGGCGGCGCGGATCATTCCCTCGGCCTCGGCTGCCTGCGAGACGTCAGCGTGAAAGTAGACGGCCTCGCTCCCGGCCGCTCGCAGCTCGGACGCGACTGCGTCGCCGGCCGGATCGTTCACGTCCACGACCACGACCCGCGCGCCTTCCCTGCCGAAAAGGAGCGCCGTTTCGCGGCCGATCCCGGAGCCGGCGCCGGTGATGAGGGCGACTTTGTTTTCGAGACGCATCCAGATCTCCTGTTTCAGGCCCGTTCAAAGTACCGCGCCCGCTCCCAGCAGGTCACCACCTCGTCGAACTTCCGCTGCTCGGTCTGCAAAAAGTGGAGGTAGTGCTCGGTCACATCCGCGCCGAAGGCTTCGCGCGCCAGGTCGCTCTGCTCCAGCTCGTCGATCGCCTCGCGCAGGGTCGCGGGGACGCGCGGCAGCTCGCGGGCGGCGTAGATGTCGCCCTGGAAGACGTCCGGCGGCTCGATGCGGTTGCGGATGCCGTCGAGGCCGGCGGCGATGGCGGCAGCGTACGCAATATAAGGATTGGCGTCGGCGCCGGGGATGCGGCATTCGATGCGCAGCGACGAGCCGTGCCCCACCACCCGGAAGCCGGCGGTGCGGTTGTCGTAGCTCCAGGCGATGGCCGTCGGCGCCCAGGAGCGCGACTGGTAGCGCTTGTAGGAGGAGATATACGGGGCGTAGAAGGCGGCGAAGGCGCGCGCGTGGCGAATCCAGCCGCCGAGGAACCAGCGGAACGTATCGCTCGCCTCGACCGGGCCCGTGGGCCGGTCGCCCGGAAAGACGTTCCTGCCGTCCTCCGCGCCCCAGAGGCTGACGTGGACGTGGGCGCTCGACCCCGTGTGCTTCTCGTCCCACTTCGCCATGAACGTCACCGCCTTCCCCTGCGTCCAGGCGATCTCCTTGGCCGCGTGCTTATAGATCACGTTACGGTCGGCCTGGGTCAGCGCCTCGCTGAAACGGAGGTTGATCTCCTGCTGGCCGAGCCCGGCCTCGCCTTTGCTGACCTCGACGGGGACGCCGCTCTGGTCGAGGTGCCGCCGGATGGCGCCGATCAGCTCCTCTTCCTTGGTGCCCTGGAAGATGTGGTAGTCCTCGTTGTAGTCCCCCATGGGCCGCAGGTCGTGATATCTCTTCGCCCGCGCCTCGGCGAAGCTGTCGTCGAAGGCGTAGAGCTCGATCTCCGTGCCGCCCATCACCCGGAAACCGGCCTCCAGCGCCCGCGCGAGCTGGCGCTGCAGCATGCGGCGCGGTGAAACCTCGACCGGCTGCTCGTGGCGGTCCAGGAGGTCGCACAGCACCAGGGCGGTCTGCGGCAGCCAGGTAGCCCGGCGCAGGGTGGCGAAGTCGGGCACGCAGTGGAAGTCGCCGTAGCCGCTCTCCCAGCTCGTGTACTTGTAGCCGGGGATGACGTCCATTTCCATGTCGCAGGCGAGCAGGTAGTCGCAGGCGTGCATGCCGTGGCCGGCCACCGTGTCGAGGAAATAGGGGGCGGTGATCCGCTTGCCCATCAGGCGGCCGTACATGTCGGGGAAGACCGCCAGGACCGTCTCGACCTCGCCGCGCTCCACGAGGTCGGCCAGATCTCCCTGGGTCAGCATGCCGCGCACCGGCTTGTCGCTCATCTCCTCACCTCACGACTATGAATCCGCGATGAACACGCTCTTCCACTCGCTGTAGTGATCGAGCGCCGAGGGACCCAGCTCGCGCCCGACGCCGCTGCGTTTGACGCCGCCGAACGGCATCTCCAGGTGGACGCTCCAGCTCGTATTGACCGAGATCACGCCGGTCTCGATCGCCCGCACGACCCGCAGCGCCCGGCCGACGTCGCGCGTCCAGAGCGAGCCGGAGAGGCCGTAGATCGTGCCGTTGGCGAGCCGGATGGCCTCCTCCTCGGTGTCGAACGGCAGGAGGGAGACCACGGGACCGAAAATCTCCTCCTGGGCGATAGCCATCCCGGGGGTGACGTCGCGGAACACGGCCGGCGCGTAGAAGCTGCCGCGGTCGAAGGGGTCCCCCGCGAGCGGCCGGCCGCCGGTGCAGAGCGTCGCCCCCTCGGCGACGCCGCGACGCACCCAGCCGTCGACCTTGTCGCGATGCGAGGGCGAGATGAGCGAGCCGATCTCGGTCGCCGCATTCTGGGGATCGCCCACGCGCAGGGCCTGGACGCGGGCCACGAAACGCTCGACCACCTCTTCATAGACCGGCCGCTCGACGAGGACCCGGCTCCTGGCGCAGCAGTCCTGGCCGGCGTTGCCGAAGGAGCCGGAGACCGAGGCGCCGGCCTTCTCCAGGTCGGCGTCGGCGAAAATCAGGCTGGCCGATTTGCCTCCCAATTCCAGGGAGACACGCTTGACGTCACCGGCCGCCGTGCGCATCACTTCGCTGCCGACCTCGGTCGAGCCGGTGAAGGAGATCTTGCGCACGTCCGGGTGCCGGGCGAGCGCCGAACCGGCGGCGCCCCCCGGTCCCGGCACGACGTTGAGCACTCCGGGCGGCAGTCCGGCCTCGGCGGCCAGCTCGGCCAGGCGCAGGGCGGAGAGCGGCGTGGCCGACGCCGGCTTGACCACCACCGAGTTGCCGAGCGCCAGGGCGGGAGAGACCTTCCAGGTGGTAATGGCGAAGGGGAAGTTCCACGGTACGATCAGGCCGCAGACGCCGACCGGCTCGCGGAAGGTGAGGCCGGTGCCGGGCGCGGAGAGCGGCACGGTCCGGCCGCCGAAGGCCGGGATCAGGCCAGCGTAATACTGGAAGCACGCCGCCCCCATCTCGACCTCGCCGCGCGCCTCCGCGATGGGCTTGCCCACGTTGCGCGATTCGAGCGCCGCAAGCTCCTCGGCCTCCTCTCGAATCCGCTCGGCCAGCCGCAGCAGCACCCGCGCCCGCTCGGCCACGGTGGCCCGCCGCCAGTCCCCCCGCTCCCAGGAGCGCCGGGCCGCGGCCACCGCGGCGTCGACGTCCTCGGGTCCCGCCTGGGCGACCCGCGCAAGGATCTCTCCCGTCGCGGGATTGAGGACCGGGGCGGATTGGCCCGAGCGGGCGGACACGGACCGGCCGTCGATCCAGAGCCCGGCTGCGACGGGGGTGTGAGCGGCCATGGCGAGGCGGATCATACAGCCGCGGTAACGGCAGGGACAGCAGGGACAAACAAGGACACCGGAAGAACCGGGTGTGTTCTTCGTTGGAGGGCCCGGCGGCTCAGCTCGCCGTCCGGGCCGGCGCGTAGCGGTGGAAGAAGGAGACGATCTCGGCGACCGAGAGGAGGGAGCTGGCGTTGCGGAACTCGCCGTCGAGCTGCGCCGCGACGAGCGAACCGTCCGGCTCCACGATCGCCACCGCGGGGATGCCGCTCTCGACGGTCATGCCGTACCGCTCCATGAGGTCGATGTTGCGGTCCCGGTTCCCCACCGAGACCTTGACGACGACGAAGCTGGGATCGACGATGGGGGCCACGAGCCGGTGACCCAGAGCCTTTTTGAAGGCGTCGCAGTCGGGGCACCAGTCGGACCCGAAGACCACGGCCACACGCTTTCCCTCCCCCGCCGCCCGCACCCGCGCGGCCTCGATCTCGGCCCGCGCATTGTCCTGATACGTTGAATTCTCCATGGCCCTAGGGTGCCGTCAGTCGCCGATTTCGGGACGCGGGCGCCCCCACTGAGATGACGGTCTAGAATGCCGCCATGCTCAAGCTCCACGTCGTCCCTCCCGAAGGGTTGCCATTCGACCACCCCTTCACGGGAGACTCGCTGGTCGTCGGCCGCGCCGCCGACGCGGACCTGATGCTGGCCGATCCCTTCCTGTCGCGCCGGCACTCGCGGCTCTTCCGCGCCGGCTCGACGGTCTACGTGGAGGACCTGGGCTCGCGCAACGGCACGCTGCTCAACGGCCAGAAGGTGCTGGAGCCGTCAGCGATCGTGCCGGGGGATACGGTCAGGATCAGCGGCAGCGTCCTCACGCTCCTGGAGGAATCCCCCCCGGCGCACCGCGTCACCCAGGTCGACAGCGTCCTGGAGGATGGCACGATCTTCCGCAACGCCTCCGAGCTGCTCGATCGCCAGAATTCCCCCGACGCCGCCCAGCTCCAGGGCGAGGCCGGCCTGCGGCGCTACGCCGAGCGGCTCAAGCTGCTGAACGAGATCCACCAGGCTCTCGGCCGGTCGCTCTCCCTGGAGGGGCTGCTGGAGCTGATCCTCGAGCGCACCCTCGACCATCTGCGCCCGGACCGCGGCGCCATCCTCCTCAAGGAGGCCGACGGCGAGCTCCGGCCCGCGGCCACCCGCTCGACGGCGAGCAACCTCGACGAGATGCGCTTCTCTCGCACCCTGGTGCGCGAGGTCGCCGAGAAGAACATGGCCGCCCTGGTGCTGGACGCCTGGACGGACGTGCGCTTCGCCGAGGCGCCGAGCATCCTGTTCTCGGGCGTGCGCAGCCTGATCGCCGCGCCGCTCCTCGGTCCGGAGGGGACGCTGGGGCTGATCGTCCTCGAATCCCGCCTGCAGGTGCGCCAGTTCGCGGAGGAGGACCTCGAGCTGCTGGTATCGCTGGCGGCGGTGGCGGCCCTCCACCTGCGCAACCTCAAACTGGCCCTGGAGGCCGAGGAGCGGCGGCGCCTGGAGGAGGAGCTGGCGCTCGCCCGGCGCATCCAGATGGCCCTGCTGCCGAGCCAGTTGCCGCAGGTCGCGGGGTGGGAGCTCTACGGCGCGAACTTCCCGTCGCGCGTGGTGTCCGGCGACTACTACGAGGTGGTGCCGCGCGGCGACGGCCGCGAGCTGGTGCTGATGATCGCGGACGTCTCCGGCAAGGGGGTCGCGGCCTCGCTCCTCACCGCCTCGCTCCAGGCCTTCTCCGCCGGCCCGGTGGAGGACGGCCTGCCGCCGGACGAGATCTGCGTCCGCCTGTCGCGCCTCCTCTATCGCCGGACGCCGCCGGAGAAGTTCGCGACGGCGCTGCTCGCCGTCCTGGAGCCGGCCACCGGCCGGCTGCGCTATACGAACGCCGGCCATAATCCGGGTCTGATCATCCGCGCCGGCGGCAGTACCGCGGGGATCGAGGAGCTGGGTCCCACCGGCGTCCCTCTGGGCCTCCTGCCCGGCGCGCTCTATGGCGCCGCCGAGGCGACGCTCGCGCCGGGAGACCTCCTGGTCCTCTACACCGACGGCATCGCCGAGGCCGCGAGCCCGGACGACGAGGAATACGGCCTGGAGCGCATCAAGCAGACCTGCTCCCGCCACCGCGGTGAGCCCTGCGCCCGTCTGGCGGCGGCCTTGGAAAAGGATCTGGAGACCTTCGCCCGCGGCGTGCCCTTCGCGGACGACCGGACGATCGTGCTGGCGCATCATCGGCCTGCCCTGGCCCGTTAGCGGCTTCCCTTCGCCCGTGACGGGCTTCGCTTGGCCCGGCAGCGGCTTCGCTTGGCCCGGCACCGGCTTACACAGGCCTGTGATTGGCTTACACAGGCCTGTCATCGGCCTACACATTCCCGCCAGCGGCCTGTGTATGCCCGTCATCGGCTTCGCTTGGCCCGTCATCGGCTTCCGCTGGCCCGGTACGAGTCATGCAGTACCATCCGCATCCCAGATGTCCGCAAGCGCCCCCTTCCCCACCGCCGTCGCCGTCCTCCCCGCGGCCGGCGCCTCCCGCCGGATGGGACGGCCGAAGCTCCTCCTCCCTTTCCGCGGCGCCCCGCTCGTGGCGGCGGTGGTGGCGGCTTTGCGGGATGGGGGCGCGGAGCGCATCGTCCTCGTCACGGCGCCTGGGGACGAGGAGCTGCGGACCTGGGCACGGCAGGCGGGCCTGGCCACGGCCGTGAATCCGGAGCCGGCGCGCGGCATGCTCTCCAGCATCCAGGAGGGCGTCGACGCCCTGGGCGGCGCGGACGCCCTCGTCCGGCGCGGCGCGATCCTCCTCGTCTCCCCCGCCGACCTCCCCCGCCTGCGCGCCGAGTCCGTCGCCGAGCTGCTGCGCCGGATGGCCGCCGCCAGCGCTCCGCTCGCCGTGCCCGTTTTTCAAGGCCAGCGCGGCCATCCCCTGGCCCTTGCCCCGGCGCTGATCCCGGAGGTCTTCACCCTCGATCCCACCGTCGGCCTGAAGCAGCTCCGCGACCGTCATGCGGCCGAGTTGCTGGAGGTGACGGTGGACGATCCCGGCGTGGTGATGGACGTGGATACGCCCGGGGACTATGAGAGGCTGGAGACATGAGCGCTACGCCCATCGTCATCGCCCACCGCGGCGCCAGCGGCTACCGGCCCGAGCACACGCTCGAGGCCTACGAGCTGGCGATCGACATGGGTGCGGATTTCATCGAGCCCGACCTGGTGACCACCCGGGACGGCATCCTCCTCGCCCGCCATGAGAACGAGATCTCCGAGACCACCGACGTCGCCGGCCATCCCGAATTCGCCGGCTGGCGCACCACCAAACGGATCGACGGCCGCGAGGTCACCGGCTGGTTCACCGAGGACTTCACTTTCGCCGAGATCACCACCCTGCGCGCCCGCGAGCGCCTGCCGTTCCGCAGGCACGAGCACGACGGCCGCTTCAAGGTCGCGACGCTCGAAGAGGTGCTGGACCTCGCCGTGCGCAAGAGCCTGGAGATGGGGCGCACGATCGGCGTCTATCCCGAGACCAAGCACCCGACGTATTTCCGCTCGCTCGGGTTGCCGCTGGAGGAGGCGCTCCTCCTGGCCCTGGAGGCGAAGGGTTACCGTGGACGGCTGGCCCCGGTCTTCATCCAGTCGTTCGAGACCGGTAACCTGCGGGAGCTGCGGCGGTGGACGGACCTCCCCCTCATTCAGCTCCTGGACGACGCGGGGCAGCCCTGGGACCTCGCCGCGGCGGGCGATTCGCGCACCTACGCCGACCTCGCCACGCCGCAGGGCCTGGCCGCCATCGCCGGCTACGCCGAGGGCATCGGCCCGAGCAAGCGGCTGATCGTCCCCGCCGGGCCGGACGGACAGCTCCGGCCGCCCACCTCCCTCGTGGCGGATGCCCACCGCGCCGGCCTCGTCGTCCACCCTTGGACCTTCCGCAGCGAGGACACCTTCCTCGCCGCCGACTACGAAGGGCAGCCGGAGCGGGAGTACGAGCAGTTCTTCGACCTCGGCGTGGACGGCCTGTTCAGCGACTTTTCCGATGTCGCCGTGCGGGCCCGCGACGCCTGGATGGGGAGGCGCGCCTGAGCTGGATCGAGGGGATCTACAATACCCGTCTCACGGTCGAGAGGAGGATAGGGATGAGCCTGCAGGTCCAGAACGACGAGAAGGAGAGGAAGTTCTACGCCGTCGTGGACGGTCACGAGGCGGTGATCAGCTACGTGAAGTCCGGCGACGCCTACAACCTCCTCCACACCTTCGTGCCCGAGGAGCTGCGCGGCCATGGCGTCGCCGAGCAGCTCGTGCAGACCACCCTCGACCAGATCAAGGCGCAGGGGGCGAAATTCATCCCCACCTGCCCCTTCGTGCAGGGGTTCCTCAAGCGTCACCCGGAGTACAGAGAAGGGGTGGCTTAGGGCCCCCTGGGACCGCCGGCGTCCCGCCGGCTACTAACTCCGTTTTTAAAAAGCAAAGTTAGAAAGCCGGCGGGACGCCGGCGGTCCCAGGGGTCGCATCCGCCAAGGGTAATGCGCAGGTCGAGAAGCTGAAGGCGTAGGCCCGCACGCCCGGCTGCGCGAACCGCAGCACCAGGTGCCGGCGGCGGAAGACGGGGGAGTCCACCAGCCGCACCATGCGCGGGCGCTCCCAGCGGGCGAAGGTCCGGCCGTCCTGCACCACCACGTCGGCTCCGCGCTCTGCTGCCGGCACGGGGCCGCCGTCGACCTCAATCTCCAACTCGCCGACCGGTTCCAGCGCCGGCTCCAGCACCAGGTTCACTCCCGAGGCCTCACAGACGAGGTCCAGCTCCGCTCCCGGCTCCCGGGTCTCCAGGAATTCGGCCTCATGGCGCCAGAGGCCGCGAGCGGTGAACATCCCCGGCGGTGCCGGCCCCTCCTCCCGGTCGCGGTGCCGCACCTCCTCGCCCGGCCGGTAGCCCTCGGGGGCGAGGAGCTTGCCGCGGTGGAAGCCGAGATGGACCTCCCGCGTCGCCGGATAGCAGACGGCGCCCGGCCGGTCCTCCTCCCGCACGGGCGCGAGCAGCTCCGGCATGGGGGCCGTGTCCCCCGCCTCGCGCAGCAGGCGCTGAAGCCACTCCTCCGTCTGGCCGTACGCCCCCTCGCCGAAGTGCTCGTAGCGCAGGTAGCCCCGGGCGTCAATCAGGTATTGGGCCGGCCAGTAGTGGTTGGCGAAGCGCTGCCAGGTGCCGCGGTCCTGGTCGAGGAGCACCGGGTAGTGGATTCCCTCGGCCCGCACCGCTGCCGCCACGAGCTCCGGATCGGCGGTGAATTCGAACTCTGGCGTATGAACCCCGACGATGACGAGCCCGTGCCCGGCATAGCGCTCATGCCAGGCCTTGAGGTAGGGCAGCGTCCGCAGGCAGTTGACGCACGTGGACTCCCAGAAATCCACCAGCACCACCGCGCCGCGCGAGAAGGCGATGGAGACTGGAGGGCCCTGAACCCACCGGCCGGGGGCCAGCTCGGGGGCGTGGAGGGGGACGGTGATCGGCGGCAAGACTAAGTCTGACCCAGGAGTTTCTCGACTACATCGATCAGAACGGGAACGTCCCGCTCGGAGGTTTTCCAGACCTCCTCAAGGTCGACGTCGTCGTATTCATGAATCAGGTTGTTCCGCATCCCCGTGATCAACTGCCAGGGGATCTCCGATGACTTCTGGCGAGTCTCCGGGGAAAGCCGCTTCGCAGCCTCACCCAGGATCATCAACTGATGCAGGATCGCGGACTGGGTCTTGAGATCTTCGAGAAACTCCTCTTTCCCGATTCCGGCCTTGAACTCGAGGATTCTGCGTCCGGCGGTGACGATGTCAAGAAGCGTCGCCTCATCCCTCGACATAGAGGGTTTCCGCAGAGTCGAGGATCGCTTGGCGACGGATCCAGTTCACGCTCCGTTCGATGGCGCGGCGGCTCACCAGGTCGACCGCACGGCCCAGGGAGGATTCGAGATCTTTTTGCATGCGCACGTGATCCAGCAGGCTCCAGTCCGCATCCGGCTTGAACGTGACCAGAACGTCGACGTCGCTATCCGGGCCGAAGTCGTCTCGCAGCACCGAGCCGAAGAGCGCGAGCTCCCGAATCTTCCACCGTTCGCAGAAACGCGCGAGGGTCTCCCGGGGCAGAATCGTCTCGATCTGGATTCGTGGCATGGCAGGAAAGTATATAACGGCCTGGCAGACCGCCGGACCCGGATTCCGGGCCCGGCGGCGCGGATCTCAGCGGATGGTGACCGTCATGTTGTAATTGTTACGGGTGTCGGAGGCAAGGAAGACCTTCCAGACGACGAAGTCCGCCTTGCCGCTGGTATTCGTCCACCGCACCACCTCCTGGTTGTTGCTGGTGTGCGAGGTGACCAGGGGACCTGCGCCGCAGCCCGCGCCGAAGAGGTCGAGGTCGATGTCGCCGTTGGCGTCCACGAAGGATACGGTGATGGTGGCCGTCCTGCCCTTCGGCACTTTGACCTGGTACCAGTCGGGGTCGAGGACCTTGACGACCCGGTTCTTCAGCGTGCCGGGTACGATCACCCGCGCCTTGTCGCAGGAATTGTTCGGCTCCGAGTCGTCGTCCCAGCCCCGGCGAAGGGGGTTCTTGACGTTCGGGTAGCTGGCGGCGAACGCGCCGTAGCAGTCGAAAAGGTCGGCCGGATCGGCTTCGCAGGCCGAGGGTCCCCCCAGGAGCTGGCCGAAGAGCTGTTGGTTGTCCACCCGGAAGATGCCCGAGCCGGACGAGCCTGGCTCCGTGACCCCCTTCGTCCAATTGATGCGGACGAAATTCTTGACGCTCGGGCACGCGGAGCTCTCGGCCTTGGTGCCGAAGCTGATGCGCTTGAAGTCCGCCGAGGGGTGATGGATACCGGCGGCATCGGTGCCGTCGGCGACCGGCGCCGCGGTCCAGCCGGACCAGAACAGGCCGTCCGGCAGAGCGCCCTCGACCATCAGCAGCGTGAAGTCGGAGGCGGCGCCGGTGGAGACCAGCGTCGCGCCCTGGGAGCGCGGCACGGTGTCCAGGGTGGGCGGCGTGCCATTGCACGTGCTGGTCTGGTAGAGCCAGAAGTACTCGCTGCTGGCGGCCTCCGACCTGGTGCTCAGGCAGTGGTGCGCCGTCAGGTAGTAGGGGGTGAAGTCGCCCGCCAGGTCGTTGATGAGCTGGCCGGTGCAGAAGCCGGTGCCGCCCGAGAACACGATGCCGAGGCCGGAGACCGACTTGGCCACGTTGGCCCACTCAGGAAAGCAGGTCACGTCGTTGTGGCAGTCGCCCGCCTCCTTGGTCATCAGGCTCTTCGCCAACCTCGCCACCGGATCGAGGTAGAGGTGCTGCAGGCTGTCGACGGCGAACGGCAGGGCGGCGGCATCCGCAGCATTCACGGCGCCGGCCGGGGCCAGGTACTCGATGCGCACCCGCTCGCCCAGCAGGGTGCCGGTCCAGAAGTCGGTGCGCCGACCTTGAGCCTCCGCGCCCTGGTAGAACTCGACGTAGCGCTCCGGATCGAAGCCCGGGAAGCCGTTCTTCAGGGTACCGCCGGCGCCGGACCTGTCGGTGGGGCCGTAGACCGCCAGCTCGGCTCCGGCCGGCAGATGGAAGCTCTTGAAGTGGAGGCGGATGCCGAGGGCCTCGGTCGAGACGACGTCGCCCACCCAGAGCCGCGCACCGCCGCCGACGTCATACCAGTTGCCGTTGACGGGGGTCACCTGGACGCTGCGGGCGATGCCGAAGCGCAGGATCTTGGCCTGCCCCGTCCGCTCGTTCATCGCGTCCTCTTTGAGGACCTTGTCCCGGTCGATGGCCTCGAGGCGGACCTCCGGCACGGCGACGAGGGCGATTCCCGCCTTCTCCGACGGCGTAAACTGGATCGGCTTCAGGGACTTGGCGACGCGCTGGGGCAGCGTGATCCCGAAGGTCTGAGGAGCCTGGGAATCGTCGAAGGCGGGCGCGTTCGCCCCCCACCCCGCAGCCGTGCCGGCGACGGCGCCGACGCAGAGCGCCAGCACGAGCCGGCGTGCCTGGCTTGACCTGCCACGCCTGCGACCGAAGAATCTGTCCATTCCTCTACTCCTTTCAAAAGCTGAAGCGCGCCGGTCGACAGGACGGAGCTGCCGGAGCGACTCATAGAACTTTGTGGATTTTAACACGGTCCTCCAGGGGGAAACGGCGGCCGGCTCCGAGCTATACTGTCGAAACCGTCATGGCAAACGATATCCGCGGCGCGACGGCGCTGCTCGCGGTCCTGCTGCTCGTCCCCGCTGCCGGCGCCACGGCCGAGCTGTGGCGGTCGCGGCCCGGCGACGATCCGCGCTGGGCGAGCCCGGGCTTCGACGACTCGGCCTGGCGGGCGGTGCCCCTCCCCGCAACCTGGCGGGAGCAGGGCTACACCGGCGTCGACGGCAGGATCTGGTTCCGGCGGGTGGCGCCCCTGGACGCGGCGGCACGGCTCGCCGCCGCCCGTGGTCAGCTCGCGATCCGCCTCGGCCGCTCCACGGTCTACGGGGCCTACCAGGTCTATGCCGGGGGCCGCCTCGCCGGCAGCTCCGAGGGGTGGACCCTGGAGATCCCCTTCACCCGCACCGAGGTCTTCCCCGTGCCCCGCGACGCGGTGGGCCCGGACGGCAGGCTGGCCCTGGCGCTGCGGGTGCGGCGAGTGGCCTGGGCCGCGGACGCGAGCCCACAGGCCGCTCCGGTCGGCCAGATCCTGGAGCTGGGCAGCTACCAGGCCTTGAAGGATGGCGCCGAGCTCGCGTGGGACCGCACCCTGCTGGCGGACCTCCCCGGGCTCCTCCTCGCCCTCCTCTTCTGCGTCGTGGCCCCCTACCACGCGCTGCTCTACCTGCGCCGCCGCCGCGAGATCGGGCACCTCTGGTTCGGCCTCCTCGCCCTCGGCTTCGCCGCCAATACCTTCGCCAGCTCCTATTGGATCTACCAGCTCACCAGCCGGCACGACCTGGCGCTCCGCGCCAGCGATCTCACGGGCCATCTCGCCGCGCTGCTGGCGATCCAGTTCCTCTGGACCTTCTTCTCGCGGCCGATCTCCCGGCTGCTGCGCGCCTATCAGCTCTCGCACGCCGCGCTGGCCCTGTTCGTCGGCCTCTGGCCCGATCCGCGCCTGGTGATCGCCAGCGAGGGCGTCCGCACGCTGTGGCTGCTGCCTCTCCTGGTGGCGGCGGTGGTCCTCATCATCCGCGAGGCCTGGCGGGGAGACGCCGAGGCCCGCCTCCTCGCCCTGAGCGGTCTGGCGCTGGTCGCCGCCGAAGCCGTCGAGCTGGCCGGCCAGGCTCTCAACCTGCCGTGGCAGAGCCCCGTCCCGCTGCCCCCCTTCGGCTTCGCGGCGGTGCTGGCGGCGATGAGCTATTCCCTCTCCAACCGTTTCCGGCGGGTCCACGACGAGCTCGACCGGCTGCACGTCAGCCTCGAGGAGCAGGTGCGCGAGCGCACCGCCGCCCTCCAGCAGGCCCGGGAAGGCGCCCTCGCCGCGAGCCGGGCCAAGAGCGAGTTCCTGGCCAACATGAGCCACGAGATCCGCACTCCCATGAGCGGCGTCATCGGCATGACCTCTCTGCTCCTGGACACCCGCCTCACGGCGACGCAGAGGGATTACGTGGAGACCATCCGGGCGAGCGGCGAGGCCCTCCTGGTGCTGATCAACGACATCCTCGACCTCTCCAAGATGGAGTCGGGAAAGGTCAAGATCGAGCGCGCCCCCTTCGACCTCGCGGCGGTGATCGCGGAGAGCCTGGAGATGGTCGCCCCCCTGGCCGCCAGACAGGGACTCGCCCTCCACCACACGATCGCGCCCGGGACCCCGCAGGCCCTCGTGGGCGACCTCGCCCGCACCCGCCAGATCCTCCTCAACCTCGTGGGCAACGCCGTCAAGTTCACCCCTCAGGGCGAGGTGCGGGTCTCGCTCTCCGCCCGCCCGTTGGAGGACGGCCGCTGGGAGGCCCTCTTCGCCGTCGCCGACACGGGCATCGGGATCCCCGGCGAGGAGCTCGACCGGCTGTTCGTCGACTTCCACCAGCTCGACGGCTCGCTGACCCGCAAACACGGCGGCACGGGTCTGGGACTCGCCATCAGCCGGCGGTTGACGGAGCTCATGGGCGGACGGATCTGGGCCGAGAGCACCGTCGGCCATGGGTCGACCTTCTACTTCACCCTCGTGGGCGAGGCCGCCGCCTGCCCGCCACGCCAGCCGGCCGTGCCCCTCGCCGCCGGCCGCGGGCCGGCGCGGCGTCCTCATGCGGACGATCGGCTGCGCATCCTGCTGGCCGAGGACCATCCGGTGAACCGGCAGGTGATGCTCGGCCTGCTCGAGCACCTCGGTTATCGGGCCGACCTCGCCGCCAACGGGCTGGAGGTCCTGGCAGCGCTGGACCGCCAGCCCTACGACGTCATCCTGATGGACGTCCAGATGCCCGAGATGGACGGCCTGGAAGCGACCCGTCGCATCCGCCGGCAACCGCCTGGCGGCTGCCGGCCGCGGATCCTCGCCATGACCGCCCACGCCATGTCCGGGGACCGGGAGCGCTGCCTGGAGGTGGGCATGGACGGCTACCTCAGCAAACCGGTGCAGATCGCCGATCTCGCGGCCGCCCTGGCAGCGGCGGAGCCGCGCGACGCACCCTTGCCCCCGGACCCTCTCGACCGGCCGACTCTGGACCTCTTGTGCGAGCTGTCGGCGAATGGCGAGGACGTCCTCGGCACTTTGGTCCGGACCTTCGCGGCGAGCGCGGCCGGCGACCTCGCGGAAATTCGCCGGCTCGCGGCGGAAGATCAATGGTGCGAGGTGGAGCGGGCCGCGCACCGGCTCAAGGGCGGCAGCGGGTGTCTCGGCGCCGTCCGCGTGGCGGCCCTCTGCGCCGCCGTCGAGGAGCGGGTGCGCGCCCTGCGGACTGGGGAGGTCGGCCCGCTGCTCACAGAATTGGAGCGGGAGCTCGAGCGCGCGCACGGCGCGCTCGACCAGGCGGTCCGGGAGAACGCGAGATGATCGCTCCCCCCTACGAGGCACCCCGCTTCAGGCGCAAGCGGCTCCCGCTCTACGCGGCCCTGGCGCTGCTCGGGGCCTGGCTCGTCTGGGAGGCGGTCACCTGGCCGCGCGTGGCCAGGCTCAGAGACCACCATCCGACGACCACGGCGTTCATCGAGCACTACCGGGGCTGGGGGATCTTCGGCCCCCGCAAGACGGTGGAGTGGAAGTGGGTGCCCTACTCCCGCATCTCACCCCATTTCAAGCGGGCGGTGGTCGCCGGCGAGGACCTCCGCTTCTTTGGTCATCACGGCTTCGACGACGAGGAGATCAAGGCCGCCCTCCAGGACGCCTGGGATGAGAAGGGGTTCCCCCGGGGCGCCTCGACGATCACCCAGCAGCTCGCCAAGAACCTCTGGCTCTCCCCCTCCTACAACCCGTTGCGCAAGGTGAAGGAGGCGCTCCTCACCCGCCAGCTCGAGAGAAACCTGAACAAGCGGCGCATCCTGGAGCTGTACCTGAACGTGGTGGAGCTCGGCCCCGGCATCTACGGCGCCGAGGCCGCCGCCCGCCACTACTACGGCAGGTCCGCCGCCAGCCTCACCGAACGCCAGGCCGCCGAGCTGGCAGGGGGCCTGCCCGCCCCGAAGGTCTGGCACCCCGGCAGCCGCAGCCGCGGCTACCGGGCGCACATCCGCACCGTCGTGCGGCGCATGGCGCGGGCGGGGTGGCTGTGGGACGAGATCTGAACAAGGGACAGCAGGGACTCCAGGGACAGCAGGGACGAAAGCTGAAGTCCCTGCTTCCGGCAACGCGGGCTACAATACGCCCCGTCCGCGCAGCCGGGAGGAGGAAACACATGCGCCTGTATGCTTTCGAGGGGATCCACTACACGCCGCAGGCCGGGGACGCCGGCGAGCTCGCCGCGCCGCCCTACGATCAGGTCAACGACGCGCTGCGGGACCGCTTCCACACTCAATCGCCCTACCAGTTCGTCCACCTCAGCAAGCCCGTGGCGCCGGAAGGGGGCGATCCCTACCGTTTCGCCGCGGCTCTGCACCACCGCTGGCTCCACGATGGGATCATCGCCCGCGATCCACGGCCCGCCCTCTATCCTTACGTCATCGCGCTCGCAGGCGGCGGCGAGCGCCTGGGCGTCCTCGGCCTGGTGCGCTACGAGGACCCGGCGGTCATCCGCCCCCATGAGGCGACGCTCGACAAGCCCCTGGCCGACCGCACGGCCCTGCTCGAAGCCATGCGGGTGGACCTCGAGCCCGTCCTCCTCCTCTCCGAGGACCGGGGCCAGCTCGACGCCCTGCTGCGCGAGGACCTCAAAGCCCTGCAGCCCCTGGTGCGCCACCGCGACGCCGATGGCCACGTCCACGTCCTCTACCGGCTCGACAACCCCGAGCGGATCGCCCGCTATCGCGCGGCCCTGGACGTCCCCTCGGCCATCGCCGACGGCCACCACCGCTACAAGGTGGGCCAGCGCTTCGCGCAGGAGCACCACGCCGCTGCGGATACCGCGGCCGCGGCCAAGCTCGCCGTGATCACCAGCCTGGACTCCCCGGCCCTCACCATCGATCCCATCCACCGGGCGTTCAAGGAGCCCATCGACCTTTCGCGCCTGGCGGACCTCGCGGCTGGAGCACAGCCCTTCCACGGCAAGAGCGGGCTCGGCTTCGCCGCCGCCGTGGCCGCGGCGCCGCAGCCGGCCCTCGGCTTCTGGGTGCGCGGACGCGAGCCGGAGGTCTGGCACTTCGCTCAGCCCGGGCTCGCGGTGGAGGTCTTCCAGGAGACGATCCTCTCCGCCCTCGGTCTGCGGGCGGAGGCGGCCACCGACGGCACGGTGATCTATCGCTCTCACGCCGACGAGCTCTGGGGCCAGGTGGCCGCCGGCGACCTGGGCACCGGCGTCTGGCTCCCCCCCATGCAGCCCGCCGCCTTCGCCGCCGCCATCGCCGGCGGAAAAATGCTGCCCGCCAAGTCGACGCGGTTCCTGCCCAAGGTGATGTCCGGCCTGGTCTGGGCGGACCACGAATCGAAGCTGCTGTAGGCACAAAAAACCCCGCCGGTCTCCGGCGGGGCGGGGGTGAGGCTCGATCGGCGCGGGGAGGGCCCGCGCCGCCGAGAGGAAGGTCTAGAAAGTCAGACGGCGGGCGGAGATGCCCGGCCGCGCGTTGCTGTCGGTGTAGCCTTCCCAGGGGATCAGGACGGTCGAGCCGAAGGCCGCGAGCGCGGTCCGGAACTGGGAGCCGATCGGCCGGCTGTTGATCGCCGTCTCGGCGCCGAGGGCATTGCCAAGCTTGTCGATCTCGACGCCGAAGAGGCCGACCGGGAACGGCTCCTTCCAGTCGGTCCAGGTCACCATGAAGTTGCCGCTCGCCACCTGCGCCACCGAGGGCGAGATCTGGAGCGGGCCCACGCCCTGGCTGATGCGGACCTGCGGACCGACGAAGGAGCCGGCGCTGCCCAGGAACTGGCCATAGATGTGGGCGTTCTTGATCGAGCCCGCCTGGCCCTGCCAGACCACCAGCCAGCCGCCGCCCTTGACGGCCGCCACCGCCGGGCGCCGCTGCAGACCTTCGACGGTGGAGTTGACGAGGAATTCGCTCCCCTTCGGCGTCGCCGAGCGATCGAACAGCCGGGCATAGACGCCCTGCGAGCTGCGGTCCGCCGCCTCCCAGGAGACGAGGAAATTGCCGGCCGCATCGGCGGCGATCACCGGATTGCCCGCCGGACCCGGCAGGGTGTTGATCTTCAACTCGGCGCCCACGGCCTTGTTCTTCTCCGGCCGGAAGGCGCGGCCGAAGATGCCGTCCTCGGTCTGCCAGACCACGAAGGCGTCGAGCCCGCCGCCGCGCACCAGCACCTTGGGCAAGCTCTGGTAGCCCGCGACCGCGGCGTTGAGGCGGGCCGGCGTGCCCTGCGGCGCGCCCGCGGCGCTGAACCGCTGGGCGAACACGTTGCGGTCGATCACCTGGCGGCTCTCGAAAAGGATGTCGGCGCTGACGTTGTCCCTCTCCTCCGTCCAGGCGACGATGAGCTCGCCGCTGGCGAGGAAGGCCACGGAGGCGTCCTTGCGGATGACCTCGACACCGTGCGCCGGCAGGCCCGCGAGCGTCTGGTTGGCCACCAGCGCCAGCTCATCGGTCAGGGGGTTACCGTTGCGATCGTAGAATCGGCCCCGCAAGCCGTTGCGCTCGTCCTCCCAGACCACCACCGCGTTGCCGGCGGCGTTGAAAGCGGCCGCGGGATTGCGCAGCGTGGAACCGGTGTTGCCATTGACCCGGAACTCGGCTCCTGCGAATTGCGGCTGGCCCAGCATCGGGGCAGCCGTCACAGTCAGCAGGACGAGAACCACCAGCCACAACCAAGGCTTTGATCTCATACCCTTCTCCTCCGCAAGTTGATGACGGTAACGTACAACCGGAAACGGATCCATCCTATGCCAAGACAACATATATTGCAAGGGTCCTGTTCGGCCGTGGTGCGAACCCGTCCCGATTCCCTGTTTTTCATTGTAGCGCTCCTCGGCCTCCTCCGCCTGGCGCTGCTCGCTCCGGAGCTGATCCCGGCGGACCTGAACCTCACCTATCCGTTCGTGGGCGGCGACTCGCACGACTGGATCGCCAACGGTCTGCGCCTGGCCGGCGAGGACGTCCGCTACTCCGGCCGCCCGCCGCTGCTGCCCCTGGTCATCGCCCTGCTCTACCGCCTGTCGGCTCTCTCCTGGCTGCCGCTGTTGCTCCAGGGGCTCTTCCTGGCGACGGTCCTCGTCTTCTACCGGCGCGCGGCGCTCCTCGGTGATTCCGACAGCCGGCGCGCGGCCTGCGTGGCGGCCCTGGCGCTGCTCGTCAACTACTCGCTCGGCGACTTTTCGCTGCAGGTGATGGCGGACGTGCCCACCTCCTGCCTGCTGTTCCTCGCCGCCGTCTGCTTCCTCCGCGCCGGCGAGGTGGAGCGCGAGCGCTCCTGGCGCTGGGACCTCGCGAGCGGCCTGCTCGCCGGACTGGCCGCGCTCACCCAGTCGGCCGGGGTGCTGTGGACTCCCGTGGCCATGGCGACGGCGCTCGTCCATCGGCGGCGCGACCTGCGCTCGCCCTGGCTGTGGGTGGGGCTGATGGCGCCCGTGGCCTTTCCGGCCCTCTGGATGGCGATGCAGCCGGCGGCCCTCGCCGGCCCGGGCGGACACGCCGCCGATCAGTGGCACTTCGTGGCCCTCCACGCGGGCTCGGTGCCGTTCTATCTCTTTGCCCTCGCCTCGTTGCTCGGCATCCCCGGCGCCCTCCTGCTCGCGGCCGGCGCCGTGCTGCTCGCGGCCGGCGCGCGCCGTGCGGCCGGTGAGCCGGCGCTCTTCCTCAGCCTCGGCCTGGCCGCGGCGCTGGCGCTCTTCTTCGTCTTCCTTTACAGCTTCGACGCCAAACGGTTCCTGGCCTATGGCGTCTGGGCCGCGGGGCTCCTCCTGGCCGGGGTCCTGGCCCGCCTGCGGCGGCGGATCGCCTTCTACGCGGCCGCGGGCCTGCTGCTGGCCGTCTCGGCCCTGCCCCTCCCCACCGCAGCCGACGACGCCACCGCCGCCGGGCTCTGGCCCGCCCCGCCGGTCTATCTGGTGCAAGCGGCACGGCCCGTCCGCTACCCTTGGGCGAGCTGGCTACGCTTCAGCGCCCCGTTTCGCGCCTGGGAGGCGCGGTCCCGGGAGAGCGCCTTCGTCCGCCGCGATCCCGCCGAGCTCGCGGCCGACCGCTCGGCGCTCTTCCTCTACACCGATTTCATGGACGGCGGCGGACGCTTCCGCACCATCACCCGCTTGAGCAGCGCGCTGCACAAGCGGGTCAAATTCGTATCGGCCTCTACCTTCGATCCCTACTGGCGGTGGATCGGCGTCTCCCCTCTCGGTCCGTTCGCCGACTACGCGCTCTACCGCGCCCGCCTGCCCGGCAGCCCCGAAACCTGGCTCCTCGCCGTCCCCGTGGACAGCCCGCTACGCTCCCGGCTGGACGCGCTCCCGGCACAGCCGAGCTGGACCGCCGACGAAGGACCCCGGCTCGCCCGGGGCCGGGAGACGGCCGCGGCCATCCAGCGCTTCGTGGCCGGCAGCGACGGCTTCGTCGCGCTGGTGCCCGTCCGCCGGCCCCTCCCCGCCCAACTCTACCTGCCGTTCCTGCTGGAGACGACGGAGCTCTACGTGGCCGAGCCGGGCCGCGGCGGCGAAACGCTGCGCGTGCTGGCCGCCGCTCCGCGCTTCGCGGAACGGCGGTTCGGGCCGGCCCTGGTGAGGAGGACCGAGTACCTGGGACGGCGGACGGCGCTGATCTCCTTTCTTCCCGTCGATTGATCCTTCCCACAGGCCCTCGCCACCCCTGCTCAGAGGATTGGCGAAATTTCGCCTGGAGAACACAAAAGGAGCTGTGAATATCTTCCACCCGTGTCACACTTGGGGCCGCCAAGGCACTCACTCTATGAAAGGCTCAATAATTCTGGAGGCGGCTCTCAATGGCGCGCAAGCTCACCTTCCGGCAATTGCAAGTGTTGATCCTGGCAGCCTGGCACGACCTGAGCTTCAAAGAGATCGGTGCCGAAGCCGGCATGGACCAGAAGCTGGTCTCTCATTACCTGCGCCGAGGAGAGGTCAACGGGGAGGTTTTCCAGCGGTTGCTGCGCGCCATGAAGTGCCGGCCGGCCGCGGTGCGGAGCGTCGCGGCATGCCTCGAAGCCCTGGAGGCACTGGAGAAGGCCATGGACCTGTCGGAGGAGGAGCTGAGCCTGATCGAAGAGGCGGCGCTGGAGTCTTCTCGCCTGACTCGCGAGATCCTGTCCGTTGCGGCCCGCCGATCCCGCTCCGGCCCCATGGCCACCGGGTACCCTCAGACTTCCGGCCTTTTTCTCGCCCGCCGGCGGGCCGACGAGCTCTGGAGCCGGCTGCACGGGCTGAACGCCGAGGCACGGCTCGCGGTGGTCCAGGTGGCCGAGGAGTTTCAGGTCTGGCCGCTCTGCGAGCGCGTCTGTGAGGAGTCGAGGCGAGCGGCATCGCACCAGGTTGAAGAGCTGGAGGAGGCGACCGTGCTCTCACGGCTCGCCCGGGAGATCGCGCACCGGGTCCCGGGGCCTGAGGGCTGGCGGAACCGCCTGCAAGGCTACGCCGCGGCCCATGAAGCCAATGCCCTGCGGGTCGCCGGCGAGTTGAAGGCGGCGGCCAGCGCCTTCGCGGCGGCGAAGCGGCTGTGGCAGTCCGGCGCCGATCCCGCCGGCATCCTCGACCCCGGGCGGGTGCTGGAGCTGGAGGCCTCACTGCGCCGGGATCTGCGGCGTGCGGCAAGGCTGCGGACTGGCACCGGCCGTCGATGGCTCGCACGGACCGCCCCTGCAAGGGTGAGCGTCCGAACCCGGCGCCGTGACGAAAATTCGGCTTCGGCCTCAGCACAGGAGCGGATGAGACGAGAGCACTTGATGGCGCGCCTGTTCCGGGCGCTCTCCGGCAAGACGCAGAAGCAGTTCGGCAAGGAGACCGGAGTCCACCCCAATCTCGTCGCGCAGTACGAGCTGGGCCAGATCCTCCCGGGTCCCGCTCGCCTGGCGCGCCTGGCCAGAGGCGCCTCCCTTACCGTGGTGGACGGCGACGAGATCCTGCGGCTGGCCGACGTGCTGCGGGGCGCGGGGAGGCTGGGACGAGAGGAGGCCGAGGACCTCGACGATCTGGGGGAGAGGCTGCGCGCCCTCATCTCGCGAAGCCGTCGGCGCCTCCTGACTTTGCCCCTCCCGGAAAGTCTTCCCAAGCCCGGCGACCGGGTGCATGCCGGGGAGCTCTGGCGGCGGCTGAAGGAGCTGGATGGCGAAACACGACGGGTGGTGGTCCGGGTGGCGGAAGAGTTTCAGGACTGGGCGCTTTGCGAGGCCGTCTGTGAGGAGTCGACGCGAGCGGCATCGCGCAAGGTGGAGGAGGCGGCGGCGCTGGCATGGCTCGCCCGGGAGATCGCGGACCGGGTCCGCGGGCCGGAGGGCTGGCGGAGCCGCATGCGAGGCTATGCCGCGGCCCATGAGGCCAACGTCCTGCGCGTCTCCGGCGAGCTGAGAGCCGCGGAGATCGCATTCGAGCAGGCGACGCGGCTGTGGCTCTCGGGCGCCGATCCCGCCGGTCTGCTCGACCCCGGGCGTCTGCCGGACCTGGAAGCCTCGTTGCGCCGGGATCAGCGCCGCTTCGCCGAGGCCCTGACCCTTCTCGACGCAGCCATGGCCGTGGGGCGCCGCCCGGAGCGAGTGCTGACCAACAAAGGGTTCACGCTGGAGGTGATGGGAGAGTACGAGCGCGCCGTCGAGACCCTGCTCCAGGCTGAGCCCCTGCTGGATCGGGAAGGCGAGCCCCGCCTCTGGTATCACCAGCGCTTCAACCTGGCCGTCAACCACTGCCACCTCGGTCGCTACGCCGAAGCCGTCGAGCTGGCTCGGCAAGTCCGCGCGCTGGCCACCGGTCTGGGGGATGCGACGTTCTTGATCCGGGTGACCTGGCTGGAGGGGCGCATCGCGGCCGGATTGGGCCGGCCCGAGGAGGCCCTGAGGCTCCTGGAGGAGGCGCGGCGGAGGTTCGCCGCGGAAAAGATGTCCTATGACGTTGCCCTGGCCCTGCTGGAGGAGGCGGTCCTGCTCCTTGCCGCGGGCCGGACGGCGGAGGTCAAGGCGCTGGCCCGGGAGCTGACCCAGGTGCTCGAGTCCAAGGGGGTCCACCGGGAAGCCCTGGCCGCCCTGCGACTCTTTCAGGAGGCCGTCGAGCGCGAAGAGGCCACGGCCGAGCTGGCGCGCGGAGTCCTGCGCTACCTCTTCCGGGCTCGCCACGACCAGGGCCTACGGTTTGAGCCGTCCACGCGACAGACGTAAGCTCGCTGTGCTCAGAGGCACAGCAGCGCCACTCCCGCCACCGCCACCAGGGCCCCCGCCACCCCTCCGATCCCCACCCGCTCCCGGCGCAGCAGGACGACCAGAGGGATGAGGAGGACCGGAGTGAGCGCCATGAGGCTGGCGGCCACTCCCGACACGGTGCGGTGGACGGCGTAGAGCGAGAGCGAGACGCCGAGGCAGGGGCCGAAGAAGGCGCCCACGGCGGCGAAAGAGAGGGCCCGGCCGTCGCGCAGCGCCGGCCCCACCCGCGGCCACCAGCGGAAGACGAGGAAGAGGAGGGCGTAACCGGCGATCCCCGCCACCACCCGCACCTGGGTGGCGGCCACGGCGTCGTAGCCGCCCATGCCCAGCTTGCTCAGCACCAGCCCGCCGGCCTGGCCCAGCGCGCCGCAGAAGCCGAAGAAGACTCCGGCGGGCGAGGCGCGGCGGGCCGCGGCGCCCTCGCCGGCCTCACCCGGCACACCTGGCGAACCCGGCCGCTTGCGCTCCAGCACGGCCCAGGCGATGCCCGTGACGGTGAGGACCATGCCCACCAGGTCGCGCCCGGTCAGGGTCTCCCCCAGCAGCAGCCAGCCGATGATCGCGGTCAGCGGCGGCGCCAGCGACATCATCAGCATGGACAGCCGCGGGCCGATCGCCAGGAAGGCCCGGAACAGGCAGAAGTCGCCGAAGACGAAGCCGACGAGCCCGGACACGGCGAGCCAGGCCCAGGCCCGGGGCGAGGCGTCCACGGGCAGCGGCAGCCCGCGTAGCGCCCAGGCCAGCAGGGAGAGGAAGAGGAAGGCGAGGACCAGCCGGATCAGGTTGAGGGTGAGCGGTCCCAGCCGCCGGGCGGCGGCGTCGAAGGCCAGGGCGGAGAACGACCAGCAGGTCGCAGCGCCGAGGGCCGCCAGTTGGCCGGCGTGGGCGGGGCTCACAGGGTCTCGACGAACCGCAGCACCGCCGCCACCGCCGCGGCGAGGTTCTGGGCCTCCGTCCGTCCCGACGAGACCCGGGGCTTGAAGGAGTGGTCGCCATCCTCGAGCCATTCGATGCGGATGGCCGGCGACAGGCCGTAGCCGGCGACCTCGTCCCGCGAGCCCAGGGCGTCGCGGGTGCCCTGCACGAAGAGCGCGGGGGTGCGCAGGTCCTGCAGGTGCTTCGTCCGCAGGCGGTCCGGCTGTCCCGGAGGGTGGAACGGATAGCCCAGGCAGACCAGGCCGCGCGCGCCGGCCTCGTCCGCCACCAGGCTGGCCATGCGGCCGCCCAGCGACTTGCCGCCGATCACCAGTTGCTCGCCGCCACCGAGGGCGGCGATCGCCTCCAGCCATGCCTCGCGCAGCACCGGCTCGCGGTCCGGTGGCCGCTTCTCGCCGCTCTCCCGCCGGCGGCGCATGTAGGGGAGCTCGAAGCGCACCACCCGCAGCCCGCCCTCCGCCAGCCCGGCGGCGACGACCTCCATGAACGGCGAATCCATGGGCGCTCCGGCGCCATGGGCGAGGACGATCGTGGGGCCCTTCGGCCCGTCGAGGAGGAAGTGCGGTTTGGACATGAGTGGGATTCTATGCGAGGCGCGGGCCTTTGCAGGTCCTTTGGAAATAACCCGTTGACACGCCGCGAACCGGCGGTTTAGCCTCTGACCCTTGATCCCGAGCCCGCGGCAGTTGGAGGAGATCGCACAGCTTCGCGAGGGAAGCCTCCCCGAGGTACCCTTCGCGCCGCTGCTGCTCGCCTTGGCGTTGCAGCGCCGCACGCTGGTGCTGGAGGTGCGCCGGCGGCAGGTGTGGAAGCGCATCCTGCTGGAGGACGGCGTACCGGTGGACTGCCGGTCCAACCTGGCGCACGAGACCCTGGGCCGCTACATGGTGCTGGAGGGCCGGCTCTCGGAGGAGGAGTTCACCGCCTCGCTGTCGAAGTCCGCGGCCCGCGGCGTCCCCCTGGGCGAGGTGCTGCTGGAGCACGGGCTGGTCACGGCCGTGGACCTCTTCCGCATCCTGCAGCAGAACCTGGCCAAGAAGCTCCTCGACCTCTTCACCTGGAACGAGGGGGAGTTCCGCTGGCTCGAAGAGCCGCCGAGCTCCGAGTCGTCGCTCAAGGTGAAGGTGCCGCAGCTCATCCTCACCGGCGTCACCAAGTTCGCCCCCCAGGAGGAGGTGGACATGTCGGTGGGGCCGCTGGTGGGCAAGCGGCTGGTGCTTCATCCCCGGCCCCCCTTCCCCCTGGAAGACCTCCGCCTCCATCCGCGGCAGGCGCAGCTCGCCGAGGCCCTGCGGCCGGGGCGGCGGATGGGCGAGCTGGCCGAGGCGACCGGGCTGCCGGTGGACGAGATCACCCGCCTCCTCTACGCCCTTTCCATCCTCGGCGTCGTCGTCGCGGCGGACACCGTGCCGAAGGAGCTGATCGGCACCGCCCCGCCGCTGCGCCCCGCGGCGCCGGCCACGGGCGCCATCCCGCTGCCGGCTGCGGCAGCAGATCGGACCGATCGGACGGATCGGACCGATCGGACGGATAAAATGGCACCGCCGGTCGTGCCGCCTCAGGACCTGGAACGCCGGCGCAACGAGATCATGCAGGCTTATCTCTCGTATCGCCGGCAGGACGCTTTTGACCTGCTGGGCGTGCCGGAGGAGGCGAGCGCCGAAGGGATCGACGAGCGGTTCCTCGCCTTCTGCCGCCGCTTCGCGCCCTGGACCCTCGACCCCCCGGAGCTGGCGGCCATGGCGGAGCGGGCGCGGGACCTCTTCCTGGCCGGCGCCCGGGCCTACGGCGAGCTCACCGACCGCGAGCAGCGCAGCACCCTTCTCTTCCGCCGCAAGACGCTGCGCGACGAGCGGGCGAAGAAGCCGGCGGCTAGCTTCGCCATCAAGACCGACCTGCTGGACTCCGAGGCCCAATACAAGAAGGGCAAGGCGCTGCTGGAAGCCGGCAAGCCCCGCGACGCCCTGGTGCTCCTCGAGTTCGCCGCCGACTGCGACCCGCAGAACGGCGTCTACGCCGCCGAGACGGCCTGGTGCCGCTTCCTCGTCTCCAGCGCCCACTCCGGCCGCTCGCTGCGCGAGCTGGCCGAGGCGTTGCGGCGCGACCCCAACTGCGGCCTCGCCGCCTACTACGCCGGCGAGATCCACCGCCAGCTCGGGCAGGTCGAAGAGGCCGAGCCCCACCTGCGGCGGGCTCTCAAGCTGATGAGCCCCGACCGCCGCCCCATCGACGCCCTGAAGGCCCTCGCGGGCGAGCGCAAACGGTAGGGCGCAATGAATTGCGCCCTACTCTCCCTTGTCCCGCCTCGGCGGCGGCCCGGCACCACCTAGAGCAAAGAGGGCCGCTGTGCTAGCATTTGCGCCCGACGATAACGCAGGCCCGGCCGGAACCCCGGCGCAGACCCATGGGCCGTTATTCTGTGCAACGAGGAGGGGACGTGAAACAAGGTGAAGTCCTGATGAAAGAGAGGGAGCGCAAGAAGCTCTCCATTGAACAGATGGCCGAGAAGCTGGGCGTCTCCCCCGAGAGATATGGCGACATCGAGGCCGGAAACTCGCCGGCCGAGCGCTGGGGGCCGAGAATCCGCGACTTGGCGGTGGCGCTCAACGTGCCGACCAGCCGCATGTTCGCGACCTCGGGCAAGTCCGCGGACACCCGCCCCGGCCAGGCCGCGGAGCTGATCCGCAAGCACCGCGAGACCCGCCAGCTCTCGCCCGAGCAGGTGGGCGAGAAGCTCGGGATCACGGCCGAGGAATACACGGAGATCGAGTCCGGCAGCTCGGAGATCGAAGAGTATGGACCGTTGTTCCTGCGCTTCGCCGAGGCGATCGAGCAGCCGGTGTTCAACCTGTTCCACCCCTTCGGCCTGCCGTTCGAGAAGCTCACTTTGGACGATTACAGGTAAGGACGCCAGTAGGGCGCCCCTTCGGGGCGGGCCCTCACCCCTGCCCCTCTCCCGCCCCCTCGCCACCCCCCTCCCCGGGAGAGGGGACCCGGCTGAAGGGTTCTTGCCTCTCTCCCTCTTCTCCTGGTGTGGAGGGTGGGCGGGGGCGGGAGAAGAGGGCCGGGGTGATGAGGGTCTTGGGGCGAGGGGGAGTGAGGGCCGGGGTGATGAGGGCCTCCGGTGTGGTAGAAAGCGGAGAATCTCGAGGGGGGATCTTCGCCGATGATGAAATCTTCATTCCGCCGTACCCTGAAGCCGCTCGTTTTCGCCCTGGCCGCGGCCCTCGCCGCTGGCGCGTACGCCGCGCCGGCCGGGAAACCACCGAAGAAAGACGTCCCGGCCGTGGAGCCGGCGCTGTTCAAGTCCCTGAAGTGGCGCGAGGTCGGCCCCTACCGCGGCGGCCGCTCGGCGGCCGTCGCCGGCGTGGCGGGCGATCGCAACACCTATTACTTCGGAGCCACCGGCGGCGGCGTGTGGAAGACGACGGACGGCGGGCGCACCTGGAAGAGCGTCTCCGACGGCTTCTACGGTGGCTCGATCGGCGCCGTCGCCGTGTCGGAGTGGGACCCCAACGTCGTCTACGTGGGCGGCGGCGAGGTGACGGTGCGCGGCAACGTCTCCCACGGCGACGGCCTGTGGAAGTCCACCGACGCCGGCAAGACCTGGAAGCTCTCCGGTCTCGCCGACTCGCGGCACATCCCCCGCATCCGCGTCCATCCCAAGAACCCGGACCTGGTCTACGCCGCCGTCCTCGGCCACCTCTTCGGGCCCAACGAGATGCGCGGCGTCTACCGCTCGAAGGACGGCGGCGCCCACTGGGACCGCGTCCTCTACGTCAACGACAAGGTCGGAGCGGTAGACCTCGCCATGGACCCGGTCAACCCGCGGGTGCTCTACGCCTCGACGTGGAACGTGCGGCGCACACCCTACAGCCTGGAGAGCGGCGGCCCCGGCTCCGGCCTCTGGAAGTCGACCGACGGCGGCGACACCTGGACCGAGCTGACCTTCAATCCCGGCCTGCCCAAGGGGCCGCTGGGGATCATCGGCGTCACCGTCTCCCCCTCCAATCCGGAGAACGTCTACGCCATCGTCGAGGCCAAGGACGGCGGCGTCTTCCGCTCGCGGGACGGCGGCAAGACCTGGACCAAAACCAACAGCGACCGCGACCTGCGCCAGCGCGCCTGGTATTACAGCCGCATCTTCGCCGACCCGCGGGACGAGGAGGTGGTCTACGTCCCCAACGTCCAGTTCCACCGCTCCAAGGACGGCGGCAAGACCTTCACCACCCTGCGCACGCCCCACGGCGACAACCACGAGATGTGGATCGATCCCAACGATCCGCAGCGGATGATCGAGTCCAACGACGGCGGCGTCAACGTCTCGAGCGACGGCGGTGCCACCTGGACGCCACAGAACAACCAGCCCACGGCCCAGTTCTACCGGGTATCGACCGACACCCATTTCCCCTACCGCATCCTGGGGGCGCAGCAGGACAACTCGGCGGTGCGCATCCTCTCCCGCGGCGGCGGCGGGGGCATCGGCCCCAACGACTGGGAGCCCACGGCCGGCGGCGAGAGCGGCTACATCGTGCCCGACCCGAAGAACCCCGACGTCGTCTTCGGCGGCTCCTACGGCGGCCTGCTCACCCGCCTCAACCATGTCACGGGCGAGATGCGCGATGTCAATCCCTGGCCGGACAACCCCATGGGGGCCGCCGCGGGCGACATCCAGTATCGCTTCCAGTGGAACTTCCCCATCGTTTTCTCGCCCAATGATCCCAACACCCTCTACGCCGCGGCCCAAGTGCTGTTCAAGAGCGCCGACGCCGGACAGAGCTGGCAGGCGATCTCGGGGGACCTGACGCGCAACGACAAGTCCCGGCTCGGCTCCTCGGGCGGTCCGATCACCAAGGACAACACCAGCGTCGAATATTACGGGACCATCTTCACGGTCGCCGAGTCGCCCCTGGAGCCGGGGACGATCTGGGCCGGCTCGGACGACGGCCTGATCCACGTCACCCGCGACGGCGGCAAGACCTGGAAGAACGTGACCCCCAAAGGGATGCCGGAGTGGATCCAGGTCAACGCCATCGACGCCAGCCCGCACGACAAGGGCGCCGCCTACGTCGCGGCGACGATGTACAAGTCCGACGACCTCCGCCCCTACCTCTACAAGACCGCCGACTACGGCGCGACCTGGACGCGCATCGACTCCGGCATCGACCCGTCCCACTTCACCCGCGTGGTGCGCGCCGACCCCGCCCGCCGCGGCCTGCTCTACGCCGGCACCGAGCGCGGGGCCTACGTCTCCTTCGACGACGGCGGCCGCTGGCAGCCGCTGCAGCTCAACCTGCCGGTGGTGCCGGTCGCCGACCTGACGATCAAGGACGGCGACCTCGTCGCCGCCACGCAAGGCCGGGGCTTCTGGGTGCTGGACGACCTCCAGCCGTTGCGCGACTCGGTTGGCAAGGCCGCTGACGGAGCCAAGGCCTACCTCTTCCCGGTCGCTCCCGCCACCCGTCTGTGGTCCGCCTTCAACTCCCTCCGAACCCCCCAGGGCGTGGGCACCAACCCGCCGGCCGGAGCGGTCATCGACTACTACCTCAAAGAGGCGCCGCCGGAAGCCCAGGCCAAGCAGGTGAAGCTCGAGATCCTCACTGCGGATGGCAAGGTGATTCGGACCTTCCAGGGCAAGCCGGCCGAGGGGGGAAAGGACGGCAAGGACAAGGAGAAAAAGGCGCCGCCGGTGGACAAGCCCAAGGCCGGCGAGTCCAAGGCCCAGGAGGCCCAGAAGGCCCAGGAGAAGACGCCGCCCGCCACCGCCAAGGGCGAGGAGGCGAATCAGGACAAGGGCAAGGAGGCCGAGAAGGAGGAGAAGGACGAGGCCGGCTCCGACGACGAAGAAGAGCAGCCGAAAATCCCCACCGAGGCGGGGCACAACCGCTTCGTGTGGGACCTGCGGTGGCCTGCGGCGGCCAAGTTCCCCGGCATGGTCCTGTGGAGCGGCGACCCGGTGCAGCCCCTGGCCCTGCCGGGCCGCTACCAGGTCCGCCTCACCGCGGCCGGCGAGACGCTCACGCAGCCCTTCGAGATCCACAAAGACCCTCGCTCCACCTCCACCCAGGCCGACCTGGAGGCACAATCCCAGTTCCTTCAGGAGATCCGCGACAAGCTCACGGAAACGCATGACGCCATCCGCCGCATCCGCGACGTGCGGGCACAGCTCAAGGACGTCGAGAAGCGCCTGGCCAAGGACGATGCCCAGAAGCCGGTGGTGACCGCGGCCAAGGACCTCGACAAGAAGATGACCGAGGTCGAGGAGGCGCTCTATCAGACCAGGAACCGCAGCTCCGAGGACCCGCTCAACTTCCCCATCAAGCTCGACGACAAGCTCAACTCCGTGGCCGACTCCGCCTCCCTCGGTGATTACCGGCCCACCGCCCAGGCGGTGGCGGTGAAGAACCAGGTGGCCACGGCCATCGACGCCCAGCTCGCCAAGCTGCGCCAGATCTGGGAAACGGACCTCGTCCGCTTCAACGGTCTGGCAAAAGAAAAAAGCGTTCCGGCGGTGATCCTCCCCCCAGCTCGGCTAAAATAGACCTGTGGGCGGACCGGCGCCGTGCCGGTCCGCGTTCTTCCGGACGACTTTTAACTCCGAGTGACGACAAGCGCCCTCAAAATGACCGTAATCACTGGATCTATCCCGACGTATTCGTTGAGCGGCTGGGACCTTTCCGAGTTGCTGCCGGAGCCCAGCGAGGCCGTCTTCGCGGCCCGGCTCGCCGACCTCGATGCGGCGGTGGCCGCTTTCGAGAGCCGGCGCGAGAGCCTCCACCCTCAAATGGACCCACAGGAGCTCTTCGCCATCCTGCGCCAGTACGAGGACCTGACCAACCGCATCCATGTGATCTCCGGCTACGCCTCGCTCTGGTTCTACTCCGATACCAGCAGCCAGGAGGCGCTGACCTTCCGCAACCGCGTACGGCAGGCGAGCACGGCGGCGAGCAACCGCAGCCTTTTCTTCAGCCTGTGGTGGCGCAGCCTGTCCGACGACGAGGCCTGGCGCCTGCTGCCCAGGGAGTCCGAGCACGGCGACTACCGTCACTACCTGCAGGACCTGCGGCGCTTCAAGCCCTTCACCCTCGACGAGAAGTCCGAGCAGATCATCAACACCAAGGACGAGAACGGCATCGGCGCCGTCCTGACCCTCTACTCCATGCTCACCAACCGCCTGGAGTTCACCCTCCAGGTGGACGGCGAATCCCGGCGCCTGACCCGCGACGAGCTGATGAGCTATGCCTTCTCCCCCCAGCCGGACCTGCGGGCCGCGGCCTACCAGGAGCTCTACCGGGTCTATGCCGAGGAGGCCAACATCCTCGGCCAGATCTACGTCAACCGGGTGCGCGACTGGTACGACGAGCAGGTGGAAGTGCGGAGCTATCACTCCCCCATCGCCGTCCGCAACCTTGACAACGACATCCCAGACCGCGCCGTCGAGGTCCTCCTGGAGGTGGCGCGGGAGAACGCCCCCCTCTTCCAGCGCTACTTCCGCCTCAAGGCGGGGTGGCTGGGGCTCGACCGGCTCCGCCGCTACGACGTCTATGCTCCGCTCGCCACGTCGGACCGCAAGATCGAATATCCGGACGCCGTCCGCTCGGTGCTGGAGACCTTCGAAGACTTCCATCCCGACTTCGCCACCCACGCCGACAAGGTGTTCGCCGAGAGACACCTCGACAGCGAGATCCGCCGCGGCAAGCGAGGCGGCGCCTTCTGCTTCACCGTGCTGCCGCGGTACACCCCCTGGGTGCTGGTCAACTTCGCCGGCCGGGTGCGCGACGTGGCCACCCTGGCGCACGAGCTGGGTCACGCCATTCACAGCATGCTGGCGGGCGGCCACTCGAGCCTCACCCAGCACGCCTCCCTACCTCTGGCCGAGACCGCCTCGGTGTTCGGCGAGATGCTGATGACCGACCGCCTGCTGCGCGAGGAGAAGGACCCGCTTGCCCGCCGCGAGCTGCTGGCGGCGGCGGTGGACGACGTCTATGCCACCGTGCTGCGCCAAGCCTACTTCGTGCTGTTCGAGATCGAGGCCCACGCCGCCATCCGCGCCGGCCGCTCCACCGAGGAGCTGTCGGACCTCTACATGGAGAAGCTGCGCGAGCAGTTCGGCGACAGCGTCGAGGTGGCACCGGAGTTCCGCTACGAGTGGCTCTCCATTCCCCACATCTACCAGACGCCTTTCTACTGCTATGCCTACAGCTTCGGCCAGCTCCTGGTGCTCGCCCTCTACCGCCGCTTCCAGGAGGAGGGAGAGGCATTCAAGCCGGGCTATCTGCGACTCCTCTCCTACGGCGGCTCGGCCCGGCCAGAGCACATCCTGGCCGAAGTCGGCATCGACGTCACCGACCGCTCCTTCTGGCAGGGCGGCTTCGATCTCGTCCGCGAGCGCATCGACGAGCTCGAAGGCATGAAGCTGTAGCGGCCCGCCAGATCCTCGCCCGGTCGCTAGGACGGCTCCCGGCCGCCGTCCCAGTGCCCGTCGATGAACTCCGGCGGGCCTTGGGTGATCACGGAGGCGGCCTCGCGGAAGACCTCGTACATGTGGTCCATGAACTGGTAGGCGAGCACGTCCAGCTTCTGCTGCAGCGTCGCCGGATTCGCGATGGCGGCACGGGAAGCGCGGATCCAGGCGAAGAGCCGGTCGGTCAGCGGCGGCGGCAGGCCGACCGCCGCCACGATCTGTTCCCACACCCTTTCCGGCGGCACGGTCTCCCCGCTCTCGTAGCGGGAGATCGAGCTCGCCGACGTTCCCATCACTTCGGCCAGGTCCTTCTGGTCCCACCCACGCAGCGAGCGCAGCAGGACGATCGCGATCCTCACATCCTCGGTCGGTCTCGGGTCGTTCACGATTTTTCCTCCTCTGGGTGCAATCCTACTGCAAGACGGGCTGATTTTTCCACTTCCCGACAGGCATACTCCCTGGAGAGGTGCCCGCGCGGTCATGAAGGCCGCATCCCGGGTCGCCTTCCCGAGAGGAGTTGCCGTATGTCTCATCGTCTCGTCCGTAGCAGGATCGCCGTCCTCGTCCTCGCCCTGGCCCTCGTCGCCCCCTGGGCTTCGGCGGCTCAGCCCCGGCACCGGGCGGAGCGCTCCACGAAGTCGTTCTCCGTCCCGGCACCGTGGGACCTGCTGGCGATGCTCCGGAGCGTCCTGAGCAGCCTTCAGACCGACAACGGGTGCAGCCTCGACCCGAATGGCCGGTGCGTCAGCCAACCCGGACCCTCTGCTCCGCGAATAGACGCAGGCTGCCAGGTAGATCCCAATGGGGCGTGCATCGGTCAGCCAAGTCCGAACAGTCTCCCCACCTCATCCGATAACGGGTGCTCAGCGGACCCAAATGGGCGTTGCCTGAGCGGGCATTGAAGCCTTCCGGGCCGGAGACAGAGCTCCGGCCCGCCTTTATTCGCCGGCCTCGAACCGGAGACCGGGATTGTGGCGCGCACGGTAGAGATAGTCGACAAGGCGTCGTGCGAGCTCCACTGTGACGGCCTCTCTTTCGGCAGCTTGGCAAAACAGCTTGAGCGCCGCGAGTGCCTCCTTGTGAACACCGTGGGTCTGGAAGACCGGCATCATCGGGCGCACCAAAACCTTGACATCCGCTGTCCGTCCCTGCTGAAGGAAGAGCACAGACAGCTCAAGCGTAGCCAGAGCGGCGTCATAAGCGATAACTCGCACGCCCAACTCGGCTCTCACCTGGGAGAGGATTTCGACGGCCTCGCCCATCCTTCCGAAGCCGGACGCGATACGCCCCTCAAGCCAGCGCACCCGAAGCGAGTCCAATCCGTTGCCGAGGAGAGCCGTCAGCCTTTGCAATTCAGGCAGCAGGGCATTCGCCTGCTGATACCAACCCACGTGGCACAGATTGGTTCCCAGATTGAAACGCTGGACCCAAAGCAACCGCGGCTCTTCCATCTCAGAGATGAGGGGAGCCACCTGCTGCAATGCCGAAATTGCACCCTCATAATCGCCACTCCACTCCAGGAGTCTGGCCTTTTGGACGAGCAGATTCTTTTTCAGAGACCCCTTGTCAGCCGCCAAGGCGCGGTCGAGCAAGGCCGAGGCAGCCGGCAGCAGTTCCTGCTCGATGCGTAGCGACACTTCCAGGCTCAGCACCACGGCTTCATCGAGCAGCCCCGGGTCCCCCGGCGCTCCGGCCGCCCAGAGCTGGCCGGAGCGGCCGAACGCCTCGTCGGCTCCCGGCAGGTCGCCCTTCACTCGCCGGGCGTTCCCCACGTGCGCCCAGGCATAGCCCTGGAGACGCCAGCGCCAGGTCTGCTCTCCCGGCGCAAGGTCGGCGATCCGCCAGGCGAGGTCCGCCAGCTCGACGGCGCGGTCCGCGTCGTCGGCCGCCGCCTTGATGCTCTCGGCACAGAGCAGCTCGCAGAGCGCCCAGGTCCGCAGCTCCGGAGTCTCCTCCACCAGGGTCCGCCGCTTCGCGGGTGGCCGGCTCCGGAGACGCTCCCACAGGACGCGAGCCTGCTGGCGAGCCGCCAGGGCCTGGCCTTCGACGGTGAGGCTCGTCAGCAGCGAGCGCGTGAAATCCGCCATGGCCTTGGCGGACTCCAAGGCGACCCTGTCGATCCGCTGGCGGTCGGCCTGGGCCGCGCCGTCCTGGGGGACAGGCGCCCGCAAATGGCTCCGTATCTTCTCCAGGAAATCGAGGGCATCGCCGATTGCAGCGGGCGGCAGCCCCATGGCGCGGACGATCTCCTCCAGCTTCTCCCGAGACAGGTGCTTCTGGCCGCGCTCGTAGTCGGAGACCATGCTGGAGGTCGTGCCGATGGCGGCGGCCAGCTCCTTCTGCCCCCAGCCCAGGACCGAGCGCAGGAGGGTGAGGGCGTGGCCCAGAGGCGGTGGAGTCTTGAGTGTCATGTCGTCCCGTCCGTCGTGTTTCAACGATAGAAGGTGATGCGATAGGACCGGTATCGTGACACGAAATGGCATGCGTAGCCAGTATCGCGTTACGCCCAGGAGAAAACAGGCGACGCTGCGATTCAGTTGCAGTGGCTCCCCGGGACTCCCCAGGCGCTTCAGGTAACCGAGGTCCGGCCCCTACCCTTCGCGACGAGGAGGAGAGTCGCGATGATCGAAGCGGAGGAAGAGGCGCAGCAGCGGGTGCGGGAGGAGGCGAGAGCGCTGACCTCCCTGCGGGACCGGCTGAAGGAGGTCGCCGGCGACCTTCCGCAGGCCGCCTGGGAGCTGGACCCGAGCGACCTGGTGGACGATCCGGAGGTGGCGGCCGAGATACGCCGCGTCATCGAGTGCGTGCTGGCCGATCGCCTCCAGCCCGCCATTGAGGACCTGCTGGCAGTGGCGGACTACAGGAAGGGAGAGGGAGGAGACGGGGAGGTGGGCCTTGGGCGCCGAGCTTGAAACGTTCCCTCGTCCCCTCTCGTCTGTTCCCCTGAAACCGGACGAGCACGGACGGTTCCGATCCAAGGGAGAACAAGATGAACGGCAAGAAGCTTCTCGGGATGGCGCTGCTGGCGGCGGGCCTGGTGACGACGGCGCATCGGGCCGTAGCGGCCGAGCTCTGGCTCCACATCGACGTCAACGGCAAGGGAGATCAGGTGAACGTCAACCTGCCCCTCTCCATGGTGCGGTCCATGGCCGCCCCCATGCTGGAGGAGAAGGGGCACGGCTCGAAGCGCCTCCACGTGCGGGACAAGGACTTCTCCGTCTCCGAGTTGCGGCAAGCCTGGCGCGAGATCGCAGACGGCCCCGATGCCAACTACGTCACCGTCCGGGACAAGGACTCCGACGTGCACATCGGCAAGGAGGGCGATTACCTCCGCCTGAAGGCCAAGGACCATGGGCCGAACGGCGACGACGTCGACATGAAGATCCCCCTCGAGGTGGTGGCCGCCCTCTTCTCCAGCGACGGGGACGAGCTCAACATCGGCGCCGCCCTGGAGGCCCTGGCCCGCCGCGGCGAGGGCGAGTTGATGACCGTCACCGGCAAGGACGAGACGGTGCGGATCTGGGTGGATTCCCGCTCGGAGAAGCGCTAGGAGCTGCGCGGCAGCAAAACCAAAGAAGGGACTTCAGGGACAGCAGGGACTTCAGGGACACCGTGGGAGGAGACTGTCCCCGGCCCTGTTGTCGCTGAAGTCCCTGATGTCCCCTTGGGTCCCTTGCTCTCCCGAGCCGCTTAATCCCGCCCCAGCGCCGCCACCGCCATCGCCGCGATCTCCTCTCCGATGCGGATCGACGCGGTGGCGGCGGGCGACGGCGCGTTGAGCACGTGGATGGCCCGCTCGCCGCGCACGATGTGGAAGTCGTCGACCAATCTCCCCTGAGCATCCAGCGCCTGCGCCCGCACGCCGCTCCCCGCCCGGTGGAGGTCCGCCGGGCGGATCTCCGGCACCAGGCGCTGCAGGTCCCGCACGAACGCTCCCTTGAGCAGCGACCGGCGGACCTCGTAGGCGCCGGTGCGCCAGTAGCGGGCGGCGAGGCGCCAGAAGCCCGGCCAGGCCGCGGTGCCGGCGAAGTCGCGCAACGAGACGTCGCGCCAGCGGTAGCCCTCGCGCTTGAGGGCCAGGACGGCGTTGGGCCCGGCCTCGACGCCGCCGCTCACCATGCGGGTCAGGTGCACTCCCAGGAACGGGAAGCGCGGGTCGGGCACGGGGTAGATGAGGCCGCGGACGAGGCCGCGCCGCTCGGACGTCAACTGGTAGTACTCGCCGCGGAAGGGGAGGACGTGCACGCCGGGATCAGCGCCGCAGAGCCGGGCCACGCGGTCCGCCTGGAGGCCGGCGCAGTTGATCAGGAGCGACGCCGCGAAGGCCCCGCGCGCCGTCTCCACCACCAGCCCTGAGCCGTCGCGCCGCACGCCGAGGACACGGGCGCCCGTGACCACCCGGCCGCCCCGGACCTCGATGCGCCGGGCATAGGCGCGGGCCACGGCGGGATAGTCGGCGATGCCCGTCTCCGGTACGTGGAGGGCCGCGATGCCGGCGGCGTGAGGCTCGATCTCGGGGATCTCCTCTGCCCGCAGCCGGCGCACCCCGTCGAGGCCGTTGGCGCTCCCCCGCCGTTCGAGCTCGTCGAGCCGCGGCAGCTCCTCCGGCCGGATGGCCACCACCAGCTTGCCGCAGCGCTGATGGGCGATCCCCTCCTCGGCGCAGAAGCGGTAGAGGGCGCGGGCCCCCTCGACGCAGAGCCGCGCCTTGAGCGAGCCGGGCTTGTAGTAGAGGCCGGAGTGGATGACGCCGCTGTTGTGGCCGCTCTGATGGGCGGCGACGTGGTCCTCGGCCTCGCACACGGTCACCTTCAGGCCGCGGCCGGCCAGGGCCATGGCCGTGCCCAGACCCACCAGGCCGCCGCCGGCCACGGCCACGTCGCAGGAGCCGTCGAGAGAGGTCATGGGACGGGAGGCGAGGCTCAGGGGGCCAGCCGCTCGATCCTCCAGCCATCCTCGGGGAGGCGCACGTAGCGCAGGCGGTCGTGCAGCCGGCTCGGCCGCCCCTGCCAGAACTCCACGATCTCGGGGCGGACGCGGAATCCGCCCCAGTCGTCCGGCAGGGGAACGTCGCCGTCGGCGAAGCGCTCGGCGGCCTCCTCCACCTTGTGCTCCAGCTCCTCGCGGCTCATCAGGGAGCGACTCTGCGGTGAGGCCCAGGCCCCCAGGCGCGAGCCCCGGGGACGGGAGGCGAAGTAGGCCTCGGACTCCTCTCGTGTCGTCCTCTCCACCACCCCCTCGATCCGCACCTGCCGCTCCAGGGCCGACCAGTAGAAGACCAGGGCCGCCCGGGGGTTCGCCGCGAGCTCCCGCCCCTTGGCGCTCGCGTAGTGGGTGTAGAAGACAAATCCCCGTTCGTCGAATCCCTTGAGCAGCACCACCCGCGCCGCCGGACGGCCGTCGCGGTCGGCCGTGGCCAGGACCATGGCGGTGAAGTCCTCGGGCTGGGCTTCGCGGGCCTGGCCGAGCCAGACCCGGAACTGGTCGACGGGATCGGCGGCGAGGTCCTCTTCGGAGAGCCCCGCCAGAGCGTACTCCCGGCGGACGTCGGAGACTTTCATCGGCGCGCCAATTCTAGCCGCGCTTCGCCGGAGAGAAAAGTTAAACCTTCATGCCATCAAATGTCGCTGGCGCGGAACGGCGCTTTGGCCGGCATCATGATAATCGATCAGTTGGAACGCAGGGCCGCGATTTCACTGGATTCGTAGCCGATATTAAATACCAATTCCGATTTGACTTACGCCGACATTACGCTTAACATTCGGATTGGGAGAGACGACGGAAATGGCCGAGCCCCTGATCCGAGAACCGCTTCTGGACACGCCGGAGATGCCCGGGAACGTCTCGCCGGCGCTCCGGCTGCTGCGGTCGTCGCTGCCCGAAGCCTTCCGGTCGCGCCTGCGCAGCGCCCGCGAGCTCGACCGGGAGATCCGCGACGCCGCCGGCGAGGGCGCCTTCGCCACCGCCGTGCCGGCCCTCGACCGGCTGCTCGACGGCGGCCTCCCCCGCGGCCAGCTCGTGGAGCTGGTGGGCGGGCGCACCAGCGGCCGCTTCTCCACTCTGCTCGCGGTGCTGGCGGCGGCCACCGGCGTGGGCGAGACCGCGGCCCTGGTGGACCTGGGCGACGGCCTCGATCCCGAGGCGGCCCTGGCCCTGGGAGCGGACCTCGAGCGCCTGCTGTGGCTGCGCCCCGTCACCCTCAAGGATTCTCTGGCCGCCGCCGAGATGCTCCTCGCCAGCGGCTTCCCCCTCGTCGCCCTCGACCTCGGGCAGCCGCCGGTGCGGGGCGGGCGCGGCGTCGAAGCGGCCTGGCTGCGGCTGGCGCGGGCCGCCCGCGCCCATGACGCGGCGCTGCTGGTGGCGTCTCCCTACCGGGTGAGCGGCACGGCGGCCGCCGTGGTGCTGAAGGCCGAGCGGGCCCGCGCCGCCTGGCAGGGGCAGGGCGCTTCGCCCCGGCTGCTGGGGGGGTGCTCCTCGCGCCTGGTGCTGGAGAAGCGGCGGGGTCAGCTCGCCGGCCGCGCCGAGGAGCTCACTCTCACGGCTCCGGGCGCGCCCCGGCCGGCGGCGGTCCCGGCCCGTTCGCCCGTGGCCGAGGCCCGGCCGCGAGTGCGAGAGGAGAGGCCCGCCATCGCCGCAGTCCCCCCTCTGCGTCGGGCCGCCGCGGGCTGATTGATCTCCATGGCCTCCCCCCGGCTCGCCTGTCTCCTCCTCCCTCTCTTCCCCCTGGCCGCGCGGCTGCGCAGCGAGCCGGAGCTGGTGCGGGAGGCGCTGGTGGTGGTGGCGGGCAACGGCAACGCCGCCCGGGTGGTGGCCGCCACCCGCCTCGCCCGGGCCGCCGGCGTGCGTCCCGGGCTCACCCTGCCGCAGGCCCGGGCCCTCTGCCCCAAGCTGGTGGCCCGCCCGCGGGACGGGGAGTGCGAACGGGCGGCCCAGGAATCGCTCCTGGAGGTGGCCGAGGGGTTCTCCCCGCGGGTGGAGGACGCGGGAGAGGGCACCGCCTATCTGGACCTCGAAGGGCTGGAGCGCCTCTATTCTAGGGGTCCGGACGCGACGCCGGAGCTCGACCTGGCGCGCTCGCTGATGGCCGCCGCCGACGCCGCGGGGCTGCCGGCCCGGGTGGGCATCGCCTCCAGCAAGCTGGCGGCGCGCATCGCCGCCGGCCTCCCCGAGCCGCCCGTGATCGTGCCGGCGGGCGAGGAGGCGGCGTTCCTGGCGCCGCTCCCCCTGCAGCGCCTCGCCCCCGAAGTGGACGTGGCGGGCACGCTGGAGCGCTGGGGCGTGCGCTCGGTGGGCGACTTCGCGAAGCTCCCGCCCTCGCGGGTGGCGAGCCGCCTGGGGCGCACGGGCCGCGAGCTCCACGCCACCGCCCGCGGCATCGACGCCCGCCCCCTGATCCCCCGCGAGCCGCCGCCGGCCTTCCACGAGGGGATGAGCCTCGAATGGCCGCTGGTCGCCCTCGAGCCCTTCCTGTTCGTGGGGCGGGCGGCCCTCGACCGCCTCTGCCAGCGCCTGGAGTCGCGGGGCTACGCCGCCATCCGCCTGGAGCTCGCGCTGCGCCTGGAGCCGGATGGCCACCAGGAGCGCGCCATCGACCTGCCGGCGCCCACCTGCGACGTCAAGACCCTGCTCACCCTGGTCCGCCTGGAGCTGGAGGCCCGGCCGCCCGGGGCGCCGGTGGCCGGCTTCTCCTTCGCCGCCCATCCCGACCGGCCACGGGAGGCCCAGCTCTCGCTCTACGGCCCGGCGGCCCTCTCGCCGGACAAGCTGGCCACCACGCTCGCCCGCCTCTTCGCCCTCCTCGGTCCTGAGCGGGTGGGCTCGCCGCGGCCGGTGGACGGCCACAGCCCGGAGCGCTTCGCCTTGGTGGACTTCTCCCCTCCCCCGCCGCCGGAGGTGCGCCGCGAGCCGCGGGCCGGCCGCGGCCTGCTCGCCGTGCGCGTGCTGCGGCCACCAGTGGAGCTCGAGGTGATCACGAACGGGAGTGCCGAGGGAGAAGCTCCGGTGGAGATCCGCACCCCCGCGAGCGAGGCGGCGGCGAAGCGCCCGCGCGTCGAAGGCGAGGTGAAGGTGGCCTCCGGCCCGTGGGGGCTCGAAGAGGACTGGTGGGCCGAGGACCCCATCGGCCGCGACTACTGGGACGTGGAGCTCGCCGGCCGCGGGCTCTACCGCATCTACCGCGAACGCGCGACCGGCGTCTGGTACGCGGACGGCATCTACGACTGACCTGCCCTATGGCACGACGTGATTCGGCGCGCAGGCGCTGTCGAGCCGGGTGCCTTCGACGCCGACGCTGAAGCGGCCGTTGGCATCCATGTCCACGATCATCCAGGCCTGGGCCGCGGCAGGATCGAACGGCGGGTTCGGGTTGCCGGTGACCGTGGCGTTCAAGTCGAGATAGAGCCAGCCGAAGTTGAACGGCACCGGGAACTCAGCGCCCCCGATCTTCGTGCGTTGAGCCTCAGCCGGGAAGGGAATGATGCTCGGCCCCGGGGGCTGCGGACAGATGGGAAATACCAGTGGCACGCTCACATGCTCCTCCTCGTCGAAGACGTCGACGCTCTCCTGGCCCAGCGGGAACCAGGAGGGACGGCCCAGGGCCGCCGGGCAGGTGAAGGGGTCCTGTCTGGTCTTCGAATCCCGCCACACCACATAGCTCGTGCCGCCGTTGAAGGGGCCGCCATTGACGTAGCGGCCGGCGAAGGTCGTGGCGAGCGGCTCGCGATGGTCGCTCGCGTTCCAACCGACGTAACGGCCGTAGAAGGTGTACCGGCCGGGGGTCGTGGTCGCCGGGTCGGTGAGGGAAGCCTCGATGTGGACCAGGGTACCGCCGTTGGCGAAGCTCTGGCCGGGGTTGACGTAGAAGTAGTCACCCCAGAGGACGTTCTGGAAGGTGATGTCGCTGCTGAAGTAGGCGGCATCGCCCGGCTCACGCAGAGTGCAGTTGCTCACCGTGTCGACCGTGATGTAGCCGCGAGCGATGTTGTCACCCAGGTCACGGCCGGAGCATTGGCCGTTGATCACCGGCGAGCCCTTGCCGGTGAGCGACAGGGCGAGGTGTTTAATGAAGGCCGGCGGCAGCGGCGGCGGCGGCAACTGGCCGGTGCAGCTCGCGAAGTTGACGTCCTGCGACAGGATACCCTTCGGGCTGATCTGGTCGTTGGGATCCTGGCCGGCGGACGCCGTCTGCGGCAGGTTGCCGTTGATCAGGATGTCGCGCAGGTTGATCGTCTGCACGTCATAGCCCGTCAGGTAGATGTTGAAGGTGAGGACGTAGACCGACAGGTCGCTCCAGATCGTGACGTGGGCCAGTATCGAGTTGGCCGAGGCGTTGTTCACCGAGAACAGGGTGGTGAGCCCGTTCGGATCGTTGAGATCCACCTCGAAGTACGGCAGCAGCAGCGTGGCCGCCGGCGCGACGTCGATGTTGCAGACGGCGGCCGGTGCCGGAGAGACGGAGGACAGCAGAGCCGAGAGTGCCAACAGGAAAACCGTACGCCGCATCTTGCACCTCCCTTTGGATGGCCTGCACTATGGAGTGAAGTGTTGCGCCGCGCAGGCGCTGTCGAGCTGGATCGCACTGAAACCCACGCTGAAGTGGCCGCTGGAATCCATGTTCAGCGTTACCCAGGCCTGGGCCGCGGCAGGATCGGACGGCGGGTTCGGGTTGCCGGTGACCGTGGTGTTGAGGTCGAGGTAGAGCCAGCCGAACGCGAACGGCACCGGGAAGTCGGGGCCGCCGATCCGCGTGCGCTGCGCCTCGGCCGGGAAGGGGATGACGGAATCGACCGGCGGCTGCGGCGAGAACGGGAAGCCCGTGAAAGTCGATGTCAGCTCCTGCTCGTCGAAGATGGCGACCCCCTCCGTGCTCAGCGGGAACCAGGAGGGGCGGCCGATCGTCGCGGGGCAGGTGAAAGAGCTCTGGATGGTCTTCGAATCGCGCCAGACGAGAAGGCTGGAGCCGTTCCCCTGGAATGCGTTGTCGAAGGAGTAACGGCTGGCGAAGGTCGTGGGCAGCGGCTCGCGATGATCGCTCGCGTTCCAGCCCACGTAACGGCCGTAGAAAGTGTACCGGCCGGCGGTCGTGGTCGCCGGGTTGGTGAGCGAGGCCTCGACGTGGACGAGCGTATCGCCACTGGCGAAATTCCGGGCGCTGTCGACGTAGAAGTAATCGCCCCAGAGGACGTTCTGGAAGGTGATGTCGGTGGTGAAGTAGCCCGGATCGCCCGGCAGGCGCAGGGTGCAGTTGCTCACCGTGTCCACCGTGACGTAGCCGCGAGCGATGTTGTCTCCATAGCTGCGGCCGACGCACTGGCCGCCGAACAGCGACGAGCCCTTGCCGGTGAGCGACTGGCGAAGGTGGTCGAGGAAAGCGGCCGGCAGCGGCGGCAATGGTAGCTGGCCGAGGCAGCTCGCGAAGTTGACGTCCTGCGACTTCTTGCCCTTGGGACTGATCCTGTCGGTCACGTCCTGGCCGGCGGAAGCCGTCTGCGGCACGTCGCCGTTGACCAGGACGTCGCGCAGATTGATCGTCTGCACGTCGTAGCCCGTCAGATAGACGTTGAAGTCGAGCACCGGCACCGACAGGTCGGACCAGATCGCGACGTGGGCCAGCACCGCCGTGGCCGACGCGTTGTTGATCGAGAACAGCGTCGTCAGCCCGTTCGGGTTGTCGAGGTCCACCTCGAAGTAGGGCAGGAGCAGCGTCGCCGCCGGCACGGCGTCGATGGTGCAGATGACGGCCGACGCCGGAGGGACGGAGGACAGCAGGGCTGAGACCGCCAACAGGAGCACTGTACGCCGCATCTCGCACCTCTCTTCGTGAGGGCCTTCGATCGTCTATGTCATAACAGCAATTTCACCCCCCGTCAACAGGCGCGGAGAGCGAGACCCGGCCGGGGAGAGACCCCGGCCCTCGGTGTTCATCGCAGGAGCTACGTCTGCCTGTTCCTACGGCACGAAGTGATTCGGCGCGCAGGCGCTGTCGAGCTGAATGGCGTCGAAGCCGGCGCTGAAATTACTGCTTCTGCCAGAAACATTATCGACCATGACCAATGCTACCCAGGCCTGGGCGGCGGCAGGATCGAACGGCGGGTTCGGGTTGCCGGTGACCGTGGTGTTCAGGTCCAGGTACAGCCAGCCCAAGGTGAACGGCACCGGGAAGTCCGCACCGTTGATCGGCGTGCGCTGGGCCTCGGCCGGGAATAGAGTGGGCCCCTGCTGCGGCGGCTGCGGTGAGAACGGGAATGGATTCCCTATAGCCATCTGCTCGTTCTCGTCGAAGACGTCGAACCGCCCCTGCCCCAGCGGGAACCAGGACGGACGGCCCGTGGTCGCCGGGCAGGTGAAGGGCTGCTGGTTGGTCTTCGAGTCGCGCCAGACGATGTAGCTCGTGTCGCGGGTGAAGGCGTCGCCGATGAAGGGGTTGTTGCCGGTGACAAAGCGGCCGGCGAAGGCGGTGGCGAGCGGCTCGCGGTGGTCGCTCGCGTTCCAACCCACGTAGCGGCCGTAGAAGGTGTAGCGGCCGGCCGTCGTGGTCGCCGGGTCGGTCAGCGAAGCCTCGACGTGGACCAGCGTGTCGCCGTTGGCGAAGCTCTGAGCGGCGTTGACGTAGAAGTAGTCGCCCCAGAGGACGTTCTGGAAGGTGACGTCCTGGGTGAAGTAGTTGACGTCGCTGGGCAGACGCAGGGTGCAGTTGCTCACCGTGTCGACCGTGACGTAGCCACGGGCGATGTTGTCGCCCAGGTTGCGGCCGGCGCACAGGCCGCCGAACAGCGGCGAGGCCTTGCCGGTGAGGGCCAGCGCGAGGTGCTGGACGAAGCTCGGCGGCAGCGGCGGCGGCGGAAGCTGGCCGTTGCAGCTCGCAAAGTTGACGTCCTGCGACTTCGGGCCCTGGGGGCTGATCTTGTCGTCCGGATCCTGACCGTCCGACGCGGTCACCGGGATGGAGCCGGCGAGCAGGTCGCGCAGGTTGATCGTCTGCACGTCGTACCCTGTGAGGTAGACGTTGAAGTCGAGGACCGGCACCGACAGGTCGGACCACACCGTGACGTGCGCCAGCGCCGCGGTGGCCGACGCGTTGTTGATCGAGAACAGGGTCGTCAGCCCGTTCGGATTGTTGAGATTCACCTCGAAGTAAGGCAGGAGCAGCGTCGCCGCCGGCACGGCGTCGATCGTGCAGATGACGGCGCCGGCGGGGACGACGGCCGCCACGGCACACAGCAGGAATACACCCAGGACGAGTCGCTTCATCTCACTCCCTCCATGCTGGGGAAAACGGCCACGAAAACTGCGGCGATGGTAACACCAAATCGAAGGGAGGGAGAGGGGCGCAGCATGCCGCGCCCCGAGGTAAACAAAGAGCGTCTCAGAAGTGCCAGACGAGGCCGGCGTTGGCGCCGAAGCCGCGAAGCTGCAGGTCAACCCGATCGTTGAAGGTGGTGTTGGTGCCGCTCTCTCGCACCGTCGCGTCGACGCTGCGGTAGACGCCTTCCAGCATGATTCCGAAGCCGTGGTCGGTCTTGATGTCGGCCCCCACCTCGCCGTACCAGCCGGCTTCGTTCTTGATGCTGCCGCGGTTGGTGTCGAGCAGGTAGTAGGCGGCGCCGCCGCCGACGTAGGGCGAGAAGCGCTCGTCGGGGGCGAACTTGAAGACCAGGCCCGCCTCCAGGGGAGCGGCGTGGATCTTGAAACCGCCGCTCTGGGGGAAGGGGGTGTCCGAGGTCACGTCGCCGAAATACGTGGCGCGCAGCTCGATGAAGCGGGCGAAGTCGAACTTGACGCCGCCGCCGTAGCCGCCGGCCACGTCCTTGGGTTTCCAGTAAGAGCCGAACACCCCGAAGTCCGCCGCCATTGCCGGCCCCGCCAGCAACACCAGCGCCGTCGTCACACACAGGATCGCAAGGATTTTTTTCATGGCACTTGCCTCCGTTCCACTGCGCAACCCAACCCTCGACGGAGTTGCGACCGGTGATTCCGCGGCCGGAGCCAATTCCGGCCGACCGTTGCGGGCACGCCGCGGCGAGCGAACGCGCCCTCCCGGAGATGCTTAACTGCAAATGGCAGGCCAGCGAGGGGTGGAGAGAGTTACTTCCGGCGGTTGGCCTGAAGGATCCGCTTGCGCAGGCGGAAGGAGGCGGGAGTAACCTCGACGAGCTCGTCGTCCTTGACGAACTCCAGGGCCTGCTCAAGGTTCATCAGCCGCGGCGGGATGAGGCGCACGGCGTCGTCGGAGCCGGAGGCCCGCATGTTGGTGAGCTTCTTCTCCTTGGTGATGTTGACGTCGAGGTCGTTGATGCGCGCGTGCTCGCCCACGATCATCCCCTCGTAGACCTCTTCGCCGGGAGAGAGGAAAAGCTCGCCTCGGGGCTGCAGGTTCTCGATGGCGTAAGCCGTGGTGCGGCCGACGCGGTCGGCCACCAGGGCACCCGTGGGACGGTGGGCGATCTCCCCGTGCCACGGCTCCCAGCCGCCGAAGAGGTGGTTCATGATCCCCGTGCCCTTGGTGTCGGTGAGGAACTCGGAGCGGAAGCCGATCAGGCCCCGGGACGGCACCCGGAACTCCATGCGCACCCGGCCGGAGCCGTGGTTGACCATCTTCATCATCCGCCCCTTGCGGGCGCCCATCTTCTGGGTGACGACGCCGATGAAGTCCTCCGGGCAGTCCACCAGCAACATCTCCATGGGCTCGTGGAGCTGGCCGTCGACGTGGCGGGTGATCACCTCGGGCTTGCCCACCGACAGCTCGTAGCCTTCGCGGCGCATGCGCTCGATGAGGATGGCGAGCTGCAGCTCGCCGCGGCCGGAGATCTTGAAGGCATCCGGCGTGTCGCCGGGCTCGATGCGGATGGCGACGTTCATCAGCGACTCTTTCTCCAGCCGCTCCTTGAGCTTGCGCGAGGTGACGTGCCTGCCTTCGCGGCCGGAGAACGGCGAGTCGTTGATCGAGAAGATCATCGAGATCGTCGGCTCGTCGATCTGAATGGGGGGCAGAGGCCGCGGGTCGTCCCGCTCGGTGAGCGTCTCGCCGATGCTCACCTCCGCGATCCCGGCCACCGCGACGATGTCACCCGGCCCGGCCTCGGCGATCTCGGTGCGGCGCAGCCCCTCGTAGCCGTAGAGCAGGCTCGCCTTCACCGGCACCAGCGAGCCGTCGAGCCGGCTCAGAGCGATCTCCTGGCCCTTGCGAATACGGCCGTTGAACACGCGGCCGATGGCGAGGCGCCCCACGTAGTCGTCGTAGTCGAGGGTGATGAGCAGGAGCTGGAGGGGCATCGCGGGATCGAAGCGCGGCGCCGGCACCGAGCGCACGATCTCCTCGAACAGCGGCTGCAGCGTCTCGTCCGGCCCGTCCAGGGTGAGGCGGCACAGCCCGGCGCGGGCGTTGCAGTAGAGCACCGGAAAGTCGAGCTGGTCCTCGGTGGCGTCGAGGTCGATGAAGAGGTCGAAGACCTCGTTGAGCACCTCGCCCACCCGGGCGTCCGGGCGGTCGATCTTGTTGATCACCACGATCGGCGGCAGCCCCGCCTCCAGCGCCTTCTTCAGCACGAAGCGGGTCTGGGGGAGCGGCCCCTCGCTGGCGTCGACCAGCAGCATCACGCCGTCCACCATCTTGAGCGTCCGCTCCACTTCGCCGCCGAAGTCCGCATGGCCCGGGGTGTCGACGATGTTGATGCGGGTGCCGCGGTAATTGATGGCCGTGTTCTTGGCCATGATGGTGATGCCCTTCTCGCGCTCGAGGTCGATGGAGTCCATCACTCTCTCGTTCACATGCTCGTTGGCGCGGAAGATGCCGCTATGCCAGAGCATCGCGTCGACCAGGGTGGTCTTGCCATGGTCCACGTGGGCGATGATGGCGAGGTTGCGCACGTCGTCTCGGGTCTGCAAGGTCAAAACACTCTCTCCGTTCGGGGATCAGGCGGGGCCAGGCATGGCCGCGCCTCAAGTGGGCCGGTGAGGATACCACAGACGGGGCCGGGCCCCGGAATCAGATCAGACCTGCGCCAGCGCCCGCATGGCCCGGAGGGCGCGGCGGATGGTTTCCACCTCGTCGGGCTCGAAGTAGGCGAGCTCGCAGCGGTTGCAGATCCAGGCTGGGACCTGCTCCCAGGCCAGTCGGTAGCCGTCGCGGTCCACACGGACGGGAGCCGTCCCCCGCTCCACCGTTCCCTGGCAGCGCAGACAGCGCATCGGCAGCGTCTCGGGAACGGGCCGCGAGCGCGCGCCCTGTCCGAGGGGCAGGGTCGCATCCAGATCGACCGGCGGCGGGACGACGCCCCGCGGACCGGGCCGGGGTGGGGGCAGCGGAGCGGAATCGATCGCGGAAGAGAACCTGTAGCCGACATTCCTCTGCATGGGGCGCCCCCTGGTTGCTGCGACGTCAACGACGCCGATTTTACCTGCAAATCTCCTGCCCGCCATCCTGTATAGGATCGCCAGGATCGCCGGCCTGGAATGACCCGCCCCCTGCGGGCGATTGGAAAGGACTATGAGAGCCGTCCTCATCCTCACGTTCCTGCTCGCCGCGCCCGTGCTAGCGCAGCCCGCCGCCGAGCCGCCCCGTGGCCAGGTGGTCGACAAGATCGCCTGCGCCGGTGTCCCCGGGGAGACCTACGCGCTCTACCTGCCGGCCGGCTACACGCCGGAGCGCGCCTGGCCCGTCCTCTTCATCCTGGACCCCCGCTCGCGGGGCGCTCTGGCCGCCGAGCGCTTTCGCCCCGGCGCCGAGAGGTTCGGTTACGTCCTGGCCAGCTCCAACAGCTCGCTGAGCGATGGCCCGTCGGAGCCGAACGTCAAGAGCATGCGCGCGATGTGGGCGGACACCCACGCCCGCTTCAAGATCGACGACCGGCGGATCTATGCCGCGGGATTCTCGGGCACCGTGCGCTCCAACGTCCTCCTGGCCCGGGCCGTGCCCGGCACCTTCGCCGGCATCGTCGGCGCCGGCGCCGGCTGGCCTTTCGACCAGGCGCCGCGCAAGGAGGACGGCTTCGTCTTCTACGGCACCGTCGGAGACAAGGACTTCAACTACTACGAGATGATGGACCTCGAGCCGAAGCTCACAGCCGCCGGCGTCACGCACCGGCTGGAGATCTTCGACGGCATCCACCAGTGGCCGCCGGCCGAGATCGCCACCCGCGCTCTGGCGTGGATGGACCTCCAGGCCATGAAGGCGGGGACGATCCCCAAGGACGCCGCGCGCATTGAGGCCGCTTGGAGCGAGACGACGGGGCGGGCCCGGGGGTACGAAACGGCCGGCGACCGGTTCCAGGCCTGGCGCACCTGGTCGGGGGCCGCCGCCGACTTCGCCGGCCTGCGCGACACGGCCGAAGCTCAGAAGAGGACGGCCGAGCTGGCGGCCGATCCCGCCCTGCAGCGCGAGGTCAAGGAACGGGCGGAACGGCTCAACCACGACAAGGAGCTCCTGGCGCAGGCCCCGGGGATCCTCGGCGCCGCCGTCAACCCTTCAGGCGAGCCCCGGACGGTGGCCCAGGTCGTAGCCCTGCTCAAGATCCATGAGCTGCGCAGGAAGGCCGAGTCGGCCCCCACCGCCGACGAGCGTCTCTCCGCCCAGCGCATCCTCAACACCCTCGGCGTGCAGACCGGCTATTACCTTCCCCAGATGTTCGGGGAGCGCAAGCAGTACGACCGCGAGGTTTTCATCCTTTCCGTCGCCACCGAGATCGATCCCAAGAGCCCCGCCGTGTTTTACAACCGGGCGGCCGCCTACGCGAAGAAGGGCGACCGCAAGCGGGCCCTGGCCGATCTGCGCCAAGCCGCCGGCAACGGCTGGAAGGACCGGGCGGCGATCGACAAGGACGCCGATTTCGACGGGCTGCGCCAGGACCCGGAATTCAAGCAGCTCGTCCAGTCGCTGGAGGCCGGCGGCACTCCCCAGCAAGGAAGGAAGATTCCGTGAAGAAGATGACCGCGCACCTCCTCGGCCTCCTGCTCCTGGCGGCCAGCCTGCCGGACCCGGCCCGGGCGCTCAAACCCAAGGCCAGGCCTGCCGCCGCGACGCCGGCGAAGCCGCCGGCCGCGCCGGCCGCGATCACCCCGGCCAAGCCTCCCGAGAGCCTGTCGTATGGCCGCTTCGGCCAGGTGGCGATCTACCGCTCCTCGCCTCATCCAAAGAACGTCGTCCTTTTCTTCTCGGGGGACGGCGGCTGGAACCTGGGCGTGGTGGACATGGCCCGCATATTGTCGGAGATGGACTCCCTCGTGGTCGGGATCAACGTTCCCCAGTACCTCAAGAAGCTCAACGCCTCCCAGGAGAGCTGCGTCTACCCCGCCTCCGAGCTCGAGCTGCTGAGCAAGTTCGTCCAGAAGACGCTCGGCTTGCCCACCTACGTCCCGCCGGTGCTCGTGGGCTACTCCTCCGGGGCCACCCTGGCCTACGCCGTGCTCGCGCAGGCGCCGCCCAACACCTTCCGCGGCGCCCTCAGCCTGGGCTTCTGCCCCGACCTGGACCTCCAGCATCCGCTCTGCGCCGGTCACGGCATCGCCAGCGTGCCCGGGCCAAAGAACAAGGGGCTGGTCTTTCAGCCGACCGCGACCCTGGAGGCGCCGTGGGTCGCCTTCCAGGGGACCATCGACGAGGTCTGTAACAAGGACGACGTCGTCCACTACGTCTCGCAGGTCAAGAACGGCGAGACCGTCCTGCTGCCCGACGTCGGGCACGGCTTCTCCAAGACCTACAAGTGGGAGCCCCAGTTCCGGCAGGCGTACCAGCGCATCCTGGAGAAGACGCCGGCGAGGCCCGCCGTCGCTGCCCCCTCAGGGGTGCCCGCGCCGGGAGGCTCCCGGAGCGGTGGCCCCGCCGTCCAGGACCTGCCGCTGGTGGAGGTGCCAGCCAAGGGTAGCGCCTCTGGAAGCGAGCTGATGGCCGTCATCCTCTCCGGCGACGGCGGCTGGGCCGGGATCGACCGCGACGTGGCGGGGGCTCTCTCGGCGAAGGGCATCCCGGTCGTGGGGCTCAACTCGCTCCAGTACTTCTGGACCGCCCGCAATCCCGACGTCATGGCCAAGGACCTGGAACGCATCCTGCGCCACTACCTGGCGACCTGGAAGCGGCCGCAGGCGCTGCTGATCGGCTACTCCCTGGGCGCCGACGTGCTCCCCTTCGCCGCCAGCCGCCTGCCCGCCGACCTGCTGGGCAAAGTCAAGCTGATCGCCCTGCTCGGCCCCAGCACCAAGGCGGCCTTCGAGTTCCACGTCAGCGACTGGCTGGGCGGCGGCTCCTCGGGCCAGCCGGTGCTGCCGGAGGTGAAGAAGCTCGCCGGCCACCCGCCGGTCCTCTGCCTCCACGGCGCGAAGGAGAAGGACAGCCTCTGTCCGGAGCTGACGGCCGCCCTAGGCAAGTCGGTCGAGCTGCCCGGCGCCCACCACTTCGGCGGCGACTACGAGGAGCTGGCCGCCCTCATTTTGAAGGAGGCGCAGGGGAAGTGATGGGAGACGGCCGGGTGGGGCTTCTGGCAGCCCCGCTTCGACGAGGCCGCCGTGCCCACCCACGGCCTGCATGGCGGCTCTGCCGTGCCGTATAAGCCGCTGACCTTATCCACCCTCCCGAGGCGTCTAAGCCTCTGGCTCGGCCAGAGAGGATTCGGTGTATGTGATTGAGCCACAGCAGCTTACCTCTCTTACACTGCAGAGCCTGGAATGCATATCGTTGCCGGCTATCTCTCCCTGCACCCACGCCCTTGCGATGCTTATCCGAACGCCGAGAGCGGATCTGCTCCCGCCAACGCCAACCTCATCAACCAGATACGTCTGGGAGCCGGACTGGAACGCGCCTCCCACAGGGTGACCCGAAGTCGCTCCCCCCTCAGGCATGCTTATCCGAGGCATTGACGAGGTTTAGGAACAGGCGTATGATCTCAATGTTCTGTAGAATGAGGAGGATACACAAGCCGAAGGTAATTCGGACTGGAACTACGGCGAGTCGCTATGGACGTAAGGGGCAAAAGCGGAGAAGTTTAAAACGCGGTTGGGCGAAGTAACTTCTTCGGTTGTATTCGGCTAGTCCGTGCTGTTCTAGAGCCATGGCCGTCGAGACAAGGGAACAGCTTGAGCAAAGTAACGGTCGAACTTGGCACGATAGATAGTCGTAGGTAGAAAGGAGAAACGATGAACAGGAGCATCCTTTTGTGCGGTCTGACAACAGCTCTCGTCGTGGTGTTCTGGATTGCGGGCCCCTCGCCGGCCAAAGCGTGGCCTCCTTATCCAATTGAACCTTATCCCGTTGACGAATATCCTAGCTGTTGCGTTGATTTCAACCAGTTGCAGGGGCAGAGTTGCCCGACGGGTACGAGAGTCGCCTGTAACTGGGGGTACTACGGGCCAGGATACTGCGAGTGCTATTACGGTACCACTTGGGAGTGCTACTCATCTCGATCAATTCCCGCTAATCCGGATCAGCCAATATGCGATTGAGAGGATTTGGGCCAGGTTATGGTGACAAATCTGCCTGTCGGCACACGCGACCTACGGCCAACTCACATCTCTGGCGCCCAACCCAATCGGTCGAGCGGACGGGGACCGCCCTGTCGTGCGGTCCCGCCGCTCACCTCCTACTCCGTTGGGCGCGATTTACAAGGTCGATGATTAGATCGAAATCCATTCTTGACTAACGCCAGGGAGAGGCTATGCGCGGAACTCTAGAGATACGAGTCACCTTGGTTGTGATGACCGCTTTAGCCTTCGGCTGCGGAGGGGGATCATCTTCTCCGACGGAGCCAGCAGCTCGGCGTGATACGCTCGTCCTACTTAGTGTGGACCCTCCAGAAGGCACGCGCGTGCAACTTGGCGGGGAGGTACAGGTGCTTGCCCGGTTCCGTTATACATTTGAACAGCCTGCTGGCGGCAAGATTGGTGTAATCGTGCATCCGCTGCCTTTCGGTTTACCGCTCCTTACGAATCCGCTTATCGCCCAAGCCGACGTCGAAGGGCAGGAAGGTGAGGCGACACTCCGCTTCGCCATCTTGCTAGACGATCCTGACCAGCAGTTGCGCCCTGGGCTCATCGCGGCAGATTTTGTGTTGTTCCCTCGAGGCCAGAGAGAGTCAACGGCCAGTGTCCTGATTCGCTACGAGGTCGTACCCTAGGCAGGCCCGAATAGAGGTCCACAATTGTCGAAGCAGACTGTCTTTAAGATCGCTTCGGAGAGTCGCCCAACCTAGGCTCCTGCACCGGACTGCCGGCTTCGCCGTCAGCCGGTGAGGGCAGAAGCGTTTCGCCGTCGGGGCGGTAGGACTTCAGCATCGAGCCGCCCGGGTGCTCCACCGGGGGTTGCCCGAGAACGGCTCCGTGGAGCTTCCAGTCACCAGCCGGCACGCCGTGTCGCCCAGCGCTCCGGTCGTGTTAGTCTAGGGCGGCCAGGAGGCCGCCATGCAACACCGCTTGACCATCGATTACGGCGACGACGTCCTCTTCAGTAGTGGCCTGACGCGCGGAGCCTTCGACGAAGAGGCCCG
>JAJKHS010000098.1 GCA_021154885.1 Thermoanaerobaculum sp.
CTCAACACCTCGATCACCGTGTCCATCTATGATAACGGCGCTCTGCTCACGACCTTGCTGGCGAACAACTCCCGCCCTGACCTGGGCACCTCTCTTGAGGGACTGCACGGCTTTTCGATCCCCACGCCGCTCAGTCTGCGGGATGGGAACGCGCATCAGGTCAGCGTACGGTTCGAGAGCTCCAGCACGAACCTGAATTTGAGCCCCACCTCTCTGACCTGCGCTCCTCCCCTCAACTACGCGGGGACTCTGGAGCTTGCCGGATGCGACACGCTCAAGGGTTGGGCGGCCGACCGCAACCGTCTCAACACCTCGATCAACGTTTCTATCTACAACAACGGAGCTCTGCTCACGACCGTGCTGGCGAACGCTTCCCGTCCCGACGTGGGCGCCTCCCTGGGAGACAATGGGCTGCACGGCTTCTCGATCGCCACGCCGGCCGCGCTGCGGGATGGGAACACGCATACGGTGAACCTGCGGTTCGAGAGCTCCGGCACGGACCTTGGCTTCAGCCCTGCCTCGCTGACCTGCACCCCTCCGCCGCCGCCAGTGGCCAGCTTCAGCTTCGCCTGCACGGGCCTGTTGTGTTCATTCGACGGCACCGGTTCAACGGGGACCGGTCTCACCTACTCTTGGGACTTTGGGGATTCAACCTCCAAGGGCTCCGGGGCGACGACGGGCAATGGCTACTCGTACTCTCCCGATATCTTTACGAACTATACGGTGACTCTGACGGTCACGGACTCGCTGGGCCGGCAGTCGTCCAAGAGCAAGAGAGTCTCCATCGTCAGGAGCTCGGTCCTGGTCCCGGTGGCGCCGAATTACTTCGCCGTGGCTTCCTGCCGGGTCCTGGATACCCGCAATACCACCAAACTGACGAACGGCCAATCGCGGATCGTCAGCATCGCCGGGAGCTGCGGGGTCCCGAGCACGGCAAAGGCCGTCTCGTTCAACGTCACCGTTGTTTCACCCACCGGAAACGGCAACATAAGGCTTTACCCAGGGGACCTCACCACCTCGTGGGGCGCAATGAGTAGCATCAACTTCGCGCCGGAGAGGTCACCGCGAGCGAACAGCGCGGTCATCCTGCTGGCGACCAACGGCGCGGGGACCCTCGGCATCTACCCCGAGGTCGCGGGCTCGCCTGGGCAGGTTCATCTGATCCTCGACGTCCAGGGATACTTCAGCGGAGATACGACTCCGGCCCCGGGAGCGCAGGGGCCACTGGGCTTCCAGACCCTCCCACCCTGCCGGATGGCCGACACCCGGCTTTCGAATTCGCCGCTCGTGGCCGGCACCGTGCGTACCTTCACGGCTCAGGGTGTCTGCGGGATGCCGGTAGGGGCCGCCGTGGCTTCGCTCCACATCGGCGTGCCGACCCCTGCCGCCAGCGGATACATTACGCTCTTCCCGAGCAACATCAGCCTCCCGGGAACCTCGACGATCAACTTCCAGAGCGGGATCTCCGATCTTCGCAACGACGCCCGAGTGAACCTCTCGTCCACCACTGCCGATCTTTCCGCCTATTTCGGCGGGCCCGTGGGCGCGTCCGTCCATGCCTACTTCGACGTCAACGGCTATTTCAAGTCGGGCGCTCCGCTCCATTACCAGACCCTCGTCCCTTGCCGGTCAGTCGACAGCGCCGTCCTCGCGACCGGCACGGTGAGCACGTTCCAGATCCAGGGGAACTGCGGAGTCCCCGTTGGCGCCAAAGCAGCGCTCCTCCGGCTGGTGGTGGCCGCTCCCACCTCGTCGGGAGCGTTGACCGTTTATCCCTCCAACCTTCCCCTGTCTGGCGTCGCGGTCTCGACCGTCGGGTTCGACGCCAATGAGCCGGGGCTCTCCATGGGGACGATCGTCCCGCTGTCGACGTTGGCCGACGACCTCGCCGCCAGCCCCGGCCAGATGACCGCGGGTGGAACCCTGGTCCTGTCGATCGAGGTGTTCGGCTACTTCTGGTAGAAGCCTCCGGAATCCAGGCCAGCCGGCGAGCCCCAGGGCTCGCCGGCCCTCTATCGGTAACCACTCCGCAGTCACGGTTCCAGCCCCTCCTGGTAGCCGGCGAGGATCGCGCTACGACCTCATCTGGTTGGCCGCCAGTGCCCGGATCGCGATCTCCACAGGAGAGCGCGTAGCGGCTTCGGCCTATCGGCCTCATCGCCGACCTCCGGCCGGAGGCCGAACGCGCGTATCTGAGGGGTGGTTGAAGTTAAAAGTTAAAGAGCGATGGGCGTTTTCGGATCGCGAGGGGCCAGGCGGCGCGCAGGCAGCCTACTGGGGGTTCCAGCCCCGAGCGTGCGAAGATTTACTCCAGGTGGGATCAGATCTTTGCAGCTCTCGGCTGCTTCCTAGAGCTGAAGGGTTGAACCCGGCTCGTCTTTGCTCCCTCGTCCCCGCCCCGTCCTTGGCCCTCCACCGTCCCTGCCACCAGCCGCGCCAGCTCGCCCTGCCGGCTCCTTCCCAGGTCAAAGTAGTCCAACACCACGGCCACGCTCCCCCGGGCATGACCCGTGGCGGCAAACACCTCCGCCAGCGGCACCCCGCGCTGCGCGGCCAGCGTCAGGACGCTGGTGATCGATGCGTGCCGCAGCCCGTGCGGCCTCACCCTCAGGCCCAACTCCTCACCCAACCGCCGCACAATGAAGTAGACGCCACCTGCCGCCAGCCGCTGGCGCTCGCCACGGCGGCGCATCAGCTCGACGAAGAGCGCGCCCGGCCGGGTGCCGCGCCGCTCCACCCAGGCGGCGATCGCCGCGGCCGTGGGCTCGGGCAGCTCAAGGAGGACCCTCTCCCCGCCCTTGCGCACCACGGAGAGCGTGCGCGCCTCGAGGTCGACGTCATCGAGGTCCAGGCCCACGACCTCGGACCGGCGCAGGCCGAGGTCGTAGAGGAGCCGCAGCAGCGCCCCGTCCCGGGCCGCCTTGTCCTCGGACTCCTGGGCGCCGGCCGCCTCGACGAGGCGCCGCACGTCCTCGACGGCCGGCCCGCGCGTCTCCCGCGCGGGTGGCTCCGTGCTTCGCACCCGGGGCACGACCAGGTCCCACTCTGTGGCGCCGGACAACCGCGCCAGGCGCACGGCGCTGCGCAGCGCCGACAGGCGCAGGTTCACGGTCGCCGCGGCGAGGCCCTTGTCCAGGAGAGCTTGACGGTAGCGCACCACCAGGGCCTGGGCTCCCCGGCTCCCCGCGGCGAGGAGTGCCGAGAGGGCCGCCCCCTCGTCCGGCGCCTCCAGGAAGACCGCCAGCTCCTTGAAGCTCGCCCGGTAGGCCCGGCGGGTGTGCTCGGAGCGCACCCGCTCGCCGGCGAGCTCCAGCAGCTCGGCCGGCCCGAGCGGCGCCGCGGCCCCGCCCAGGGCGAGGACGTCCCCCGCGATGTCCGCGACGTCCGCGATGTCCTCGCCGTCCCGGCCCCTCACGCCCCTCCTCGCTCGTCCAGCACCGCCCGGATGTGCCGGCACTGCGGCCGGGAGGCGTGATAGATCCAGCCCTTGCAGCTGCAGCCCATGGTCCCGTCCGCGCGCCGCGCGACGACGTAGACCACGGACGGCGCCGAGCTGCTCGTCACCGACCAGCGCTCGACCCAGCCGCCCGCCCGGAGGGCGGCCGTGGCCATCTTCCTCACTGCGGCCACGACCGGCGCCGGCATCGCGGCGGAAAGAGTGGTTTGGAGGACGGCCGCCGTCGTGGCCAGAGCCATCGGCGACGGCCCAAACAGCCCCAATTGCACTGGAGTCGGTTGACGGCCCGCGCTCGCCCGCTCCCCCACCGCCCCGCTCACACCGTTCACGCCGCCCCCGCCGCCGGCGTCGCGCCGTGGTCCAGGACCTCCCACCAGGTGAGCCGCTCGCCGCTTTCGTCGGCGACACCGGCAAAGGAGCGCGGCCGGTGCTCCTGGCCGTCCCAGAAGCCGGCCAGGGCGAGCTCGCCGCGGACCCAGCCGCCGACGTCGCCCAAGCCAACGTTGTAGGTGCGTCCCACGGTCTCGCGCAGCTCCTGAAGCACGGGCTTGTGGATCATCTCGGGGTCCCTCCTCGGTGGGTGGGCGAACGGCGTTCGCCTTGGGTGCGCCGGCGAGGACCTCGCCGGCAAGGGAAGTATATCACGATAATAGGTGTTATCATGAGCTTCTAGGCCGGCCGCGCTTGCTGGACGTACTCGATTTACGTCCAGCCTTGAGGGTCCCGCCCCCGGCGTCGCGGATCGCCGCCGCCCGGCCGCGGACTCTTCCGGCCGGGTCGCGAATTGGCGCCGTCAAGACGCACTCGCCGAGCCCACGGTTGGTGACCGGCCGGCCGGTCCCGCGGCCCGTCGCCGGCCTAACGCGCTATTTACTTCGGACTTGCTTATACTATCTGTCTCTTGAGACCGCTTCCCCGGCGTTCAACTTCGTCCAAGGAGGTTTGCCATGAAGCCCCTGCTCCGTCTCACCCTCTTAGTCGCCGCTCTGCTCGTCGTCCGGGCCGTCCAGTTGATGGCTCTCCCCCCTGACTGTGCAGCCGTCTGCACCTGCCTTCGCTCCCCTAACCTAGTCTGTACGGCCGCCGGCGCCCAGACGAACTGCTGCGGCTGGGGGTTTTGCGCCGGCTGCAGCGGCTGCGGCGGCACCATCTGCTGAAGCCATCGGCCGCCCCCGCACACTTTTCCGAAACCCTGGCTGCCGGGACCAGCCCTTCCCAATAAGGAGATGAGTCATGATGACCCGTAAGCTGCTGCGCTTCGCCTTCCTCGTCATTGCCCTCGCCACCGTCTTCAGCCTCTCCTTGCAACAGCCGTTGGCAGCGGTTACTTGTGGCGTTGGTGACCACTTCGTCACCTGCACGATGTCATGCTGCGCTGAAGGGATGGTCAGAACCATCTATAACCGCACAGGACTCGGCTCCACGTGCGCCCTGGCGAAACAGGCTTGTTCACAATGCTTACCGCCTTCCTGCCCGGCAGGCGAAGCCCTCTGTGGTTTCACTTATGGCGCCTGTGGTTTCTAGGAGCTAAGCTCAGGGTCAGGCAAATTTGCCTCATTGGCGCGGGTGGCCGCGCCGGTAGTTACCTGCGGGTCCTCGAATCCGCCCCGCCAACCCAAGGCGCCGATCGCTGCGGCTATCGGCGCCCGTAGCTCGACAAGCGTCCCGCGCCGGCGGCGCCGCCGACCTCCCAACCACGAAGCAGACTGCCTAAAGGCGGCACCGCGGTCGTCGCCAACTGCAAGTCCCTCGGAGCCCAGTCGTGACGCTGTCAACTCCATGCGACAAGAGCTGTTGCGCCGGGATCGCGTGCGGCTCCGGAGCGAAATGCTTCGGAGGGGTCTGTCAAGCCTGCGGCGACCCTGGGCAACTGTGCTGCGCCGGCAGCAGCAGTCTGTTCCGGAGGCGCCTCCTGTCAGAACGGATCGTGCCCTAACACTTCCCCCCCTGATTGCGTAGCGTTCGGCGAAAACTGCGGTTTCGGTAAGAACAAGTGCTGCTCCGGCAGTCTGCTTCCAGACAACCCAAGGCGTCTTTCAGTGCTGCGAATCCAAGGGGAACGATGGTGAGTTGCCAGTGAAATGTCCGTGGCCGCCAGGACTCCGGGAAACGGCAGGCCGTCCGCCGCGAGGCGTGCTCCCCGGGCCGCCGGCCGGTCGAACGAGCCGGTCGAACCAGTGGCCCTCCCCTGCCTTCAGCGATCGGGCGCCCGAATTTCCCCCCCGGCTCTGCGGCCCCCGCGATGCTTGCCCGGGCGTGACCCGTGGCCGCCAGCACCTCCGGCAACGGCAGGCCGCGGTTGGCTGCGACCGTCAGGACGCTCGTGATCGACGTGTGCCGCAGCCCGTGCGGCCGCACCCGCACTCCTAGCTCCTCGCCGAGCCGGCGGACGACGAAGTACAGGCCGCCAGCGGCCAGCCGCCGGCGCTCGCCGCGGCGAGTCAGCTCGACAAACAGCGGGCCCGGCCGGGTGCCGCGCCGCGCCACCCAGGCGACGATCGCCGCGGCGGTCGGCGCCGGCAGCTCGAGGAGGACTCTCGCCCCGCCCTTGCGCACCACGGCGAGCGTCAGGGCCCGAAGGTCGACGTCGCCGAGCTCGAAGGTCCACGACCTCCGAGCGGCGCAGCCCGAGGTCGTAGAGGATCCGCACGAGCGCCCCGTCCCGGGCCGCCTTGTCTTCGTTCTCCTGGGCGCCCGCGGCCTCCAGGAGGCGCCGGACGTCCGCCACCGCCGGCCCCCGCGTCTCCCGTAACGGCCCGTCGCGCCGCACGAGCGGCACGACGAGATCCCAATCGACGGCCCCCGACAGCCGCGCCAGGCGCACGGCGCTCCGAAGCGCCGACAGGCGCAGGTTGATCGTCGCCGGTGCCAATCCCTTCTCCAGCAGCGCCTGGCGGTAGCGCAGGCCCAGAGCCTGAGCTCCCCGGCTTCCCGCCCCGAGCAGGGCCGCCAGAGCCGCCCCTCGTCCGCAGCCCCCAGGAAGGCCGCCAGGGCCTTGAATCCGTCCCGGTAGGCCCGCCGGCTGTGCTCGGAGCGCACGCGCTCGCCGGCGAGCGCCAGCAGCTCCCCCGGCTCAAGCGGCGCCGACCAGCTCGGCGCTGCGAGGACGTCGCCCGGGGCGACGTCCTCGCGGTCCCTCTCACGATCCATGGGCCTGCCCCCCTTCGAGCACCGCCCGGATGTGCCGGCACTGCGGCCGCGAGGCGTGGAGGGTCCACCCCTTGCAGCTGCAGCCCATCGTTCCGTCGCAGCTCCTCGCGACGACATAGACGACCTGGTCGTTCGTGGCGCTGGCCACCGTCCAGCGCTCGACCCAGAGCCGGCCACGGGTCCGGCCGGCCGCGGCCGGCCGCTCCACCAGCACCCGAACCGCCGAGCCAACGTAGGAGGCAGGCAGCGCAGGCCTCGAAGCCAGCGCTTCGGCGACGTCCGCCGGTGCTGCCGGGGCCGACGTCGGACCTCCCGCCGCGAACAACAGCCCGAGCTGCACGGGCACCGGCGCCCTGCCGGCGCTCGACGAGCTGCGCTCCCCCGCCGCGACGCTCACGCCGCCACCGCCCGCGTCTCGACCGTCTCAATCGTTTCGGCCGCGGCCGCGAGCTCCCACCAGGTGAGCCGGCCGGCCTCGTCGACGACGCCCGCAAACGTCCGCGGCCGTCCCTCGCGAGCGTCCCAGAAGCCGGCGCGGGCGAGATCGCCCGCGCCGATCCAGCCGCCGACGTCGGCGAGGCCGACGTCGTGGTGCCGTCCCACGGCCCGCCGCAACTCCTGAAGCAAACTCTTGTCGCTCATCGGTCCCTCCTCGACGTTTGGGCCTGCCCTACGACCGGCCGGCCAGCGGTAGCGGGCCATGGCCGGCATGGTAGCGACGAGCTGCGCCCGCCGGCGGCCGGCGAGGTGGTACCGGCCGCCGCCGTCCGTGCCGAGCACCAGGGTGGCATGCCCTCCGGGTCCTGAAGCTTTTGCTTGCCTGCCATCGCTTCCCCCTCCATGGCGGCGAACGGCGTTCGCCTTGGGTGCGCCGGCGAAGCTTCTGCGTACCCGATTCTCCTACCCCCGCCGGACCCCGGGAAACCGCCCGCCCACCCTAGGCCCTTGGCCCAACGGAAGGAGATCGCCAAGGCCGCCCCGACCGTTCACCGCTGCTCCAGCACCCGGCCCAGGCGACCGGAGGTGAGGCGGTCGAGGTCGGGATGGGATCGCACGATCGTCTCCTCTCGGCGGGGACCGGTGGAGACCAGGGTCACCGGCGCCTCGATCTCCTGCTCGAGGAAGTCGACGTAGTCGCGGGCCTCCTGCGGCAGGTCCGGCCATTCGAGCGCTCCCACGGTCGAGCGCTTCCAGCCTTTGAAGGTGCGCAGCACCGGCTCGGCGGCCTCCAGGCTGCGGCGGTCCGGCGGGAACTCGCGCAGGGTCTCGCCGTGGAGCTTGTAGGCCACGCAGACCGGGATCTCGTCGAAGTCGTCCAGGACGTCGAGCTTGGTCAGCGCCACCGTGCTCACGCCGTTCAGGAGCTGGCCGTAGCGGGCCGCCACGGCGTCGAACCAGCCGCAGCGCCGGGGCCGGCCGGTGACGGTGCCGAACTCGTTGCCGCGGCGGCGCAGGAACTCGCCCGTCGTATCCGTCAGCTCGCTGGGGAACGGTCCGCCGCCCACCCGCGTGGTGTAGGCCTTGAGCACGCCGATGGCGCCGTCGATCCGCGTCGGCGGCACGCCGGTGCCCGTGCAGGCGCCGCCGGTGGTGGA
>JAJKHS010000099.1 GCA_021154885.1 Thermoanaerobaculum sp.
AAGGATACGCTGTACGAGTACCTGGCCCATCTGGAGGACAGCTTCCTCGTCTCCACGATAGCGGTCGCCTCCCCCTCGCTCCGCGTCCGCCAGGTCAATCCACGGAAGTGCTACCCCGTCGACCCCGCCCTCTCGACGGCCCTCTCCTTTCGGGCCTCCGGGGACATCGGCCACCTGCTGGAGACCGCCGTCTACCTGGAGCTGAGGCGCAGTGGAAAATCCCTGGCGTACGTGGCGACCGGCTCCGGCTATGAAGTCGATTTCCTGGCGGAGGACCCCAGGGGAACGCGGGAGCTGGTCCAGGTCTGCACCGATCTGGAGGATCCGGCGACCCGCCAGCGCGAGTTGCGAGCCCTGACGGAAGGGCTGGCAGAGACCACCTGCGAGCGGGCCACCCTGGTCACTCTGGTCACTCTGCGGGAAGAAGGCACCGTCGAGATCGCCGGCAATAGAGTGCGTATCGTACCGGCCTGGCGGTGGTTTCTGGAAACTGACTGATCTCCAGCTCTAAACATTAGCGCCAGAGGAGGGTCCATATCGGTTGGACTTCCCACGAATGGAAGTGTGCGAAGTCTTTTCGCTGACACGGAGGATGGGAGAACAGACATGCTCAACCAGAAACGATTCATCCGCATGTTTCTAATTGCCCTGACGACAGGCACCCTGCTCTTGCCGGCTGTCGGGCACGCTGAGGAGTTGCGTCTCAACCGCAACAGCCTGAAGTTCAGCGATCTCGACGGCAGCGCCATGGACCTGGACGGCGTGGCAGACGGCACGCTGACCCTCGACGGCTTGGCGCTGAGCGGCAACGCCGAGATCGTCGTGGACCGGGCCCGAGCTGTTTTCGCAGTGGCAGGCGATTTCGAGCTCTCCGGCAGAAGTGCGATCCGGCCGGCCAGCAACCTGCAGGTGCAAGGACCACAGATTGAAATTCGCGCCGGGAGCATCCACCTCGCCGGCCGCGCCAGTCTCCGAGCCGACGGACGCAATGCTGGCGGCAGTCTACGGCTCTGTGCCGGAGGTGAAATCACGATTGAAGGCTCGGCAAGGATTTTCGCCCAGGCCCTGGACGGCGCGGGCCTGGGCGGTTCCATCTCCCTGGAGTCCGGCCAGAAGCTGACTCTCCTGGACACGACCATGGTGCGCGCCAGCGGCGGTAGCGGTGGCAGCATCAAGCTGGTGAGCTGCGCCGCGGACGGTTTCCGCCGGGTCCACTCGCTGGTCGGCGCGGCCATTATGATTCATGGCGGCGTCGAGGCCGTCGGCACCGCCGGAGCTGGAGGTAGGGTGGAGGTGGATGCCCGGAAAGGCGGGATCGACTTCCGGCCACCCGAAAAGCGTTTCCCGGTTGCCATCAATGCCAACGGTGCTACCAGCCCGGGCAGCGTCTCGATCACCACCGCGACCCGAGTCGCCCCGCTCATTCCGCCCACCCGGCCGGCGGCAACCGTGGCCGCCGGGTCGCCCTCGAATACGCCTTGCGACTGTTCCGGCGGCGGCGGCGGTGTCAGCTCTACGATCGTCGCCATCGACGTGGACCGGACCAGCGGTGTGCCCGGTACCCTGTTCAAGCTCTCCGGCCGAGTCGTGCAGTCGACCTCGACCGTCGACCGGTGGCAATGGAAGCTCACCGACGGCCGCGAGCTGACCGGCCAGACCATTTCGGTTTCCTTCCAGGCACCGGGCCTCTACGGTGCAACGTTGACCGCCATCGATCGGAACAACAACGCCGTGCAGGTCGTGACCGGCGTCCAGGTCTTTAATCCGGCCACTCAGGGACCGCCCGAGCTCGGTTTGCCAGCCCAGGTGGGCGACGTCGACGGGGACGGCGTCATCACCTTGAAAGATGCGCACCTGGTGGCCAAGCACGCCGGCCGTCTGCAAGCATTGTCCGCCGCCGCCGCGCCTGCCGCCGATATCGATCTCGACGGCCAGGTGACCCCGGGCGACGCGCTCCAACTCGGCCAGGCCGTCGCGGCCGGCCAGCCGCTGCCGAGCTCTCTCTCGCCCGTCCATGGGGCTCCGGGAGTGCGCGTCAATCTCATCTCTCCCAACCTGCTCGACCCCACGGCGAAGATCGAGATCGAGGTGGGGCAGGCGGCCTGGCTGCAGCAGCCGCTGCGGCCCGCTCGTGGCTACGCCACCTTCATCATCCCCTTGGACGCGACGCAACGCGGCAGTCTGCAGGTGGTGCCGGGGCCGGTAGAGGTCCGCATCCGCCGCGATGGCGCCGTCGTCGAGACTTTCACCTTCCAGGTCGATGAGCCGCCGCCGCTGCCGGCGGATCCGAAGGCGGCGCTCACCGCCTTGCTCGCCGACTACACCTCGGTCGTCGAGCTCAACCAGGACGCCATCCGCCAACTGATGGAGCTGTCCAACGTCGGCAGTGACGAGAAGGAGCTGCTGCTTGCCGCCTTTACCGTGGCCCACGATGACGTGGCCGCTGAGATGGGGAAATTGCGCGCCCTGCTGGACAAGCCGAACGCAGATGAGCTGGCGAAACTGTTTTTCCTCTACGCCAACGCCAACGGCTATCCTGACTACAGGAAGAGCCTCAGCGCGTTCCTGGTCACGGACGGCGTCGAGTTGCGCGCCAGGCTCCAGGACTTGGCGACGGGCAAGGCATCGGTGGACGATATCCTGAGCGCTCTGTGCCTCGTCAAAAAGGCCGCCCATCTGCTCGACCTCGGCGGCCAGATCCTCGGCTGGTCATGCGATGCCCTCTTCGTGGCCGCGGTAACCGCTGCAGTTGTCACCGGCCCGGCCGACGCCCTCCTTCTGTACGGATGGGCGACCACCTGCGGCTCTGCTGAGGCCTTCCTCGAGGTCCCACTTCTGCTCAACAGCTTCATAACGAAAATGGACGCCGACCTGCGGTTCAAGGCCACCCCCGAGACCCCTCAGCCCGGCGAGGCGGTAAAGCTGCAGGCGGACGTCGAGCTGATTGGTATCGACGACCTCTGCAGCTTCACCGTCGGACAGGGCACCGATAAGCTGATCGAGACACTGGCCAAGAAAGCGGTCGAACGGTTTCTGACCAAGAAGCTTGCACTCCCTGGGGTGCAAAAGGTGGTCAATCTCCTGTCGAAAGACTTGCTCATGAAGCTTGAAGACAGGCTTGCAAAGGCCGTAGGACGGCTAGTGGGCGAAACCGCGATCGGCACGGCGCTGGAGGATTTCACGAACAAGGTGTGTGACAACCTGCATAGGGGTGCTCCGCTGCCTGACGACCTGAGCAAGATCATGAAGGGGCCGGAACCGAACGTTGGCACCGTCACTTTCGCGAGCGACGGGACTGCCCAGTACACCTGCCCAGATCAGAGCAGCAGCCCGGTCGACAAGGTCACCTTCACCGCCACTCGCAAAATCTGCGATGAGACCACGGAGAAGAAGGCGTCGGTGACCTGCAAGGGCCGGCCGGTCACCATCACCATGGGGGACAACGGTCCCGCGAACGACGACATCTTCGAGGTGAGGATCGAGGGGCGGACAGTGCTGACGAGCAACCAACCGGTCCGCTCCATATCAACTACAGTCAACCTGCAGGCCGGGGACCATACGGTCGAGATGATCGGCCGGGCGGCGCCCGACGGCGTCGGCACCTACTTCATCGAGTTCTCCGGCGCCACTGTCATCGGCGGCGACCCGTTGTCAGGCACTGACCTGACGCCCGGCGTCGTCAAGACCTTCCAAATCCGAGTGCAGTAAGGAGCAACCGTCATGAGAAAAATTCAACTCACCCTTCTCGTCGGTGTCGCCCTGCTGCTGGCGCCGACGATCGTCCGTGCGCAGTTCCAAGGCGACGTGTTTTTCGCGCAGCCGTCGGTCGCCATACCGGAAGGCGGCACCGCGGTGCTGGAGGTACAGATGTTCTCCGGCTCCGACGTCGTCGGCGCCACCCAGGTCGACTTCATCTTCGATCCAGCGCAAGCCAAGGTCGTCAAGGTTGAGCCGGGCACCACACCCCAACTGGCGAACGGCCTCGCCACGGTCACCTCCGGCAACCGAGTCGCTCTCGTCGACCTCAATGGATCATCCCTTGAGCAGCCGTTCGGCACCGTCAGTCTGGCACGGATTCACGTGCAGCCGCTGTTGCCGGCAGGCAACCGGATACCGTTGAACCTTCAGGTACACTCCTTGCTGCGTCAGGACTCGACCCCCTTCGCCAATGCGCAGGGATTCGCCGGCGAGATCCTCGTCGTCTCCGCCGGTAGCCGGACGACTTCCGCAGGGCTCGCGGCATCCGGCACCGGGCCGAACACCAATGCGGTCCAGCGGGCGCTGGCTTTTCGACGGCCGGGAATCGCCGTCGACCTGCTCGACTTCGAGACCGGAGGCAGCAAAGTCTCCAGTGTGGCGCATCGGGTGATCGTGGCGGATCCAGCGGCGGTTTCGGAAAAGCCGCATCCTTAGATTGGACCGAAGACAGGCGCTCAGGCCTCAGCGGCGGCAAGTCCGTCCGCTTGAGGCCTGAGCTCGATTCAGCCGGCCTTGCCCACAGCGTCCCTTGGGGTAAGCTGGTCTCCTCATGACTAAACCCAACACGCTCATCCCGATTGCTGACCTGACGACCAACGCCGCCTCGGTTCTTCGCCAGGTGAGGGAGTCCAAGAAGCCGGCAGTGATCACTCAAGAGGGGCGTCCCGAAACCGTGCTCTTCAGTATTGAGGCCTACCAGCAGATCGAAGCCGAGCGCGCGATCCTGACCCGACTCGCCCATGGTGAACGGGAAATCATCCGTGGCGAGGGTTACGACCTCGACGACGTCCTGAACGAAGCCGATTCCCTGTTGCTCCCCCGCGAGAGTGAGAGTTCGCTTTGAGCCGCAGCTCAGCGGGTTCGCAGCCGGGCGCGGGCAGCCTCTGTCCTTCCCTGAAGGACAAATCTACGCTAATCTGCCCTTCGTGGAAGGACAGACAGGCCTTGCCGAGCTCATCGACCGCCTGATCGCGGATTTCCAGGAGCGCGAGCTGCCGCGGGTGACCCCTCGCGACCTCTCTCTCCCGGAGCTCCCGGGCAAGGCGGACGTGGTCGTGGGGATGAGGCGGTCGGGCAAGACCTGGTTCCTCTACCAGCAGATCGGGGACCGGATCGCGAACGG
>JAJKHS010000100.1 GCA_021154885.1 Thermoanaerobaculum sp.
CGTTACAGCGGACAGGACGATCTCGCGGTGGGCTCACCCGTCGCCGGACGCACACACCGCGAGCTCGAACCGCTGATCGGGTTCTTCGTCAACACGCTGGTTTTACGAGGAGACCTGCGAGGAGACCTGGCGGGCGCCCCCACCTTCCGCGAGCTGCTCGGCCGTGTGCGCGAGACCGCCCTGGCCGCCTATCTGCACCAGGACGTGCCGTTCGAAAAGCTGGTCGAGGAGCTGGCCCCCGAAAGGAGCCTCGCCTATGCCCCCCTGTTCCAGGTGATGCTCGTGCTGCAGAACGCTCCCGTCGCAAGCCTGGAGATCGAGAGCCTGCGCCTGCGGCCGGTGAACGTGGAAGGTACGACGGCGAAGTTCGATCTCACCTTGAGCCTCGAAGAGCACGGCGACGGGCTCCTCGGCACGGTCGAGCACGCCACCGATCTCTACGACGCCGCGACGGTCGACCGCCTGTTCGCGGGCTTCGAGCGACTGCTCGCCGGCCTGGTCGAAGCGCCGGAGCGGCGCGCCGGCGAGGTGGGCCTGCTCAGCGCCGCGGAAGCTCTCCAGCTTCGCGCCTGGAACGCGACCGCCGCCGCCTACCCTCTCGACCGCCCGCTCCATGCCTGGATCGAAGAGCAGGTTGGCCGTTCTCCCGATGCCGTGGCCATTACTTTCGAGACGGAGGAGCTGACCTACGGCGAGCTCGATCGGCGGGCCAACCGTCTGGCGCGCCGGCTCCAGGCCCTTGGCTGTGGCCCGGAGAGCCGCGTCGGCGTGCTCCTGGAGCGCTCCTGCGAGCTGCTCGTCGCCCTGCTCGGCATCCTCAAGGCGGGCGCGGCCTATGCCCCCCTGGACCCCGACCATCCCGCCGGCCGCCTCGCCTTCCAGGATCGCGATGCCCGCCTGCGGCTGATCCTGACCCGCGCCGGCCTGGCCGATCGCCTGCCGGGCGCCGAGGATCGCTTCCTGTTCCTGGAGCACGGCGAACCGGCGGCCGGAGATCTCGGTGATCTCGACGAGGGTCCGCTCTCGGTGCCCGTCGATCCCGATCATCCGGCCTACGTGCTCTACACCTCCGGCTCCACGGGCAGGCCCAAGGGCGCGGTGATCTCCCACCGGGCCATCGTCAACCGGCTCCTCTGGATGCAGGAGGCGCTGCAGCTTTCCGCCGCCGACCGGGTGCTCCAGAAGACCCCGTTCAGCTTCGACGTCTCGGTCTGGGAGCTGTTCTGGCCGCTGATGACCGGCGCCCGCCTGGTGGTGGCCCGACCCGGTGGCCACCGCGACAACGCCTACCTGGCGCGGCTCATCGCCGGGCAGGGGATCACGGTCCTGCACTTCGTCCCCTCCATGCTGCAGCTCTTCCTGGAGGAGCCCGGGGCAGGGGAGTGCCGCACGCTGCGCGACGTGGTGTGCAGCGGCGAGGCGCTGCCCGCCGCGCTGGCCCGGCGGTTCGCCGCCCGCCTCGGCCACGCCCAGCTGCACAACCTCTACGGCCCCACCGAGGCCGCGGTGGACGTCACCTCCTGGGTCTGTGAGACCGGCGAGAGCTACCGCGGCGGCGTCCCCATCGGCCGGCCGATCGCCAACACCCGCATCCACCTGCTCGACCGCAACCTTCAGCCGGTGCCAGTGGGCGTGCCGGGCGAGCTGTTCATCGCCGGCGTCAACCTGGCGCGCGGTTACGTCGAGCGCCCCGATCTGACGGCCGAGCGCTTCCTGCCGGACCCCGAGGGAGGGGAGCCCGGCGGGCGCGTCTACCGTACCGGCGACCTGGCGCGGTGGCGGACCGACGGGGCGATCGAGTACCTGGGCCGCCTGGACCACCAGGTCAAGATCCGCGGCGTGCGCATCGAGTTGGGGGAGATCGAGGCGGCGCTGCTGGCCCTGCCCGGCGTGCGCGAGGCGGTGGTGTTGGTGCGTGGGGATCAATCCCGCGAGGATCGCTCCGAAAAGCGTCTGATCGCCTATGTGGTGGGGGACGCTTCGGCCGGCGCGCTGCGCTCGGGCCTGCGGGAGCGTCTGCCGGAGCCCATGGTGCCCGCCGCCTTCGTGACGCTCGCGGCGTTGCCCCTCACGGCCAACGGCAAGGTGGACAGGAAAGCGTTATCTGCTCCGGAGGCGGCTCCGGAGCAGCCCGGCGCCGCGTCCGGGTACGCGGCGCCCCGCACCCGCGAGGAGGAGCTCCTGGCGACGGTCTGGGCGCAGGCTTTGCGCCTGCCGCGGGTGGGGGTCAACGACAACTTCTTCGAGCTCGGCGGCGATTCGATCCTCTCCGTCCAGATCGTGGCCCGGGCGCGCCAGGCCGGCCTGCGCTTCACCATGCGGCAGATCTTCGAGCACCAGACGGTGGCGGCGCTCGCCCGCCATGCCACATTCACAGATGCCGCTGGTGTCCGTGCCGAGCAGGGACCGGTGGCAGGCGAGGTGCCACTCACCCCGATTCAGCGCTGGTTCTTCGCGCAGGGCTTTGCGGACCCCCACCACTTCAACCAGGCCCTCCTGCTGGAGTCGCGAGAGCCCCTCGACCCCGCCGTCCTGGAACGCGCCATGGCCGCCATCGTGGAGCACCACGACGCCCTGCGGATGCGGTTCGCTCTCCAGCCGGGCGGCTGGCGGCAGGAGAACGCGCCGGCCGAGCCGGTGGCGCCCTTCCACCAGGTGGACCTTTCGGGCCTGCCGGCGCCTCGCCGGCGCCAAGCCTTCGAGCGGGCGGCCGCGGCTCTCCAGGCGGGCTTCGACCTGTCGGCGGGACCTCTGGCCCGCCTCTGCCTGTTCAATGGGCAGCCGGACCGGCTGCTCTGGGTCACCCACCACCTAGTGGTGGACGGGGTCTCCTGGCGCGTGCTGCTCGAAGACCTGGAGGGGGCGTACCGCCGGGCCGCGCGCGGGCTGCGCCCCACCTTGCCGCCCAAGACCACCTCGTTCCAAGAGTGGGCTCGCCGATTGACTGCGCATGCCGGGCATGCCGGCTCGGAGGCGTTGGCCCGCGAGCTGGATTACTGGCGCGAGACCGCCCGGGCTCCCGTCCCCCGCCTGCCCGTCGACTTCCCCTCTGCCGCCGATCTGGTCGGCGACGAAGCCACGGTCTCCTTCGAGCTCACTGCCGAAGAAACCGCGGACCTGCTCCAGACCCTGCCGTCGGTGTACCACAACCGCATCGACGACGCGCTGCTCAGCGCCCTGGTGCGGGCCCTGGCGGGCTGGACCGGCTCGCCGCGGCTGCGGGTGGACCTGGAGGGGCATGGCCGCGAGCCCATATCGGGCGATGTCGACGTCTCGCGCACCGTGGGCTGGTTCACCTCCCTGTACCCGGTCGTCCTGGAGGAGGGGGACGCCGGTCCCGGCGACGCCCTGGTGAGCGCCAGGGAGCGGTTGCGCGCCGTGCCGGGACGCGGTCTCGGCTACGGTCTGTTGCGCCTGGAAGCGGCTCCGGCGGCCGAGATCCTGTTCAACTACCTGGGCCAATATCTGGGTCAAGCCGACGCCGCCTCCGAGGAGAGCTCTCTTTTCCGGGCTTCCACGGTCTCCGCCGGCCCCAGCCGGAGCCCGCGCGCCCGCCGCACCCACCCGTTGGAAATCGTCGGCATGGTGGCCGAGGGCCGGCTCCGGATCACCCTGACCTACGGCTCGCGGACGCATCGCCGGGAGACCGCGGAGCGACTGGCCGCGGCCTATGCCGGCGCGCTGCGGCAACTGATCCAGCACGGCCGGGAAAGCGAGAAGACCGTCGCCGCGCCGGCCCCGCGCCTCGAGGAGGAGGCTGGCACCCCCTGGTCGCCGCTGGTGCCGATCCAGCCCCTCGGGGCGCGGACGCCGCTCTTCTTCGTCCATGCGCTCGGGGGAGAGGTCCTCGGCTACTACCAACTCGCCCGACAGCTCGGCACAGACCAGCCGGTCTACGGCCTCCAGGCGCGCCCCCTCGATGGGAAGGCCGGGCAGGCCGAAGCGCCGCAGGTTACGATCGAACAGGCGGCGGCCGAGTACGTCGATGCCGTGCGAAGCTTTCAGCCCGTTGGCCCCTACCTTCTGGCCGGGTACTCTTTTGGCGGGGTCGTCGCGTTCGAGATGGCGCGGCAGCTCAACCGTGCCGGAGAGGAGGTGGCGCTGCTCGCCCTCCTGGATCAACCGGTCTCTCCGGGCGACGAAGCCGCGGAAGTCGACACCGCGGCCGTCATCGCCGGCATGCTGCAGCATCAGGCCCGCGGCGAGGGGCGTACGCTGGAGCTCGATGCGGAAGCGCTGCGCGGTCTTCCCCTCGACGGCCAGCTCGCACGGGGCCTGGAGATCCTCGGCGGCCTGGAGGCGCTCGGACCGGGTTTCGACATCCCGCTGCTGCGCGATCTGGCCCTGGGGTGGAGCTCCAGGGCGACGGCCGTCGAACGCTACAGGGTTTCCACCTATCCGGGAAGGATCACCCTGTTGCGGGCGAGCAGCGTCGATCCGGTCGCCCTCCAGGAAGCGACTCCGCAACGACGGCAGATTTTCGAGGACCCCACCCTGGGCTGGGGTACCGTCGCAGCGGGCGGCGTGGAGGTCCACACCGTCCCCGGCAACCACCAGACGATCATCGCAGCGCCCCACGTGGAGACCCTCGCCGAGATCTTGGCAACGTGCATCGCGCGGGCCGAGCGAGGGCCGGGGCGAACAGCTTGCCTCATGGGGCCGGCAGCTCAACCCGTGGAGGTTTGAACATTTCAGTCCCGGGTCGAGAGGTTGAACCCGCCGGTTGGACTGTCCGCCCGCCCGGATCTCCTGTTTTGTCGCGCAGACCGGCATCTGGGGTGCGCGTTGCGGCGGGTTCGTGTTGCAAGCGGCGGTTTGTGATGCAGCCGCAGAGCGGGTCCTCCAAAGCACGAGAGCAACCCGGAACGGATTGGTGGGACCTGGTTACTAGACTAGTCTGCCGCGAATTGGAAGCTCTCGCGGCGGACAAGCCGGTGGCGGTCCACGAGATCCGGCCGCTGGCCGAACCCACTGGCCGAAGAGCGTCGGAGTCCTGCCTGATCGCACGCTCCAGGGCCGTTCGCAGGTCCTCGCTATCGACGCTGCCGCCGGCTCCGGCGCGAGTGAAGTCGCGAAAGATTCGACGAAGTTTCGGGACTTCCCTTGAATCAGGGTGATTGAGTAGGTTGCCCAAGTCACACTCCAGTCACACTGCGAGGTGAAAACCAGTGGTAACCGGCGGTACTGGGTGACAGTCCAGGATCGAGCTAAGTGCTTGACCTGTTGTACGTTGAGAGTCACCGGCTGTCATTGATTGACAGGGCTGGGCCTGTTTCCTAAACTCTTGGGGGTTCGAGTCCTCCCAGCCGCACCACTTTTTAAGATCAACACTGTATCAACACTTATCTCTAGAGCATCGGAGCAGAAATGGGGCCGAAAAGCGGCGGGCTCAGGTAAACGGCTGAGAGATCATCAATCCCTTGTGCTCTGTGACAGAGCGATCGTACTCGACCTGCCCATAGTTCAGTTTGACGACGCGGTCGGCGACGTGGAAGTAATGGTCGTCGTGGCTGATGACGAAGACGGTCTTGCCTCGGCGCCGCAGCTCCGGGAGAAGCTCCAGGTAAAAGACCTGCTTGAAGGTCGGGTCCTGATCGGCCGCCCATTCATCGAAGACGTAGATCGAGCGATCCTCCAGGTAGGCGGTCAGCAGGGCCAGGCGCTTGCGCTGCCCTTGCGACAGGTCGAGCGTGGAGAACCGCCCTTGCTCCACCCGCACCTTGCGGTCCAGGCGCAGCCGCTCGAGGTAGCGAAGGGCTTCCTGGTCCAGCTTGGCGCTCTCCAGACCGAGCAGGTTCTCAAACAGGAAGAAGTCGGAGAAGACGACGGAGAAACGCTCGCGGTAGCTCTCCCGGTTGTGATCGGTGATCGCCTCGCCTGCGAAGCGGATCTCTCCCGCCTCCGGCGTGTAGAGGCCGATCAGGATCTTGGCCAGGGTGGTCTTGCCGCTGCCGTTGCCGCCGATCATGAAGACCAGCTCGCCGGGCCGGAATGTCAGGTCGACTGGTCCGAGCAGGAAGCTCTCGTCATTTTCCTGCCGGTAGCTGTGGGCCACGCCGTCCAGCTCCAGGAGGTCCCAGGTGCCCTGCGTGGCAGCCGGCGCTAGGTCCGGCGCCGGCGCCTCGGCATCCAGCGAGAACCCGAGATCCTCGACGGTCCGGATCGCCACCGTGGCGCGGGAGAGTGCCGGCAGGCTCGTCAGCAGGACCTCCAACGGGGTCATCATCTGGAACAGAACGATTGTGTAGGCGACCAGGACCTTGCCGTCGACCGGCTGGAACCGGGGGAGGACCAGGATGAGGAACCCGATCAGCATGAACAGCAGGACTTGCCCCCAGCTCGAGGCCACGGAGAACGCGATCTGACCGGCCCTGTAATCTTTCATCTGGGCCTTCGTGCTGTGCTCGACGCTCTGCAGGAAGGCCTCCCGCCGGCCGCGGTGCATCTTGAGCTCCTTGGTGCCCTCGACCATGGAGCGGATCTGGCCGAACACTTCGTCCATCCATTGGCGCGAGCGTTGGAAGAAGAGGCTCGCCTTGCCTGCCGCCAGACGGTACGAAAGGGCGCCGCCCAGGATGACGACCGCCACCTCCAGGAGCAACCGTGTGTCGAGCCAGCCCAGGTAGACGAGAGAGCTCACCACCAGTGTGACGTGCATGAGCAGGATCGGGACCATGGCCGTCGAGTCGGCGATCGTGCCGATGTCCGTGGTGAGGGTCGCGAGCAGACGCGACGCCCCGACCTGTTCGAGCTGGCGCAGTGGCGCCGAGAGCACCCGGCGGCTCAGCCGCAGCCGCAGGGCGAGCAGGCTGCTCTGCGACAGGTCCACGAGAAGCACCTGCGAGACGAAACGGCAGGCGGGCAGCACCGCGCAGAGGGCGGCGAAGGCCCAGATCCTGGCCGGGCCCGAGGACCCCGGACGGCCGATGAGCGAGTTGATCAACGCGATCATCCCGGTCGCCGCCAGGCCGCTCGCCACTCCTCCGATCGCGATGACGGCGATGCGCAGCCGGGAGTGCCGGATGTCCAATGACAGGCGCCGCAGGAACGAGAGCAGGCGGAGGAGCGAGGCCATTCGGCAGCCGTCCAAGCCTAGACCAGGGCCTGCTCGCGGGTAACGGGCTCGGCCGTTCTCTTGACAGCCGGGACCTTCGCTTCACTGAAATCGATGGGCATTTATGACCTTTCTGCGCCGACGCACAGATTAGAATAACTTATCGTAGCGGACGGGACAGGCCGCCGTCCACCATCTCCGGATATTTCGCTGGCCGGTGCAGGAGGGGAGAGGAGACGATGAGCGAGTTGACTTCAACCGCGCGGGAGAAGGCTGTGGAGGAGGAGGGTTGGTCCGAGGAGCTGCAGTCCTCTCATCGCAGCATCTCGCAACAGGATTTCCGTTTCCGCGAGTTCGCGCGAACCTGTCCCGAGCTCCTCGAGCGGTCAAAGTTCTCGGCGTTGGATCAAAAAAGGCATCTTTTGAAATATGCGATCCAGGCCTGGCCGACCTTCGTCGGCCGGGAGAAGCTCGCCGAGTTCCAGCGGGTGAGCGCCGGCATCAACCGCCTGATCCGGCAGATCCCGGCGCGGATCTTCCGGAATGATCCCGCGAAGTTCAGTGACTTTTATGAGATTGGATCATCCGTGCTGGCCGAGATCGTGCTCTCAGAGCCCAGTGGTGTCGAGACCGTCCTATCGCGGGGGGATTTCATCGAGACCCGCAGCGGGTTCAAGTGCATAGAGTTCAACTTCACTCCCAGCCTGGGAGGATGGGAGACCTCCGTCCTCGTCGGTATGCATCTGGAGGTCCCCGCCACCGCCGAGTTCATCCGTTCGTCCGGCATCGCGGTCAAGTATACGAACACGATGCAGAAGTTTTTTTTTCATGTCATCGATGAAGCAGCTCGGAAGGGGCTCTGCCCGGATGGCGAGCTCAACATCGCTCTGGTCGTCGTTCGAGAGAACTCGGCCTACCTGACGCACGCCGCCGCGGAGTACCTGAACGCCGAGTACGACTTGGCGAAGCAGGAGTTGCAGGGACGGCTTCGCGGCACTCTGGAGATCTGCCAGTATGGCGCTCTGGTTCCGAGCCGTGACGCACTCTTTCTGAACCGGCGCAAGATTCACGCCGTGGTCGAGCTCAGCGGCGAGATCACCCCCCCGGGGGTCTACCGTTGTTTCAAGGCCAACAAGCTCGTCCTGCTGAACGGCCCGCTGTCGCCCATCCTGTCCAACAAGCAGAACATCGCCCTGCTCTCCGAGCACGCGAGCTCTCCGATCTTCAGTGCCGAGGAGCAGGAGCTCCTCCTCAAGCATATCCCATGGAGCCGGCAAGTGACCGCTCGGGAGGTCGAGTATCTCGGCACGCGCGTTTCCCTGCCGGACCTGCTGGCCCACAGGCGGGAAGACCTCGTGCTGAAGGAGGTGCGGTCGTACGGTGGGAAGGACGTGATCGTAGGTCGGTTCGCGTCGGCGGAGAAGTGGGAGAAGCAGGCCCGGCTCGCCCTGGAGAAAGGAGGCTGGATCGTCCAGGAGCACATGGAATCGTTGCCCTACCTCTTCCAGTGCGGCGCCTACGGCTGCGCTCCCCACGATGCGATCTGGGGACCCTTCTACCTCGGCGACACCTACGGCGGAGCGATCCTGCGGGTGCAGCCCAAGTCGGCCGGTGGACCCGTCAACCTGAGCCTTGCCGCGACCGAGGGGATCGTCCTCGAAGTGTGAGCCCTTCCTGAAGTGAGGAGGCGCCCCCGCGCCGAGGGGGCATCGGCGTCTCATTCGTAGCGGATGGCGACGAGCGGGTCGGTCTGCGTGGCGCGCCAGGCGGGTACGAAGGTGGCGAGGAACGCAATGATGAGCAGGAAGCCGGCGGTGAAGACGTAGACGAGGAGGTCCGCCGCCGAAACTCCGAACAGCAGGCTGGCGATGACGCGGGAGGCGGCCAGGGAGCCGGCGACGCCGATGACGATCCCGATTAGGGTGAGGGTGAGGCCCTGGCCGGAGATCAGGCGGAAGATGCTGCTGCGCTGGGCGCCGAGAGCGACCCGCACGCCGATCTCGTTCGTCCTCTCTGACACCGAGTAGGCGAAGATGCCGTAGATGCCCAGAGCGGCGAGGAGCAGGGCGAGCAGGGCGAAGAGGCTGAGCAGGACGGTCTTCGACCGCGGCTCGGCGATGGCCTGGGCGAGGTGGTCGTCCCAGGTCGTGAGCTCGTCCAGGGGGAGCTCGGAATCGAGGCCCCAGATCACCTTGCGCATGCTCTCGATATAGGGTCGTGGATCGCCGGAGGTGCGCACCATGTACGTCAGGTCGTCGATGTGGTTCTGTGCCAGGGGGGTGTAGACGGAGGGGGTGATGTCTTCCGTGATGCCCCGCTCGCGGACATTGGCGACGATGCCCACCACCTCCCAGTCCTGGTCTTTGAAGGTGAAGCGCTTGCCGAGCGCGCTCTGGCCGGGCCAATAGGAGTCGGCCATTTTGCGGTTGACGATGGCCACCGGCGGGCTGTTTTCGGTATCCGCGGTGGAGAACTTGCGCCCTTGGACGAGGGGGATCTGCATGGTGCCGAAATAGTCGCCGGAGACGATGCGTATGTTGGCAGTGGGCTCCTCCCCCTTGGGCGGCGTCGGGCGGTCCTTGAAGACGACGGAGCTGACGGTCGCCGGCCACATCAGGGGCGGCTGGTTGATGGCGCCCACCGAGGTCACGCCGGGCAGTACCGCGGCCCGCTGCTGCACCTCATCGAAGAAGGCGTTCCGTTTGGAGATGGAGTCGTAGCGCGGCGTGCTGGAGGGCAAGGCGAAGGGCGCCATGACCACATGGCTGGGATTGAAGCCGAGGTCCACCGCCCGCAGGTTCGCAAGGCTGCGCAACAGGAGGGCCGCGGTGATCAGTACCATCATGGTGAGGGCGACCTCGGCCACCAGCAGGGTCTTTAGGGGGCGCCGGGTTTGGCCGGAGCTCGAGCGTCCGCGGGCCTCCTTGAAAGCGGAGACGAGGTCGAGGCGGAAGGTCTGCGACACCGGCGCCAGGCCGGCGATGATGCCGGTCACGAGAGAGAGCAGGATGGTGATCAGGAGTACCCGCACGTCGACGGTGATCTCGTCCTGGCGTGGCACGGTGGAGAGCAGGTCGAGGAGGAACTGCTTTGATACCGAGGAGAGGATCAGGCCCAGGGCGCCGCCGAACAGCGCCAGCAGGACTCCTTCGATGAGGAACTGCCGGGTGACGTTGGCGCGCGAGGCGCCGAGGGCCAAGCGGAGCGAGACCTCGTGGCTGCGCTGGCTCGCCCGGGCGAGAAGGAGGCTCGCCACGTTGGCGCAGGCGATGAGCAGCACCAGAGCGACAGTGCCCATGAGGGCGAGGATGCCGGTACGGGTCTTGCCGACGACCACCTCCCGCAGAGGCACGACATTGACACCCCAGTGGGTGTTGCTGTCCGGGTATTGCTGCTCCAGGCGGGAGGCGATGGCCGAGAGCTCCCGCTGGGCGCTCTCCGTCGTGGCACCGGGCTTCAGGCGGCCGATGGTGAACAGATAGCGCCAGCGGATCGCCTCCTCCTTGGGAGTGAATGCCACCGGTACCCAGAGTTGGGCCGAGGTCGGGTAGACGTACCCGGGCGGCATGACACCGATGACCGTGTAGGGATCGCCGTTGAGACTCAGGGCCTTGCCGACGATGGCGGGATCGCCGCCCAGGTATTTCTTCCAGAAGGAGTGGCGCACCACCACCACCTTCGACTTGTCGGCGGCGTCCTCATCGGGCTGGATGCCGCGCCCCAGAAGGGGCTTCATGTCCATGATCTTGAAGAAGTCGCTGCTCACCCGGGCGCCGAGTTGGCTCGTGGGGATGCCGTGGCCGGTGATGTTGTAGTACTGGTAACCGGCAGGGCTGAACGCTGCGAAGACCGAGCTCTGCGCTTTCCAGTCGAGGAAGTCTCCCGGCGACACCATGCTCCTATCGTCGGCCGCCCCTTTCTGATGGTCGTATACCATCACGACACGACCCGGATTCGAGACCGGAATGGGCTTCAGCAGCACGGCATTGACGATGCTGAAAATCGCGGTATTGGCACCAATCCCCAAGGCGAGAGCCAGGACTGCGAACAGGGTGAGGGTTGGCTTCTGGAAGAGCGACCGCAAGGAATGGCGCACGTCTCGCAGCATACCGTCCATGAAAATCTCTCCTGGATCCTAGGAAGCTATGTGAATACCCAACGACGAATGCACAAGGTCAGGTTCGCCCCGGGCATGGCTCGACAGTATACACTGTTTTCCGGCAGATAGAGTATCATTGGTCCCTGTACGTTTCGTCTAGATGGTCAGATGGCGAAGGTGGCGATCTCGCGACGGGTATATGTCCGCCCGAAGACTGGAAGGAGGTGCAATGGCGCATGGTGGTGTGGCCGGGTCGACGCTGGTCGAGCGAGTCAGGCGACTTGTGCGTGCACGCCCTGAGCATGCGATCTATACCTTCTGTGCGGATAGCGGGGAAGAGGTCGAGCGCCTGACGCTGGCCGAGCTGGATGCCAGGGCGCGGGCGATTGCCGTCCGTCTGCACGACCGATGTCCGGCGGGTGAGCGCGCCCTCCTCCTGTTCCAGCCGGGTCTCTCCTTCATCTCCGCCTTCCTGGGGTGCCTCTACGCCGGCGTGGTCGCCGTGCCGGTCGTGCCGCCGCGCCGCAACCGCGGGCAGGAGAGGCTGGCCGCGGTGGCGGCGGACGCCCGGCCGAAGGTGGCCCTGATCGACTCCTCGGCGCTCGATCGGGTCCGCCAGTGGGGGCGGGAGCTCCCCGGGGCCGCCGACTGGCTGTGGCTCGACGTCGACGGCTTGGCGCCGGATGAGGGCAGGGATTGGACCGGGCCGGAGCCCGATCCCGCGGCCCTCGCCTTCCTCCAGTACACCTCGGGCTCGACATCCGTACCCAAGGGGGTCATGGTCAGCCACCGCAACCTGGCCGCCAACCAGCGGCTGATCACCGCGGGCTTCCGCCAGACCGCGGGCTCGGTCGTGGTCGGCTGGCTGCCGGTCTACCACGACATGGGCCTGATCGGCAACGTCCTGCAGCCCCTGTGGTCGGGATCGCGCTGCATCCTGATGTCGCCGCTGACCTTCCTGCAGAAGCCGGTCCGCTGGCTGGAGGCGATCTCACGCTACGGCGCGACGACGAGCGGGGGCCCAAGCTTCGCCTACGAGCTGTGCGTCCAGAAGGTCATGGACGAGCAGAAGGCGGGGCTGGACCTGAGCCGCTGGGAGGTGGCGTTCAACGGCGCCGAGCCGGTACGGGCGGACACCCTGGACCGTTTCGCCGCGGCGTTCGCCCCCTGCGGATTCCGCCGCCAGGCGTTCGCGCCCTGCTTCGGTCTCGCCGAGGCGACGCTGCTGGTGACGGTCGCCGGAGCGGGCGCCGGTCCCCGGGTCGCTCCGTTCGCCGCCGCCGCGCTGGAGCAGGGGGTGGCCGTGCCGGGCACGCCGGGTGAAGGTCCGGCCGTGCCGTCCCGCCGCCTGGTGGGCTGCGGCACCGCCCCGGCGGGAGTGGACGTGCGGATCGTCGATCCCGAGAGCGGGATCCCCTGTGCCGAGGGGCGGGTGGGCGAGATCTGGGTGGCGGGCGAGAGCATCGCCAAGGGGTACTGGGAGCGCCCGGAGCTGACGGCCGAGACCTTCGGGGCCCGCCTCGCGGCAGCGGCGCAGCGGCGCTACCTGCGCACCGGCGACCTGGGATTCCTCGCTGACGGCGGCGAGCTCTTCGTCACCGGGCGCCTCAAGGACCTCATCATCATCCGCGGCCGCAACCACTACCCGCAGGACGTCGAGCTGACCGTGGAGCGCAGCCACCCCGCGTTGCGCCCCGGCTGCGGCGCCGCGTTCTCGGTGGAGAGCGAAGGCGAAGAGCGGCTGGTGGTCGTCCAGGAGGTGGAGCGGCGGAGCCGGGCGGCGCCGGAAGAGCTGGTGGACGCCATCCGCCAGGCCGTGGCGGAGCAGCACGACGTCGCGGTCCACGGCGTGGTGCTGCTGGAGGTCGGGTCGCTGCCCAAGACCACCAGCGGCAAGGTCCAGCGCCGGCGTTGCCGCGACCTCTACCTCCAGGGGAAGCTCGCGGCGGCGGGCCGGTTGGCAGCGCCGCAGCCGGCGCCGGCTGCGGCGGCTGCGGCGTCGCGCGCTGCGACAGAGCCGGCGGCGGGGTTGCTCTCCACGCTGCGGGAGATCGTCGCGCAGGCCCTGCGGATCGCTCCATCGGCCCTCGACGCCGGCCGGCCGCTGACCGCCCAGGGGCTCGATTCGCTGACGGCGTTCGAGGTGAGGAGCCGCGTCGAAGCGGCGCTGGGAGTGGCGCCGGACCCGGCCGACCTGCTGGCCGGCGTGAGCCTGGAGGAGATCGCCGGCGCGCTGCTGGCGTCCCCCGCCCGCGCGGCCGAGGCTGCGGCGGCCCCGGCGTCCGCAGCCGCCGGGACTGCCGGGGCCGCTCCCCTCACCCGGGGGCAGCGGGCGATCTGGTTCCTGCAGCGCCTCGCGCCCCGGTCCGCGGCCTACAACCTCTCGGTGGCGTTGCGCGTGCTGTCGCCCTTCGACCCGGAGGCCTTCGAGCGCGCCCTCGGCGGGCTTCTCGCGCGCCATGAATCGCTCCGCTCCCGCTTCCCGGTGGAGGACGACGAGCCGGTGCGCCGGGTGGCGCCGGAGGCGGCGATGGCGAGGGTGCCCCTGGAGCGGGTGGACGCCTCGCAGTGGAGCTCCGGCAAGCTCGCCGAACGGCTGGCCGTGGCGGCGCACCACCCCTTCGACCTGGAGCGGGGCCCGCTCCTGAGCGCCGCGCTCTTCTCAGGCGCCGGGGAGCTGACGCTGCTGGTCTCCGTCCATCACATCGCCGTGGATTTCCAGTCCCTGGCGGTCGTCGCCCGCGACCTCGGGCAGCTCTATGAGGGCGAGCTCCGGGGCGGCGCAGCCGGGCTGCCGCCGCCCGCCGGCGGCGACCTCGGGCGCTACGCCGCCTGGGAAGAGCGCCAGGCGGGCGGCACCGAAGGCGAGCGGGGGTGGGAGTACTGGCGCGAGGCCCTGGGCGGCGAGTTGCCGGACCTCGACCTGCCCACCGATCGTCCGCGGCCCCGGCACCAGGGGTTCCGCGGCGGCGCTCGCTCGCTGCGCCTGGAAGCCGGCCTGGCGACCGGCGTGGCCGCTCTGGGGCGGCAGCGGTCGGCGACCCTCTTCAGCACCCTGCTTGCCGCCTTCCAGGCACTCCTGCACCATCACTCGGGGTTGGACGACCTGCTGGTGGGGACTCCCGCCTCCTGCCGGGCGGCGGCGCAGGTTGGCGAGCTGGTGGGCTACCTGGTCAACCCGGTGGTTCTGCGCGGGCGTTTCGCCGGCGCTCCCGCCTTCGGCGACCTGGTGGCGCAGGCGCACGCCGCGGCCGTGGGCGCGCTGCGCCACCAGGGGTTCCCGTTCCCTCTCCTGGCGGAGCGCCTGGCGCCGGCCCGCGATGCGTCGCGCCCGCCGTTGTTCCAGGCGATGTTCGTCCTGCACCGCGGCCAGTCCGCGGCGGAGGCGCTGCTGGCGGACCTCGCCGTGGGCGAGCCCGGCGTACACTGGGACCTCGGCGGCGAGGCCGGGGGCGTCCGTCTCGCCTCGGCACCCCTGGAGGTGCGGAGCAGCCAGCTCGACCTCTCCCTGGCGGTGGCGGAGAGCCATGGAGAGCTGGCGTTGCGGCTGGTCTTTGACAGCGACCTGTTCGACGGCTCCACGGCGGAGCGGCTGCTGGGCCACTTGCGTTCCCTCCTCACGGCGGCGGTGGCGAACCCTTCGCGGCCGGTCGCCGAGCTGCCGCTCCTCACGCCCGCCGAGGAGGCGCAGCTCGCCGCCTGGAACCGCACCGGCGCCGTCCGCCCCCCGGACCTCGCGGTCCACGAGCTGTTCGCGCAGCAGGTGGAGCGCACGCCCGCGGCGGTGGCCGTGGCCTGGGATGGCCGGCAGCTCTCCTACCGCGAGCTCGCCGCCCGCGCCGCGGACGTGGCGCGGCGCCTGCGTGGCCTGGGGGCCGTGCCGCAGGCGCGGGTGGGGCTCCTCCTCGGACGGACACCGGAGCTGCTGGCCGGGCTGCTGGGCACCCTCGCGGCGGGCGGCGCCTTCGTGCCGCTGGATCCCGGCTACCCGGTCCGGCGCCTGGAGCTGATGGCCCGGGACGCCGGGATCGCCGTGCTGGTGGTCGACCCGTCCACGGCCGGCCTCCTCCCGGACCTCGGCGCCACGCTCCTGGTCCTGGACGGGAGCGCCCCGGCAGCGGCGGCAGCCCCTCTCGCCGGCGTCGCCACGCACCCCGGGGACGTCGCCTACGTCCTCTACACGTCGGGCTCCACCGGACGGCCGAAGGGCGTGATGGTGCCGCACTGCGCGCTGGCCAACGTCCTGCTGGCCATTGCCCGCGAGGCGGAGATGGGCCCGGCCGACGTCGTGCTCTCGTTCACCACGCCGAGCTTCGACATCGGGATACTGGAGCTCCTGCTGCCGCTGGTCACCGGCGGGCGGCTCGCCCTCCTGCCCACCGAGACCGGGCGCGACGGCGCGGCGCTCGCCACGGCCATGGCGGCGCACCGGCCCACTCTGGTGCAGGCCACGCCGGCCAGCTGGTCGCTCCTCCTGGAGAGCCCGCCGCCGCGCGACCCCGGGCTCAAGGCCTTCTGCGGCGGCGAGGCGATGAGCGGCACGCTGGCCGACGGCCTGCGCGCGCTGGCCGGGCGGGCGTGGAACATGTACGGCCCCACGGAGACCGCGGTGTATTCGGCGATCTTCGACCTGGCCCGGGGGACGGGCGCGCCGCCCATCGGCCGGCCGGTGGCCAACACGCGCTGCCAGGTGCTGAGCGCGGCGCTGCGGCAGGTGCCGGTGGGCGTGTCCGGCGAGCTGTGCATCGCCGGCGCCGGCGTTGCCCGCGGCTACCTGGGGCGGCCCGACCTGACGGCGGAGCGCTTCCTGCCCGATCCGTTCTCGCCCCATCCGGGCGGACGCCTCTACCGGACCGGCGACCTTGCCCGCTGGCGGCACGACGGCGAGATCGAGTACCTCGGGCGCATCGACCGCCAGGTCAAGGTCCGCGGCTACCGCATCGAGCTCGGCGAGATCCAGGAGCGGCTGCGCAGCCACCCCGGCGTCCAGGACGCGGTGGTGCTGGCGTGGGCCGACGAGACGGGGGAGAGGCGCCTGGTGGCCTATCACACCGCGGCTGGTGAGCGGCCGGCCGCGAGCGGGGAGCTGGCGGCCTTCCTGCGCGAGCACCTGCCGGAGTTCATGGTGCCCGCCGCCTTCATCGCCCTGGAGGCGTTGCCCCTGACGCCGAACGGCAAGGTGGACGTGCGAGCCCTGCCCGAGCCCCGGCGCGGCGCACCCTCCCGGGCGGACGTGGTGCCCCCGCGCTCGCCGGTGGAGCAGTGGGTGGGGGAGATCTGGGCGGGGGTCCTCGGCGTCGAGCGCGTCGGCGCGGGGGAGAGCTTCTTCGAGCTCGGCGGGCACTCGCTCAGGGCGGCGCAGGTGATCGCCCGGGCGCGCAAGGTGTTCGGCGTGGACCTGCCGCTGCGCGCCCTCTTCGAGGCGCCCACCGTGGAGGCGTTCGCCCGCCAGGTGGAGGCGGCGCGGCGGGGCGTCGCCGCGGCTGCGAGCCCCCCCGCGGAGCCGCTGCTGCCCGCGCCCGCGGAGGCGCCGGCCGCCGCCTCGTTCGCCCAGCGCCGGCTCTGGTTCCTGGACCGCCTGCAACCGGGGCTGGCCGCCTACGACATGCCGGCCGCCGTCGAGCTGCGGGGGGACCTCGCCGCCGGCGCTCTCGCTGCCGCCCTGGGTGAGATTGTGCGCCGGCACGAGGTCCTGCGCACCCGGTTCCCGGCCGCCGCCGGAGAGCCGGTGCCGGTGGTGGAGCCCGCGGCGCGGCTCGACCTGGGGCTGGCCGACCTCTCCGCCCTGCCGGCGGCGACGGCGGCGGCGGCGGAGCGCCGGCTCGCGGCCGAGGAGGCGGCGCGGCCGTTCGACCTCGCGGCGGGACCGGTGCTGCGCTGCCGCCTGTTGCGGCTGGGACCGTCGCACCACACCCTGCTGCTCAACGTCCATCACGTCGCCGCCGACGGCGCCTCCCTGGGGCTGTTCGTCGGGGAGCTGGAGGCCCTGTACGCGGCGTTCGCCGCCGCGCTCCCTTCGCCGCTGCCGCCGCTGCCCTTGCAGTACCGCGACTACGCGGCGTGGCAGCGGCGCGGCCTCGCCGGCGGCGCGGCGCGGGAGCTGCACCTGGAGCACTGGCGGGCGAAGCTCGCCGGGGTCCAGCCGCTGGAGATGCCCACCGACCGTCCGCGCCAGGCGGTGCAGAGCTTCCGCGGCCATCGCGCCGCGTCGCTCCTGCCGCCCCGGCTGGCCGGCCCGGTGTCGTCCCTGGCCCGCCGCGAAGGGGCCACGCCGTTCGTGGTCCTCGGTGCCGCGCTCGCCGTCCTGTTGCAGCGCTACGCGAGGCAGGGCGAGGTGATCCTGGGCACCCCCTTCGACGGGCGCGACCGGGTGGAGCTCGAGCCGCTGATCGGCCTCTTCGTCCAGCTCCTCCCTCTGCGCCTGCGCGCCGGCGAGGGGACGGCGGGAACCGCCCTACTGCACCAGGTCCGCGAGGAGCTGCTCACGGCCTGGGAGCATCGCGACCTCCCCTTCGAGCTGCTGGTGGAGGAGATCCAGCCGCATCGCGCCGCGGGCCGCGCCCCCCTGGTCCAGGCCACCCTGGCCTACGAGCGCCACGCCGCCGGGCGGCAGGCCGGCACTCTCGTCACCCGGGTGGAGGGGATCGACAACGGCACCGCGAAGTTCGACCTGAGCCTCTTCGCCCGTGAGTCGGCGGCCGGCCTCGCCCTGACTTTGGAGGTGAGCTCCGACCTCTTCGACCGTACTACCGCGCAGCGGCTGCTGGACCATTTCGAGCGCCTCCTGGCGGGCCTTGCGGCGGCGCCCGGGGTCCCCCTGGCAGCGCTCCCGCTCCTGGGAGAGGCGGAGCGGCAACAGATCACGGTCGAATGGAACGACACGCAGACTGTCCACGCTGGGGAGGTCACGGTCTGCGACCTCTTCGAGGCGCAGGCGAGGAGCTTCCCGGAGGCGCCGGCGGTGGTCACCGACGAGACCACCCTGACGTATGGCGAGCTCGAGCGGCGGGCCAACCGCCTGGCGAGCTTCCTGAGCGGGCTCGGGGTCGCGCCGGAGTCTCTGGTGGCGATCCTCCTGCCGCGCTCGCCCGAGCTGGTCCTGGCAGCCCTGGCGGTGCTCAAGGCCGGGGGAGCTTATTTACCCTTGGATCCGCAGCATCCGCGAGAGCGCGTGCGCTCCATGCTGGAGGACTCAGGGGCCCGGGTGGTGCTCACCGCGGCCGGAATACTCGACGGCGAAGAGGGGATTGAGCGCATCGTGCTCGACATCCACCGTGCTCTCGAGGAGGCGGCTCCTGAGGCCCCGTTGCCGCCGCCTCGCGCCCTGACTCCGGAGAGCCTCGCCTATGTCATCTACACCTCGGGCTCCACCGGTCGGCCCAAGGGTGTGGCGATCTCCCACCGCGGGCTCGCCAACCTGGTGGGCTGGCACCTGCGCGCCTACGGGGTCGTCCCTACCGACCGCGCGACGCTGGCGGCGGCCCCCGCCTTCGACGCCTCGGTCTGGGAGACCTGGCCCTACCTCTGTGCTGGCGCGAGCCTCACACCGCTGTCGTTCGTGCAGGCCGCCGCCCCGGCGGCGCTCGTCGGGGAGTTGGCGCGCCTGGGCGCGACCTTCGCATTCCTACCGACCCCGCTGGCAGAGGCGGTCCTCGCCGATCCGGACGCCCCGCGGCCCCTCTTGCGGGCGCTGCTGACGGGAGGGGACCGGCTCAAGCGCGCCTATCCCGAGGCCGCGGTGCGCCTGATGAACCACTACGGCCCCACCGAGGCGACCGTGGTGACGAGTTGGGCGCCGGTGGCGCGCAACGGCCGCCGCCAGACCTCTCCGGCCATCGGCAGACCCATTGACAACCTGCGTGTCCACGTCCTCGACGAGCGCCTCCGGGCGGTGCCCATCGGCGTTGCCGGGGAGCTGCACATCGCGGGTGACGGGCTCGCCCGCGGGTACCTGGGGCAGCCGGCCGCCACGGCGGAGCGCTTCATCCCCTCGCCGTTCGCGCTCGAGCGGGGAGAGCGCCTCTACTGCACCGGCGACCTCGTGCGCCTCCTGCCCGACGGCAGCCTCGAGTTCCTGGGGCGCGCCGACCGCCAGGTGAAGATCCGCGGTTTCCGGGTGGAGCCGGGGGAGATCGAGAGTCGGTTGTTGCAGCACGGCGGCGTGCACCAAGCGGTGGTCTCCGTCTGGAAGGACCCCTACGTCGGGCCGCGGCTCGCCGCCCATGTCGTTCCCCGGAACACCGGCGCGCCGCCCTCGCCGGCCGAGCTCCGAGGATGGCTCAAGGCGGCGCTGCCGGACTATATGGTGCCCTCGGCCTTCAGGATGCTCGATCATCTGCCGCTCAACGCCAACGGCAAAGTGGACCTCGCGGTCTTGCCACCGCTGGATGCGGACGGGGACGTCACTTCGGCGGAGAGCGCAGCAACGGTTTTGCCGGTGTCGCCGCTGGAGGAGATCCTGGCCGGCCTGTGGTCCGAGCTCCTGGGCCCCGGCAGGATCGGCAGTCACGACAACTTTTTCGAGCTGGGAGGCCACTCCCTCCAGGTCGCCCGGCTGCAGGCCCGGATTCAGGAGGAGCTCGGGGTCGAGCTGCCGCTCGACGCGATCTTCCGCCAGCCCACCCTGGCCGAGCTGGCGGAGGCGGTGGCCGAGCGGCTCGTCGCGGGAGTCGGCGAGGAAGTGTTGCAGGGCCTGCTGGTGTCCGCCGACACAGAGACATCGTAAAGGAGAAAAGGTTATGGAAAATGTAGCGACGACGTCCCGCAATCTCTCGAAAGCCCTGGTCCTCGCGGGCCTACTTCTGCTGCCCGCCGCCGCGGCGGCGGACGAAGGCGCGCGGTTCGTCGGACTATGGAAGGGCGCGATCATTTTCGAAAAGGGCGCCACCGAAGGGGACATGGTGCTCGATCTGATGCCCGATGCCGACGGCAAGCTGCTGGGACTTTGCTCGCTACCCATCCACGGCGTCGCGGACCATCCTCTGATCGACGTCAAGGCCGCCGGCTCGCAGCTTACCTTCATCTACCGAGACGACAAGGGCTCGTCTCAGGTGACGGTCTCTCTTTCCCCGGATGGGAAGCACCTGAATGGCAGCATGCAGGAGGGGGACAAGACGTACCCGCTGTTCTTCAAGAAGACGAGCCGCGAGGATCTGGCTCCCCAGGGCACCCTGCAGGTGCTCTCCGCCGACAATCGGGAGCTGCGGCAGCGCTTCGACCAGGACGCGGGAAAGGTCCGTCTGCTCGTCCTGCTCTCCCCGACCTGCGCGGGTTGCACGCGCATGGCGCGCATGATCCAGCGCTATCTTCTCGAAGAGGTGAACGATCCGCGCCTGGCCGTGTATCTGGTCTGGGGACCGATGCAGGAGACGGACAATCCGGAGGTGGCGAAGCAGATGCTGGTGCACGTGACGGACCGCCGAGCCGTGCATTTCTGGATGCCCAACACCGATCTGACGAAGCAGTTCAACCAGCCGCTGAGCACCGAGCTCGCCGCCTGGGACGTCATCTTCTTCTTCGGTCCGCAAGCCCGCTGGACGCTGCCGCCGAAGCCCGCCGACTACGCGCACCAGTGGGGCACGAAGCTCCCCCAGGACCACCTGTTCAACGGCGAGAAGCTGGCTGCCCAGGTGCAGAAGCTCCTGCCGGCCAGGCAGGCTCTCCAGCAGGGGTCCAAGTAGGTCTTCCGGGTCCCGGAGCGAGCCCACCATGACGGCGGCGAACGATACACGACTGGTCTCCCGGCTCTCTGCCGATCAGTTGCGGTCGCTCGCCCGTCAGCTCCGGGACAAGACGGGCGGGGGAGGGGCGGACCGCCTCGTCCGCCAGCCCCATGCCGGCGGTCGTTTCCCGCTCTCCTTCGCTCAGGAGCGCCTGTGGTTCCTGGACCAGTTGGAGCCCGGGCTGATCAGCTACAACGTCGCCGTCAAGGTGCGGTTCCGCGGGCGGCTCGACCGCGGGGCGTTGCGGGAGAGCCTGTCGCGGATCGCCGGCCGGCACGAGGCCCTGCGGACCTCCTTCCGGGTGATGGACGGCAAACCGCGGCAGGAGGTCCGGGAGGCGGCGCCGGTCGCGGTGCCGCTCGTGGACCTCTGCGGCTTGCCGCCGGCACGGCGCGGTGCCGAGGCCGACGCTCTGGCGCTCAGCGCGGCGCGGACGCCCTTCGACCTGTCGGCAGGGGCCGCGGGGCCGCTGCTGCGGGCGACGTTGCTGCGGATGGCCAGGGAGGAGCATCGGCTCGTCCTCGTCCTGCACCACGTCGTCTGCGACGGCTGGTCGGCGGGTGTCCTGGTGCGGGAGTTCGCCCTGCTCTACGCCAGCCTGGCGGCCGGGGGGGAGGCCGCCCTCCCGGACCTGCCGGTGCAGCTCGTCGACTATGCGGAATGGCAGCGGCAGCAGAGCGCCAGCGGCGCCTGGAAGGAGTCGCTCGCCTACTGGCAGGATCAGCTCGCGGGCCTGCCTCCCCTTGCCCTGCCCACGGATCGTCCTCGCCGGCTGCTCCCGGGCTGGGATGGGGCGCGCGAGCGCCTCGACCTCCAGCCGGGCAGCACGGAAGCGGTGCGCGAGATCGGCCGGCGCGGCCAGGCCACCCCGTTCATGGTGCTGTGGTCCGTCTTCTCCGTGCTCCTCGCCCGCGCCGCCGGGCAGGACGATTTCGGCATCGCGACACCGGTGGCCGGGCGCAGCCGGCCGGAGCTCCAGGGCCTCATCGGCTTCTTCGCCGACACCCTGGTCCTGCGCACGGCCCTTGGCGACGACCCCAGCTTCGGGGACGTGCTCGCCCGGACCCGCGAGACCGTGTCCGCTGCCTTCGCACACCAGAGCGTGCCGTTCGCCCTGCTGGTCCAGGAGCTGGCGCCCGACCGCGCCCTGGGGACGACCCCCCTGGCGCAGGTGATGTTCAGCCTGGAGGACCTGCCTGCGATCCCGCCGTTCGCCGGGCTGACGGTGGACCTGGAGGAGATCGACAACCGGACGGCGAAGTTCGACCTCCTGCTCGCCCTGCGCTTCGGTGCGGAGGGTCTCCAGGGCCATCTGGAATACCCCACGGACCTCTTCGAGCCGGCGACGGCGGCGCGCCTGGCGGCGCAGCTCGCACAGCTCCTCGCCGCGGTGGGGAGGGACGCGGCGGCGCCGGTCTTCGACCTGCCGCTGCTCAGCGCGGCCGAGCGCCACCAAGTGGTGACGGAGTGGAACGCCGTCGCCACGGGCCCGGCGGCGGGAACGATCCCGGAGCTCCTGTCGGCGCAGGCAGCGCGGACGCCCGGGGCGACGGCGGTGATCCAGGGCGCCGAGCGGCTCACCTACGGCGAGCTGCACGCCCGCGCCGGCCGGCTGGCGCAGGCCCTGCGGCAGCGGGGCGTCGGGCCCGAGATCCGGGTGGGCGTCTGCCTGGAGCGCTCCGCCGACCTGGTTGCCGCTCTGATCGCGGTGCTGCAGGCGGGGGGAGCCTACGTGCCTCTCGACCCGGCCTACCCTCGGGAGCGGCTCGCCTACATCCTCGCCGACAGCGGCGCCGCCCTGGTGGTGACGCGCGAGGAGCTGCTGGCGCGCCTGCCGGCGGACGGCGCTCCGGCGCTCTGCCTCGACCGTGCCTGGGGAGATTTCGGCACTGTCGAGGAGACCGCGGCGACGCCGGCCGGCGGGCCGGTGGCGTTGCCGCAGTCCCTGGCCTACGTGATCTACACCTCGGGCTCGACCGGGCGGCCCAAGGGGGTGGGGATCGAGCATCGCCACGCGGCGGCTCTCCTCACCTGGGCACGGGGCGCCTTTGCGGACGCGGAGATCGCCGGCGTTCTCGCCGCGACGTCGGTCTGCTTCGATCTCTCGGTCTTCGAGCTGTTCGTGCCTCTGGCCTGGGGCGGCAGCGTCATCCTGGCGGACACCGTGCTCGACCTGCCGGCGCTGCCGGCCGCCGCGCAGGTCACCCTGGTGAATTCCGTGCCCTCGGCCGTGGCCGAGCTGGTGCGCGGCGGCCTGCCGCCGGGCGTGCGCACGGTGAACTTGGCCGGGGAGGCCCTGCCGCGCCCGCTGGTGGACGAGCTCTTCGCCCAGCCCTCGGTCCGCCGCGTCCTCAACCTCTATGGCCCGTCCGAGGACACGACGTACTCCACCCTGGCCGCCATGCGGCGGGAGGACGCCCTGCCGCCGGCCATCGGCCGGCCCGTGGCTGACACCCGGGCCTCTGTGGTGGACGCCGCTCTCCGGCCGCTGCCCATCGGGGTGCCGGGCGAACTCGCACTGGCGAGCCGCAGCCTCGCCCGAGGCTACCTCGGCCGCCCGGAGCTGACGGCGGAGAGGTTCGTTCCGGACCCGCTGTCCGGAGTGCCCGGCGAGCGGACGTATCGTACCGGCGACCTGGCGCGCTGGCGCCCCGATGGCGAGCTGGAGTTCCTCGGCCGCACCGATCACCAGGTCAAGGTCCGCGGCTACCGCATCGAGATGGGGGAGATCGAGGCGGCGCTCCGCGACGTCCCCGGCGTCGAGGAGGCGGTGGTCGCGGTGTTCGAGACCGCGGCGGGGGACCGCCGGCTGGCCGGCTTCTACGTGGCGCGGCAGGGCGGCCTCGCGCCCGCCGACCTCCTCGCCCGGCTGCAGGCGCGGCTGCCCGCCCACATGGTGCCGGCCTCTCTCGTCCAGCTCGCAGCGCTCCCCCGCACCGCCAATGGCAAGATCGATCGCCAGGCGCTGCCGAAGCCGGAGTGGGGCTCCGCCTCCGCCGGTGCTGCGCCCCGCACGCTGGTGGAGCAGGTGCTGGCGGCGATCTGGTGCGACGTCCTCGGCGTCGAGCGGGTGGGGCGCGAGGACCGCTTCTTCGACCTGGGCGGCCACTCTCTCCTCGCCACCCAGGTGGTGTCGCGGGTGCGCGGCGCCCTGGGGATCGAGCTCCCGGTGCGGGCGGTCTTCGAGGCGAGGGATCTGGCGGCGCTGGCGGCGCGTATCGCGGCGGACCTGGCGCTGGCCGGGGGCGAGCCGCCAGAGCTCGCGCTCCCACCCCTGGTCCCGCAGCCGCGCCCGGAGGTGGTGCCACTGTCGTTCGCGCAGCAGCGCCTGTGGCTCCTCGACCAGCTCACCCCGGGCAGCGCGGCCTACAACATCCCGTACGCGGTGCGGGCGGCCGGCCGCCTGCACGTCCCCGCTCTGGCGCGGGCCTTCGCGGAGATCGTGCGCCGGCACGAGTCGCTGCGCACGACCTTCTTCGCCGCCGCAGACGCCGAGCCCGCGCAACGGATCTCGCCGCCGGCGCCCGTGCCGCTGCCGGTGGTCGACCTGCGCGGCCTGGGCGAGGCCGGTGCCGTGGCGGCAGAGCTCGCGGCGGCCGAGGCGCGGCGCCCCTTCGACCTCGCCCGCGGGCCGCTCCTGCGCGTCCGCCTGCTGCGCCTGGCCGCGGAGGAGCACCTGCTGCTCCTCACCCTGCACCACATCGTCAGCGACGGCTGGTCGCTGGGCGTGCTGGTGGGCGAGGTCGCGGCACTCTACGAGGCCTTCGTCCAGGGCCGGCCGTCGCCGCTGGCCGACCTGCCGGTCCAGTACGCCGATTTCGCGCTCTGGCAGCGCCACTGGCTCGCCGGCGGGGTTTTCGAGCGGCAGCTCGCCTTCTGGCGCTCCCGCCTGACCGGCGTGCCGGCGCTGGACCTGCCGGCGGACCGGCCGCGGACGGGAGCGGCGGAGCCGCGCGGCGGCGCGCGGGCGGTCGCCCTCCCCGCGGATCTTGCCCTGGCCGTTCAAGCCCAGAGCCGGTCCCTGGGCGCGACGCCGTTCATGGTGCTGTTCACCGCTTTCGCGGCCCTCCTCTCGCGCCTCTCCGGACGGGAGGACCTGAGCGTCGCGGTGCCGGTGGCGGGCCGCCGCGCGCTGGAGACCGAGCCGCTCATCGGGTTCTTCGTCAACACCCTGGTCCTGCGCACCGACCTCTCCGGCGAACCGGCGTTCCGGGATGCCGTGGGCCGGGTCCGCCGGGTAGTGCTCGAAGCGGATGCCCACCAGGACCTCCCCTTCGAGCGTCTGGTCGAGGAACTGCAGCCCGCGAGGAGCCTCCGCTTGCCGCCTCTGGCGCAGGCGATGTTCGCGTTCCAGCACCTGCCGCAGACGGTGCTCTCCCTGCCGGACCTGACGCTCGCGGGGCGCGAGGTCGAGACGGAGGCGGCCAAATTCGACCTCTCCCTCTCCCTCTTCGAGTCGCCGGCGGGCATCGCGGGGCGCCTCGGCTACGACGCCGGGCTGTTCCTCCCGGCCACGGCAGCCCGCCTCCTGCGCCAGTACGAGGTGCTCCTCACCGCGGCGCTGACGGATCCGGAGCGCCGGCTGGCGAACCTGCCGCTGCTCAGGGAGGCCGAGCGCTTCCAACTGCTGGTGGAGTGGAACGAGACCGGCGAGGCGCTCCCGGCGGGGGAGCCCGAGCCTGTGCAGCACCGGTTCGCGGCCCGTGCCGCCTCGACGCCGGACGCTCCGGCGGTGGTTTTCGAGGAGCGGTCCCTGACCTATGCGGAGCTCAACCGCCGGGCCAACCAGCTCGCGCACTTCCTGTTGCGCTGCGGCATCGAGCCGGAGGCGCCCGTGGCCCTGCTGTTGGAGCGGTCCGAGCAGGTGGTGGTGGGGCTGCTCGGGGCGCTCAAGGCCGGCGCGCCGTACGTCCCTCTCGATCCAGCGCTGCCGGGCGAGCGGCTGGGCGCCATGCTGGCCGACAGCGGAGCCCGGGCCGTGATCAGCACGGCGGGACTGGTGCCGCGCCTGCCCCTCCACGGCCACGGCAGCGGTGTGCGGCGCATCCACCTCGACACCGACGCCGGGCCGATCGCCGCCGAGAGCGCCGAGGAGCCCTCGGTCGCGGTGACCGGGGAGAGCCTCGCCTACGTGATCTTCACTTCCGGCTCGACGGGACGGCCGAAGGGCGTGGCGGTGGAGCACCGGCAACTCGCCGCGTACGTGCAGGGGGTGGTCGCGCGCTTCGGTCTCGCGGAGTGTACGAGCTTCGGCCTGGTCTCCACCTTCGCCGCGGACCTCGGGCACACCGTGCTCTTCCCGGCGCTGGTCACCGGCGGCTGTCTGCACGTCATCGCCCAGGGGACGGCGGCCGACGCCGACGCCTTCGCCGGCTACTGCGAACGCCATCCCATCGACTGTCTCAAGATCGTCCCCTCCCATCTCGCTGCGCTGTTGACCGGCTCCCGCCCCGGGCGGGCGCTCCCCCGGCGCAGGCTGATCCTCGGCGGCGAGGCCTCCACCTGGGACGAGGTCGACCGTATCCGCAGCCTCGCTCCCGGCTGCCAGGTCTGCAACCACTACGGCCCGACCGAGACGACCGTGGGCGCCGTGGCCTTCGCCGTGCCCGAGGGTGGAGCGGAGCGCTTCTCCTCCCGCCTCCCCCTGGGCCGCCCCCTGCCCGGCGCCCGGGCCTACCTGCTGGACGCGCACCTCCAGCCGGTGCCGGTGGGAGTGCCGGGCGAGCTCTGGATCGGCGGTGCCGGCGTGGCCCGCGGCTACATCGGACGGCCCGACCTGACCGCCGAGCGGTTCTTCCCCGATGCCTGGGACGGTGCGCCGGGAGCCAGGGTCTACCGCACCGGCGACCTGGTGCGCCGGCTGCCCGGCGGCGACCTCGAATTCCTCGGCCGCATCGATCACCAGGTGAAGATCCGCGGTTTCCGCGTCGAGCCGCTGGAGGTCGCCGCCGTCCTCGAGCGGCACCCGGCGGTGCGGGAGGCCCTGGTGCTGGCGCTGGACGACGGGGCGGGAGCGCCGCGGCTGGTGGCCTACGTCGTGACCGCGGAGGCGGTGGGCGCCGAGGCGCTGCGCGCGCACCTCGCGGCGAGCCTGCCGGACTACATGATCCCGGCGGCGTTCGTGGCGCTGGACGCGCTTCCGCTGACCGCCAACGGCAAAGTGGACCGGGCGGCGCTGCCGCAGCCCGCCCTGGTGGCGCCCGAGGGGCCCGAGGGGAAGGACGCCGCGCCGCGCACTCCCACGGAAGAGCTGCTCGCCGGTCTCTGGGCCGAGGTACTGGGCCGCGGCCGGGTCGGGACCCGGGACGACTTCTTCGCCCTGGGCGGACACTCCCTGCTGGCGACCCGGCTGGTGGCGCGCGCGCGCCAGGCCTTCGGGCTCGACCTGCCGCTGCGCAGCCTGTTCGAGACGCCCACCATCGCCGGCCTGGCGGCGCGGATCGACGACCTGCGCCGGGGCGGGGAGCGCCCCCTGCCGCCGCCGATCATCCGCCGGACCGGGGGCGGCGAGGCGCCGCTCTCCTTCTCCCAGGAGCGCCTCTGGTTCCTCGATCAACTGGAGCCCGGGAGCGCGGTCTACAACCTGCCGTACTTCGCCCGGGTCCGCGGTCCGCTCTCGCCGGCGGCCCTCGCCGGCGCCCTCGTCGCAGTGGCGCAGCGGCACGAGAGCCTGCGCACCCGCTTTCCGGCGGCGGCCGGCCGGCCGGTCCAGCAGACCGCGCCGGAGCCGTGCATTCCCCTGCCGCTGGTGGACCTCGCCGCCCTGCCCCCGGCCGCGCGGGAGGCAGAGCTCGCGTGTCTGTTGACGGCGGAGGCGAGGCGCCCCTGGGACCTGGCCAACGGGCCGCTGGTGCGCGCCCGGCTGGTGCGCCTGGATGGCGCGGAGCACGTCTTCGCCCTGGCCATGCACCACATCGTCTCGGACGCTTGGTCGCGCGGGGTGCTGACGCGAGAGGTGGCCGCCCTCTACGCCGCTCTGGCGCAGGGCGGGCCCTCGCCGCTGGCCGCCCTGCCGTTGCAGTACTCCGACTTCGCCCGCTGGCAGCGCGACTGGCTGCGCGGCGAGACCCTGGAAGCCGAGATCGCTTGGTGGCGCGACCGGCTCGACGGCATCCCGCCGCTCCAACTGCCGCTGGACCGGCCGCGGCCGAAAGCGCGCAGCGGGCGCGGCGGCGCGCTGCCGGTGCCGTTGCCGGCGGGCTTCCGGGAGCGGGTGGAGGGGTTGGCGCGGCGGCTGGGGGCGACGCCGTTCATGGTCCTCCTCTCGGTCTATGCCGCGCAGCTCCACCGCTATATCGGGAGCGGGGGGGACGGCGGGATGGTGGTGGGAGCTCCCATCGCCAACCGCCACCGCACCGAGATCGAAGGGCTCATCGGTTGCTTCGTGAACACCCTGGCGCTGCCCGTCCGCTGCGGCGGCGAGCTCGCGTTCGAGGGGCTGGTGGCGCAGGTGCGGGAGACGGCCCTCGGCGCCTACGACCACCAGGACCTGCCGTTCGAGAAGCTCGTGGAAGCGGTGGCCGGCGGGCGGGACCTCCATCGCCCGCCCCTCGCCTCGGTGGCCTTCCTGCAACAGAGCGAGCCGATCGCGCGCCTCGATTTCTCCGGCCTCACCTGGGAACCCCTCGAGCTTCACAGCGGCACGGCGAAGCTCGACCTCACCCTCGCCTTCGCCGGCGCGGAGGGCGACCTCCGGGCGGTCCTGGAGTACGACCGGGACCTCTTCGACACCGCCACCGCGGCGCGCATGGCCGGGCACTTCGGCCGCCTCGCCGCGGCGGCCCTGGAGAGCCCGGGCGCGCCGCTCCCGGCGCTGCCGCTGCTGACCGCCGCGGAGATCGCCGAGCTGGAAGCCTGGAACCGCACGGGTCGCGAGTATCCGGAGGGCTTCTGCCTGCATCAGCTCTTCGAGGCCCAGGTGGCGCGGACGCCCGAGGCCGAGGCCCTGGTCTGGGGCGGCGAGCGGGTGACCTATCGCGAGCTCGACCGGCGCGCCGGCCGGGTGGCCCGGGAGCTGCGGCGCCTGGGGGTGGGGCCGGAGGTGCGGGTGGGCGTCCTGCTCGGGCGTACCCCCGAGCTGGTGGCCGGGCTGCTGGGCATCCTGAAGGCGGGAGGCGCCTACGTGCCTCTGGATCCCGCCTATCCCGCCGAGCGCCTGGCGTGGATGGCGGCGGACGCGGGGATCGCCGCGGCTCTCGTCGAGGCCGGCGCTGACCAGGCCACGGCGATCTTCCCGCCCCGCGTCCACCGGCTCCACCTGCCGCTGGCGCCGGCGGACGGAGCGGGCGGGGACGGCCCGGAGGCCTGCGCCGCCGGTCCGGGTAATCTGGCCTACCTGATCTACACCTCGGGCTCCACCGGGCGGCCGAAGGCGGTGGCGATCGAGCACCGCAGCGCCGTCGTGCTGGCGCAGTGGGCACGGGAGGTCTTCACCGCCGACGAGCTGGCCGGCGTCCTCGGCGCCACGTCCATCTCGTTCGACCTGTCGGTTTTCGAGCTGTTCGTCCCCCTGGCCTGGGGCGGCAAGGTGGTGCTGGCGGAAAACGCCCTGGCGCTGCCCACCCTGCCGGCCGCCGCGGAGGTGAGGCTGGTCAACACGGTGCCCTCCGCGATGACCGAGCTGGTCCGCCTCGGCGCGGTGCCCCCCGGGGTGCGGACGGTGAGCCTCGCCGGCGAGCCGCTGCCCCGGCCGTTGGCCGACCGGCTCTACGCCGGCGGGCGCGTCCAGAGGGTGCTCAACCTCTTCGGTCCCTCCGAGGACACCACCTACTCCACCTGGTCGCTGGTGGCGGCGGGCGATGGGCGGCCGCCGGCCGTGGGGCGTCCCGTCGCGGAGACGCAGGCCTGGGTGCTGGACGCGCACCTCGGCCGCCTCCCCGTGGGCGTGCCCGGCGAGCTCTACCTGGGCGGTGGCGGGCTCGCCCGGGGTTACCTGGGGCGGCCGGAGCTGACGGCCGAGCGCTTCGTGCCGGATCCCTTCGTCGCGGCTCCGGGAGCCCGCCTCTACCGGACGGGGGACCTCTGCCGCCTGCGCGCCGACGGCGAGCTCGAATACCTCGGGCGCCTCGACCATCAGGTCAAGGTGCGCGGCTTCCGCATCGAGCCGGGGGAGGTCGAGGAGGCGCTCCTCGCCTGCCCCGGCGTGCGCGAAGCGGTGGTCATGGCGCGGGAGGACGGCTCCGGAACGCGCTCCCTGGTGGCCTGGGTCGCCGCCGATGCCCCCGGTGCTCCCCTCGTCCGTTCGCTGCGCCAGCTCCTGGGCGAGCGGCTGCCGGCGCACATGGTGCCCTCGGTCTTCATCGAGCTCCCGGCCCTGCCGCGGACGCCCAACGGCAAGGTGGACCGCCGCGCCCTGCCGGCGCCGGAGCGGGACGGCGCGGTGGACGAGGCCGCGGGCGCCCTGCGGACACCGGTGGAGGAGGTCGTCGCGATGCTGTGGGCCGAGGTGCTGGGCGGCCCGACGCCGGGGAGCCGGGAGAGCTTCTTCGAGATCGGCGGCCACTCGCTGCTGGCGACCCAGGTGGTGGCGCGGGTGCGCGCTGCCTTCGGCGTCGAGCTGCCGGTGCGGGCCCTGTTCGAGAGCCCCACGGTGGCCGGGCTGGCGGCGGTGATCGAGCGGGCGCAGCGGGAGGAAGGTGGCCTTGCGGTGCCGCCCATCGCACGGTCGGCCGCGGTGCCGGCGGGAACGGCGCCCCTCTCCTTCGCCCAGGAGCGTCTCTGGTTCCTCGACCAGCTTGCGCCGGGCGACCCGGCCTACAATGTCGCCCAGGCGATCCGCCTGGAGGGGGACCTCGACGTACCGGTGCTGGCGCGGAGCCTGGCGGAGGTGGTGCGGCGGCACGAGACCCTGCGCAGCCGCTTCGCCGTCCAGGACGGCGGGCCGGTGTCGGTCCTCGCTCCGGCCTCGCCGTTCGCGCTGCCGGTGGTGGACCTCTGCGGCCTGCCGGCGGCGGTCCGGGAGGAGGCGGCCGGCGCGCTGGCGCGGCAGGAGGCGCGGCGCGCCTTCGACCTCGCCCGCGGACCGCTGCTGCGCGCCACGCTGCTGCGCCTCGGGGACGGCGCCTTCCTGGCGCTCTTCGGCTTCCATCACATCGCCGGCGACGGCTGGTCCATGGGGCTGCTGGTGCGCGAGGTGGGGGAGCTCTACGCCGCCTTCCGCCGCGGCGAGGCGTCGCCGTTGCCGGACCTCCCCCTGCGCTATGCGGACTACGCGGCCTGGCAGCGGGGTTGGTTGCAAGGGGAGGTGCTGGAGCGCGAGATCGCTCACTGGCGCGACCGGCTGAGCGGGGCTCCCGCGGTCCTGGAGCTGCCGGCGGACCGGCCGCGCGGTCTCGCGAGGAGCTCCCGTGGCGCGGCGCTCCCGTTCGTGCTGGACGCGGAGGAGAGCGCGGAGCTCGCCCGCCGCGGGCGGCGGGAAGGGGCGACGCTCTTCATGACGCTCCTCGCCGGGCTGCAGACGCTGCTCGCCCGCTACACGGGGGAGACCCGCATCCCGGTGGGCGTGCCGGTGGCCGGCCGCAGCCAGGTCGAGACCGAAGGGTTGATCGGGCTCTTCGTCAACACGCTCGTCCTCTGCGGCAACCTCGACGGCATGCCGACGTACAGAGAGCTGATCCACAGGATCAGGCAGGAGGCGCTGGAGGCCTGGGCCCACCAGCACCTGCCGTTCGAGAAGCTCGTCGGTGCGCTCCAGCCGGACAGGAACCTGGGTGGCACGCCGCTGTTCCAGGTCCTGCTCGTGCTGCAGAACGCCCCGCTGCCCGAGCTGGCGCTTCCCGGCCTGAGCCTGCAACCTGTCGAGGTCGCGCGCGAATGGACGAAGTTCGATCTGAGCCTGCTGCTGGCGGAACGGCACGGTGAGGTCGTGGGCTGGATCGAGTACGGCACCGATCTCTTCGACGCCGTCCGCATGGAGCGGCTGGCCGGGCACCTGCGCACGCTGTACCGCGCGGCTGCCGTCGAGGCGGACCGGCCAGTGCGCGACCTGCCCCTGCTCACCGCAGCGGAGCGGTGGCAGCTCCTCGGCGAGTGGAACGCCACCGGCGCGCCGGTGGGCGCGCAGCGCTGCCTGCACGCGATGTTCGAGGAGCAGGTGGCGCGGACGCCCGGTGCGGAGGCGCTGGTGTGGGGGCACGAACGGCTCTCCTACGCCGACCTCGACCGGCGGGCGAATCGCCTGGCGTCCTGGCTGCGGCGGCACGGCGTCGGCCCCGAGGGCCGGGTCGCCGTCCTCCTCGAGCGCACGGCGGACATGGTGGTGACGCTGCTCGCGGTCCTGAAGGCCGGCGGCGCGTACGTGCCTCTGGACCCGGGCTATCCGCAGGAGCGGCTGGCCATGATGTCAGAGGATGCGGGGTTCGCGGCGGTCGTCACCCAGGCCGCCCTGACGCCGCGGCTCCCGGCGGCCGTCGCCGGCCTGCCGGTCGCCCGCGTCGACGCCGACCGCGCGGCCATCGACCGCGAGCCGGGGGAGAGCCCCAAGCCTGTCGCCGGGCCGGGGAACCTGGCCTATGTGATCTTCACCTCCGGCTCCACCGGCCGTCCCAAGGGGGTGGCCGTCGAGCACCGCAGCGCCGCGGCGTTCGTGCACTGGGCGCGCGGCGTCTTCAGCGCCGGGGAGCTGGACGGCGTCCTGGCGTCGACCTCGATCTCCTTCGACCTTTCGGTGTTCGAGATCTTCGTCCCCCTCTCCTGGGGCGGCAGGATCCTGCTGGCGGCCAACGCGCTGGAGCTGCCGGCGCTGCCGGCCGCCGCCGAGGTCCGCCTGGTCAACACCGTCCCCTCGGCCATCGCCGAGCTGCTGGCCGCGGACGGACTGCCGGCGGCGGTGCGCACGGTCAACCTCGCCGGCGAGGCGCTGCTCCTGCCGCTGATGGAGCGCCTCTTCGCCGCCGGTGTCGAGCGGGTCTACAACCTTTACGGCCCTTCCGAGGACACGACCTACTCCACCTTCGCCCGCATGTCGCCGGCCGACCGGCGGGCGCCCGCCATCGGCCGGCCGCTGGCCGGCAGCCAGGCTTATCTGCTGGACGCCGGCATGCAGCCGGCGCCGTTGGGCGTCCCGGGCGAGCTGTTCCTGGGCGGCGCGGGGCTCGCCCGCGGCTATCTCGGCCGGCCGGACCTGACGGCCGCCCGCTTCGTGCCCGATCCCTTCGGGCCGGCGGCCGGCGGCCGGCTCTACCGGACCGGCGACCTCTGCGTCTGCCGCGCCGGCGGCGACCTCGAGTTCCTGGGTCGCACTGACCACCAGACCAAGGTGCGTGGCTTCCGCATCGAGCCCGGCGAGATCGAGGCAGTGCTGCTGGCGCAGCCGGGGGTGCATGAGGCCGTGGTGGTGGCGCGTGAGCACCCCGCCGGCGGCAAGCAGCTCGTCGCTTATCTCGCCCCCATCCCCGCGGTCGCGGTCGACGAGCTGCGCGGTGCGCTCGGGCGTCACCTGCCGCCCCACATGGTGCCGGCGGCCTTCGTGATCCTGCCGGAGCTGCCGCGCACCCCGAACGGGAAGGTGGACCGCCGGGCTCTCCCGGCGCCGGAGCACGGCTCCGCTGCCCGCGGCTTCACACCGCCGCGTACCGCCGCCGAAGAGATCATGGCCGGGCTGTGGTCCGAACTCCTCAAGGTGCCGGCCGTGGGGGCCGAGGCCGGCTTCTTCGACCTCGGTGGCCACTCGCTGCTCGCCGCGCGGCTCGTGCACCGGATCCGCGACGTTTTCGGCGTCGCCCTGCCGCTGCGCTCGGTATTCGAAACCCCGGTGCTCGCCGACCTCGCGGTGCGGGTCGAGGCGCTGCGCTGGCAGGGCGGGGAGGCGCCGGCCGGCCGCCTGCGACGGCGGACGGGAGAGGGCCCTGCCCCTCTCACCTTCGCTCAGGAGCGCTTGTGGTTCCTCGACCGCTTCGACCAGGGGCGCGCCGCCCTCAACCTGCCGGTGGCCCTGGAGCTGCGCGGCCCTCTCCAATTCCCTGTCCTGGCGCGGAGCCTGTCCGAGGTCGTGCGACGTCACGCGGTGCTGCGCACGGTGTTCGTGAGCTCCGGGGGGAGCGGGCGGCAGAGGATCATGGCCGCTACGCCGGTGCCCTTCCCCCAGGTCGACCTCACGGCCCTGGCGCCGGCGCGCCGCGACGCCGAGCGTTCCCGGCTGGTGGCCGAGGAGGCGCTCCGCCCCTTCGACCTGGAGCAGGGCCCGCCGCTGCGCGCCATGCTCTTCGCCCTCGACGGGCAGGCGCACGTACTGGCGCTCAACCTCCACCACATCGTCGCGGACGGATGGTCGATCAGCATCCTGGTGCGCGAGGTCTCGGCGCTCTACCAGGCCGGTGCCTCCGGTCTCCCGTCGCCGCTCCCCGAACTGGCCGTGCAGTACGCAGACTTCGCCGAATGGCAGCGCTCCGAGCAGTCCGCGGCCCTGTACGGGCGGCAGCTCGCCTACTGGCGAGAGCGCCTCGCCGGAGCGCCGCCGAGCATCGAGCTGCCCACCGACCGCCCGCGTCCGGCGGTGCAGACCTACCGCGGCGCGCGCTCCACCCTGGTGCTGGAGCGCGAGCTCGCCGACGGGCTCGCCGCCCTCGGCCGGGCGCGGCACGCGACCCTGTTCATGACCCTGCTCGCGGCGTGGAAGGTGCTCCTCTACCGCTTCAGCGGCCAGACCGACCTCGTGATCGGGGCGCCGTTCGCGGGCCGCGGCAGCGCCGAGCTGGAGACGTTGATCGGCATTTTCCTCAACTCCCTCGCCCTGCGCACCGACCTGTCGGGCAACCCGGCGTTCGGCGAGCTCCTGGAAAGCGTGCGCGAGACGGCGCTGGGCGCCTACGCCCACGAGGACGTGCCCTTCGAGAAGGTGTTGGCCGAGCTGCGGCCGGAGCGCGATCTCAGCCGCACGCCGGTGTTCCAGGTCTTCTTCAACCTGCTGAGCTTCGAGGTGGCCGAGATCCGGCTGCCCGGCCTGGAGGTCCGCCCCCTGGCGACGCCGGAGCTGCCCTCGAAGTTCGACCTCACGGTCTACGCGGCGGAGCGGCCGGAGGGGATCCTCCTCACCCTGGTCTACAACGCCGACCTCTTCGACGGCGCCCGCATGGCGGAGGCGCTGCGCCAGTACCGGCTCCTCCTGCGCCGGGTCGCCGCCGACCCGCGGGCGAGGATCGACGAGATCTCGCTGCTGAGCCCGGACGCCGCGGCGATGCTGCCGGATCCCCGAGTCCCGCTGGACGACGCCTGGCTCGGTCCGGTGCATCAGATCTTCGCGCGCCGGGCCGCGGCGGCGCCGGACCGCACGGCGATCCTCGATCCCCGTGGCGCGGTGAGCTACGGCGAGCTCGACCGGCGCAGCAACCGCCTGGCGCGCTCCCTGTGCGCGGGCGGCATCCGGGTGGGCGACGTGGTGGCCGTCTACGGCCACCGCAGCGCGCCCATCGTCTGGGCGATCCTGGGCATCCTGAAGGCCGGCGCGGCGTTCGTGATCCTGGATCCGGCCTATCCGGCGCAGCGCCTCATCGAGCTCGTCGAGGTGGCCCAGCCGCGCGCCTGGCTGGAGATGGACGCCGCCGGCGCCCTGGCGCCGGGGCTGGCGGAGCACGTCGCGGCCCGACCCTGGTGCCGGCGGCTGCGCCTGACCTTCGAGCCCGATCCGGCAGCGGAGTGGGAGCATGTCTCCGCGCAGCCGGTGGCGGTCGAGGTGGGACCGGACGACGTGGCCTACATCGCCTTCACCTCGGGCTCGACCGGAATCCCCAAGGGCGTGCAGGGGCGCCACGGTCCGCTGTCCCACTTCATCCCCTGGCAGCAGAGCCGGTTCGGCCTGGATGCGTCCGACCGCTTCTCCATGCTGTCGGGGATCGCCCACGATCCCTTGCAGCGGGACATCTTCACGCCGCTCCAGATCGGGGCCACGATCGTGATTCCGGATCCCGCCGAGATCATGGTCTCGGGGCGTCTCGCGGAGTGGTTGCAGCGCGAGGAGGTCACCGTCGCCCATCTGACTCCGGCCATGGGGCAGGTGATCGCCCAGGCCCGGCCGGGGACCGTGCTGCCAGCCCTGCGCCATGCCTTCCTGGTCGGCGACGTGCTGACTCGCCGCGACGCGGCGCGGTTGCAGCGGCTGGCCCCGCGGCTGACCTGCGTCAACTTCTTCGGCTCCACCGAGACGCAGCGCGCCGTGGGCTTCTACGTCATTCCCGACGTGCCGGCGGCGGACGCCGCCGGGGAGGCGAGCCAGGAGGTGCTGCCCCTCGGGCGCGGCATGCAGGACGTCCAGCTCCTGGTGCTGAGCGCCGGCGACCAGCTCGCAGGCATCAGCGAGGTCGGCGAGGTGTGCGTGCGCAGCCCGCACCTGGCGCGCGGCTATCTCGGCGACCCCGAGCTGACGGCGCGCAAGTTCGTCCTCAACCCCTTCACCGGCGCCCCCGGCGACCGCCTCTACCGCACCGGCGACCTCGGCCGCTACCTGGCGGACGGCAACGTCGGCTTCCTCGGCCGTGCCGACCAGCAGGTCAAGATCCGGGGTTTCCGGATCGAGCTCGGAGAGATCCAGGCGATCCTCGGGCGCCACCCCGGCGTTCGCGAGGCGGTGGTGATGCCGTGGCAGGACGGAGCGGCGGAGAAGCGGCTGGCAGCCTACGTGGTGCCGAACGACGGCATGACGCTGGACACCGGCGAGCTGCGACGCTTCCTCCAGGACCGCCTGGCGGCCTACATGGTGCCGTCGGTCTTCCTGGTCCTCGAGCGTCTGCCCTTGACGCCCAACGGCAAGCTGGACCGCCGCTCCCTGCCCGATCCCCGCACGGCGCGGCGCGGCGAGCAGGAGTACGTCCAGCCGCGGACCCGGTTGGAGATCACCATCGCCGAGATCTGGCGGGAGGTTTTGCAGGTGGACAAGGTCAGCGCCTTCGACAACTTCTTCGATCTCGGCGGGCATTCGCTGTCGCTGCTGCAGGCGCACAGCGAGCTCAGGGAGCGGCTGGGCCGGGAGATCGCCGTGGTCGACCTCTTCCGGTACCCCACGGTCAGCGCGCTGGCCAGGGCGTTGACCCAGGAGCCGCCGGCGCCGGACGACGGCCGCCGCGATGGACGCGACCGCGCCGCCCGCAAGTGGCAGGCGATCGAAGAGCGCAGGAAGGTGGCAAGGATGAGGAAGGAGACCGGCCGTGGCTGATTCGGGCGTCGGGAAAGGAATCGCGATCATCGGTCTCGACGGCCGGTTCCCCGGGGCTCCCAACGCCGAGGAGCTGTGGCGGAACCTGTGTGCGGGTGTCGAATCGCTCTCCCGGTTTTCGGCCGAGGAGCTGCGCGCGTCGGGCCTCGACGCGGCGCGCCTGCGGGATCCGCGCCTGGTGCCGGCCCGCGGCGTGCTCGCCGGGGTGGAGGACTTCGACGCCGGCTTTTTCGGCGTGAGCCCCCGCGAGGCGGCGACCACCGACCCGCAGCAGCGCGTCTTCCTCGAATGCGCCTGGGCGGCGCTGGAGGACGCCGGCTACGACCCGGCGACCTACGGCGGTCTCGTGGGCGTCTACGCCGGCTCCGCGCTCAGCTCCTATGCCTGGAACAACCTGCGCTCGAACCCCGAGCTCCTGGCGTCGCTGGGGGCGCTCCAACTCGGCATCCTGAACGGCAAGGACCACCTGCCGACGCGGGTCTCCTACGCCCTGAACCTCAAGGGGCCGAGCGTCGCGGTGCAGACGGCATGCTCGACCTCGTTGGTGGCCGTTCACCTCGCCTGCCTCGCGCTGCTCAACTACGAGTGCGACATGGCTCTGGCGGGCGGCGTCAGCATCGCGGTGCCGCAGAAGGCGGGTTACCTGTTCGAGGAGGGGGGGATCCTGTCGCCGGATGGGCACTGCCGCGCCTTCGACGCCGCGGCCCGCGGCACGGTCATGGGCGACGGCGCCGGGATCGTGGTGCTCAAGCGCCTCGACGAGGCGGTGGCGGACGGCGACCGCATCCGCGCGGTCATCCTCGGCTCGGCGATCAACAACGACGGCGCGGCGAAGGTGGGCTACACCGCCCCGAGCCTCGACGGCCAGGCGGAGGTCATCGCGGCGGCCCATGCCGTGGCGGGGATCGACGCCGGGACGATCACCTACGTGGAGGCGCACGGCACGGGCACACCCCTGGGCGACCCGGTGGAGGTCTCGGCTCTCACCCGCGCCTTCCGCATGAGCACGGACCGCGCCGGCTACTGCGCCATCGGCTCGCTCAAGACCAACATCGGGCACCTCAATACCGCGGCGGGCGTCGCCGGCCTCATCAAGGCGATCCTCGCTCTGGAGCACGGGGCGATCCCGCCGAGCCTGCACTTCGAACAGCCCAACCCGCGCATTCCCTTCGCAGGCAGCCCGTTCTTCGTCAACGCCCGGCTGGCCGAGTGGCCGGTCGAGGGCGCGCCGCGCCGGGCCGGTGTCAGCTCCTTCGGCATTGGCGGGACCAACGCCCACGTCGTCCTGGAAGAGGCACCCGCGCCGGAGCCGTCCGACGCCGGCCGGCCCTGGCATCTGCTGGTCCTCTCGGCCAGGACGGAGTCCGCCCTGGACACGGCGGCGGCGAGCCTGGCCGGCCATCTCGGCCACCACCCCGGGCTCGATCTCGCGGACGCCGCCTACACTCTGCAGGTCGGCCGCAACCGCATGGAGCACCGCCAGGTCCTGGTCTGCCGCGACGCCGCGGAGGCGGTGCGCGAGCTGACGGCGGGCGAGGCCTCGCGGGCCGTCCGCCGGCACGAGGAGGCGCGGGAGCGGCCGGTGGCCTTCCTTTTCCCCGGGCAGGGCGCGCAGTACGCCGGCATGGGGCGGGAGCTCTACGCGTTGGAGCCCGCGTTCAGGGAGCAGGTCGACCTCTGCGCCTCCCACCTCACGCCGCATCTCGGCTTCGACGTCCGCACGCTCTTCGATCCGGCGGCTGCCGAGCGGTTGCAGGAGACCGCGGTGGCCCAGCCGGCCCTCTTCGTCGTCGAGTACGCCCTCGCCCGCCTGTGGGCCGAGTGGGGCGTCGAGCCCGAGGTGATGATCGGCCACTCGATCGGCGAGTACGTTGCGGCCTGCCTGGCCGGGGTGATGAGCCTGCCCGACGCCCTGCGCCTGGTGGCCGCCCGCGGCCGCCTCATGGGGGAGCTGCCCCCGGGCGGCATGACGGCGGTCCACCTCCCCGAGGCCGAGGTCCGCGCCATCCTCCCGGCGGGCCTGGAGATCGCCGCGGTCAACGGGCCGGCGCTCGTGGTGGTGGCGGGGTCCCTGGCGGCGGTGGCCGCCTTCGAGGGCGAGCTCGCGGCGCGCGGCATCGAGCACCGGCGGCTCAAGACCTCCCACGCCTTCCACTCCGCGATGATGGAGCCGATCCTCGAGCCGTTCGCTCAGGTGGTGGCCGCCATCGCGTTGCACGAGCCGCAGCGGGACTACGTCTCGAACCTGACCGGACGCCTGGCGACCGCCGCCGAGGCCACGGACCCAGGCTATTGGGTACGCCACCTGCGCCACGAGGTGCGCTTTGCCGACGGGGTCGACGAGCTGCTCCGCGAGCCGGGGCGGGTCTGCCTCGAGATCGGCCCGGGCCGCGCCCTCACCACCCTCGTCCGGCAGCACCCCGGGGCGCAGTCCGCGGTGGCGATCCCCGCCATGCGCCCCCAGACCCATGCGGGGTCGGACCTGGCCTGGGCCCTGGAGGCCCTGGGCCGCGCCTGGCTGGCCGGCGTGCACGTCGACTGGCAGGGCTTCCACCGCCACCACCGGCGGCTGCGGGCGGGGCTGCCCGGCTATCCCTTCGAGAGGCAGCGGCACTGGATCGAGGCCCGCCCCGACCGCGCGGCCGGTTTCCTGCCAGCCGCTCCGGAAAGGATTGCGGACCCCGCCGGTTGGTTCCATGCTCGGATCTGGCGGCGGTCGGCGGGCCACGGCTCCACCGCGGCCGAGCCGGGGACATGGCTGCTGTTCGCCGCGCCCCACGGCCTGGGCGGCGAGATCCGCGGCGAGCTTGCCGCGCGCGGCGCCCGGGTGGTGCTCGCCGACCTCGCGCGGACCGGGGAGGCCCCTTCCCTCCTCGCCGGCTTGCGCGCCGACGGGATCGCTCCGCGATGTTGCGCCCTGGTGGTGGAGAGCTGTACCCCCGGCCCCGCGGCGGCCGGGGCCCTCGCGGCCCTCCTGTCCTCCCTGGCCGGAGACGCCGGCGAAATCCCTGAGCTGGTCCTGGTGACCGAGTGCGCCGAGGACGTGATCGGCGACGAGGCGACGAGCGCGGTCGCGAGCGACGCCCTCGCCGCCCTGGCGGCAGAGGCCGCCCGGGTGTCCGGCCTCGCCTGGCGCTGCGTCGACGTCGGCGCCGAGGGCGCGCGGCGGAGCGACCGGCTGGTGGACGAGCTGCTCGCGCCGGGACCGCTCGCCACGCTGCCGGTGGTGGCCCTCCGCCACGGCCGCCGCTGGCTGCCGGACCACGAGGCGGTCCGCCTGGAGCGGCGCGAGGGAGCCATCCGCTCCGACGGCCGTTATCTCGTCGTCAGCGGGGGGAGCGGGGCGGTCGAGGCGAGCCTCGCCGTGACCGCCGCCCTCGAGGGCGCCGGCGCCCGGGTGCTGTCCCTGGCCGCCGATCCCGCCGCCCTGAGCGCCGCTCCTGAGCTCGCCGGCGGGCTGCACGGCGTCGTCGTCACGGACTGCGGAGGGACCGCCGCCCGGACCCTCGCAGCGCTGGATGCGGCCCTCGGCGACCGCGTGCTGGACTTCCGGCTCGCCCTCGCCCCATTCGTGACCGCGGCCCGCGCTCGCCCCTGCTGGCGGATCGCCTCCTGGCAGGTCGCCGCCGAGGCCGGCGATGGCTGGGCGCTGACCCCGGCCGAGGCCGCCGAGGCCTTCGTGCGCCTGCTCTCCTGGCAGGGGGAGGAGCACCTGGTGGTCTCGCCCCGCGATCCGTCCGGCCCGGCACCGGCCGCCGAGCCCGCCTCCGCCGCGGTGCCGCAGATGCCGGCGCCCGAGGGCAGGAGCGGCCACGTGGCACCGCGCAACCCGGTCGAGCGCGATCTGGCGGCAATCTGGGAGCACTTCCTGGGCGTCGCGCCGGTAGGCGTCTTCGACAGCTTCCTCGAGCTCGGCGGCCACTCTCTGCTGGCCACCCGCGTCGCGGCGCGGATGCGCGAGGTCTTCGCGGTGGACGTGCCGCTCAGCAGCCTCTTCGAGGCCCCGCACCTGGCAGCCCTGGCGGCCGACGTCGCCGCGCGACAGGATGCTCTTCGCGGGCCGGGCGCCGCGGAGCAGGGGCCGGCGCCGCGCCTCCTCGCCGACCCGGCGGCGCGCCATGAGTCGTTCCCCCTCACCGAGGTGCAGCAGGCCTACTGGATCGGCCGCGGCGCCGCTTTCGAGCTCGGCAACGTCGCGGCGCACAGCTACCTCGAGGTGGAGGTGCGCAGCCTCGACCTGCCGCGGCTGAACGCGGCGCTCCACCGCCTGATCGACCGCCACGAGATGCTGCGGGCGGTGGTGACACCCGACGGGCGGCAGCGCATCCTGGCCGAGGTCCCGGCCTATCAGATCGCAGTGGACGACCTGCGGGGCGTGGCTCCCGAGGCGGCAGGTGCCACCCTCGCGGAGACGCGCCGCCGCCTGGCGCAGGAGGTGGTGCCCACCGACCGCTGGCCGCTGTTCGCCGTGCGCGCCTCGCTGCTGGAGGGGGGAGTGACCCGCCTCCACATCCGGCTCGACTACCTGATCGCCGATGCGTGGAGCGCACGGATCCTGGCGCGCGACGCCGGCGCCCTCTACGCCGACCCTGGGAGCGCCCTGCCGCCCCTCGACGTCTCATTCCGTGACTACGTGCTGTCGTTGGCCGCGCTGCGCGAGACCGCAGAGCACCGGCGGGCCCTCGACTACTGGCAGGGACGGCTGGCGGCGCTCCCCCCGGCGCCGGACCTGCCGCTGGCGGTGAGCCCGACGACCCTGGCGCGGCCGCGCTTCGAGCGCCGGCGCGCCGCCCTGCCGGCCGCTCTGTGGGCGGAGCTCAAGCGGCGCTTCGCGGCGACGGACCTCGCCCCGTCGGCGGCCCTGGCGGCGGTCTTCGCCGAGATCCTCACCGGCTGGAGCAAGAGCCCGCGCTTCACCATCAACCTGACGTTGTTCAATCGCCTGCCGGTCCATCCGCAGGTGGCGGAGCTGGTGGGCGACTTCACCTCTCTCACCCTGCTGGCGGTGGACAACGAGGCGGCCGACGGCTTCCTGGCCCGCGCCCGGCGTCTGCAGCGGCAACTGTGGCGCGACCTCGACCATCAGTCGGTCAGCGCCGTGCAAGTGCTGCGCGAGCTCGCCCAGAGCCGCGGCGAGCTGGCACGGGGCGCCATGCCGGTGGTCTTCACCAGCACGTTGAGCATGAGCGGCGGTCCGGCCGGCGGCGACGCCGCTGCGCCGATCTCCGATCCCGTCGAGGTGGTCTACAGCCTCAACCAGGGGCCGCAGGTCTGGATCGACCACCAGGTTTCGGAGCGTGCCGGAGAGCTGGTCTTCAATTGGGACTCGGTGGAGGGCCTCTTCCCGCCCGGGCTGATCGACGCGATGTTCGGCGCCTACCGTGCCCTCCTGGAGAGCCTGGCGCGGAGCGACGAGGCCTGGGCCGTCGCCCCCCTGCCCCTGCTGCCCGCCGCCCAGCTCGAGCAGCGGGCGGCGGTCAACGCCACCGCGGCGCCGCTCACCGGCGATCTCCTGCACACCCTCTTCCGCGAGCAGGCGGCCCGCCGGCCCGAGGCGACGGCGGTGGTCGGCGGCGACCGCCGGCTGACCTACGGCGAGCTCGCAGCCCGCGCCGGCTGGCTCGGCCGCCGGCTGCGCGAGATGGGCGCACGGCGCAACACGCTGGTGGCGGTGGTGATGGAGAAGGGGTGGGAGCAGGTGGCCGCGGTGCTCGGCGTGCTCGAGTCCGGCGCCGCCTATCTGCCCCTCGATCCGGCGCTGCCCGCCGAGCGCCTGGGCTATCTGCTCGCCCATGGCGAGGTCGGGATCGCTCTCACCCAGTCGTGGCTGGAGGACCGGCTCGACTGGCCGGCTGGGATCGCGCGCCTCGCTGTCGACCGCGAGCCCGCGCCAGAAGGCGCGGAGCTCCTGGAGATCGTCCAGGAGCCGGGTGACTTGGCCTACGTCATCTACACCTCCGGTTCCACCGGCCTGCCCAAGGGAGTGATGATCGACCACCGCGGCGCCGTGAACACCCTCCTCGACGTCAATCGCCGCTTCACGGTGGGCGCGGAGGACGCCGTCCTCGCCATCTCGTCCCTGAGCTTCGACCTCTCGGTCTACGACATCTTCGGCCTGCTCGCCGCCGGCGGCCGCGTGATCGTACCGGAGCCCGGGACGAGCCGGGATGCCGGGCGCTGGGTGGAGCTGCTGCGGCGCGAAGGGGTGACGCTGTGGAACACGGTGCCGGCGCTCTTGGAGATGCTGGTGGAGCACGCGGCCGGCCGGCCGGGGCTCCTGCCGCCGGCGCTACGCCTCGCGCTGCTCTCCGGCGACTGGATCCCCCTGTCGCTGCCCGACCGGGCGCGCCAGCTCCTCCAGGACTTGCAGGTGGTCAGCCTGGGAGGTGCCACCGAAGCGTCCATCTGGTCGATCCTGTATCCCATCGGTGAGGTGGCGGCCGGTTGGAAGAGCGTCCCTTACGGCCGGCCCATGGTCAACCAGACCTTCGCCGTCCTCGACGGCCAGCTCGAGCCGCGGCCGGTGTGGGTGCCGGGGCAGCTCTACATCGGTGGTGCCGGCGTGGCGCTCGGCTACTGGCGCGACGAGGAGAGGACAGCGGCCAGCTTCATTCACCATCCGCGCACCGGCGAGCGCCTCTACCGCACCGGCGATCTCGGCCGCTATCTGCCTGACGGCACCATCGAGTTCCTCGGCCGCGAGGATTTCCAGGTCAAGATCCAGGGCTTCCGCATCGAGCTCGGGGAGATCGAGGCCGCCCTTGCCCATCACCCGGCAGTGCGCGACAGCGTGGTCGCCGCAGTGGGCGCGCCCCAGGGCGACCGCCGGCTGGTGGCCTACGTCGTCCCGGGGCCCGCCCCGCTCGCGGCGCACAGCGCGGAGGCCGAGTCGGAACAGGTGGCGCAGTGGCGGGTGCTGTTCGACGAGACGTACGGCGCATCGGCGGGGGAGGCCGCGACCTTCGACATCGCCGGATGGAAGAGCAGCTACGGCGGTGACATCCCGGCGGAGGAGATGCACCGCTGGGTCGCTGCCACGGTGGAGCGCATCCTGGCACTGCGGCCGCGGCGGGTGCTGGAGATCGGCTGCGGCACAGGCCTGCTGCTGTTCCGTGTCGCCCCCTCCTGCGAGGTCTACCGGGGCACCGACCTTTCGGCCGCGGCGCTCGCCTCGATCCGGCGTCAGATCGCCGCGGCAGGTCTCGATCTGCCGCAGCTCCACCTCGCCCAGGCCACGGCTGACGATTTCAGCGGCATCGAGCCCGGCAGCTTCGACCTGGTGGTGATCAATTCGGTGGTCCAGTACTTCCCGGACGTCGACTACCTCCTGCGCGTTCTAACAGGCGCGGCGGCGGCCGTCGCTCCCGGCGGCCATGTCTTCGTGGGCGACGTGCGCGACCTGCCGACGCTGCCGGTCTTCCAGGCTGCCATCGAGCTGGCGCAGGCACTGGCGGACCTGTCGCGGGAGGAGTTGCGGCGGCGGATCGAGCAGCGCACGGCGCAGGAGGAGGAGCTGGTGGTCGCCCCCGATCTCTTCCGGGCTCTCGGGCGCCATCTGCCCGCAGTGCGGTGGGCGGCGGTGGAGCCGAAGCGCGGGCGCGACCGCAACGAGCTGGTCGACTACCGCTACGACGTGACGCTGGAGATCGGCCCCCCGGCCGCGCCGCGGGAGGTCCGCTGGCTGGATTGGGAGGAGGCTGGCGGCAGCCTCGCGGCCCTGCGCGGCCGGTGGCTCGCCGGAGCGGACGAGCCCCTGGCCGTCCGCGGCCTGTCGAACGCCCGCATCGCCGCGGACCTCGCCGCCCTCACCGGGACGCCGGAGGGTGCGGCCGGCACGGCGGCGGCCGTCGATCCGGAGGACCTGTGGAGCCTCGCGGCAGAGCTCTCCTGCGAGATCACCCTGGAGGTCTCCGGGGAGGCCCGCCCCGGTGCCCTCGACGTCGTGCTCTGGCGCCCCGCCGCGGTGGATTCGCCGTTCCCCCTCTGGAGCGGGCCGGACCCGCTCTCCGCGGCGCCGGATTGGAAGTCCTGGGCCAACGATCCGCTGCGGCCGAAGCTGGCCCGCACCCTGGTACCCGAGCTGCGCACCTACCTGCGCCGCAAGCTGCCGGAGTACATGGTGCCGGCCGCCTTCGTCGTTCTCGACCGCCTGCCGCTCACCGCCAACGGCAAAGTCGACCGCAGCGCCCTGCCCGCGCCGGGCACCGACGCCGCGGCGGGGCGTGGCACCCACGTGGCCCCGCGCACTGCCACCGAGCAGGTGGTGGCCGAGGTCTGGGCCCAGGTGCTGCGCGTCGAGCGCGTGGGAGCGGAGGACGGCTTCTTCGACCTCGGCGGCCACTCGCTCCTCGCTATCCAGGTGCTCTCCCGGCTGCGCGACGTCCTGCAGGTGGAGGTGCCGGTGCACGCCCTGTTCGAGTCCCCGACGGTCGCGGGGCTGGCGCAGGAGATCGACGCCATCCGGCAGCGCACGGCTCCGGAGGACGGCGGGCGGTTGCGGCCGGTCTCGCGCGACCAGCGGCTGCCGCTCTCCTTCTCCCAGCGGCGCCTCTGGTTCCTCGACCAACTGGTGCCGGGCAACGCCTTCTACAACATCCCCGCGGGCGTCCGCCTCAAGGGCCGGGCCGACCTGCGGGCCCTCGCCGCGGCGCTCAACGAGATCGTGCGGCGCCATGAGTCGCTGCGCACCACCTTTGCCGAGGCCGAGGGCCAGCCCTATCAGGTGATCGCCCCGCAGCTCGACCTGGCGGTACCCCAGGTCGAGCTGCGGCACCTGCCCGATGCCGCGGGGGAGGCCGAGATCGTGCGTCTGATGGCGCAGGAGACGCAGCGGCCGTTCGACCTCGCCGCCGGCCCGCTGCTGCGCGCCATCATCCTGCTGCGCGCCGCGAACGACTTCGTGCTCCTGCTCACGGTGCACCACATCGTCTCCGACGGCTGGTCCATGGGCGTGCTCTATCGCGAGCTCGGCGCCCTCTACGAAGCGTTCACCGCCGGCCGGCCGTCGCCGCTCCCCGCGCTGCCCATCCAGTATGCCGATTTCGCCTACTGGCAGCACCAGGCGTTGCTGGGCGAGCTGCGCGAGGTCCACCTGTCCTTCTGGCGCGAGCAGCTCGCCGGCCTGCCGGTGCTGGAGCTGCCCACCGACCGGCCGCGGCCGCGCTTCGAGAGCTTCCGCGGGGCGGTGGCGTCCACCACCCTCGACCGCTCCCTGGTACAGGCGCTCAAGGCCTTCAGCCAGCGCTCCGAGGCGGCGACCCTGTTCATGACCTTGCTCGCCGGGTTCAAGGTGCTCCTGGCGCGCTACTCCCGGCAGCCGGAGATCGTGGCCGGCTCGGCGGCGGCAGCGCGCAACCGCCCGGAGCTCGAAGGGCTGATCGGCTTCTTCCTCAACATGCTCGTCCTGCGCACCGACCTGTCCGGCGACCCGGGCTTCGGGGAAGCGGTGCGGCGCGTGCGCCAGGTCACCCTGGACGCCTATGCCCATCAGGACCTGCCGTTCGAGATCCTGGTGGACGAGCTGCACCCGGAGCGCGACCCGAGCCGCAACCCGCTCTGCCAGGTCCTCCTGATGTACCAGAACTACCCGGTGGAGGAGCGGGGGCTCGAAGGCTACTCCCTCAGCCTGATGAAGGTCGACAGCGGCACGGCCAAGTTCGACCTCGTCCTCTTCGTCGACGACGTCGAGCAGGGATTGCAGGCGAAGTTCGAGTACAACACCGACCTCTTCGACGGCACGACGGTGCGCCGGATGCTTCGGCAGCTCGAGATCCTGCTGCGCTCGGCGGTGGCAAGCCCCGAGCAGCCGGTCACCGAGTTGGCGCTGATCGACGACGTGGAGCGGCACCAGCTCCTGGCCGAGTGGAACGACACGGAGCGTCCCTACGCCGCGGCGGACCGCATCGAGGATCTCTTCGAGCGCGCGGCGGCCCGCCATCCGGAGGCCGTGGCCGTGGTGTCCGACGACGGGGAGCTCACCTACCGCGAGCTCGATGAGCAGGCCAACCAGTTGGCCTGGCAGCTCACAGCGCTCGGCGTGGGGCCGGGCCGCCACGTCGCGATCTACCTGGAGCGCTCGGCGGCCATGATCCCGGCGCTCCTCGGCGTCCTCAAGGCGGGCGGCGCCTACGTGCCCCTGGAGGTGACCTACCCGGAGGCGCGGATCGAGTGGATCCTCGACCGCCTCGACGTCCGCTGGATGGTCACCCAGGAGTCCCTGCTCCCCACGGTCCGGAGCCTCGCGGCGGGCGCTCTGGACGTGGTCTGCCTCGACCCTTCCGGCGGTGCTGCGGCCCTGGCCGCGCAGCCACGGCACCGCCCGGCCCGGCCCACCGTGGCAGATGGCATGGCCTACGTCATCTTCACCTCGGGGTCCACGGGGACGCCCAAGGGCGTCATGGTGCGCCATGCCGCGGTCGTCAATCTGATCGACTGGATCAACCGCGAGCACCGGATCGGTCCCCGGGACCGGGTGCTGTTCGTCACCTCGCTCTGCTTCGACCTCTCGGTGTACGACGTTTTCGGGCTCCTCGCCGCCGGTGGCTCGATCCGCGTGGTCTCGGCGGCGGACGTGCGGGACCCGCAGCGCCTGCTCCAGATCCTCACGACCGAGCCCGTCACCTTCTGGGACTCGGCTCCGGCCACTTTGCAGCAGCTCGCTCCCTACTTCCCGGCGACGCCATGCCACATTGCCCTGCGCCGCGTATTCCTGAGCGGCGACTGGATCCCCCTCGGGTTGCCGGACCAGGTGCGCGCGAGCTTCCCCGGCACCACGGTGATCAGCCTCGGCGGCGCCACGGAGGCGACCGTCTGGTCGAACTCCTTCCCGGTGGGAGAGGTCGAGCCGCACTGGGTGAGCATCCCCTATGGCCGGCCGATGCAGAACGCCCGCTACCACGCCCTGGACGCCGAGCTCGCACCGGCCCCCATCGGCGTGCCGGGCGATCTGTACATCGCCGGCGACTGCCTGAGCACCGGCTATGAGGACCCTGTCCTCACCGCGGAGAAATACCTGCCGGATCCGTCCCCCGACCGGCCCGGCGCGCGCCTCTACAAGACGGGCGACCTGGTGCGCCACCTGCCCGATGGCAACCTCGAGTTCCTCGGCCGCGCCGACCAGCAGGTCAAGGTACGCGGCTTCCGTATCGAGCTCGGGGAGATCGAGAGCGTGCTGGCGCGGCATCCGGCGGTGGTGGACGCTGTCGTCGCCGTGCGCGAGGACGAGCCCGGCGACCAGCGCCTGGTCGCCTATGCCGTGCCCCGGCACGGCGGCGCGGTGTCCACGGCCTCGGAAGAAGACTGGCGGCTCCGCATCGCCGAGTGGCAGGCGATCTACGACAACATCTACGGCGACCCCGCGGCAGCCCTCGATCCCACCTTCAACATCGCCGGCTGGCGGAGCAGCTACACCGGGCAGGCCCTCCCCGCCGGGGAGATGCGGGAGTGGGTGGACGACACCGTCTCTCGCATCCTCGCCCTGCGGCCGCAGCGCGTCCTCGAGATCGGCTGCGGCACCGGCCTGCTGCTGTTCCGGGTGGCGCCGCACTGCCGCTCCTACTGGGCCACGGACTTCTCCCGCACCGCGCTGCAGGCGATCCGCCGCACCCTCGACAGCCCCGGGCTGGAGCTGCCCCAGGTGCGCCTGTTCGAGCGCCTGGCCGACGACTTCGATGGCCTGCAGGCGGGATCGTTCGACCTGGTGATCATCAACTCGGTGGTGCAGTACTTTCCGGGCATCGAGTACCTCGCGCGGGTGGTGTCCGGGGCCGCAGGGCTCCTCGCACCCGGGGGGCATCTCCTGGTGGGCGACGTGCGCAGCCTGCCTCTGCTGCCGACCTTCCACGCCTCGGTGCAACTGCATCAGGCGAGCTCGGACCTCGCCGCTGAAAGCCTGCGCCAGCTCACGCGGGAGGGTGTCGCGCGGGAGGAGGAGCTGGTCGTCGATCCGGCGTTCTTCGCCGGGATCGAGCGGCTCGTGCCCGGTCTCGACCCAGCGCGCATCCTGCTCAAGCGAGGCGCCTGCGACAACGAGCTCAACCGCTTCCGCTACGACGTCATCCTCGCCGCGGTCTCCGGCGAGCCTCGGGTGCCCGAACCCTGCCGCTGGCTGGCCTGGGAGGAGGAGGGGTGGACGTTCCCCGTCTTCGCGCAGTTCCTCGACGAGACCCTGCCAAGCCTCCTCGGCATCTACGGCGTGCCGAACGCGCGACTCGCCGTGGACCTGGAGCTGGAGAGGCTCCTCGCCGTCCCGGACGGTCCGGCGACAGCCGGCGACCTCCGGGAGGCCCTGGCGGCGCTGCCGGAGCGCGGCGTCGACCCGTCTGAGCTCTGGCGCCTGGGCGAGTCGCTGGGGTTCGCCGTCGAGATCTCCTGGTCGGTGGCGGGCAAAGGGCGCTTCGACGCGATCTTCCGCGACTCCCGCCGTGCATGGCAGCCGGTGGCGGTTCCCCGCAGCATGGCGGCGCCGGAGCGCTTGGCCGACCTCGCCAACGATCCCCTTCAGGCGCGGGCGGAGCAGCGGCTGGCGTCGACCCTCCGCACCTGGCTGCAGCAGCACCTGCCGCCCTACATGATGCCCTCCGACTTCGTGCTGCTGGAGGCCCTGCCGCTCACCGCCAACGGCAAGCTCGACCGGCGTGCGCTGCCGGCGCCGTCGCGCCGCTCGGGGAGGGCGATGGGCGCTCCCCGCAATCCTCTGGAGCAGAAACTGGTCGAGATCTGGGCGGAGGTGCTGGGCATCGAGCAGGTGGGTGTGCACGACAACTTCTTCGAGCTCGGCGGGCACTCGCTCCTGGCCACCCAGGTCATGGCGCGGGCGACCCAGGCGCTCGGCGAGGAGATCCCCCTGCGCTCCCTGTTCGAGAACCCGACGGTTGCCGGCCTCGCCGCGAGCTTCGGGCGTTCGCAGGGCGCGGCACACATGGCGGCGCTCCCCCGGATCGAGCCCGTCCCTCGCGACCGGCCGGTCCCGCTCTCCTACTCCCAGCTCCGGCTCTGGCTGCTCGACCGGCTGTCGCCGGGCAACGTCGCCTACAGCATCCCGACCGCGCTCCGCATGGAGGGGAACCTGGCGCCGGCGGCCCTCGCCGCGAGCTTGAGCGAGATCGTACGCCGCCACGAGGTGTTGCGGACCACCTTCGTCCTCGACGGCGACGAGCCGGTGCAGGTCATCGCCCCGGCGCTGCCGCTGCCGGTGGCCATCGTCGACCTGAGCGGGCTGCCCGCGGAGCGGCGGAACGCTGTCGCCCTGGGGCTCAAGGCGGCGGACGCCGCCCGTCCCTTCGACCTGGCGGTGGGCCCGCTGCTGCGCGTCTGCCTTCTCCGCTTCGGCGAGCGGGAGCACTGGGCGCTCGCCAGCCTTCACCATATCGTGGGGGACGGCTGGTCGGTGGGCCTTTTCATCCGCGAGCTCGCCGCGCTCTACGAAGCGGCGATCACCGGCCGGCCATCGCCTCTGCTGCCGCTGCCCGTCCAGTATGCGGACTATGCGCACTGGCAGCGACAGACCCTGCGCGGCGCCCGCCTCGCGGCCCTGGTCGACTACTGGCGGCAGCACCTGACCGGCGCGCCGGCGGTGCTCGACCTGCCCCTGGACCGGCCGCGGCCGGCGGTGCAGACGTACGCTGGGGACCTGTTGTCGGTCCTGGTGCCCGGAGAGGTGGTGGAGCGCCTGCGCGCCATCGGCCGCGCCGAGGCGTCGACCCTGTTCATGTCCCTCCTCGCGGCGTTCGGTGCCCTGCTCCGCCGTTCCACCCGGGCCGAGGACCTGGTGATCGGCACTTCGATCGCAGGCCGAACCCAGGTGGAGATCGAGGGCCTGATCGGCTTCTTCGTCAACACCCTGGCACTGCGGCTGGACACGTCCGGCGATCCGGAGCTCTCGACCCTCCTGCGACAGACACGGGAGACGGCGCTGGGCGCCTTCGCGAATCAGGACCTGCCGTTCGAGAAGCTCGTCGACGAGCTCCAACCCGAGCGCTCGCTCAGCCATTCGCCGCTCTTCCAGGTGATCGTCGTGCTGCAGAACGCCGCCTGGTCTAGCCTCGAGCTGCCCGGCGTGAGCCTCGGCCAGGTGACGTCCGGGGCCCCGACCGCGAAGTACGACCTGACGCTCCTCGCCGAGGAGCGCGACGACCAGCTCGCGGTCATGGCGGAGTACAACACGGATCTCTTCGACCGCGCGACCATGGCTCGCCTGCTGTCGCACCTCGCGCGGCTGCTGGAGAGCGCCGCCGCCGAGCCGCACCGGCGCCTGTCCGAGCTCGGCCTGATGTCCACCCCCGAGGAGCACCAACTGCTCCGCGAATGGAACGACTCGCAGGTGGCGCGGCCGGACGTGCCGCCCTGCCTCCACGAGCTGTTCGCGGCCCAGGCGCGGCGGACCCCTGGCGCGGTGGCGGTGCGTGCCGGCGACGCGACCCTGAGCTACGGCGAGCTCGAGCGGCGCGCCAACCAGCTCGCCCGGCACCTGCGTGCCCGCGGCATCGGAGTCGAGTCCCGGGTCGGCGTGTGCGTCGAGCGTTCCCTCGAAATGATGGTGGCCCTGCTGGGCATCCTCAAGGCGGGGGCTGCCTACGTGCCTCTGGACCCGGCCCATCCGGTGCCGCGCCTGGCGCAGATGCTGGAGGATGCGGGTGTCCAGGTGGGAGTGACCCTGGGCCGGCTGAAGGCCGGCCTGCCGCCGGGAACGGCAGAGTGGATTCTCCTCGATACGGATGGGCCGTCCATCGAGCGGTGGAGTGGCGAGCCCGTCGCCGGCGGCGCGGGAGCGGAGAACCTGGCCTACGTGATCTACACCTCGGGATCGACCGGCCGGCCGAAGGGCGTGATGATCCCCCATGCGGCCATCGCCAACCGGCTCCTCTGGATGCAGGAGCGGTTCCCCCTCTCGCCCTCCGACCGGGTGCTGCAGAAGACCCCCTACACTTTCGACGCCTCCATCTGGGAGCTCTTCGTGCCGCTGTTCGCCGGGGCTGAGGTGGTCATGGCGCGGCCGGGCGGCCAGCAGGAGCCGGCCTACATGGTGGAGGCCATGGCCAGGCACGACGTCACCGTGCTCCAACTCGTCCCCTCCATGCTGCCGCTGATCCTGGCGGAGAAGGGGCTCGACGAGTGCCGCTGCCTGCGGCGGCTTTTCTGCGGCGGTGAGGCGCTCCCCATCGAGGCTTGCGCGCGTTTCGTCGAGCGCACGGGAGCGCGGGTCGTCAATCTCTACGGACCCACCGAGACGGCGATCGACGCGAGCTCCTGGCCCTACGAGCCGGGAGCTGGACACGTCATCGCGCCCATCGGCAGGCCGCTCTCCAACCTGGGCGTGCGGATCCTCGTCGAGGCGATGCAGCCGGCGCCCCTGGGTTCCCCCGGAGAGCTGCACGTGGGCGGCATCAGCCTTGCCCGGGGGTACCTCGGGCGCCCCGACCTCACGGCCGAACGCTTCGTACCCGATCCGTTCGCCGGCTCGCCGGGGGAGCGCCTCTACAGGACGGGCGACCTGGCGAAGTGGGCCGCCGACGGCAACCTGCACTACCTGGGCCGCTCCGACCACCAGGTGAAGGTCCGCGGCTTCCGCATCGAGCTCTCCGAGATCGAGGAGGCGTTGAAACAGGAGCCTGGCGTGCGCGAGGCCGTGGTCCTGGCGCGCGATGGCGCCAGTGGCAAGCGTCTGGTCGCCTACCTCGTGGCGGCGGCCGGAGAGGTGCTCGACGAAGAGCGGCTACGCGCCGCTCTGGGGGGCAAGCTGCCCGAGTGGATGGTGCCGGCAACATTTGTGACCCTGACGTCGATGCCGCTCAACACGAGCGGCAAGCTCGACCGCTCCGCCCTGCCGGAGCCGGAGGCGCCGCGCCTGGCGGGCGCGGCGCTGCCGCGCACGGCGGCCGAGCGCAAGATGGCGGAGATCTGGGCGCAGGTGCTGGGCCTCGACGCCGTGGGCATCCACGACAACTTCTTCAGCCTCGGCGGCGACTCCATCCTGAGCATCCTCATCGCCTCGCGGGCGAACCAGGCTGGGTTCAACCTGTCGCCGCGGCTCCTCTTCAAGCACCAGACGGTGGCCGAGCTGGCTGCCGCGGCGCAGACCGGCGACGGGGTACGCGCCGAGCAGGACCTGGTCACCGGCGAGGCGCCGCTGACGCCCATCCAGCGCTACCTCCTCGACGCGGACATCGCCGATCCACACCATTACAACCAAGCGCTCCTGCTGGAGGTCCGCGAGCGGCTGGACCTCGAAGCCCTGGCCGCGGCGGTGGCCACCCTCGTCCGCCATCACGACGCGTTGCGCCTCCGCTTCGCACAGGGCGCCGCCGGTTGGACCCAGAGCTATGGGGAGGGCGCGAACGGCACCTTCGCCGCCGTCGACCTCTCGGGGCTGCCGGCGGAGACTCGGGGCGCCGCGATGCTCGCTGCCTCGACGGCGCTCCAGGCCGGGATCGATCTGGGCCGCGGGCCGCTGGTGCGGGTGGTGCATTTCGCGCTGGGCGCCCTACCGGACCGCCTGCTCATCGTCGTCCACCACCTGGTGGTGGATGGCGTCTCCTGGCGCATCCTCCTTCAGGACCTGGAGGAGTCCTACCGCCAGCTCGCCCGTGGCGCCGAGCTCCCCCTGCCGGCCAAGACCTCCTCTTTCAAGGAGTGGGCGATCCAACTCGCCGAGCACGCTCAATCGGCGGCGGTCCTGGGCGAGCTCGACTACTGGTTGGACCGGCGGCGGGCGGGAGTGACGCACCTGCCGGTGGACCGCCCACAGGGGCACAATCTCTCCGGAGCGGCTCGCATCGTCTCCGTGTCCCTCGACCGCGAGACCACCCGCGATCTGCTGCAACAGGTGCCCGGCACCTATCGCATCCAGAGCCATGAGCTGCTGCTGGCGGCAGTGGCGAGCACCCTGGCGCAGTGGACGGGCTCTCCGCTGCTGCTCATCGATCTCGAGGGGCACGGTCGCGAAGAGGTCGCGGGAGCTCTCGATGTTTCCCGCACGGTCGGTTGGTTCACCGCAGTCTTCCCAGTAGTGCTGGAGCTCGCCGTCGGACAGGACGCCGAAGCGGCGCTCAAGGCGGTCAAGGAGCAACTGCGCCGCATCCCGCGCCACGGGATCGGGTATGGTCTGCTGCGCTACCTGACCAGAGCGCCTGAGGCCCTGCCGCTGCGTGCGCAGCCCCAGGCCGAGGTGAGCTTCAACTACCTGGGCCAGGTCGACCAGACGCTGGCCGGGTCGTCGCCCTTCGCCCTCGCCGCCGAGCCGGCCGGGCCTGCCCGTAGCCCTCGCCAGACGCGGCGTTATCTCCTCGAGGTCGATGCCGTGGTACTCGGCGGCTGCCTCCAGGTGAACTGGACCTACAGCGAGGCGGTGCACCGGCGGGAGACGATCGAGGCGCTGGCCGAGCGCTGCCGCGAGCGGCTCGCAGGCTTCATCCGGCACGCCCTGTCGGGAGCGGGGAGCGGCTGTACTCCCTCGGACTTCCCGTTGGCGCGCCTCGACCAGGCCGCCGTCGACCGGCTGGCGGACCGCGACCTTGAAGACGTGTTGCCCCTGTCGCCCCTGCAGTTGGGCTTCCTCTTCCACGCGCTGCACGCGCCGGAGGCCGGGACCTACATCCAGCAATTGGTCTCCACCCTGGAGGGCGGACTCGACGTCGATGCCTTCGAGCGCGCCTGGCAGGAGGTCGTGCGCCGCCACACCATCCTGCGCACGGCTTTCGTGTGGGAGGGTCTGCGCGAGCCCCTGCAGGTCGTGCGGCGGGACGTCACGTTGCGTGTCGAGCGCCTCGACTGGACGGGTCTCGCCCACCACGAGGTGGAGGTGCAGTCCGCCGCTTTCATCGCGGAGGACCGCCAGCGGGGGTTCGACCTCTCGGCGGCGCCGCTGATGCGCCTGGCGCTGATCGAGCTGCCGGGACGGGCCTTCCGGCTGGTCTGGAGCCATCACCACCTCCTCCTGGACGGCTGGTCGGTGCCCAGCCTGCTCGTGGAAGTCTTCCGGATCTACGCGGCCCTGCGCGACAACCGGCGCCCCGAGTTGCCGCCGGCGCAGCCGTACCGCGCCTACATCGAGTGGTTGCAGGGGCAGGATCTTGAATCGGCGGAGACGTTCTGGCGTACCACCTTCGCCGGCTGTGAGGTGCCGACGCCGCTGCCGGGGAGCGGCCGGCCGGACGACGTGGGCCAGATTATGGAGCGGATCGCCCAGCTCTCCGCCGAGGAGAGCCAGGCGATCCTCACCATGGCCCGCCGGAGCCGTTTAACTCTCGGCACCCTCGTCCTGGGTGCCTGGGCGCTGATGCTTCGCCGCCTCAGCGGGCGCAATGACGTGGTTTTCGGCCTCACCCTGTCGGTCCGCCCGGCGGATCTCGCCGGGGTCGAGTCCATGGTGGGCGTGCTGCTCAACACCCTGCCGGTGCGGATCCGCTGCGCGGCGCAGGAGCGTGCGGTGAGCTGGCTGCGCGCCCTCCAGGCGCAGCAGGTAGAGATCCGCCAGCATGAGCACAGCCCACTCGTGGATGTCCAGCAGTGGGCGGAGGTGCCGCGGGGAGTGCCGTTCTTCGAGAGCGTGGTGACGATCCAGAACTATCCCATCGACCAGTCGCTGCGGGAGCATGCGACGGACCTGGCGGTCAGAGACGTCCGTTTCCTCGAGAAGGCCACCTTCCCGTTGAGCCTCGCCCTGATGCCGGGCTCGCGGCTGCCGCTCCAGATCCGCTATGACGGCGAGCGGTTCGCCGCCTCCCAGATCGAGCGCTGGCTGGGGTATTTGCAGCGGCTCCTGGTTGCCTTTTCCGGTTTGGAGGACGAATCGCTGGGTGACCTGGATACGTTACTCGAAGAGATGGACCGGCAGGAGCGGGCTGCGCAGGAGAAGGCCTACCGGGAGATCGAAGCCGAGAAGTTCAAGAAAATCAGGCGCCGCTCGGCGCCCGTCAGTGGATGAAGCAGGGTCCGTAAGGCGGTATTGGAGAAGAGCCTATGAAGCCAGAGGTCGTTCAAGGATTTCGGTTCTCGCCCCAGCAGGAAAGAGTCTGGCTGCTGCGGAGAATCGAAAGCGGGGATCCGTACCGGACCGCGTGCGCGGTGCGCATCCATGGACCTCTCGATCCCGAGGCGCTCGCCGCCGCAGCCCGCCGGGCCGTCGAGCGCAATGAGATCCTGCGGACCGTCTTTCGGAGCCTTCCCGGAGCCTCCATCCCTGTCCAGGTGATCCTGGACGAGCCCGCACTGGCATTCCGGGCCGTCGATCTGAGCGATCTGCGGGCAGAGGAACGGGAGACCTGGCTGTGGGAGCTCCAGAGGGAAGCGAACGGGCCGTTCGACCTGGAGGACGGGCCGTTGCTGCGCCTCGTCCTCGCCCGACTCTCGCCCAACGAGCACCGGCTCTTCTTGACCCTGCACGCGCTCTGCGGCGACGCGGCCACCCTGCTCAACCTGGTGGGCCAGATCGGCCGCGACTGCTCCTCGATGGGAGAGGGCGAGGAACCGCTCCAGTATGCCGATCTCGCCGAGTTCTTCAACGAGCTACTGGAAACGGAGGAGATGGCGGCCGGCCGGGAGTACTGGCTGGAGAGGCAGCTCGCCGCCGTCCTCGACCTCACCCTGCCCTTCGACGGGACGGGCGATCCGTTCACCGCGCCGCCGGCCGGCCTCGCCGTCGCCGCGATCGACGGCAGGCTGCGGGCGCGCCTCGACGACTTTGCCCGGGTCTCCGCGGCACCTCTCGCCAATGTGCTGCTGGGCGCCTGGGTAACCCTGCTCTGGCGGCTCACCGGACGGGTGGATCTCGCCATCGCCACGGTCCATGATGGGCGCGCCTACGAGGGCCTGGACGCGGCGCTCGGCCTGTTCGCCCGCTGTTTGCCCATCTTCTGCCGTCTGGCGCCAGAGCTGTCGTTCGCTGAGCTGCTGGCGAAGATCGAAAGCGAGAGGTCGGAGGCGAACCGTTGGCAGGGGAGCTTCTCATGGCGGCTCCTCGAAAAGGGCTGGGCGGCCGAGGATCCGATCCCGACCTCTTTCCTCGCCTTCACCTTCACCGAGCTCCCCGCGGCCCGGCGCTACGGCGAGCTGAGCTTCGCCATCGAGCAGCTCGGTGCCACGATCGACCGCGGCCGGCTCGAGCTGACCTGCGCGGCGGGCTCGGAACGCATCGACCTGCAACTGCAGGCATCTCCGGCCTTGTGCTCGCCTGTCGAGGCTCAGCGACTCCTCGTCCAGTTGACCGCTCTCCTGGACTCTGCGGTCGCCAGCCCACTGCAGCGGATTGGCGAGCTCCCGGTCCTCACCGAGGCCGAGCGGCACCAGCTACTGACCGAGAGCAATGACACCGACTTCGAGCTCGGTGCCGAGGAGCGGCTGCACGAGCTCGTCGCGCGCCAGTGCCGCGAGACGCCGGATCGCATCGCCGCGGTGGAGGAGGGGGGCACGCTGACCTTCGGCGCTCTCGATGCTCAGGCCGGACGGATCGCCGGCGAGCTCCTGCTGCGCGGGATTCGTACGGACGAGCTCGTCGGCATCTGCCTCGATCGGTCGTTGGAGATGCTGGTGGCCATCCTCGGAGTGCTCAAGGCGGGGGCGGCCTATCTGCCGCTCGACCCTGACTATCCTCGGGACCGCCTGGCATTCATGATCGCCGACGCACGGCCGCGCCTGATCATGACTCAGAGGAGCCTGCGACACGGCTTGGAGTCCCATGGCGTCCCCACCCTGGTCGTGGACGAGGATCGGAGCGCGGCCCCGGCCGGCGAGCTGCCGCAGGCGGCCGGCCTGGCGACGGCCGACAACCTGGCGTACGTGATCTACACCTCCGGCTCGACGGGCCGTCCGAAGGGTGTCGCCGTCTCTCACCGAGCAATCGCCAACCGGCTGCTCTGGATGCAGCGGCACTTCCCGATTGGGGAGGAAGACGGCGTCGTCCTCAAGACGGCGTTCGGCTTCGACGCCTCGATCTGGGAGATCTTCGTCCCTCTCCTCGCCGGGGCTCGTGTGATCGTCGCGCGGCCGGGCGGCCATCAGGACAGCACCTATCTCGTGCGGCTCGTCCGCGAGCAGCAGGCGACGGTGCTCCAGCTCGTTCCCTCGATGCTGCGGGTGGTGGTCGAGGAGTCGGAGCTGCCGGAGTGCGCCTCGCTGCGCCGGCTCTTCTGCGGCGGTGAGGCGTTTCCCGGCGAGCTTCAGCGCCGTTTCGCCACCCGCCACGGCGCCGAGTTGCACAACCTCTATGGCCCGACCGAGGCGGCGATCGACGCCGCGCACTGGACGTGCCGGCCGGACGACGCGCCGGCCGTGCTCCCCCTGGGCCAGCCGCTGGCGAACGTCCGGGTCTACGTCCTGAGCCCACGGCTCGTGCCCGTGCCGCGCGGTGTGGCGGGTGAGCTGTGCATCGGCGGCCGCGGCCTCGCCCGCGGCTACCTGGGCCGGCCGGACCTCACGGCGGGACGCTTCGTGCCCGATGCCCAGAGCGGCCGGCCGGGGGAGCGCCTCTACCGCACAGGCGACCTGGCCCGGCAGCGCGCCGACGGCGCCCTGGAGTTCCTCGGCCGCATCGACCAGCAGGTCAAGATTCGCGGCTACCGCGTCGAGCTGGGAGAGATCGAGGCTTCCCTGGCGCGCCATCCCGCGGTGGCGCAGGCGGCGGTGGCCCTGCGCTCCGACGAGAGGGGAGACCGGTTGATCGCCTACGCGGTGCTCCGCGGCGCGGCGGTGGAGCCGGCGGAGCTGCGCGCCCTTCTCGCCGGCTCGCTGCCCGAGCCCATGGTGCCGGCGGTGGTGGTGGTCCTGTCCGCCCTGCCTTTCCTGCCCAATGGCAAGCTCGACCGCAGCGCTCTTCCGGAGCCGCCGGACACCGCTACGGCGGGAGCCGGCAAGGAGGCGCCGCGCAACCTCACCGAGGAGCTGCTGGTCGGGATCTGGAGCGATGTCCTTGGCGCCGCCGGCATCGGTATCCGCGACAGCTTCTTCGATCTCGGCGGGCATTCGATCTCGGCGACCCAGATGGCGGCGCGCGTCCGCGCCGCCTTCGGCGTGGACCTGACGCTACGCGCCTTTTTCGACCACCCCACCATCGCCGAGATCGCAGCGACCGTCGACGCGATGCGGCGCGCGGGCCAGGCGCGCAGCACGCCGCCGATGGAGCCCCTGTCGCGTGACCTCCCGCTGCCGCTGTCGTTCGCCCAGCGGCGGCTCTGGTTCCTCGACCAGCTCCAGCCGGGCAATACGGCGTACAACGTCGGTCTCGCCTTTTCTCTGGCCGGCCGCCTGAGCCTGCCGGCCCTCGCCGCCGCCTTGAACGCAGTGGTGCAGCGCCACGAGGTGCTGCGGACGACGTTCCCGTCCGGTGACGGCGAGCCGGTGCAGGTGGCTGCGGCTGCGCTCGATCTGGCGCTGCCTGTGGTCGACCTGCGCGGGCTGCCGGAGGCTGTGCGCGATGGGGTCGTCCAGCGACTGGCGTCGGCGGCGGCGGGTCTCCCCTTCGACCTGGCCCACGGACCGCTCGTGCGCGCCCTGGCGCTGCGCACCGGAGACGCCGAGCTCACCGCGGTCCTCGCCCTCCATCACATCGTGACCGACGGCTGGTCGACGGGAATCCTGCTGCGCGAGATCGCCGAGCTCTACCGGGCAGCGGTGCAGCGGCGGCCGGCGGACCTGCCGGAGCTGCCGATCCAGTACGCCGACTTCGCGCACTGGCAGCGGCGGTGGCTGCAGGGGGAGGAGCTGGACGCCCAGCTCGCCTACTGGCGTGAGCGGCTCGCCGCTCTGCCGGTGCTCCAGCTCCCCACCGATCACCCGCGGCCGGCTCTCCAGACCTTTCGCGGCGCGACTCAGCCCGTGCTCTTGCCGGCGGCCACGACGGAACGCCTGGCGCTCCTGGGGCGCCAGCACGGCGCCAGCCTGTTCATGGCGCTGGCCGCCGCCTTCGACCTGCTCCTCGCCCGTCTCAGCGGCAGCCGCGACGTCGCCATCGGGTTCCCCGTGGCCGGCCGCGCCCGCCCGGAGGTCGAGGCTCTCATCGGCCTCTTCGTCAACACCCTGGTGCTGCGGACCGATCTCACAGGGAATCCCGGTTTGGAGACCGTCGTCGAGCGGATCCAGGGGGAGGTGCTCGCTGCCTCTGCCTACCAGGACCTGCCGTTCGAGCGCCTGGTCGAGTCGCTCCAGATCGAGCGCGACCTCAGCCAGAACCCGATCTTCCAGGTGATGCTCATCCTCCAGAACCGGCCGCGCCGGGAGCTCGAAATCGAAGGGTTGACACTCCGCACCCTGCCGGTGAAGACGGGCACCGCCAAGCTCGACCTTTCCCTCGACCTGGTGGAGACGGCGAACGGCCTGGTGGGCGCGTTCGAGTACAACTCCGATCTCTTCGAGCCGGCCACCATGGAGCGGTGGGCGCGGCATTTTGCCCACCTGTTGGAGTCGGCGCTGGCGACCCCGGAGCGGCCCTTCCCGGAGCTCGACCTGCTGGGCGAGGCGGAACGCCGGCAGATCCTCGAAGGATGGAACGACACCGCGGTGAGCTACCGGTTGCAGCCGCTCCATCACCTGATCGAGGAGCAGGTGGCGCGTGCTCCCGAGGCCCTGGCCCTGGTCGGCGAGGGCGAGCGCCTGTCCTACGCCGAGATGGACCGCCGCGCCGGCCTGTGGGCGCGCCATCTGGGGAGCCTCGGCGTCGGTCCGGACACACCGGTGGGGATCTGCGCCGAGCGCTCGGTGGAGATGGTCATCGGGCTGCTCGCGATCCTCAAGGCCGGCGGCGCCTATCTCCCGCTGGATCCCAGGTACCCCCGGGAGCGCCTGGCGTTCGTGATGAGAGACGCCGGCCTCGAGCTCGTCCTCACCCAGGAGCGGCTCCGCGGCGACCTGCCGGAGGAGGGGGTCCGGTACCTCTACCTGGACGGTGAGCCGCCGGCCGGCCCCGGAGCGGTGGTGCCGGCCGAGGTCGATCTCGCCAACCTGGCCTACATCATCTACACCTCGGGCTCGACCGGGTTCCCCAAGGGCGCCATGGTCGCGCACGCCGGCATCGCCAACCGGCTGCTCTGGATGCAGGACGCCTACCCGCTGGGCGCGGACGATCGGGTCCTCCAGAAGACCCCCTACACCTTCGACGTCTCGGTCTGGGAGCTCTTCTGGCCGCTGCTCGCCGGTGCAACCCTGGTGATCGCCCGGCCGGAGGGGCACAGGGACAGCGCCTACCTGGTGTCGCTGATCGCCGCGGAGCAGGTCACCACGCTGCACTTCGTGCCCTCGATGCTCCAGGTCTTCCTGGAGGAGCCGCGAGCCGCGGAGTGCCGGTCCCTGCGGCGCATCCTCTGCAGCGGCGAGGCCCTGCCCGTCGAGGTGGCGAACCGCTGCCTCGCCCGCTTCGCCGCTTGCGGCACTGAGCTGCACAACCTTTACGGGCCCACGGAGGCCTCGGTGGACGTGAGCTTCTGGGCCTGCCGTCCCGCGGAGCGGATGCAAACGACGCCGATCGGCCGGCCCATTGCGAATCTGCGGCTCTACGTCGTCGACACGGAGCTGCTGCCGGTGGCTCGCGGCGTGCCGGGCGAGCTGCTGATCGGCGGCGCCGGCCTCGGCCGGGGCTATCTCGGACGACCGGATCTGACCGCGGAGCGGTTCATCCCCGATCCGTTCGCCGCCGAGCCGGGGGGCCGGCTCTACCGTACCGGCGACCTCGCGCGCTTCCTGCCGGAGGGCGATGTCGAGTTCCGGGGCCGCATCGACTTCCAGGTGAAGATCCGCGGCTTCCGGATCGAGCTCGGCGAGATCGAGGCCGTGCTGGAGCGCCACCCCGCCGTCCGCCAAGCGGTGGTGGTCGCTGGCGACCAGCGCCTGGTGGCCTACGCGGTGCCGGGGGAGGGGGCTGCGCCGGCGCCAGCCGAGCTGCGGGCGCACCTCGCTGCGAGCCTGCCCGACTACATGGTCCCGGCGGCCTTCGTGCTCCTCCCGGCCCTCCCCCTTTCCCCCAACGGCAAGGTCGACCGCCGCGCCTTGCCGGCGCCCGGTGACGAGCACCGCGGCGACGGCGGTGGCGGTGACCAGGCCATGCCGCGGACACCGGCGGAGGAGATCCTGGCTGGACTCTGGCAGCGGCTCCTCGGCCGCGAGCAGGTCGGGCGGGACGAGAGCTTCTTCCATCTCGGCGGCCACTCCCTGCTGGCCACCCAGGTCCTCTCGCGCCTGCGCGACGATCTCGGCGTGGACCTGCCGCTGCGCGCTTTCTTCGAGGGACCGACCATCGCCGAACTCGCCGCCGCCCTCGAGCGCGCCCGGGGAGCGCAGCAGCGGCCGCTGCCGCCCCTGCGGCGGCTGCCGCGCCACGGCGCGCTGCCCCTCTCCTTCGCCCAGGAACGGGTCTGGTTCGTCGAGCAGCTCGTGCGGGACAACCCGGTCTACAACATCTCGGCCGTCCTTGGCCTTGCGGGAAGGCTCGACGTTCCCGCCCTCGCCGCTGCCTTCAGCGAGATCGTGCGCCGCCACGAGGCGTTGCGCACCACCTTCCAGGAGGTAGCGGGAGAGCCGATGCAGATCGTCGGCCCGGCAGCGCCCGTGCCGGTGCCCCTCGTCGACCTGAGCGGCCTCGCCGAGCCGCGGTGCGGCGCGGAGTCGCTCCGGCTGCAGGTGGCGGAGGCGCGCCGCCCGTTCGAGCTCACCCGCGGTCCGCTGCTGCGGGTGTGCCTCCTGCGCACGGACGCCCGCGAGCACCTGGTCCTCTTCACGGTGCACCACATCGTCTCCGACGCCTGGTCCATGAACCTTTTTGGCCGCGAGCTCGCGGCGCACTACGCCGCCTTCGAGACCGGCGCGGCGGCGGCGCTCCCCGAGCTGCCGATCCAATACGCCGACTACGCCGCATGGCAGCGCGAATGGCTGACGGGCGAGGTCCTGGAGGGCGAGCTCGCGTTCTGGGGCCAGCGGCTGGCGGGGCTCCCCAACCTGGATCTGCCCACCGACCGGCCCCGCCCGCCGGTCCAGACCTTCCGCGGTGAGCGCTGCTCGCGGGTGCTACCCGACGGCACGGTGGACGGCCTGCGGGCCCTTGGCGCCGCTCACGGCATTACGCCGTTCATGGCGCTGCTCGCCGCCTTCGAAGCGCTCGTCGGGCGCTATTCCGGGCAGGAGGACGCCGGGATCGGCTTCCCCATCGCGAACCGGCGCTGGACCGAGGTGGAGCCGCTCATCGGCTTTTTCGTCAACATGCTCGTCCTGCGCATGGACCTCGCCGGGGATCCCTCCTATCTCGAGCTCCTCAAGCGGGTGCGCGCCACGGCCCTCGACGCCTACATGCACCAGGACGTCCCCTTCGAGATCCTGGTCGGCCATCTCCAGCCCGAGCGCGACCTGAGTCGCAACCCGCTGGTGCAGGTCGCGTTTCAACTGCTGCACAGCCCCGGCGGCCAGAGCGAGCTGCCGGGGCTGGCGCTGACGCGTCCGCAGCAGGAAGGCGCGGTGGTGCGCTTCGATCTCGAGCTGGTCGTCTCCGAGGTCGGCGGGCGCCTCCTCACCCATCTCGACTATTGCAGCGACCTTTTCGCGGATGCGACGGCGACGCGAATGCTCGGTCACTTCGAGAACCTGGTGGCAGCGATCCTCGCGGATCCCGGGTGCCGGCTCTCGGATCTGGCCCTGCTGTCCGCCGGCGAGCGGCAACAGCTCCTGCGGGTGTGGAACGATCCGGACGCCGCCTGGCCCGGCGGCGAGACCCTGCACGGGCTCTTCGAGGCGCAGGCGGCCACCCGGCCCGGAGCGCCTGCGGTGGCCTTCGAGCTCGACGAGATGTCGTACGGCGAGCTCAACGCCGCGGCGAACCGCCTGGCTCACCACCTGCGCTCCCTGGGTGTCGGCCCGGAGACGCTGGTCGGCGTGTGCACGGAACGGTCGGTGGGCCTGGTGGTGGGCCTGCTCGGCGTGCTGAAGGCCGGCGGCGCCTACGTCCCCCTGGATCCGGCCTACCCGCGGGAGCGCCTCACCTACATGATGGACGACGCCGGGATCTCGGTCCTCCTGGCACAGCGGAGCCTCCTCGTTGAGCTGCCGCGGCTGGCCGCGTCCTTTGTCGACGTCGACGATCCCGGGAGCTGGAGCGGCTCGGCCGAGAACCCGCGGCCGCTGGCCACCGCCGAGAGCCTGGCCTACGTGATCTACACCTCCGGGTCCACCGGCCAGCCGAAGGGCGTGATGGTCACCCACGGGCACGTGGTCCGCCTGTTCGCTGCCACCCGGGAGTGGTTCGCATTCGACGCGCGGGACACCTGGACCCTCTTCCACTCGTATGCCTTCGACTTCTCCGTCTGGGAGCTGTGGGGCGCGCTCCTCCACGGTGGCCGGCTGGTGGTGGTGCCGTACTGGGCCAGCCGCTCTCCCGAGGCCTTCCACAAGCTGGTCTCGGGCGAGGGCGTCACGGTCCTCAACCAGACCCCTTCGGCGTTCCAGGAGCTGGTGCGCAGTGAGGAGGAGCTCGGGCGGGTCGACCCCGGCGGCACGCTGCGCCTGGTCATCTTCGGCGGCGAGGCGCTCGGCCTTCCAGCGCTCCGGCCCTGGTTCGAGCGCCACGGCGAGCGCCTGCCGCTCCTGGTGAACATGTACGGCATCACCGAGACCACGGTGCACGTCACCTACCGTCCCGTGTCCACGGCCGACCTCCACAATACCGGAAGCCCTGTCGGCAGGCCCATCCCGGACCTCCAGGTCCATCTGGTCGACCGCGCGCTGCAACTCGTGCCGGTGGGAGTGCCGGGCGAGATGCTCGTCGGCGGTGCCGGGGTCGCCCGCGGCTATCTGGCGCGGCCCGAGCTCACCGCCGAGCGCTTCGTCCCCGATCCGTTCGCTGGCGCGCCGGGGGCGCGCCTGTACCGCTCGGGCGACCTGGCGCGCCGCCTGCCGAACGGGGAGCTGGAGTACCTGGGGCGGATCGACCATCAGGTCAAGATCCGTGGCTTCCGCATCGAGCTCGGGGAGATCGCCACCCTGCTCGCCCGGCATCCGGGCGTGGAAAACGTGCTGGTCGACGTGCGCAACGACCCGGCGGCGGGCGCTCAGATCGTCGCCTACGTGGTGCCGGGCCGCGAGCTCGGCCAGGGGCCGGAGCTCGTCCCGGAGCTGCGAGGCCTGGCACGCCAGCATCTGCCCGACTACATGGTGCCGGCTGCCTTCGTGCTCGTCGACGAGATGCCGCTGACCGCCAACGGCAAGGTGGACCGGCGGGCGTTGGCAGCGTTGCATGGAACGGGCGTGGAAGAGGCTGTCCACACCGCCCCCCGTACCCCGGTGGAGGCGGTCCTGGCGGGCATCTGGTGCGAGCTCCTCAACCGCGAGCGGGTCGGCGTCGACGAAAGCTTCTTCGACCTGGGGGGGCATTCGCTGCTCGCCTCACGGGCCATCGCGCGCATCAGCCGGATCTTCCACGTCGACGTGCCGCTGCGCACGATCTTCGAATCACCCACCGTCGCCGGCCTCGCGGAGCAGGTGGAGCAGGCCCTGGAGGCCGGCGAGACGCCGCCGCCGCCGGCCATCGAGCCCGTGCCCCGGGACCGGGACCTGCCCCTCTCCTTCACTCAGCAGAGGATCTGGTTCCTCGATCAACTGATGCCCGGCAGCTTCACCTACAACATGCCGGTGGTGATCCGCTTCCGCGGGCCTCTGGACGTCGCGACCTTCGGCCGCTGCCTGGACGAGCTGGTGGCCCGCCACGAGACGCTGCGCACCACCTTCCGGGTGGCCAACGGACAGCCGGTGCAGGCCATCGCTCCACCGGCGCCCTGTCCCCTGCCGGTGATCGACCTGCGGGCCCTTCCGGCCGCCGCGCGCGACGCGGAGTCGCGGCGGCTAGTCCGGCAGCAGATCGAGCGCCCCTTCGACCTCAGCCGCGGGCCTCTGCTGCGGGTCGCTCTGGAACGGCTCGCGGCGGACGAGCACCTCCTGGTGCTGGCGATGCACCACATCGTCAGCGATGGCTGGTCCATGGGCATCTTCGTGCGCGAGGCCATCGCGCTCTATCGTGCGTTCACGACCGGCGCGCCGTCGCCGCTCCCGCCCCTGCCACTCCAGTTCGCGGACTTCGCCGGCTGGCAGCGGCGCTGGCTCTCCGGCAGTGCCTTGCAGGCTCAGCTCGCCTATTGGCGACGCCAGCTCGGCGACGACCCACCGCCCCTCGAGCTGCCCACCGACCGCCCGCGCCCGCTGACGCAGACGACCAACGGGCGGAGCCTCAGCCTCGCCATGTCCCCCGCCCTCACCGCGGCCGTGAAGGACCTCGCCCGGGTCGAGGGGGCGACGCCGTTCATCCTCCTCCTCTCGGCCCTGAAGGCGCTCCTGGCGCGTTACTCCGGCCAGGACGACCTCACGGTCGGCACGCCGGTGGCCGGACGCACCCGCGTGGAGACCGAGGGGATGATCGGCCTGTTCATCAATACGCTGGCGCTGCGCACGGGCTTGGAGGGCAACCCGAGCTTCCTGGAGATGGTCAAGCGGGTCCGCGACGTGTCCCTGGCGGCCCAGGCCTACCAGGACCTGCCTTTCGAGAAGCTGGTCGAGGAGCTGCGGCCGCGGCGCAGCCTCAACCATTCGCCCTTTTTCCAGGTTCTGTTCAACCTCCAGAACACGCCCGAGAGCGCGGCGGACCTGCCCGGCCTGGAGTTGGAGTTCATGGACCTCTTATCGCGGAGCTCCAAGTTCGACCTCTCTCTCTCCCTCTCCGAGAGGCAGGGAGCGTTCGGCGGCTCGCTGGAGTTCAACCGCGACCTCTTCGACGCCGCCACGGCGCGGCGGATGGTCGATCACCTCGAGATCCTGCTGGGCAATGCCGTGGCCATGCCGGAGCGCCCGCTCAGCGAGTTGGAGATCCTCTCGCCGCCAGAGCGCCGGCAACTGGTCCAGGAGGCGAGCGACAGCGGGCGGCCGGTCCGCCCGGCGTGCTGCCACGAGCTCTTCGAGGAGCAGGCGCGGTGCCGGCCCGACGCTCCCGCCGTGAGCTTCCAGGGGGAGCGGCTCACCTATGGCGAGCTCGACGCGAGGGCGAATCGTTTGGCTCACCGTCTGCGCTCCCTCGGCGTCGGCCCGGAGGTCTGCGTCGGGATCTGCGTCGAGCGCTCGCTGGAGATGGTGGTGGGGCTGCTGGCGGTGCTCAAGGCCGGCGGCGCCTACCTGCCCATGGACCCCTCGTACCCGGCGAACCGGCTGGCCTTCATGGTCGAGGACGCCCGGGTTCCGGTCCTCCTGACGCAACAGGCCTCGGCTGCGGCTCTCCCCTCCTCGGAGGCGATCGTCGTGGATATCGACGAGGCACGGGAGAGCGCCGCGGCATGGCCGGCCGACCGGCCCGCCCCGGCCGCCACGCCGCAGAATCTCGCCTACGTCATCTACACCTCGGGCTCCACGGGGCGGCCGAAGGGAGTCCAGATCCCGCACGCCGCTCTCGTCAACTTCCTGGATTCCATGGCGGGCCGGCCCGGGATCTCCGTGGACGACCGCCTCGCCGCAGTGACCTCGCTCTCCTTCGACATCGCCGGCCTGGAGATCTTCCTGCCGCTCCTCGCCGGGGCGGAGGTGGTGGTCGCGGATCGTGAGACCACGGCGGACGCCCTGCGGCTGCAACGTTTGCTGCGCGACCGCGGGATCACGATCATGCAGGCGACTCCCGCCACCTGGCGCATGCTGGTCGAAGCGGGCTGGGAGGGACGGGACGGACTGAAGATCCTCTGCGGTGGCGAGGCGCTGCCGCGGGCTCTGGCTCACGCCCTGGCCGCCCGGGGGGCCTCGCTGTGGAACCTGTACGGACCCACGGAGACGACGATCTGGTCGGCGGTCTCATCCGTGGGCGAGGCGGACCGCGCGATCTCCCTCGGCCGGCCGATCGCCAACACGCAGGTCCACCTGCTGGACCGGGACCTCGGCCTGGTGCCGTACAACGTCGCGGGCGAGGTCCACATCGGCGGTGACGGGCTGGCTCGGGGCTATCTCGGACGCCCCGAGCTCACGGCCGAGCGCTTCATCCCCGATCCCCACGGCAGCGTCCCGGGCGCGCGCCTCTATAAGACCGGTGACCTCGCCCGCCGGCCGGCCGGCGGCGACCTCGAGTTCCTGGGACGTCTGGATCACCAGGTCAAGGTGCGCGGCTATCGCATCGAGCTCGGCGAGATCGAGGCGGCCTTGCACCGCCACGGCGCTGTGCGGGAGGCGGTGGTGGTGGCCCATGAGGACGGCGGCGGCACGCAGCGCCTGGTGGCGTACTGGGTGCCGCGGGAGGGCGAGAGCGCCACGGCCAGCGAGTTGCTGGCCCACGTGCGCCGCAGCCTTCCGGAGCAGATGGTGCCCGCGGTCTTGGTCCAACTCCCGACTCTGCCGCTCACCCCGAACGGCAAGGTCGACCGCAAGGCGCTGCCGGATCCGGCTGGTGAGCGGCCCGATCTCGCGAGCACCTATATGCCGCCGTCCAGCGAGGCCGAGAGGAAGGTCGCGGGCATCTGGAAGGATGCCCTCCAGGTCGAGCAGATCGGCATCCATGACAACTTCTTCGACCTCGGCGGCCATTCGCTGCTCATGGTGCAGGTGCAGGGCCGCCTCGCCGAGGCATTCCGGGTCGAGGTGCCGGTCATCGAGCTGTTCCGCCACCCCACGGTGGCCTCGCTGGCCGGCTTCATCACCCGCCAGCAGCCGGAGGAGGTGAAGGTCCAGGAGGGAGTCGACCGGGCTGAAACGCGGCGGGCCGCCATGGCACGCCGGGGCCGCGCCCGGGCCCGGGAAGACGTTCCGGAGACGGAGCCATGAGCCAGGAGAGCGGCAACGAGATTGCGGTCATCGGGCTGGCGGGCCGCTTCCCCGGGGCCTCCTCGGTTGCGGAGCTGTGGTCCAACCTCTGCGCCGGCGTCGAGTCGATCTCGTTCTTTTCCGCGGAGGAGCTCGTCGCCGACGGCGTCCCTGCAGACCTGGTGCGCCGTCCGGACTACGTACGGGCGAAGGGGGTCCTGGAGGGGGTCGATCTCTTCGACCACGCCTTCTTCGGCATCGGTGCGCGTATCGCCCAGGTCATGGACCCGCAGCAGCGCCTCTTCCTCGAGTGCTCCTGGGAGGCCCTGGAGGCGGCCGGGTACGACCCCGAGGCGTTCTCCGGAGCCGTCGGCGTGTTTGCCGGCTGCGGGCTCAACAGCTACTTCTTCCACCACGTGGCGCCCAACTTTCAACTCGTCGCCTCGCTGGGCGAGTTGCAGACGACCCTGGTCAACGACAAGGATTTTCTGGCGACGCAGGTCTCCTACAAGCTGGGGCTGCGCGGCCCGAGTCTCACCGTGCAGACCGCCTGCTCGACCAGCCTCGTAGCGATCCACCTCGCCTGCCAGAGCCTGCTCAATGGCGAGTGCGACATGGCCCTGGCCGGCGGCATCTCGGTGAAGTTCCCGCACCGGGCGGGCTATCTCTATCAGCCCGAGTCCATCCTCTCTCCCGATGGCCACTGCCGCCCCTTCGCCGCCGGGGCGAACGGCACCGTCAACGGCTCCGGCGCAGGGATCGTGGTGCTGCGGCGTCTGGCGGATGCTCTCGGCGACGGGGACACGGTGCTCGCGGTGATCAAGGGCTCTGCGATCAACAACGACGGCTCGCACAAGGCGGGTTTCACGGCGCCGAGCCTGGACGGACAGGCCAAGGTGATCGCCGAGGCGCTGGCCGTCGCCGGCGTCGAGCCGGAGAGCGTCTCCTACGTCGAGGCCCACGGCACCGGTACGGCGGTGGGCGATCCCATCGAGGTGGCCGCTCTGACCCAGGCCTTCACCGCCACTGCGAAGACCCACCGGAGAGGGTTTTGCGCCCTCGGCTCCGTCAAGGGCAATCTCGGCCACCTCGACACCGCCGCGGGGGTCGCAGGCCTCATCAAGTCGGTCCTCGCGCTGCATCACGGCAAGCTGCCGCCGAGCCTCCACTTCGATCGGCCGAACCCGGCCATCGATTTTGCCGCGAGCCCGTTCTTCGTCAACGACCGGCTCGCCGACTGGCCGGCGGACGGTGGTCCGCGACGGGCGGGCGTGAGCTCCTTCGGCCTTGGCGGCACCAACGCCCATGTGGTCCTCGAGGAGGCGCCTCCGGTCGCGCCGACCACGCCCCCGGTCCGTGCTCTCCAACTCCTCGTCCTCTCGGCGCGCACCACTTCAGCCCTGGAGCGGACGGCTTCGCGCCTCGCGGAGCACCTGTTGGCGTGCCCGGATCCCGATCTCGCCGAGCTCCCCGATATCGCTTTCACCTTGCAGAGTGGACGCAGGGTGTTCGAGCACCGCCGCACCCTGGTCTGCCGCGACCGCGAAGAGGCGGCTGCAGCCCTGGCCGGCGGCGGCGGTCGCACCCTGCGCGAAGCGGTACGCGACCGGCCGGTCGTCTTCCTGTTCCCCGGGCAGGGCGAGCAAAAGGTCGGGATGGGCGCCGGCCTCTACGAGGCCGAGCCGGTGTTCCGCGGCGAGATCGACCGCGCCTGCAAGCTGCTGGAGCCCCACCTGGGGTTCGATTTGCGCGAGGTGCTCTATCCCGCTCCGGAGACGGCCGAGGGGATGACGCAGCGGTTGGGCCAGACGGCGGTGGCGCAGCCGGCCCTATTCGTCGTCGAGCACGCCCTGGCCCGCCTCTGGATGAGCTGGGGGATCGCCCCGCAAGCGATGATCGGGCACAGTCTGGGCGAGTACGTCGCGGCCTGTGTCGGCGGCGTCCTGCCGCTGGCGGACGCCCTGGCCCTCGTGGCCTTCCGCGGGCAGCTCATGCAGTCCGTCCCGCCCGGCGCCATGCTGGCGGTGCGCCTCACTCCCGAGGCGGTCGCGGCGCAGCTCGCCTCGCCTCTGGGCGAGCGGCTGGCCCTGGCGGCGGTCAACGGGACCGAGCGCTCTGTGGTCTCCGGGCCGTTCGACGCGGTGGCGGCTCTGGAGGCCGAGCTGTCGTCCCGCGGGGTCTCGTGCCGCCGGCTGGAGACCTCGCACGCCTTCCACTCCGCCATGATGGACCCGGTCCTCGACGCTTTCGCCAGGCGGCTCGCGGGAGTGCAGCTCGGTGCGGTGCGGATTCCGTGGCTGTCGAACCTCACCGGCACCTGGATCACGCCGGCCGAGGCGGCGGACCCCGCCTACTGGGTGGCCCACCTGCGCCGGACCGTCCGCTTCGCCGACGGCCTGCGCGAGCTGCTGCGGGAGGAGCGGATCTTCCTGGAGGCCGGCCCCGGCGGCACCCTGGGCGGCCTGGTCCGGCAGGCGGCGGGAGAGACGGCGGTGCCGGTCCTCCGCTCGCTGCCGCCGGCGCGCGAGGGTCAGCCGGAGGAGCCCGCCGCGCTCCTGGAGACCCTGGGCGACCTCTGGCGCCACGGTGCGCGCATCCAGTGGAGCGCTTTCCACCGTGGTGCGCGCCGCCGCCGCGTCCCGCTGCCCACCTATCCCTTCGAACGCGAGCGGGTGTGGCTGGAGGCCTCGGCCGCCCGCCCGCCGCAGACCCTGGAGCTCGCCGTGCCGAAGACGGACCCCGTGCCCCCCGCTCCCGCTGCCGTGGCGAGGATCCCCGAGATCCTGGCCGGTCTCCGTACGATCGTCAGCGATCTCGTGGGCGCCCGGCCCGATCAGATCGACGCGTCCGTACCCTTCCTGGACGTGGGCGTGGACTCCCTGCTCCTCATCCAGGCCAGCCAGGCGATCCACCAGCGGTTCGGGGTCAAGATCTCCCTGGCCGAGCTGCTGGAGAGGCTCACCACCTTGCAGGCGGTGGCGGAGCACCTCGACCGCGAGATGCCGCCGCCGCCCGCGCCGCCCGTGGCGGCACCACCGGTAGAGGCGGAGCCACTCCAGGCCGCGGCGGCGTTGCCGGAGCCGTCCTCCGACCTGCTCGACCGCGTCGTCACCCAGCAGCTCGAGCTCATGGCGCGTCAGCTCGAGTTGCTGCGCGAGTCTGGACGGGCTTCTGCACCGGCGGTCCGAGCCAGGGTCGCCGCTCCGGTCGCCGCGACCGCCCCGCCGGCTCCCGAAATGCGGCACCCCTTCGCCGCCAAGCCGATCCTCCACGAGGCCCCCGGAACCTTCACGGAGCGTCAGCGCCGGCACCTGGAGGAGCTGATCTCCCGCCACACCCGGCGGACCGCGGAGTCGAAGCGCCGGACGCAGGAGCACCGCCCTCATCTGGCCGAGAACCGCGCCTCGGTCGGCTTCCGGCTGCTGTGGAAGGAGATGGTCTATCCCCTGATCGCCGAGCGCTCGGCGGGCTCCCGGCTGTGGGACGTGGACGGCAACGAGTACGTCGACATCGCCATGGGCTTCGGAGTCCACTTCTTTGGCTACTCGCCGCGCTTCGTGGTGGAGGCGATGGAGGAGCAGTTGCAGCGCGGGTTGCAGCTCGGCCCGCAGTCGGACCTGGCCGGTGACGTGGCGGCCCTGATCCGCGAGCTGACGGGCATGGAGCGGGCGACGTTCGCCAATTCGGGCACGGAGGCCGTGATGACGGCGATGCGGGTGGCCCGCGCCGTCACCGGCCGCAAGCGGATCGCGCTGTTCAACGGCTCCTACCACGGCTCCTTCGACGGCACCCAGGTCCGCCGCGTCGTGCGCGGCGGCGAGGCGCAACCCGTGCCGAGCGCGCCGGGCGTGCCGCAGGGAATGGTGGAGGATCTCCTGATCCTCGACTATGGCCGCCCCGAGGCCTTGGAAGAGATCCGCCGCCACGGGCAGGAGCTGGCTGCGGTCCTGGTCGAGCCGGTGCAGAGCCGGCGGCCGGACCTGCAGCCGCGGGAGTTCCTCCAGGAGCTGCGGCGCATTACCGCGGAGAGCGGCACGGTCCTGATCTTCGACGACGTGATCCAGGGCTTCCGTTCCCACCCGGGCGGCACCCAGGCCGTGTTCGGGGTGCGCGCCGACCTCGCGGTCTATGGCAAGGTGGTGGGCGGCGGCATGCCCATCGGCGTCCTCGCCGGCGCTGCGCGAGTCATGGACGCCATCGACGGCGGCTTCTGGAGCTTCGGCGACGACTCCTACCCGCGCGCCGACAAGACCTTCTTCGCGGGGACGTTCTGCAAGCACCCGCTGGCGATGGCCGCGGCCCTGGCGGTGCTGCGCCACCTGCGGGCGGAGGGTCCGTCCCTCCAGCAGCGTATCAATGACCGCACCGCGGCCCTCGCCGCCGAGCTCAACGCTTTCTTTGCCACCGAGAGGTTCCCGGTGGAGGTCGTCCACTTCGGCTCCCTGTACCGTTTCCAGTTCACCCGCGACCAGGACCTGAGCGACCTGTTCTTCTTCCACCTTCTCGAGCACGGGGTCTACACCTGGGAGGGGCGGACCTGCTTCCTCTCGACGGCGCACACGGAGGAGGATCTACAGATCCTCGTCGCGGCGGTACGGCGCAGCGTTGCCGAGCTTCACGCCGGAGGATTCTTCCTGCCGGACGAGCCTGTCACCGAGCCCGCTGCAGGGGCCGCTGTCCACCGCCTTCCCCTCACCGCCGCCCAGCGCGGCATCTGGTCTCTCTGCCAGCTCGCCCCGACGGTCTCGGGTGCCTTCAACGAGAGCATCGTCTGCCGCTTCGAAGGGCCTCTCGACGTGGCGGCCCTGCAGCGGGCGCTGCAGCGGGTCGTCGACCGCCACGAAGCGCTGCGGGTCACTTTCGAGCCCGACGGCGAGCGCCAGGTGGTCCATCCCCGTCTGGTCATGGAGATCCCGCAGGTGGACCTGTCGGGCCTCCCGGCGGAGGAGCGGGCGGAAGCCGAGGCCGGGCTCGCGGCCGGGGGGCAGGGGAGGGAGGTCTTCGACCTCGAGCACGGGCCGTTGCTGCGGGTACGACTCTTCCGCTTCGCGCCCCACCGCCACCTCCTCGACCTCACGGTGCATCACTTGGTCACCGACGGCTGGTCTCTCGGCCTGCTGCTGAGCGAGATTCGCCAGCTCTACGTCGCCGAGCACCAGGGCACGGCGGTCGATCTGCCCGCCCCCACGCCGTTCCGTTGGTACGTCGAGCTGCAGGACCAGCGGGCGGGCAGCCCCGACCTCGAGCACGCGGAGGCCTATTGGCTCGCCCAGTTCGCCGGAGCGATCCCCCAGCTCGACCTGCCCGCCGACCGGCCGCGGCCGCCGGTCAAGAGCTTCCGCGGGGCCCGGCTGTCGCGGCAACTCGCCGGTGATCCCCTCCTGCCGTCCCTGCGGACGCTCTGCCGCGATCAGCGCTGCACCCTGTTCATGCTGCTCCTCGCGGCTTTCGAGGCGCTGCTGCACCATCTCACCGCAGCGGACGACCTGGTGGTGGGCATCACCCTGGCCGAGCAACCCAGTCTCGGCGCTCAGGCGCTCATGGGCTACTGCCTGAACGTGCTGCCGCTGCGGATGCGCGCCGAGGGGGATCTGCCGTTCCGCGAGCTGCTGGCGCGCACCCGGCACCGCCTCGCCGAGGCGCAGGAGCACCAGGCCTACGACATCGCCCGCTTGGTGAAGAGGCTCGACCTGCGCCGGGACCGCAGCCGCAGCCCCGTCTATAGCGTCGCCTTCAACCACGAGCGCGGCGAGGTCTGGCACGCCCCTGGCGGCCTGCGCGTCGAGCAGGTGTCGAGCCCGAACGTCGCGGCGCAGCTCGACCTCTCGTGGATGACGGTGGAGATGGGCGGGGAGCTCACCGTGCACTGCATCTACAGCACCGACCTCTTTGTCGAAGAGCGGATCGGTGGTTGGATCGACACCTACGAACGATTGTTGGCGATCGTCGGCCGGGAGCCGGAGATCCGCCTGAGCGACCTCGGTGAGCGGCTGCGCCGCGAGGCGGCCGAGAAGCTCCGTCGCGAGCGGGAGCTCCGGCGCACCGCTAACCTGTCGAAGCTGCGGGGCATGGAGCGCAAGCCGCTCGCTTCCGTAAAAGGCTCGTGACGATGACCGTGATCGAAGCTTTTCGCCTCTCTCCTGGCGGGCGTATCTGTCGTCAGCCAGGGTCTTACGGCCCGTGAGGACCTGAGCCATGGAGCTCAACACCGTCCGCGCCATCGTGACCGGAGCTGCCCGGGGCCTGGGCGGGCATTTCGTGCTGGAGTTGCTGCGTTCAGGGGCCCACGTGGCGGCGGGTGATATCGACATCCCCGGCCTGCGGAGGCTCAAGCTGGCCGCCGAGGGACTCCCGGGGGCCCTGTTCGTGGCGCCTCTCGACGTTGCGGATGAGCGCGCCACCGTGGCGTTCATCGACCAGGCCTGGAGCCGGCTTGGGGGACTCAACGTCCTGATCAACAACGCCGGCATCCTGCGCGACGGCCTCCTGGTAAGGCAGGAGGCGGAGGGGAGGGCCGGCAAGCTGCCCAGCTCCCAGTGGTCGAAAGTCCTGGAGGTGAATCTGACGGGCGCGTTCCTGATGGCCCGCGAGCTCGCCGCCCGTCTTCTCGACGAGCGGGTGAGGGAGGGGGTGATCGTCAACGTCTCCTCCCTCGCCCGCGCCGGCAACCCCGGCCAGTCGAGCTACGCGGCGTCAAAGGCCGGGCTCGACGCGGCGACCCGCACCTGGGCGCTGGAGCTCGCCCCCTTCGGTATCCGCGTGGGGGGGGTGGCTCCCGGGGTGATCGACACCCCGATCCTGGAAGGGGTTTCCGACGCGTCGCTGGCGGGTTTGAAGGAGGCCATCCCGCTCGGGCGACTGGGCCGGCCGGACGAGGTCTGGCTCGCGGTCAAGTTCATCATCGAGTGTGATTTCTTTACTGGCCGCACCGTCGAGGTGGACGGCGGTGCTGCCATGGGCGGTGCATGATTCCGCGCGGCGGCTGTGTACGCCGGCAGACCAGATTGCACAGACCGACGGCCTCTTGACGAAAGGAGAAGCACAGACGCATGAGAACGGCACGAGTCATCCTTAACGACGCCGCAGAGCCTCCGTTCCGGGGCTCCCCATCCATCATCAACGCCTTCGTGAACGACACCCTTCGGGACCTGGGCTATGAGCTTTCGTGCTCGTATGGCCGCCGCGTCTGGCGGGAGATCGGCACCTTCATTCCGCTCCCGGATGCTCACCAGGTCCTGCGCCTGCAGTCCGATCCCGTCTTCGACTTGGAGGTCCGCTGCAACGTCTCCGTGGTGCAATTTCCCCTGCTCCGCAGGGGGGCGCAGAAGAACGTGGTGTTCTTCCATGCGCTCGTCGGTTACCCCGGCAGCTGGATCGGCAACGACGTCATCGACGGCTACTGGTGTAACTCGGACTACATGACCCGGGTCGTCACCACGCTGCTCGCGACGCCGGATTGGAACCGGGGCCGCCTCCTCGACCCGCGGGCGTTCTCTCTCGTCGGCACCGTCACCCTGCCGCTCCCATTCCTCGAGCGGCCGGAGGGGGTGCTCCTGGATGGCCCGGAGAAGCTGCCCCGCGCCGCTCTGGAGGCCCTGGAGGGGAACGACGTCCTGGGGCACTGCGTTTCTGGCAAGCTGGACGAGAGGGCGGTCTACAGCATCATGCTGGCCCTCAACCACATGGCGCTGCAGAGGGGGCTCGGTCGCCGCTTCCGGCTGTTCGTGGAACGGTATCTCTACAACGGCATCAAGGAGAAGATGGAGACCGTCGACCCGGAGGATCTGCCCCCCGAGTTCCGGCCGCTCAAGGCCATCCTCGCACAGTTGGGCCTCACCATCGACGATGTCCTGATACCCATCCCACTCCTCGCCCAGGCTGCGCTGTTCAAGATCATCAAGGCCTGTAGCTTCGCCCTCCTCTATCACTGGTTCCCCGAGCCGTTCGGGCTGCTCCCGCTGGAGTCGGTCTGCCAGGGCTGCCCGGTATACACCAACGGCATCGGTAATCTGCGCTACCTGGTGCCCGAAGGCCACGGCATCTCCGTCTTCGAGACCGAGGGTATGGCCTTCGGCGACCTCAACGAGTATCAGAAGGCGGCGCAGAGGATCTTCGAGGACACGGTGGTCGATCACGAGCCGGCGCGGGAAGCCTGCCGCCAGGGCGCCGAGTACATCGCGCGGACCTATAACCGGGAGGCCATGCGCCGGGACCTGGCGGCTCGTCTGGCGGCTCTCGACGAGTCGCCGGCCGAGACCGATCTCGATGCCACGGTCATGGGACTGAGCCCGCTGGTCCGCTCTTGGAACCCGGTCACCCGGCGGGTGGTCTCCGACTATAAGAGCTGCGAGCTGTCCGTGGACGAGGCCGCCCTGCTGGGAGAGATACTCGGGCAGAGCTGCGCCGGTTTGAGAAAAAACCTTGCAATCCGGGAGGCCGTCGAACGACTCTTCCAGCAGGGTGTTCTGGCGGTGTCCCCACCGGCTCCTCCAGTTCCCGAAACGCATCTCGACGAGCGGTAACGGAGCCCGCAGCAACCCTGCCCAGGGCCCCCGGCATTCCCGGGGCCCTCCCTCAGTCTCGCCTCGGCCGTTGCGCCTCGACGACGACCATCGTCCGCCCCCACCAGGTCTGGGCGTCCGGCGTGGGCGACAACCCATCCATCACCTCGAGGGTAACGGACTCGAAATGTTGCAGCAGCGCCCTCTGGTGCCCGCGGCTGAGCGAGTCGAATTCGGCGGTATAGTAAGTGAAGACTCCGTCGTCGGCCAGATGCCGCGCGGCAACGGGGAAGAACTCCGCGTGGAGAGCCTGCTGCTGAGCCTTCTCCGCATATTCCGAGGCGTTCAGCGGGTAGGCATCGAACAGGATGCCGTCGAACGTGCCCAACCGGTCCATGACCTCCTGCCAGGTACCGAGCACCAGGCGGATGTCGCGCCAGGGGAACCCCGCTCTCCACTCGTCGAACATGGGTTTCAGGCTCGGGCTGCATTCCACGATGGTATGCTGCTTGACGCCTTCCTCCTGAACGAAGCCGGCCGCAAGGCCGAGCCCGAACCCGATTTCGAGCACACTTCCGTGCCGCTGCGCGGCGGAGCGGGCGAGCCGTTTCATGAGTGGCAGTTGCCAGTCCTCCATGACCGGCTGATCGCCGATTCGGAGCTGACCTGACGGGGTGATGCTGGCAACTCCGGTTCTGAGGTCCCAGTCCTGGAAGCTCTGTTCGCCGCTCTCGATCAACGTCGCGGCGAGCCGGTCGAGCTGATCCAACTGGTCGGCCAGCTCGGCGATCGCCCTTTTCACCAGCCAATCGCGTTGCCTCTGCCTCGAAGCCGAAGCGAATCGCTCATCCTGGAGGGTGAGCTTGATCTCGTAGCTCGCGCCTCGCATCACCTTTTCCATCGTTGAGCTCCTCGACCGGCAGGGCACCTGGAGAGAGCAGCGCTTCTCCGGCGCTGTGCCAGAGAGATTCGACCTCCCCGAAGTGCTCACGGACCCAATCGTCTGAAAAGAGCGTCTGCAGGTAACGCTCGCCGCGGTCGGGCAGGATCGCCACCACGACCGAGCCGGGGGGGATGCGGTCCTGGCAGGCCTCGACCGCCGCCAGCACTCCGCCAGAGGAGCCGCCGGCCAGAATGGCCTCGCGCGCGATCAGTCGCCGGCAGCCGGCGACGCAATCGAGATCGGTGACGTGGACGCACTCGCTGATCAGCGAGGGTTCACACAGCTGCGGCCGCAGGCTCGCGCCGAGCCCGGGCACCATCCGCTTGGCCCGGATGGCGCTGAAGATCAGGCTGCCGAAGGCGTCGACGGCGACCACCCGCGTGGCGAGCCCGTGGTCGCGGACGTACTCGCCGCATCCGCGCACGGTGCCGCAGGTGCTCGTCGGCACGAACAGGAAGTCGACGTTGCCGTCCAGCGCCGTTGCGATCTCGCGCATCGTGGTGCCGTAGTGGGATTCTGAATTCTTCGGGCTCTCATACTGATTGGGCCAGAAGGCGTTCTCGACCCGGCCGAGCAGCTCCTGGACCCGCTTGATCCGAGCCTGCAGGAACTCCCCGGTCTCGAGATCCGGCTCCGCAACGAGGTCGATCTCCGCACCGTAGGCCCGCAAGACCTGCAGGTTGAGCACCGTCGTCTTCGGATCGACGACGCAGATGAAGCGCAACCCGTGATAGCGGCAGGCTTGGGCCAAGCCGATCCCCATGTTGCCGGAGCTGGATTCGATCACCACCGAGCTCGGGCCGATCCGGCCCGAGCTCAACCCGTGCTCCAGGATCAGTCTCGCCGGGCGGTCCTTGATGCTGCCGCCCGGGTTGAGGGCCTCCAACTTGGCGAAAAGCTGGAAACGAGCCTCGGGGAGATAGCGCCGCAGGCGCACGAGCGGTGTACCGCCGACCGCCTCGAGGATGCCGTCGTGGACGCGCGGCACCGGCTGGGAATCGTGATTTGAGCCAGGGTCGCGGACAAAGTTTTCTATCTTATCTATGATAGCCATAGCTATGCGCTAGTCGTCTGTTCAAGAACCCTGTCTTTAGAAAGTGCCGCTGGCCCAGGAAAACGGGACAGCGCACGTTAATAGATAGACAGTGGTGGGATCACCGTATCGGTGAAGAGGGTCTCCGCCTCGGTAAGCCGCTGAGCCAACCCAACCGTCCTGCCGGCCGCAACGCCTCATCGCCTGCGCCAACGGCAGGGAGAGTTCAGGCGCGCCCAAGCCGTGGTCCCTTGCTCACTCGGGCAATGTGCATGTACTATACAGTCTGAAGTTCGTTAGAGTCAACTGGCTTGGCCATGATCAGAATGTCGCTCGAGGAGACCGAATTCTCGCTTGGGGATCCCCCGGACTCTCTGGCCGGATCACCCTTGATCTCCGGACCCGAGAAAAACCGGCCTCTGGAAACCCCTCCCCTCGCCAGGGAGGCGGGTCTCTCACGCGATGTTACCCTGGCGCGATCGGTGTCTTCGCTGGCAGCGGCCCGAGCACCTTCCTTCTGCACCACGTAATGCCTAACCGTGCACGGCTGGCCTCCCTCGGCGACCTGCTGATCGCCATCGGCAACGATAGGGACCACGGCCGAAGCGACGGAGCGGCTGGCGGAGAGACAGCGCCGTACCGACGGGAACCAGGCCAGGCTGCAAAGTCTGAGAAGGAGAGCTCAAGGAGCGGATGACTACCATGGCGAGCCCAACGACCGGCGTCGGTTTCCGCCTGTCGCCGCAGCAGGGCCGGGTCTGGCGGCTCGGCGATCCGTGGCGGTTCCGGGCTCAGTGTGCCGTGCGGCTGTGCGGCCGGCTCGACCGCACGGCGCTGCAGCGGGCGCTGCGTGCCGTCGTGGACCATCACGAGATCCTGCGTACTGCCTTTGTTACCGGGCAGGAGGGCGCCCCGCCGCTGCAGCAGCCAGTAAGGGCAGCGCTCTCCTACGGCGAACTGGACCTGAGCGTGGTCCCTTCGCACGGCGAGCGGGCGTGCCTCGAGGAGCTGTTGAGCTGGCGGCGGCGGCCGCCGTTCGAGCTCGCCGCGGGCGAGGTGATCGAGGCCCGGCTGCTGGCCATGTCGCCGCAGGAGCACCTGCTCTTCCTCGCCCTTCCGGCCCTGTGCTGCGACCGCCTCGGCCTGCGCAATCTAGTCGCCGAGCTGGCGGCGGCCTACGGCGGCGATCAGCCGGCGGCAGCCCAGTTGCTGCAGTATGCCGATTTCGCCACCTGGCAAAACGAGTTGGTCGAGTCTGGGGAGGGGAGCAGGGAGGCCGAGCTCTGGCATCGGCAGTACCGCGCCGCCTTGGCCTCGCCGCGGCTGCCCGGCGAGCGGGAGGAGATATCCGCGCTCGCGTCGTTTGTGCCATGCGCGCTGAGCTGCCCGCTCGACCGCACCCTCGCCGCCGAGGCAGCGGCACTGGCGGACCGCCTCGGCGTGCCGCTACCTGCGGTGGTGCTCGCCGTCTTCGCGGCCCTGCTCGGGCGCCTGACGCAGAACGGTGAGCCGGTGATCGGTGTCGAGCTCGACGGGCGCGGTTACGCCGACTTGCGCCCGGGGATCGGTCTCTTCGCGCGGGCGCTACCGCTCGCCTTTCCCATGGCGGACGGCGACCGCTTCAGTCATCTGGTCGAGCAGGTCGCCCACCTGTTGGCGGAGAGCGCCGCGAGTCAGGAATATCTCGACGAAACCCAAGGAGGCGAGCGGAGGGACCCCGCGAGCTCTTTCTTACCGGTGCTCTGCGAGATCGTGCCGCCGCCGCCGGCGCTCGCGGCGGCGGGACTCGGCTTCACGTTCGAGCGTGAGCAGGTGGCGGCCGACCGCTTCCGCCTCAAGCTGGTGGCGCAGGCGAGCGCTGCCGAGCTCGACTGCGAGTTGCACTATGACGCCGCCGTCCTTGCGCCGGCCGAGGCGGAGCGGCTCTCCGAGCGGCTGCGCACACTGCTTGCGCACGCGATCACCAATCCGCAGAGCGAGCTCGCCGATCTCGATCTGCTGGGCGACGCCGAGCGTCGCCGCGTTCTGGTTGAGCTCAACCGGACCCGGGTGGACTTCGGCGCCAGCGCCTGCCTGCACAAGCTCTGCGAAGAGCAGGCAGCGCGCACGCCGGACGCGGTGGCGGTGATCGCCGGCGGCGAGTCGCTTAGCTTCCGCCAACTCGACCGGCGGGCCAACCAACTGGCCCGCCTCCTCCAGCGGCGGAGGGTCGGGCCCGAGACGCCGGTGGGCCTCTGCATGGAGCGCTCGCTCGAGCTGATGGTCGGCCTGCTCGGCATCCTCAAGGCGGGCGGCGCCTACCTCCCGCTCGATCCCACCTATCCCCGCCAGCGTCTGGAAGGGATGCTCGCAGACGCCTTCGGCGCCGGCGGCGGCTTGGTGCTGGCGCAGCCAGGGCTGGTCGCGTCCCTTCCCGAGGCCTACGCCGGCGAGCCGGGGCGCCTGGTTCTGCTCGATGCCGGCTGGGAAGCTCTCGCCGGCGAGAGCGAGGCGCCGCCGCCGTGCGCCGCCGGGCCCGATCACATGGCCTACGTCATCTTCACCTCCGGCTCGACCGGGCGGCCCAAAGGGGCGGTCAACACCCACCGCGCGATCTGCAACCGGCTGCTGTGGATGCAGCAGACCTACGGCCTGGCAGCGGACGACCGGGTGCTCCAGAAGACCCCGTTCGGTTTCGACGTTTCGGTCTGGGAGCTCTTCTGGCCGCTGCTCACCGGTGCCTCCCTGGTGATGGCGGCGCCGGAGATGCACCGCGACAGCTCCTACCTGCAGGCAATGATCCGCGAGCAGGGGATCACCACGGTCCACTTCGTCCCCTCGCTGTTGCGCGCCTTCCTGGAGACGGAGGGGGTCGAGCGTTGCACCTCGCTGCGCCGCGTCCTGTGCAGCGGCGAGGCGCTGCCGTATGCGTTGCAGGAGCGTTTTTTCGCTCGCTTCGACGGTCCGGGAGGGCCGCTCCTGCACAATCTCTACGGCCCGACCGAAGCCGCGGTCGACGTGACCTTCTGGGAGTGCGCGCGCCAGGCGGGGGCCGGCCAGGTGGTACCGATCGGCCGCCCGGTGGCCAACACCGAGATCTACCTGCTGGACGCACCTCTGCGCCCGGTGCCGCTGGGCGTGCCGGGAGAGCTCTACATCGGCGGTGTGCAGGTGGGCCGGGGCTATCTCGGCCGGCCGGAGCTGACCGCGGAGCGCTTCCTGCCGGACCCTTTCGCCGAGCGGCCCGGCGCCCGTCTTTACCGCAGCGGCGACCTCGTCCGCCACCTGCCGGACGGCAGCCTCGACTTCCTGGGGCGCCTCGACCACCAAGTCAAGATCCGCGGCTTTCGCATCGAGCTGAAGGAAATCGAGGCCGCCCTAGTCCAGAGCCCCACCGTCCGTGAGGCCGTGGTGGTGTCTCGCGAGCAGCCGGACGGCGAGCACCGCCTCCTCGCCTATGTGGTGCCTGCGGCGGAGCCGGCCGATGCCACCCTGCCTGCCGGCGAGCTGCGCCGCTTCCTGCAGGAGCGGCTGCCGGAGTACATGGTGCCGGCACGGTTCATCGGTCTCGCGAAGCTGCCGCTTTCGGCCAACGGCAAGCTGGACCGCCGCGCGCTGCCGGCCCCCGACGATGCGCGGCCCGAGCTGGGCAATCGGTACGTGGCGCCGCGCAACGACGGAGAGAGACGACTGGCAGCGATCTGGGCGCAGTTGCTCGGCGTGCGCCAAGTGGGGATCGAGGACGACTTCTTTTCCCTGGGGGGCGACTCGATCCTCGCCGTCCAGGTCGTGGCACGAGCGCGGGAGGCGGGCATGGTACTGACCCCGATGCAGCTCTTCCAGCAACCAACCATCGCTGCCCTGATGGCGGTGGCGGCTCCCATCGCGCCGGCGCTCACCGCTCCCGCCGCCGGGCCGGTGCCGGTGGCGGAGGCCATGGCTGCGGTCGATCTGTCGCAAGTGCGTCTCGACACGCCGCAACTGGAAGCGATCTTGCGCCAAGTGGGGACGAGGCGTCCATGAGCGGTGAACAGATGGCCGCGGTGCGCCCGGGCGACCGGCTCGAAGAGATGGTCGAAGGGATCTATCCGTTATCGCCGGCGCAGTACGGAATCCTCTTCGACTGCCTCTACCGGCGCGACCCCGACCACTACGTCGCCCAGCGGAGCTTCGTGTTCGATGACCTCGACCCCGTATTTTTCGCCCTCGCCTGGCGGCGGCTGTTCGCTCACCATCCGATCCTGCGCACCGGTTTCGTCTGGGAGGGGCTCGAGCGGCCGGTTCAGGTGGTGCTGCGCCGCGTCGATCTACCGCTCGCCGAGCACGACCTGAGGTCCCTGCCAGAAGAGGAGCGGCACCGGGAGGTCGCGCAGCGCCTCCAGGCGGACCGCAGGGCCGGCTTCGACTTTACGCAGGCGCCGTTGCTGCGGCTCGCCCTCTACCGCCTCGGCGAGCACACCTTTCAGTTCGCCTGTACCTTCCACCACCTCGTCCAGGACGGCTGGTCGCAGACCCTGCTCGTCGAGCAGCTCGTCCGGCTCTACGGTGCCCTGGTACGGGGCACCGCTTGCGACCTCGGTCCGCGCCATTCGTTCAGCGCCTATCTCGAATGGCTGAGTCGCCAGGACAGGACCCAGGCCGAGTCCTACTGGCGGCGCATGCTCGCCGGCTTCGACGGCGCGACGCCGCTGGGCGAGGACGGGCCAGGCGAGATGCCCGGTGGTGAGCGCCAATGGTGCGAGCAGTACCAACTCGCCGCCGGGACCGCTGCGGCGTTGCGAGCCCTGGCACGCCAGAACGGGATGACGCCGAATACCTTCCTGCAAGGGGCCTGGGCGCTCCTGCTCGGCGGCGAGAGCGGCCGGCGCGACGTGGTCTTCGGCATCACGGTCTCCGGCCGTCCGGCCGACCTGCCGGGTGTCGAGGTGACCGCTGGTCCCTTCATCAACGTGCTGCCCCTGCGTGTCCGTCTGGGGTCGCGGGAACCCCTGCTCACCTGGCTGCGCGAGTTGCAGAACCGGCAGGCCGAGCAACGCCAGTATGAATACAGCTCGCTGGTCGAAGTGCAGGGTTGGAGCGAGGTGCCGCGCGGGCAGCCGCTGTTCGCCAGTGTCTTCACCTTCCAGAGCCGGCCGGCGGCGCTCGGCCCGGCGCCGGTGGCGAGCGCGCCGGCCGGCCTGAGGCCGCAGGAGCATAGCTCCGGGGGCGGGGCGATCGGTTTTTCGCTCAGTCTGGAGGCGGACCTGGGCTCGGTCCTCACCCTGACCCTCTTCGCCGACCGCAGCCGTTTCAGCGCCGAGCGCACCCGTGCCTTGCTGCAGCGCTATGCGCAACTGCTGGAGTTGCTCGTTGCCCAGCCGGAGACCGACGTCGACGCTTTCGTCGCGCGGCTCGCGCCACAGCGCCTCGTGGGCGATGCCGAGCGGCGCTGGCTGATCCACGAGCTCAACCGCACCGCGGTACCTGGCGCCTGCGACGGGCTGGTACACGAGCTTTTCGCGGCGCAGGCCCGCCGCACGCCGTCGCACGAGGCGGTGGTCGCCGGCGACCTCCGCCTCACCTATGAGGAGCTCGACCGGCGGTCGAACCAACTGGCGCGCTACCTCCAGCGCCAGGGAGTCGGCAGCGAGCATCTGGTTGGAATGTGCGTGGACCGCACGCCGGCGCGGCTGATCGGCATTCTGGGAGTCCTCAAGTCCGGCGCAGCCTACCTGCCGCTCGAGCCCGCGCATCCGCAAGAGCGCCTGCGTCTGATCCTGGAGGAAGCTCGCCCCTCAGTGCTGCTGGTCGAGCGTGCTCTCCGTGACAGGCTGCCGGCGAGCACGGCGGGGATGATCTGCCTGGAGGAGGCGTGGGCGGCTGCCGCCGGTGCGAGCGAGGCCGACCTGGATCGCACGGCGACCCCCCAGAACCTGTTCTGCGTGCTCTATACCTCCGGCTCCACCGGCTCCCCCAAGGGGGTGATGTTCACTCATCGCGCGGTCTGCAATTACCTGTTCTGGGCCGGGCAGACGTTCAGGTTGAGCAGCGGTGACCGGGTGCTGCACAACACAGCCTTCAGCTTCGACGTCTCGCTGCTCGAGTTGTTGCCTGCACTGGTGAGCGGCGCCACCCTCGTCCTGTCGCGCCCCGGCGCTCAGGTCGACAGCGGTTACCTGGCGCGGCTGTTGCGTGACGAGAGGGTCCACGCCGCCTTCTTCGCGCCTTCGATGCTCCGCTTCCTGCTCCAGGAGCCGGCGGTCGCGGAGTGCACCGATCTGCGTCTCCTCTGGTGCGGCGGCGAGGCGATTCCCACGGACCTCCGGGATCTGGCCGTGGCGCGCCTCGGGGCCGAGATGGGGAACATCTACGGGCCGACCGAGACCACCATCAATGCGACTTACTGGGCGTGCCGCGCCGACACTCCGGGGCAACCGGTGCCGGTGGGGAAGCCGATCGTCAACACCCGGCTCTTCGTGGTGGACGACAACCTCGAGCTGGTGTCGGCAGGGGTCGTCGGCGAGCTGCTGATCGGCGGCATGGGCGTGTCGCGGGGCTACCTGCGGCAGCCTGGGCGCACGGCGGCGAGCTTCGTTCCCGACCCCTTCAGCGGCGAACCGGGGGAGCGCCTGTACCGCTCCGGCGACCTTGTCCGCTACCGTCCCGACGGCGCTTTGGAGTACCTCGGCCGCAAAGACTTCCAGGTCAAGATCCGTGGCTTTCGCATCGAGCTTGGAGAGGTCGAGACGGCCCTCGCCACCCATCCCCGGATCGAGCAGGCGGTGGCGACGGTGCGCGAGGACATCCCTGGCCATCCGCGGCTGGTGGCTTATCTGGTGGCCCGGGGTGCCGATGTGCCGAGCCCTGCCGAGATGCGCGCTCACCTCCAGCAGCTCCTCCCCGACTACATGGTGCCAGCGGTGTTCGTCACCCTGGCCGTCATGCCGCTAAGCCCGAACGGCAAAGTCGACCGGCGGGCACTGCCGGCCCCAGTTGAGGGGGCGCGAGCGGACCTTGAGCCGCCGTACGTCGCACCGCGCAACCCAGTCGAGGAGGTGCTGTGCGAGATCTGGAGTGGCGTGCTGGGGGTGGAACGGATCAGCGTCGAAGACGACTTCTTCGAACTCGGCGGCCACTCGCTGCTCGCCCTGCAGGTGCTCGCGCGGCTGCGCGGCCCTTTCTCGATCGAGCTGCCGCTCGCCGCCGTCTTCGACGCGCCGACGGTCGCCGCACAAGCGGCCGTCGTAACGGCGGCGATCCAGGCGGGGAAGGGCAGGACGGCGCCGCCGGTGCTGCCGGTGCCGCGCGGTGGCCCGTTCCCCCTTTCCTTCGCGCAGCAGCGGCTGTGGTTCCTCGATCAGCTCCATCCGGGCACCACTGCCTACAACCTTCCCTATGCCGTGCGCCTCGTCGGGCCGCTGCGGGTCGCCGTGCTCGCCGGCGCCCTGCGGGAGGTGGTGCGGCGTCACGAGGCGCTGCGCGCCCGCTTCGTCAAGCTCGCGGACGGGCCGGCCCAGGTATTCGCCGCGCCCGGCCGGCTGCCGCTGCCGCTCGCCGATCTCGCCGGCCTTCCCGCCGCGGCGCGCCAGGAGGAACTCCGGCGGCTCGCCGCCGAGGAGGCGCGCCAGCCGTTTGACCTCTCTCGGGGACCGCTGCTGCGTACCGGCCTGCTGCGCCTCGGCGCCGAGGAGCACGCCCTCCTCTTGACCTTGCATCACGTGGCGGGCGATGCCTGGTCGATGAACCTGCTGCTACGCGAGGTCACGGCGCTGTACCAGGCCTTCGCAGCCGGCCGGCCGTCGCCGCTGGCCGAGTTGCCGGTGCAGTACGCCGATTACGCCGTGTGGCAGCGCGGCTGGTTGCGGGGCGAAGTCCTGGAGGAGCAGCTTGCCTACTGGCGTTCCCAGCTCGCCGGGGCGCCACGCGAGCTCCGGCTGCCCACCGATCTGCGACGGCCGGCGACCTCGAGCCTGCGCGGCGCCTCCCAATCCCGACCGCTGCCGTCCGCCCTCGGCCGGGCGCTCAAGGCCCTTGGCCGACGCGAAGGGGCGACCCCCTTCATGACGCTGAACGCGGCGCTCGGCGTCGTTCTCTGCCACCTTACGGATCAGGAGGACTTCGTCCTCGGCTCGAATGCGGCCAACCGCAGCCCAATAGAGAGCGAGGGGCTGATCGGGTTCTTCGTCAACCTGCTGGCCCTGCGTTTCGACCTCACGGGCGATCCCGGATTTCGCCAGTTGCTGGGGCGGGTGCGCACCATGACGCTCGGCGCCTACGCGCACCAAGGGGTGCCTTTCGAAACCCTGGTGCACGAGCTGCAGCTCGAGCGCCGCGCCAGCGGTACGCCGCTGATCCAAGCGGTGGTCGACTTCCAGAACGCGGCCGCCGACGGCCTGCCCGAGCTGCCGGGCCTCGCGCTCGAGCTGCTACCGGATGCGGAGGAGATGGCCAAATTCGATCTCGTCTTCGTTTTGACTGATACCGCAGAGGGACTGCGCTGCACGCTTCAATATCGGGCCGATCTGTTCTACGCAACGACCGTCGCGCACCTGCTCGACAGCTTCGAGCTCTGCCTGCGTTTGGCCACAGCCGACCCCGAGATCCGGCTGAGCGCCCTGCGCCAACGCCTCGCCGAGCACGACCGCGAGCGGACGGCCGCAGCGCGTGAGAGCCTGAGCCTGAAGCGGCGCCAGCGATCACGCGACGGCAAGCGGGCATCTGGACCAGCAAGCACTCTGGAAGGAGGAAACTAGATGACGACTCAGGAGCCGGCAGTCAAGGGCATACAAGGCAAATGGGCTTCCCGCAAGGCGACGCTCAAACCGCAGGCCGTCAGCACCGCGCAAGAGGAGTGGGTGAAGACCAGCCTGCCCATGGCGGGGCGCTCGCTCCCGTTGCTCATCGAGCCTGCCCTCAAGGGGGTTGACCTGTTTGATTGGGTGCGCCACAACAGGGACTGGATCGAGAGCCAACTGCTGCGCCACGGCGGGCTGCTGTTCAGGAACTTCGGCCTGAACGGCAACGACGACTTCCAGCGCGTTCTGACCGCTCTGGACGCTCCGCTCGTGCACTACATGGAGGGAGCGACGCCGCGCACCCATTTCGGTGACAAGATCTATTCGTCCACCGAGTTCCCGGCCGACCAGACCATCGCGCCGCACAACGAGCTCAACTACGTCAAGACCTGGCCGATGAAGATCTGGTTCTTCTGCGCCACCGCCGCGCAAGAGGGCGGGGAGACCCCCATCGTTGATGTGCGCAAGGTGTACGACCGGCTCGACCCGGAGATCCTCGCCTCGTTCCTCGACAAGGGCTGGATGCTGGCCCGGAACTTCGGCGATGGGTTCGGCCTCACCTGGCAGACCTCCTACCGCGTGCAGACGCGCGAGGAGCTCGAGGCTTACTTCCAGGCAGCGGACATCCAGTGGGAGTGGAAGGAGGGGGACCGCCTGCGCAGTCATCAGGTGCGGCCGGCGGTGGCCCGGCACCTGAAGACCGGTGAGATGGTCTGGTTCAATCACATCGCCTTCTGGCACGTGTCGAGTCTGGAGCCGAACCTGCGCGAGCTGCTGCTCAGCGAGTTCGGCGAGGACGGGCTGCCCTACAACACCTACTATGGCGACGGCACCCGCATCCCGGACGAGGTGGTCGAGCAACTGCGGCAGGCTTATGAGGCGGAGCTGGTGGCGATCCCCTGGCAGGAGGGTGACCTGATGATGCTCGACAACATGCTGGTCGCCCACGGCCGCAAGCCTTACAAGGGGCCCCGTAAGATCCTCACCGCTATGGCTGAGAGCTGCAGCAACCGTAATCTCTAGCCTTTCCAGGACGAGGCCGTATTTATGATCCAAGAAGTCTCGGCGTTTCGGCTTTCCCCTCAGCAGGAGCGCGTCTGGCTGCTGCAACAGGGAGGAGAGCGGCCGGTCTACGACAGCCGTTGCATCGTCCTGATCGAGGGCGATCTCGATTCCTCCGTCCTGCGCCAGGCGTGGAGCGTCCTCGCCGACCGGCACGAGATCCTGCGCACCGACCTGCGCCTGCTGCCGGGCTTGAAGCGGCCGGTGCAGGTGGCCGACGGCACTGGCGCCGTCTGGCTGGAGGACCGCGACCTGCGGCACCTCGCTGCGGCCGCGCAGGAGTGTGAGATGGATTCGTCGCTCGCCGAGCCCGCCGACGCCTCTGCCACCGGCACCCTGCGGTTGCTCCACCTGGGGGAGCGGCGGCACGCGCTGCTCGTCCGTCTCTCGGCCTACCTCTGCGACGCCGCAGGCCTCGGCAACCTGGTGCGTGAGCTCGGCTACTGCTACGGCGCGCTGCGCGGCGGCCACCTGCCGCAGGACGAGCCGGTGCAGTACAACGTGGTGGCGGAGTGGTTCAACGAACTCCTCGAATCGCCGGACACAGAGGTCGGCAAGAAATATTGGCGCAGCCGCAGTCTTTCTCTGCTGCCGGAGCTGCGGCTCCCCTTTGAGCACCCGGCGACGGTGCCCGGCTTCCTGCCCAGAGTGCTGGTGTGTCCGCTCGCCGCCGAGCGGGTAGCCGGCCTGGAGGGGCTCGCCGCCGAGCAGGAGGTGAGTTTGGCGGCGCTCCTGCTGACAGCCTGGTCGGCGCTGCTGGCGCGACTCAGTGGGCAGCCGAAGCTGGTGGTCGGCGTCGCCTGCAGCGGCCGGACCGACGAGGAGCTGGAACTGGCGGTCGGGCCGTTCGCCCGTTATCTGCCGATAGACTGGGAGATGACGGCCGGCTCCTCCTTCAGCGCTGCGGCGCGGAGCGTGCTGGCGTCCCTTGAGGAGGCGTGGCAGTGGCAGGAGTGCTTCAGTTGGGACGGCCTGGAGCGTCTGGCCGTCGCGCAGCCCGGCACGTCCCCATTCTTCCCATTCGCCTTCGATTCTCTGGAGCTCCCGGGCAAGCTCGAAGTCGGCGCTATGACATTCACGCTCGATCGTCAGCTTACCTGCAGCGACCGGTTCGTCCTCAAGCTGAGTTGCGTCCGCCGGCCGGCCGGCCTGACGCTGGAGCTCCACTACGACGCCGGCCGGCTCGACGGCGGCGAGGCCGAGCGGGTGGCGCAGCAGCTCGAGACGCTGCTCGACAGCGCCCTGCGCGCACCGGACGCCGAGCTGGCGGACCTCGAGGTGGTGGGGTCTGCCGAGCGCCGGCGCCTGCTGGCCGAGTACAACGACACGCCGGCGGCCCTGGAGCTGGATCGCTGCCTGCACGAGCTGTTCGAGGCGCAGGTGACGCGGACCCCGGACCGCATTGCCGTGGCCTGCGACGGCCGCGAGGTCACCTACGCCGAGCTCAACGCCCGCGCCAACCGCCTCGCCCGCCACCTGCGCACTCAGGGAGTGGAGACGGACGGCTTGGTCGGGATCTGCCTAGAACGGTCGCCAGAGATGGTCGTGGCGCTGCTCGCCGTCCTCAAGGCCGGCGGCGCCTACGTGCCGCTCGATCCGGAATACCCGCTGGAACGGCTCGCCCACATGCTGAGCGATGCGGCGCCGCGCGTGCTACTCACCCAGGCCGGCGTCGCCGGCGACCTGCGGCGGCACGCCCCCGTGGTCATCGACCTCGCGCGTGACGATTGCGCGGGGCCGGAGGAGACTGCCGGTGAGAGCCCGGAAAACCTGGGGCCTTACAGCGCGCCGGACAACCTTGCCTACGTGATCTACACCTCGGGCTCGACGGGGTTGCCCAAGGGCGTGATGGTGCGGCACCGCTCGATCGCCAACCGGCTGCTGTGGATGCTGCGCAAGTTCCCGCTGGGCGTCGATGACCGGGTGTTGCAGAAGACCCCTTTCAGCTTCGACGCTTCGATCTGGGAGTTCTTCACGCCGCTGTTCAGCGGCGCCCGCCTGGTCCTCGCCAGCCCGGGCGGACATCAGGACAGCGCCTATCTGGTGCGCGCCACCGCCGCCGAGAAGATCACCACTCTGCAGCTCGTCCCATCTCTGCTGCGGGTTTTCCTCGCCGAGCCGGGGGTCACCGCCTGTCGCAGCCTGCGGCGGGTCTTCTGTGGCGGCGAGGCGCTGCCGGCCGACCTGGTGGCACGTTTCTACGAGATCCTCGACGCCGAGCTGCACAACCTCTACGGGCCGACGGAGGTTGCCATCGACGCCACCTCCTGGAGCTGCCTGCGGCACGACCCGCAGGTGCCTGTGCCGATCGGGCGGCCGATCGACAACGTGCAGGTCTTCCTGCTCGACGCGCGCGGCGGCTTGGCGCCCGAAGGGGTTCCAGGCGAGTTGTACGTCGGCGGCACCGGGCTGGCGCGCGGCTATCTCGCCCGACCGCACCTGACCGCCGAGCGCTTCGTTCCCCATTTCGCGCCGGTCGAGACCGGCGGGCGCCTCTACCGCACCGGCGACCTGGCTCGCCACCGTGGCGACGGGGCGATCGAGTTCCTCGGCCGCATCGACCATCAGGTCAAGCTGCGCGGTTTTCGCATCGAGCTGGGGGAGGTCGAGGCCGGCCTGCGGCGCCACCCCGGCGTGCAGGAGAGCGTCGTCATGGTACGCGGCGACGGCCAGGGGGGGCAGCGGCTGGTGGCGTACGTCGTCCCCCGCCACCCGGCCGCCGCCGGCACCGACGGCGAGAACCTCTACCGGCTGCCTAACGGCCTGACCGTCGCCCACCTCAACCGCGGCGAGACCGACTGGCTCTATCACGAGGTCTTCGCCGAGCGCTCGTATCTGCAGCGCGGGCTGACGCTGGCCGACGGCGATTGCGTCTTCGACGTCGGCGCCAACATCGGCCTGTTCACCCTCTTCGTGCACCACACGGTGCGCAACGCGCGGGTCTTCGCCTTCGAGCCCAGCCCGCCGACCTTCGCCTGCCTGCGCGCCAACGCCGAGATGCACGGTCTCGACGTGGAGTTGTTCGACTGCGGCCTCTCCGACGTCGCGCGCGAGGCGGAGTTCACCTTCTACCCGCAGGTGTCGGCGAGCTCCGGCCTGTACGCCGACGCCGACGCCGACGCCCGAGTCACCCGGCGGTTCCTCGCCAACCAGGACGCGCGCCTGGCCGAGTACGCCGACGACCTGATGGAGGGGCGGTTCGCGAGCCAGGTATTCACCCGCCCGCTGCGCCGGCTCTCCGACGTCCTGCGCGAGCGCGGCGTCGAGCGCATTGACTACCTCAAGCTGGACGTGGAGAAGAGCGAGCTCGACGTCCTGTGGGGGATCGGGGACGAGGACTGGCCGAGGATCCGCCAGATCGCGATGGAGGTCCACGACACTGACGGGCGGCTGGCGCACATCGTCGGCCTGCTGTGCGACCGGGGGTTCGCCGTCGAGGTCGATCAGCTCGACCTGCTCGCCGATACCGGTCTCTTCAACCTCTATGCCGTGCACCCGCAGCGCGCCGAGGACCTGCGGCAGCGCGCCGCGATGGCCGCCGGTATGCCCGCGCTCATCGATCCGGCCGAGCCGGCCACTCCCGACCGGCTGCGCGATTTCCTCTCCATTCGCCTCCCCCCGTACATGGTTCCCTCGTTGTTCGTGCTCCTCGAACACCTGCCACGCACGCCGAGTGGCAAGGTCGACCGTGCAGCGCTGCCGGACCCGGAGCAGACCCGAGGCGGAGCGCGGACGGCCTATGTGGCGCCGCGCAACCCGCTCGAGCAGGAGCTGCACGACATCTGGAAAGAGCTGCTGGGAATCGAGCGGGTGGGGGTCGACGACAACTTCTTTGATCTCGGCGGACACTCGCTGCTCGCCACCCAGATCATCTCGCGCCTGCGCAGCCAGTTCCACGTCGAGGTGCCGCTGCGCCGCATCTTCGAGGCGCCCACGATTGCCGGCCTCGCCGCGAGCTTGGCAGCCGGCAGTGAGACGGAGCTGGCCGCCGCCGTCCCCCCGCTGGTGGCCGTGCCGCACGACCGCGATCTGCCGCTGTCCTACGGGCAGCAGCGCCTCTGGTTCCTCGACCAGTTGGTCGGCGGCGCCTTCTACAACATCCCGGTGGCCTACCGCCTGACCGGCGCTCTCGACGCCGCGGTCCTGGAGCGCAGCCTGAACGAGATCGTCCGCCGTCACGAGGTGCTGCGGACGAGCTTCCCGGCGGTCGACGGCCAGCCGGTGGCGGTCGTCGCGGCGGCCCTCACGGTGCCGCTGCCGGTGGTCGACCTCTCTGCGCTGGCGGCGCCGGCCCGCGCCGCCGAGCTGCGGCAGCAGGTCGGCGAAGAGGCCGGCCGGCCCTTCCGCCTCGACCGCGCGCCGCTGCTGCGCGTCACCCTGCTGCGGCTCGCCGACCAGGACCAGGTGCTGGTGGTCAACGTGCACCATATCGTCTTCGATGGCTGGTCGACGGGCATCTTCTTCGGCGAGCTTGCCGAGTTGTACAAGGCTTTCACGGCGGGGGCGCCCTCGCCTTTGCCCGAGCTCCCCCTCCAGTACGTCGACTTCGCGCTCTGGCAGCGCGAATGGTTGCACGGCGACGTCCTCGCCGGCCAGCTTGCCTACTGGCGGCAACGGTTGACGGACGCCCCTGCGGTCATCGAGCTGCCGCTCGACCGCCCGCGCCCGCCGATACAGGCGTTCAATGGCGCGAGCCTCGACGCCGTCCTGCCGTGCGAGCTCGCCACCGGTCTCCGGGAGCTCAGCCAGGCCGCCGGCGCAACCATGTTTATGGCGCTGCTGGCGGCCTTCCAGGCGCTGCTCCACCGCTACAGCGGACAGCCGCGCATCGTGGTCGGGACGCCGATCGCCAACCGCAACCGCGCCGAGGTGGAAGGGCTGATCGGCCTTTTCGTCAACACCCTGGCCCTCGCCACCGACGTCGACGGCGAGCTCAGCTTCCACGCGCTGCTCGAGCGGGTGCGCGAGGTGTCGCTGGGCGCCTACGCCCACCAGGACATGCCCTTCGAGCAACTGGTCGAGGCGGTCGAGCCGCAGCGCAACCTGGCGCACCAGCCGCTCTTTCAGGTGATGTTCGCGTTCCAGAACCTGCCGGCGCCCGTCCTCGATTTGCCGGCGCTGGGCGTCGGCGTGATCGCCCAGCGGGAGGAGACCGCCAAGTTCGACCTCAACCTCCTGTTCGAGGAGCATGGCCCGGCGATCGGCGGCACTCTCAATTACAACGTCGACCTCTTCGACGGCACCACGGCGGTGCGGCTGCTGCACCACCTTGAGACCCTGCTGCGCGGCATCCGACGCGACCCGGGGCGCCGCCTGGGCGAGTTGGAGCTGCTGGCGCCGGGCGAGCGGCATCAGTTGGTCGCCGGCTGGAACGACACCGTGCGCCAAGTGGCCGGCGATCTCGCCTTGCACCAGCTCTTCGCGGTGCGCGCGGCGCGCCAGCCGACAGCGCCCGCAGCTTTCTTCGGCGATCGCCGGATCAGCTATGGCGAGCTCGACGCCGAGGCCAACCGGCTGGCGCACCACCTGCGCCAGTTGGGCGTCTGCCGCGGCAGCCTGGTCGCCGTGCTCATGGATCGCTCCCTGGAGATGCTGCCGGCGCTGCTCGGCATCCTCAAGGCAGGCGCCGCGTACGTGCCACTCGAGCCTTCCTTTCCCGCCGCCCGCCTGGAGTGGATCCTCGGCGCGTTCGAGATCCCCTACGCGATCACCCAGAGCGCTCATCTGGGGTTGCTGGGCGGGCTGGCGCTGCCGCGCCTCGCGCACGTCGTCTGCCTCGACCCCGCCGGCTCCCCGGCGGCGGCGGTGGCCGGCGGACCGGCCCCGGGCTGGCAGGTTCACGGCACCGTGCACTTGGCGGCGCAGCCGGCGACGGCCCCGGCGGTGGACGTCCGCGGCGACGACATCGCCTACATCATCTTCACTTCCGGCTCGACCGGCACGCCGAAAGGGGTGGTGGTGTGTCACCGGCCGGTGGTCAACCTCATCGACTGGGTCAACCGCGAATTCGCCATCGGGCCGGCGGACCGCGTGCTCTTCATTACCTCACTGTGCTTCGATCTTTCGGTGTACGACGTCTTCGGCCTACTCGCCGCCGGGGGCTCGATCCGGATCGCCTCGGCGGTGGACCTCGAAGAACCGAAACGGCTGCTGCGCCGCCTGTGCGACGAGCCGATCACCTTCTGGGATTCGGCCCCGGCGGCGCTGCAGCAGCTCGCGCCGCTGTTCGCCGAGGCGAGCTCCTGGCCGGGCCGGGACCGCCTGCGGCTGGTCTTCCTCAGCGGCGATTGGATCCCGGTGACGTTGCCCGACCGCGTGCGCGAGCTGTTCTCGGCAACGCGGGTGATCGGGCTGGGCGGCGCCACCGAGGCGACGGTGTGGTCCAACTTCTTCCCCATCGGCGACGTACCGCCGCAGTGGGTAAGCATCCCCTACGGCAGGCCGATCCAGAACGCGTGCTACCTGGTGCTCGACCCCGGCCTCGCGCCGTGTCCGATCGGCGTCGCCGGCGACCTCTTCATCGGCGGCGACTGCCTGTGCACCGGCTACGCCGGCGACCCGGTCCAGACTGCCGAGAGGTTCATTCCCGATCCGTACGGCCCGCCGGCCGGCGGCCGCCTCTACCGTACCGGCGATCGGGCGCGCTGGCGCGGCGACGCCAGCCTGCAGTTCCTCGGCCGCCTCGACCACCAGGTCAAGATCCGCGGCTTCCGCATCGAGCTGGGGGAGGTCGAGGCCGTCCTCGCCCAGCACCCGGCGGTGGGGGAGGTGGTCGTCCTCGCCCGTGAGGATCAGCCCGGCGACAAGCGTCTGGTCGCCTATCTGGCCGTCCGCCCGCAGGTCGAGCGCCCGGCGCCCGGCGAGCTGCGCAGCTTCGTGCTGGAACGGCTCCCCGACTACATGGTCCCGGCCGCTTTCGTTTTCCTGGAGACCTTCCCGGTGACCGCTAACGGCAAGGTCGACCGCAAGGCCCTGCCCGCGCCGGCGCGGACGCGGACGGGTGCGGAACGGGTGTCGAAGCCGCGCGATACCCTGGAGCTGAAGATGGTGCAGGACTGGGAGGAGGTGCTCAACATCCACCCCGTCGGCGTCCTCGATAACTTCTTCGAGCTGGGCGGCAACTCCCTGATCGCCGTGCGCCTGATGGCGCGGCTGCAGAAAGCGGTCGGCCGCGAGGTGCCGTTGGCGACCCTCTTCCAGTCGCCGACAATCTCGTCGCTCGCCGACGCGCTACGCAACAACTCGGTGGCCCTGCCGGTCTCGCCCCTGGTGCCCATCCAGCCGCACGGTTCGCGGCCGCCGCTATTCCTGGTGCACTCGCTCGGCGGCGAGGTGCTGTCGTACTACGACCTCGCCCGGCACCTGGGGCCGGAGCAGCCGGTCTATGGGCTGCAGGCCCCGCCCCTGGCCGAGGTGGGCGACCGTGAGATCGTTGTCGAAGAGGCGGCGGCCGAGTACGTCGCGGCGCTGCGTGCGGTGCAGCCCATGAGTCCCTATTTCCTGGGTGGCTACTCCTACGGCGCGGTGGTGGCCTTCGAGATGGCGCAGCAACTGCGTCGCGCTGGAGAGAGCGTCGGGCTGGTCGCCCTGCTCGACGGCTACTCGCCAATAATCCGGCAGCAGGGCCCGATGCTGGAGGACGTAATCTATCTCGCAACGCTCGCACGCGAGACGGCGCGGATGTCCGGCTCCTCCATCCACCTGCCCCACGAGGAGGTTCAGCGCCTGCCCCGCGACCTCGCGATTGATCACATCCTGGTCACGCTCAAGGCCGCCAGCCTGCTGCCCCCCGAGATCGATCGCGCCTGGATCGACCGCTTCTTGCAGGGCGCCCGGCGACGTGAAGAGTCGCTGCGCCGCTACCGGCCGCAGGTCTATGAGGGCCAGCTCACCCTCTTCAGGTCGACCGAGCTGGATGACGAGAACCTGAAGGCGGTGCGCGAGACGGGCATCGACATCCTGAGCGATCCGGCCAGGGGTTGGGACAGGCTGTCGACCGAGCCACTGGCGATCCATACACTCCGTTGCCACCACGAAACCCTGCTGCTGGCCCCCCACGTCGAGGTCTTGGCGGAGATGCTGCGTGCCCTGCTGGCCGAGCCCCGCTCGCAAAGGGAGGAAGAAGCTGATGGAGACGTTGTCGCCAGGATCTGAATTACGGGTTGAGCCGGCAGGCGCGCGAGCGCGGCCCTGAGGTCGCGCTTTCGCTTATCCGGCGCATGAGCTCAAGTCGCCAACGGGTGTAACCTCTGTCAGGTAGGTTCGGTTGCGCTTGACAGCGAACCTCAGGGTGCTATATAACCGGTTGGTTAGGTAACTGACTGGTTCAGCGCGATATGCCGGCAGACCACCCACACCACCTTCGCGGGCCTTCGCCGATGCCGGCCGTGCGCCATCGCTTCGACGAATATCTGCGCCAATTTGAAGGCAAGGAGAAAAAACATGGCCGCAAGCAACACCGGAACTAGTGCCGCAAAGTGGTCGTCCTGGGCCCCCTACCTGCTGAGCGTGCTGCGCATCGTGGCCGCGTTCATGTTCATGCTGTCCGGCACGACGATCCTCTTCGCCTTCCCGGCCGGGATGCCTCCGAACGGCGGCACCGCCCCCGTGATGTCCCAGATCTGGATCGGCGGCGTCCTCGAGCTGGTCGGGGGGGCCCTGCTCCTCGTCGGCCTCTTCACCCGCCCCGTCGCGTTCCTTCTCTCCGGCATGATGGCGGTGGCGTATTTCCAGTTCCACTTCCCCCAGAGCTTCTGGCCCACCATCAACAACGGTGTAGCCGCCGCCCTCTACTGCTTCGTCTGGCTCTACTTCTCGGCCGCCGGCGCGGGACCGTGGAGCCTGGACGCGATGCGCAGGTCTTGAACCGGCGATGAGCGCCGGCGGATTGTCCACGGCGCGGCTCGCGCCTCGGCTTGCACCGGCGGTTTGAAGGTGGTCTGATCGGCAGCCGTGACGGCTGCCGCTGCCCATCGCGCCATCGACGCGGTCTGGAGGATCGAGTCGCCGCGGCTCATCGCCGGTCTCACGCGGATGGTGCGCGACGTCGGTCTGGCCGAGGACCTCGCCCAGGACGCTCTCGTCGCCGCGCTTGAGCGGTGGCCGGAGTCGGGGGTCCCGGACAACCCGGGCGCCTGGCTCATGGCCACCGCGAAGCGCCGTGCGATCGACCTGCTGCGCCGGAGAACGCTGCTCGAGCGCAAGCACCAGGAGCTCGGGCGCGACCTCGAGGCCCAGCAGGAGATGGCCGTGCCGGATCTCGACGCCGTGATCGACGATCCCGTGGGCGACGACCTCCTGAGCCTCGTGTTCATAGCCTGTCATCCGGTCCTCTCGACCGAGGCGCGCGTGGCGCTCACGCTGCGCCTGCTGGGAGGTCTGACGACCGAGGAAATCGCGCGTGCGTTCCTTGTCCCGGAGCCGACCGTCGCCCAGCGCATCGTCCGCGCCAAGCGAACCCTCGCCGAGGCGCGCGTCCCCTTCGAGGTCCCCCGCGGGGAGGAGCTCGCCGCCCGCCTGTCGTCGGTGCTCGAGGTCATCTATCTCGTGTTCAACGAGGGCTACTCGGCGACCGCTGGCGACGACTGGATGCGGCCTGCGCTCTGCGAGGATGCGCTCCGTCTCGGCCGGGTCCTGGCCGCGCTCGTTCCGCAGGAGCCGGAGGTCCACGGCCTCGTCGCGCTGATGGAGATCCAGGCATCGCGCTCAAGGGCGCGGACCGGTCCGTCCGGGGAGCCCATCCTGCTCTTCGATCAAAACCGCGCGCGCTGGGACCAGCTCCTCATCCGGCGGGGTCTCGCGGCGCTCGCGCGTGCCGAGGAGCTCGGCGGCGCGCTCGGCCCGTACGCGTTGCAGGCCGCCATCGCCGCCTGCCACGCGCGAGCGCGTACGCCGGCGGAGACGGACTGGGCGCGCATCGTGGCGCTCTACGATGCGCTCGCCCGGCTCGCGCCGTCCCCCGTCGTGGAGCTGAACCGTGCGGTCGCGCTCGCCATGGCGTTCGGCCCGGCTGCGGGCCTCGAGCTCGTCGATGCGCTGGCCGCGGAGCCGTCGCTCCAAGGCTATCACCTCCTGCCGGGCGTGCGCGGCGACCTTCTCGCCAAGCTCGGCCGCTTCGACGAGGCCCGTGCGGAGCTCGAACGCGCCGCCTCGCTGACGCGAAACGCCCGCGAGCGCGAGTTGCTCCTCGCGCGCGCCCGCCACGTGCGAGATTCGTGAGGGGGTGTCTCAGAAGCCCTTCCGAAGCCGTCTCACTCCTGCTAGATCGCACCACGAACTGCTCGCCATGAGGCCGGGCTGCAGGGCTCGGCGGAAGGCCTGCCCTACGGCTTTGGATGCCTGATCCGGCAACCGCCGCGAGCGCTAATAGACCAGCGTCTCGTAGTGCCAGCCGTGACTGACGATTTGAACCTGGTTCGCGAGCTGCGCGGGCATGGAGATGCGGTTATCGGGTGCGAAGAGCTCGACTACTACGTGCGTCTGAGGGGGAAGGAAATAGGCCGCCTGGCTTCGGCTTCCAGAGAAGCGGAATTTCCCCATCAACACCGGGTGAGTGGCCTCCCGCAGCCGAATGAGGTTAGCCTCTCCCCTGACTTCGATCTTGAGACCCGCAGCAGACGAGGAAGGAGGCCCGACAGGGGGTGGTCCGCTCCTCGGGGGGGCAGGTGCTCCAGGCGGTGACCAAGGCTGCTGATGATCGAGGCGTTGCCTGAGGTCTTTCAACTCGAGGCCCTGGTCCTCGATGAGCTTTCCCTGCTCGGCAAGGAGGCGGTCGTGCTCGGCCAGCCGGCGCTCGTGCTCTTCGACCATCTTCCGAATCATCTTCATGTCGGAAGAGAGCTCTGCACGGTACTTCGCGACCTGCGTCTGAGTGGTTTTGCCCGCCAGAAGCTGCCGGATGATCTCCAACTCCCGTCGAGCCACAGCGAGCTGCTCTTCGACCTGCTTCTGATTCGCGGTGCCCTTGTCGACTTGGGCCTGGAGGTGCCGTTCTACCGCTTGGATTTTCTTTTCATTGTCTCTGCCGAGGACTTTGTCCACGATCGGGTCGATCACCTTGCCCACGGAGTAGCCGCCGAGCGTCGAGAGCAACCACCCGCCTACCGTCCAAAGAGCTTCGGCCTCGGCCGGGATCAGAGGCCCCTGGCCTGCGCCCGGAGGCGCCGCAGCAACGATTGCTGCTGCGAGCAGCCAAGCTGCAACTCCCCGAGGTTTCATGCGAGATATGTAGCATGTCCGAGGGTGCAGTTCAAGAGTATCGGGTCCACCTCCTCCGAGGGAACGCCGCTAGTTATACCTATTTGCAAACTTCCATTTGACCACGGTTCGGGTGTGTGGTTTAAAGGGAGCTGTCGGGTCAGCCATGCTCTGAGCCACTGTTTGACCATGCATGGATGGAGGATGCAGGACTATGAAAATATTTGCAATCACAATTTCTCTCCTGCTGGCAGGTTTTCTGGGAGCCGCAGCTCAGGTTCTGGAGCCGCCGCCGCTCCCGGGCGCCGACGACCCACAGGCCGTAGAAGAAGCTCCGGCGACCGAAGCGAACACCAACGATCCCGGGGCGGCGCTCGATTCCTTTCGCGAGGAGCTCGCTCCTTACGGCGGTCAGTGGACGACCCGGCAGGACGTGGGCGAGGTCTGGGTGCCTCCCGTCCCCACGGGTTGGCGTCCTTATACCAACGGTCACTGGGCTAATACCGACCAGGGCTGGGGATGGGTGGCGGACGAGCCCTGGGGATGGGCGACGTTCCATTACGGCCGTTGGGGCTATTATCAGGACCTGGGCTGGGCCTGGGTACCAGGCAACGTGTGGGCGCCGGCGTGGGTGGCTTGGCAGGAGGGCTCGGGCTATGTCGGGTGGGCCCCTTTGCCGCCGAGCGTCGAGTTCAGCGCCGACGCTGGCTTGGGAGTGGGTGCGGCTGCGATCACCGCCGGCTTCTTCACCCTCGTGGCCGAACGGAATTTTCTGGCTCCGAGAGTCGCCACGGTGATCCTGCCGACTTCCCGAAACGTCACCCTCCTTCACACTTGCCACGACATCACCCGCTATCCGGTCTTTGGGCATCGCGTCTACAACTCGGGCGTCGACGCGCGGCGCATCGAGTTTGCCACCCGCCGGGCCGTACCGCGGCTGCAGGTGGCGACGATGGCGAGCGGGAGGCGGGGTGAGAGGGGGGCGTTCTATCAACCGCCCGTCGTCTCTCGTGCGGCACGGGCGAACCAAGGCGAGTTCGGCCGCTTTCTTTCGCCCCGAGTGGTGGAACAGCGGAGGAGCCGCCCTCAAGGCTTCAGTGCCCAGGGCGCGCCGCGCCCTGGAACCATGACCGGTCGCGAGCCAGGCTCGTCGAGGTCGAGGTCTGCTGAACCCATCTACACTCCAGACCGGACCAGGCAGTCCAGGCGTGACGCACCCACCTACACGCCGGACCGGACCACCCGGTCCAGGCGTGACACTCCTGCCTATACGCCAGACCGGACGCGTCGATCGACCGACACTCGCAGCCATGCCGTGCCGGTGCAGCCTTCGCCGCATAACCACCCCGGACCCTCAAGAGTACAGCCGAGTCAGCCGAGGCCCCAGCCCAAGAGCCAGTCGAAGCCTCAGCCCCGAAGCTCTGAGAAGTCTCGGCACAGGCCCTGAGCGCGCGACGACACCCTCAGTGCATCGACACCGGCGCCGCCGCCCGTCCGCTCCGGCGCTTGAAGAGGAGCAGCATGGGGATGCAGCAGAGGAAGAAGACGCCGACGACGCGGAAGGCGTCCATGTAGGTGAGCAGGAAGGTCTGCTTCATCACCGCTCCCTCCAGCGCGGCGTAGGCCTGCTGCTGGGCCTGGAAGAGGCTCGAGCCCCGCGACATCAGTCCTTGAGTGATCGCCGAGAGGCGCTCCCGCACGGCCGGATCGTAGATCGACGTGTGGGAGAGGAGATTGGCCCGGTGCGTCCACGAGCGGTACTGGATGAAGGTCGCCACCAGCGCCACGCCGAAGGAGCCGCCGAGCTGGCGCATCATGTTGGTCAGCCCCGCGCCCTGCGGAATGTCTTTACCCCTTAAGCCCGAGAGCGCCATGGTGGTCAGCGGCACGAAGAGGAATCCCAGGCCCACGCCGCGCAGGATCAGCGGCCAGAAGAAGTCCTGGCGGTCCGAGGCCAGGGTCGAGTGCGAGAGCAGCCAGGTGAAGAAGAAGAAGGAGATGAAGCCCAGGGCGTTCAGGAGCTGCGGCGGCACTCCCTTCTGCAACAGGCGGCCCACCACGGGCATCATCACCGCCGTGGCGAGCGAGCCCGGCAGCAGGATCAGCCCGGTCTGCATGGCCGTGAAGCCGAGCAGGTTCTGGGCGAAGACGGGGAAGATGAACACCGAGGCATAGAGGCCGAAGCCCATGATGAAGGTGAAGAAGGTGCCCACGGCGAGCGAGCGGTCCTTGAGCACCCGCAGGTCCACGATCGGATGTTTGGTGGTGAGCTCGCGCCAGATGAAGGCGGCGAGGCAGAGGACGGCGGCGGCGGTGAGCGCCGTGATGTAGTTGGTCGCGAACCAGTCCTCGCTCTCCCCGCGTTCGAGCACGATCTGCAACGAGCCGATGCCGGCCACCAGCAGGGCGATCCCCGTCCAGTCCACCCGGGTGACCTTGCGCGTCTCCCTGGATTCGGGGATGAAGGCCATGGCCATCAGCGCGGCGACGATGCCGATGGGGAGGTTGACGTAGAAGATCCAGCGCCAGGAGTAGCTGTCGGTGATCCAGCCGCCCAGGGTGGGGCCGACGGTGGGCCCCACCACCACGCCGAGGCCGAAGAGCGCGTTGGCCATGCCCATCTCTTCGGGCGGGAAGGTCTCCACCAGGATCGCCTGCGAGGTGGAGAGCATGGCGCCGCCGCCGGCCCCCTGGATGAAGCGGAAGATCACCAGCTCCCAGAGCCCGGTGGCGTGGCCGCAGAAGAACGACGCGACGGTGAACAGGATGAGCGAGCCGGTGAAGTAGTTGCGGCGGCCGAAGACCGAGGCGAACCAGCCGGTCATCGGGATGACGATCACGTTGGCCACCACGTAGCCGGTCACCACCCAGGCGATCTGGTCGAGCGTCGCCCCCAGGTTGCCCATCATCTGGGGGAGGGCGACGTTGACGATCGAGGTGTCGATCAGCTCGATCATCGAGGCCAGGATGACCGTGATGGTGATGATCCATTTGTTGGCGCCCTGCTGGGCCATGGCGAAATCCCTCTCCCCTTTTCGCGAGTCCAACCTGAGCGATCAATCCAGGTTCACGATGACCGAGGCGTTCATGCCCACGCGCAGCGGACGCTGCGGGTCGGACGGATCGGTGAAGACGATCTTCACCGGCACCCGCTGCACCACCTTGGTGAAGTTGCCGGTGGCGTTGTCCGGCGGCAGCAGCGAGAACCGCGCCCCGGTGGCCGCGGCGAGCGACTCGACGCGGCCGTGGAAGGTGTGGCCGGGGTAAGCGTCCACCTCGATCTCCGCCGTCTGCCCAGGGTGCATCCTGGCGAGCTGCGTCTCCTTGAAGTTGGCGCTCACCCAGGTGTCGGTGCCCTGGACGATGGCGAGCAGCGGCTGGCCGGCCTGGACGAACTGGCCCACCTCGACCGCCTTCTTCGACACGATGCCGGAGACCGGCGCCGTCACCACGGCGTAGGAGATCTGCAGCTTCGCCGCTTCCAGGGCCGCCTGGTGCTGGGCCACCGCAGCCTGGGCCGCGGCGACCTGGCGCTGGGCGGCCTCGATCTGGGCGGTTCCGGCGTCGGCGGTGGCGCGGGAGGCCTCGGCGGTGGAGCGGGCGGCTTCGGCCGACGCGCGGGCCGAGTCGGCCGCGGCGCGCGCGGCGTCGTACTGCTGCCGGGAGATCTCCTCCTTGTCCGCCAGCGTCTTGTAGCGGGCGAGGTCGGCGGCGGTCTGCTCCTGGCGGGTGCGGGCCGCGGAGACGTCGGCCTGGGAGCTGGCGGCCTTGGCCCGGCTGCTCGCCTGGGCGGCCCGGGTGTTGGCCACGTTCGCCTGCGCGACGGAGACCGCGGCCTGGGCGTTGATCACGGCGGCCTGCTCCTGGTCCACCCGGGCCTGGAGGTCCCTGGGATCGATCCTCACCAGCACGTCGCCGGCCTTGACCGGCTGGTTTTCCTGCACCAGCACCTCGGTGACGTAGCCCGGGACGCGGGCCAGCACCGGATCGATGTGGCCGTCGATCTGGGCGTCGTCGGTGGTGGCGTGGTGACTGTAGAAGACGAAGGTGCGGAAACCGAAGATGGCGCCCGCGATCACCAGCACGGCGAGGATGGTGAGGACGACGATCCTGCGGGTCCCCCGCTTTTTCGGTTCAGGCGCGGTCTCCGGCGCCGGCGCCTCCGCGCTCTTTTCAACTCTCAGTGGACTGCTCATTTCACTTCCCTCCATCCTGCATGGCGTTTGTTTCAGGGATCAGAGCGCGGATCTGGCCCGTGGCCCGCGACAGGTCGAAGCGCGCCTGGGCCTCGTCGGCCAGGGCGTCGATGCGCGTGTCGCGGGCGGCGGCGAGCGAGGTCTGGGCGTTGTCGACCTCGATCGACGGCGCGACGCCCGCTTTGAAGCGGTCGCTCGCCTGCTCGAGCTCGTCCTCAGCGAGCCGCACGCTCTGGTCGGCCAGCTCGACGCGGCTCCTGGCGCTCGCCCACTGGAGGAGGGCTTGGCGCACCTCCTGCTCGACCTGGCGCTCGGTGTCCTTCTGCTGGAGCTGGAGCTGCTCCTGCTGCGACCGCGCCTCGGCCACCCGGGCCTCGATGCGGCGGCCGGTGAAGAGCGGCACGTTGACCACGGCGCCGATCGTCCGGCTCCACTCCACGTCCCGCAGCCGGTTGCCGCTCTCGTTGCCCTGCGCCTGGGCCGCCAGGGTGGGGAATCTCTCCGCCCGCGCCGCTTCGATGTTGAGGGCGGCGGCGCGCAGGCGCTGCTCGAAGAGCGACAGCTCGGGCCGGCCCTGCCGCGCCGCGGTCAGGGCGTCCGCCAGAGTGGGCACGGGAGCCGCGGCCTGGCTCCAGTCGTCCGTGAGCACCACGTCGGACCCCAGGTCTGCGCCCACGGCCCGCAGCAGTGCGAGGCGCGCCAGGTCGCGCTGGTTGACGGCGACCAGCAGCGCCTGCTGCTGGCGGGCGAGCTGGACGTCGGCCCGCGTGGTGTCGAGGCGCGTGCCCACGCCAGCGTTCTTCTGGTCCACGGCGAGCTGCCGCAGACGCTGGAACAGGTCGACGTTGGCCTTGATCTCGTCGATGCGCGCCGAGCTGCGCCCCACGGAGACGTAGAGGGAGGACACGGCCGCGGCCACCTCGTTCTCCGTGCGGCGGCGGTCCTCCTCGCTCACCCGCACACCGGCGCGGGCCGCCTGGTAGCGCCGCTTCGCCGCGAGGTCGATGACGTTCATGGCGAACGTGACGTGGGCGTCGACGACATTGAACGGCGGCGTGACGGTGGGGACGCCGGGAAGCGAGAAGCCGAAGGTGGCCAGGTTGAGCGTCTCGTTGGCGACTTGGCTGCCGAGGCTGAGCTGGGGCTGGAGGGCTGAGCGGGCCTCCTGGGCCCGGGCCTCGGCCTCCGCCGTGCGCGCATTGGCGAGCCGGGTCGCCGTGCCCTCGTCCAGCGCCCGGCGGATGGCGTCGGCCAGCGACAGCCGCAGAGGCGCCTGAGCCTGCGATGCCGGCGGTGCGGCCGGCGGCTGCGGTTCTCCCAGGGCCGTGCCCGCACCCGCCCCGGCGATCGTCACCAGGGCCACCAGCACTCCCAAAGCACGGAATCTCATGATGTCTTCCTCTCCTGTTCTTCCCCCTCGCAACGCATCCACGAGAGGACGTAGGCGGGGCAGTGGACCAGCTCGATCCCCTTCGCGTTGCCGCAGGCGAAGAAACGGACGAGCTCCCGGTCCACGAGGACGACGCCGGCGAGATCGAGAGTCACTCGCCGTCCCGCAGCCCGCGCCCCGGTGACCAGCTCCCTCAGCTCTGCCAGGTGCTCCTGCGTGAGCTGGCCGGCCAGGGCGTAGGTGACGGCTTCGGTGGTTTCGGATCGTGTCTCGATGCGCAGCATGGTCTGTGCTCCCGCCGCGGAGGTATTACACGATCGATGCCAGGAAGCCGATCTCGAAGAATCAACAACTTAGGAGGGAGTCACGAAGAAGGATCGTTACGAGATCTCGGGAATTCACGAGATTTCGTACCCCTCAGCGCCAGGGCCAGCAGCCTCCGCTAGACTGACCCGACAAGGCGCAGACCTGGGCGGCAAGACCCTGGTCCCGCCCGTGAGCTCTGCTGGCTCCTCCTCAGTCCCTGCGACCTCGGCAGGAGCCATCGCTGCCGCGGCAGCAGTCGTCGCTGCCATGGCAGCGGTCATCGCTGGCTTGGCAGCAGTCGCCGCTGGCTTGGCAGCAGTCATCGCTGGCTTGGCAGCAGTCATCGCTGCCATGGCAGCGGTCGTCGCTGGCTTGGCAGCAGTCGTTGCTGCCCTGGCAGCAGTCGTCGCTGCCCTGGCAGCGGTCGTCGCTGCCGCGGCAGGAGTCATCAAGGCCTAGGGTGCGGGGAGGAACATCCGCTTGTCGATCCCCAGCCGCTTGATCCGGGACTCCAGCGTCGTGGCCGGCACTCCCAGGAGCGCCGCCGCGCCGCCCGCTCCGGAAACGCGTCCCCCAGCTTGCCTGAGCGCCTCCTCGATGCGTTGCCGCTCCTGCTCGCGCAGGCTGGCCGGGAGGGGGAGGCCCGGGGCCGGGGAGACCGCGACGCTGGAAATCAACGGCTCGTCGACGCGCAGGACCTCGCCTTCGGAGAGGATGGCGGCGCGCTCGACGACGTTCTGGAGCTCCCGCACGTTGCCCGGCCAGGAGTAGGCGACGAGGCGGTCCATGGAGCTTTTCTCGATGCTCTCGAAGCGTTTGCCGAGCCGCGCCGCGTAGCGGGCCGCGAAATATTCGACGAGGATGGGGACGTCCTCCCGCCGCTGGCGCAGGGGTGGGATTTCGATGGGGAAGACGTTGAGGCGGTAGAAGAGGTCGCTTCTGAACGTGCCCGCGGCCACGGCCGTCGCGAGGTCGCGGTTGGTGGCGGCGATGACGCGGGCGTCGGTGGCGATGGGCTGCTCGCCGCCCACGCGCTCGAAGGTCCCCTCCTGTAGCACCCGCAGCAGCGTGGCCTGCACCTCCGGCGGCAGCTCGCCGACTTCGTCGAGGAAGATGGACCCGCCCGCCGCCAGCTCGAAGCGGCCGAGGCGCCTCTGGAGGGCGCCGGTGAAGGCCCCCTTCTCGTGGCCGAAGAGCTCGGAGGCGATGAGCGACGCCGGCAGGGCCGCGCAGTTGACGGCCACCAGGGCGCGGTGCGCCCGCGGCGAGCGGCGGTGGATGGCCCGGGCCACCAGCTCCTTGCCGGTGCCGGTCTCGCCGGTGATGAGCACCGTGGCCGCCGTGGCCGCCACTTTGTCGACCCGCGACAGGGTCTCGCGCAACGCCTTCGAGGCGCCGACGATCTCCTCGAACATGCTGCGCTCGTCGATCTCCTGGCGCAGGGCCAGGTTCTCGGCCTGGAGCTGGCGGCTGAGGCGGGAGATCTCCTCGAAGGCCAGGGCGTTGGCCACTGCGGCGGCGATGGGCCGGGCCACGGCCTCGAAGACCGCCACCTCGTGCGGCGGGAAGGGGCCGGCCGTGCGGCGGGAGAAGGACATGGAGCCCACCAGCCGCTCCCGCATCTGGAGCGGCACCCGGACGTAGGAGTGAACGCCCGCCGCCAGCAGGCGCGAGTCCTCGGGGAAACGGGTTTCCCGGGTCAGGTCCTCACAGACCCAGGCCTTCCCCGTGCGCCCCACGTGCTCGGTTCCCGAGCCTGCCAGAGGCACCGGCGGCTTCAGATGCGAGCCCATCTGATCCGCCGGGATGTGGAGCCAGCGCGCCACGACGTCGGCGAAGGAGTCCCCCTGCCGGCGCTCGACGCCCTGGACGTAGAGCGAGTGGGGGACCAGGGAGTCACCCTCGACCGTGGTCACGCTCACGCCCCCGACGGGGATCGACGGGGCGAGGGCGTGGGCCACCGCCTCCAGGACGGCGGCCATGTCGAGCTGGGAGTTGGCGGCCTCGGAGACTTCCAGGAGGAGGCGGTACTTGTCCTCGGCCGTCAGCGGCTCGGATGCTGGCGCCGACGGCGCGCTGGGAGCCTCCTTCATGGAGGGAGATCCTACCGCGACTGGCCGGTCACTTTCGCGAAGCCTTCCTTGAACTGGCGCATCCAGTTCCTGGGCACCGAGAAGCCGTGGCCCACTTTGTGGAGCCAGACCAGCTCGCCGTTCTCGACCTTGGAGAGGTAGGTCCGAGTGTCCTCCGGAGTGCAGATCTGGTCGATGTCACCCTGGAAGGCGAGCCAGGGGTCCGTCAGTGGAGCGGGCTGGAAATCGACCCCCTTGCCGTGAGGGTCGTGGATCCAGGAGAGCTCCCGGCCCTTGCAGATCGGGTGGTTGACGATCAGGTCCGGGCAGAACCCGAGGGAGAGCCCGCCGCGGAAGGTGTGAGGCGGCGCCTGCGCCATGGCGGCGTAGATGATGGTGGCGCCCGAGGAATAGCCCACGAGGACCGGCCGCACCCGCTCGGAGTAGCCGAATTTCTTCTCGATGGCCTTGCCCAGCTCCGCAAAGTCGGCACCCGGGTCCCAGCACCTGTCGGGGTCGGCGGTGGAGGATTTCATGTAGTGGCGGATGTCCACGCCGGCCACCAGGGCGTCCATGCCTTCCAGCTCGCGGGCCATGTCGACGACGCCGAGGTTCCAGCCGCCGTCGCCCGAGATGAACAGGGCGACATGCGCGGGGCGCGGGCTCTGGTGGTAGATCGTGATTTTGCCGAAGGGCTCAAGGGTCATGGTCTCTTCGACCGCGACGGCGGGGGAGACGAGAGCGAGGACGAGCAGGCTGGCGAAGAGAATCGGCTTCATAGGGCGCACATTGTGCACCAACGTCGCGCCCGGGCGAAAGCCGGCTTCAGGACGCCGTCCGGCCGTGACCCAGGATCGCCTCGGCGATGGGGCCGTAGTTCTTGCCGACGATGTGGTTGCCCGGCCGCGGCACGAGGCGGGCCCGGCCGGCGGGGAGCTTGAGGCAGAGGGTCGTCTTTTTCTCGGTCTCGCCGTAGGCGCAGACGATCTCCTTGCCGGCGAGCTTCTCGATCTCGGGCATTACGGGGCGGCTCTCGGGCGAGGGCTTGCCGAGCCATTCCGTGGGATGGAATCGGAAGTCGGCCGACTCGGAGGGTCCCACCAGGGCGATGAGCGAGACTCGTTCCGCCAGGTCCGGGGGCAGGCGGCTGGCCAGGAACGGCATGACGTCGGCGCCGAAGGAGTAGCCGATGAGGATGACCTTCTCCTTGTGCCAGAGAGGGAGGTAATGGCGGAGGATACGCTCCAGGTCCCTCGCCGAGCGATCCGGGTCCCGGCGCTTGAGGAAATAGCGCAGCGAGTTCCATCCCACGACGGGAATCCCCCTCTTGGCCAGGGCCTCCGACAGCCCTTTGTCCGTCTGTGCCCAGCCGCCGTCGCCGGTGAGGAGCACGGCGAGCTCGTCGCGGCCGGGGACCTTGGAGGGGACCTTGATGAGGGGGAGGTTGTCCACCTTCGGAAGCGGTGGGGCGCTCGGCGGCTCTCCCGCGGCGAAAGCAGGGGAGGCGAAGAGGGCCAGGGCGAGGAGGAGTGCGGAGAGCCGTCGGCGATTCGGTCCTGCGTTCATCGCGGCAAGGGTATCCTGTCCGGGACCGATGGGGAATCAGCCTTCTGTGGCGCTGGCGGGAGTTATACGCTACGATCCGAATTCGGCGTATAACCGCCCAGAGAATTGATCGTGCCCTTCCAACGCCTTCCCGAAACCGTCCAGACGCTCTATGCCGAGTTGCTGGAGCAGACGATTCAGGCCGAGGCTGAAGCGGCCCTCCTGAAAGCACCCCACGGGACGTTCGTCTCCAAAGCGATCAAGGGGGGGACCTATTGGTACCTCCAGCGCATGGAGGGGGACCGCCGGCGCCAGCACTACCTGGGGAGGGAGTCGCCCACCCTGCTCGCCTGGATGAAGGAGGTGCGGGAGGCCCACGCCCGGTCCGCAGCCGACGACGCCCAGCGGGCCAATTTATGCGGCATGCTGGCGGCCGGTGGAGCGGCCACGGAGAGCACCCAGATCGTGAAGGTGCTGTCTCTTCTCGACGAATCGGGGGTCTTCCGGATGGGGGGAGTCCTCGTCGGAACCCAGGCGTTCGTGGCATACGGCAACATGCTGGGTGTGCGTTTCGAGAAACAGTCTCTGCGCACTCAGGACGTCGACGTGGCTCAGGATAGGGCCATCGGTATCGCCCTCTCCCAGGAGGCTGGCGCGGTGGATGTAAAGGGGGCTCTGACCGGCTCGGGTCTGGGCTTTTTCCCCGTGCCTGCGCTCGATCCCAGGCGGCCGAGCACGTCTTTCAAGATTCGCGGGCGCGAGTTGCGGGTCGACTTCCTGACGCCTCTCTTCGGTCCCGAGTCTCATGAGGCGATCTTCCTGCCGGCACTCGGAGTCTCCGCTCACCCTCTGAGGCTTCTGGACTACCTGATCGAGAGCCCGGCGCAGGCTGTGGCCGTCGGCGCCGCTGGTGTCCTGGTCAACGTCCCCGACCCGGCGCGCTTCGCCTTTCACAAGCTGTGGATCTCAGACCGTCGCCCCGTGTCCGAGCAGACCAAGGCGGCGAAGGACCTCCGCCAGGCAGGGGACCTGCTGGACGTGCTGCTTGAAGACCGGCCCGCCGACATCCTGGCTGCCTGGGAGACCCTGACGAGCAAAGGTTCAGCGACCAAATCGGTCCATCGGGCAATGGGGCGGCTGGCTCCTGAGCTGCGCGAGCGGCTGACCTCACGCCTGCCGTAGCGCCTCGCGGCTGATCCCGTAGTGACTGGCCTGCCAGGCGACCCGGCCCTCGCGGAGGAGGAGGATCTGGGGCGACTCGTGTCGGATGCCGGTGCGCTCGGCCACGGCGTTCGAGACGGGGCGGGCAAGTTGGATCTCGATCACAGCACAGACGGGGCCGTCCGCCGGAGAATCGGCGGCGAAGCGCTGGAACTCGGACCAGGCATGGCTCGAGACGGGGCAGGTGAGGCTGTGCTTGAAGATCCAGACCGGCGTCTGGTTCGAGCGCGCGATCAACTCGTCGAGCGCGGGGATGCTGTCGATCCTCTGGATGTCGGCCATCGCAGCGTAGTCCTTCCTCCACAGAGATGGCGCGATTGTAACAGGAGACGCCCGAGCCGCCCCGGATCGGCATAGGATTCGCCCATGCTCCGACCACTCGCCGTCCTCTTTCTTTCCCTCTGGCTCGCTCCGGCCGCTTGGCCGCTCAAAGGCCCGCCCCCTCCGTCTCGCCGACAGGTGTCTGGCCGGGAAGGGGATGCCGTCCTGCTGCCCAACGGCTGGCGGATCGCTCCCGCCGGCCGCCACATCACGGTGGGGGACCTTCCCCTGGCCATGGTCGAGTCGCCCGACGGCGGGACCCTGGTGGTGACCAACAACGGCTATACGAAACCCAGCCTCACCGTAGTGGACCTCCGGCGCCTCACCGTGCCGGCCACGGTGCCGGTGGACGATGCCTGGCTCGGCCTCGTCTGGCACCCGGACGGCCACCGGCTCTACGCTTCGGGCGGCGCCGCCAGCACCGTGCAGGAACTGCGGGTGGGTGAGAAGGGACTGGAGAAGGGCGCCGTGCTCACCCTGAAGAAGCCCAGCCAGACGAGCTTCGTGGGCGGCCTGGCGGTGAGCCCGGACGGCTCCCGGCTCTACGCCGTGCACGTCCTGGGGCAAACCCTCTCGGCGGTGGACCTGGGCAGCGGCCAGGTCGCCCAGACCGTCGAGCTCCCGGCAGAGGCCTATACGACGCTGGCGGCGCCGGACGGCAAGACCCTTTTTGTCTCGCTGTGGGGAGGGGCGAAGGTCCTCCTCTTCGACGCCGCGACGCTCGCGCCCCGGGGGGAGGTGGCGGTGGGGGAGCACCCCAATGCCATGACCCTCTCGAAGGATGGCGCCAGGCTCTTCGTGGCCTGCGCCAATACCAATGAGGTCTGGGTGGTGGACCTCGCGGCGCGGGCGGCGCGCGAGCGGATTTCCATCGCCCTCGAACCGGCCGCGCCGCCGGGCAGCACTCCCAACAGCCTCGGTCTCTCGCCGGACGGCGCCACCCTGCTGGTAGCCAACGCCGACAACAACACCGTGGCCGTGGTGGACGTCTCCCGCCCCGGGGACAGCCGGGTGCGCGGCTTCATCCCCACCGGCTGGTATCCCACGGCGGCTCAGTTCAGCCGTGACGGCAAGCGGATCTTCATCCTGAGTGGCAAGGGGCTGACCTCGGCGGCCAACCCGCGCGGCAATCAGCCCGGAGCGGCCGGCGCCCCGGGCCAATACATCGCCGAGCTGCTCGCCGGCTCCCTCTCCGTGCTGCCGGTGCCGGACGAGAAGACCCTGGCCGGCTACACGCAGACCGTCTACCGCCTCACCCCGGACACGGCCGCCGGCCGGCTGGTTCCCAGAGGCGTTCCCGCGGGATCGCCGATCCCCGCGCGGGTGGGTGGCCAGTCTCCGATCAAGCACGTCTTCTACGTCATCCGGGAGAACCGGACCTACGACCAGATCCTCGGCGACCTGCCCCAGGGCAACGGCGATCCCGACCTCTGCCTCTTCGGCGAGGACGTGACGCCCAACGCCCACGCTCTGGCCCGCGAGTTCGTCCTGTTCGACAACTTCTACGTCAACGCCGAGGTCAGCTACGACGGCCACGCCTTCTCGACGGGCGCCTACGCCACGGACGTGGTGGAGAAGATCTGGCCGATGAATTATGCCAAACGCGGCGGCGACTACCTGAGCGAAGGGGCCGGCCCGCAGCGAAACCCCTACGGCAACGTCGCGGCGCCGGCGAATGGCTATCTGTGGGACGCCTGCAACCGCGCGGGTTTGAGCGTCCGCAGCTACGGCGAGTTCGTCAACTGGGACGAAACGGCCGGCGGCAAGGTCCGCCCTTCGGTGCCGGGTCTCAAAGGGAAGGTGGACGAGGACTTCCCGCCGTACGATCTCGGTATCCTGGACAGCCGGCGGGTGGAGATCTGGCTCGAGGAATTCCGCCGCTTCGAAGCAAAAGGGGACCTGCCGCGGCTGTCCATCCTCCGCCTCCCCAGAGATCACACGCAGGGGACGCGGGTCAACTCCCCGACGCCGCGCGCCATGATCGCCGAGAACGATCAGGCCCTGGGGCGCTTCGTCGAGGCCGTCTCCCACAGCCGGTTCTGGAAGGAGTCGGCCATCTTCGTGGTCGAGGACGATGCCCAGAACGGCCCGGATCACGTCGACGCCCACCGCTCGGTGGTCTTGATGATCAGCCCGTACTCCCGGCGTGGAGCCGTGGACAGCACGCTCTACACCACGGCCGGGGTGCTGCGGACGATGGAGCTGATCCTCGGCCTGCCGCCCCTGAGCCAGTACGACGCCGCGGCCACCCCCATGTACCGCGCTTTCCGGTCGAAGCCGGAGCTCGCGCCCTTCGACCACCGGGAGCCACGCATCCCCCTCGACGAAAAGAACGCCAGGACCGCCTGGGGGGCCGAGGCCTCGGCGGCCATGGACCTGGACACCGAGGCGGACCTCGCCCCCGAGCTGGCGCTCAACGAGGTCCTCTGGAAGTCGGTCCGCGGGCCAGCCTCGCCCATGCCGCCGCCCGTCCACGCCGCGTTCGTGCGGCCGGTGAGGGGGCCAGGGGGAGAGGAGGAGGGGGATAATGACGACGATTGAGGCGCCGCCCGCCCAAAGCCCTCACCCCTGTCCCCTCTCCCACCGCCCTCCCCCCGACCGGGAGAGGGGGACCCGGTTGGAGCGATCTTGCCTTCTCCCTCTTCTCCCGGTCGGGGGGAGGGCGGTGGGAGAAGTGGGCCGGGGTGATGAGGGTCTTGGGAGTGAGGGGGAAGGCTGATGAGGCCCTGGGGGCTGGCAACGTCCTGCCGATTGAGGTAGCGTCGCCCACCGAAGAGCGAGTCCATGCAGCATTGGAGGAAACGACATGCCATCGAAGTACGTTTACGCGTTCGGCGCCGGTTCGGCGGAAGGTGACGGAAGCCAGAAGGATCTGCTCGGCGGCAAGGGCGCCGGGCTGGCCGAGATGAGCCGGCTGGGTGTCCCCGTCCCGCCGGGTTTCACCATCACCACGGAGGTCTGCGCCTACTTCCAGGAGCATGCCGGTTCGTATCCTGAAGGTCTGGATCGCGAGGTAGACCAGCATCTCGCCCAGCTCGAAGAGCGGACGGGCCAGCGCTTCGGCGATCCCAACGACCCGCTGCTGGTCTCCGTGCGCTCCGGCGCCGCCCGGTCGATGCCAGGGATGATGGATACCGTCCTCAATCTCGGTCTCTCCGATTCGATTGTCGCGGCGCTGGTCGCGCGCGGTGTCGACGAACGGTTCCTGCTCGACGCCTACCGGCGCCTGCTGACCATGTACGGCGACGTGGTGCTGGGCGTCCCCCACCACGATTTCGAGAGGATCCTGGGCGACGCCCGCAAGCGCCAGGGCGCGACCAACGACTTCGAGCTGACCCCGGAGTCGCTGCGCGGCGTCGTCGCCGACTTCAAGCGCATCATCGCGGAGCACGGCAAGCCCTTTCCGCAGGAGCCGCGCGAGCAGCTCTGGGGCGCCATCCGCGCCGTGTTCCAGAGCTGGAACAACCCGCGGGCCCGCGAGTACATGAAGATCGAGAAGATCACCGGCCTGCTGGGCACGGCGGTCAACGTGCAGTCCATGGTCTTCGGCAACCGCGGCTCCGACTGCGCCACGGGCGTCGCCTTCACCCGCAACCCGGCGACGGGCGAGCGGCGGGTCTACGGCGAGTACCTGACCAACGCTCAGGGCGAGGACGTGGTGGCCGGCATCCGCACACCCCGGGAGATCGCCCCGGTGGATGGCGGGGCGGGCCTGGGCGCCGACTTCCCGGAGGCCCACCGCGAGCTCGAAGCGATCTGCGCCCGGCTGGAGCGGCACTTCCGCGACATGCAGGACGTGGAGTTCACCATCCAGCACGGCAAGCTGTTCATGCTGCAGACCCGCTCCGGCAAGCGCACCGGCCCGGCCGCCGTCCGCATCGCGGTCGAAATGGTGGAGGAGGGACTGATCGACCAGCGCGAGGCCCTCGGCCGCGTCCAGCCCGCGCAGCTCGCCCAGATGCTGGCGCCGGAGTTCGACGCCGAGCAGAAGAAGAAGGCCATCGCCGCCGGCAATCTGCTGGCCAAGGGCCTGCCCGCCGGCCCCGGCGCCGCCTCCGGCCGCATCGCCTTGACGGCTGAGAGGGCCGCCGAGATGGCCGCCTCGGGTCCCGTGCTGCTGGTGCGGGCCGAGACCTCGCCCGAGGACATCGTGGGCATGCACGCGTCGGTCGGCATCCTCACCTCCCGCGGCGGCATGACCTCCCATGCGGCGGTGGTGGCGCGCGGCCTCGGCAAGCCCTGCATCGTGGGGGCGGGCGACCTCGACGTGGACGAGCACGCCGGCGAGCTGCGGGTGGCCGGCAAGGTCTTCCACGAGGGGGACGAGCTGTCCATGGACGGCACGGCCGGCGAGGTGATCGCCGGGGGGATCGCCACCCGCCAGTCCGAGGTGTTGCGCGTCATCCTCGACGGCGCCGAGCCGTCGCCGGCCGCCAAGGCCTTCGTCAAGCTCCTGACCTGGGCCGACGGCGAGCGGCGCCTGCGCATCCGCGCCAACGCCGATACGCCTCACGACGCCACGGTGGCCAATGCCCTGGGCGCCCAGGGGATCGGCCTCTGCCGCACCGAGCACATGTTCTTCGACGACGAGCGCATCGCCTGGGTGCGGCAGATGATCCTGGCCGAGGACGAGGCGACGCGCACCGCCGCCCTCTCCCGCCTCCTGCCCATGCAGCAGAAGGACTTCGAGGGGATCTTCGCCGCCCTGTCCGGGCTGCCCATCACCATCCGCCTGCTCGATCCGCCGCTCCATGAGTTCCTGCCCAAGGAGGAGAAGGCCCTGAGGGTGCTGGCCGAGCAGATGGGGATCGATGCCGCCGCCGTCAAGGCCCGGGCCGAGGTCCTGGCCGAGGCCAACCCCATGCTCGGCCTGCGCGGCTGCCGCCTGGGGATCACCGTCCCCGGGATCTACGAGATGCAGGTCGAGGCCATCGTCCGCGCCGCCTGCGTGCGGGCCAAGGCCGGCGAGCGGGTACGGCCGGAGATCATGGTGCCCCTGGTCGGCACCGTGCAGGAGATGGTGCGCCTGCGGGAGATGACGGCGAAGATCGTCAAGCGCATCCTCAACGAAGAGGGGCTCCAGCTCGAAATCCTCATCGGCACCATGATCGAGGTGCCGCGGGCGGCCCTGGTGGCCGATAAGATCGCCGAGCACGCCGACTTCTTCTCCTTCGGCACCAACGACCTCACTCAGATGACCTACGGTTACTCCCGCGACGACGCCGGCCGCTTCCTGCCTCTCTACGTGGAGCAGAAGGTGCTGCCGTGGGACCCCTTCCAGAGCATCGACGTGGAGGGCATCGGCCAGCTCGTCCGCCTCGCCTGCGAGCGGGGGCGGGCGACGCGGCCGGACCTGCACCTCGGCATCTGCGGCGAGCACGGCGGCGATCCGCAGTCCATCGACTTCTTCGAAGAGGTGGGCCTCGACTACGTCTCCTGCTCGCCCTACCGCGTGCCCATCGCCCGCCTGGCCGCCGCCCAGGCCGCCCTCGCGCGGCGGACGGTCGAGCAGCGTCCGAAGCCCTCCATAGCCACCGCGGTGGCCGCCGCCGGCAGCGCCCTGGCCGAGGCCGTGGCCTCCATCGCCGGAGCGGCCAAGGCGGTCTGAAGTCGATTCTCCCGCAGTCCTCACGCGCCCCGGGCCTCCCGGGGCCTTTCTCTTTCCGGCCCGGTCCTTGCAGACTTTTTTCACGGCAAGGAGGTCGCCATGGACGACTCGGAACGCACCTACGGATATAGCGAAGACATCTACCACGGCAGCCGGCACGGACGGGACGCCGAGAAGAGCTACGAGTACGGGCCGGAAAGCGGTGGCACCGGCGAGGTCGAAGGCAGCGAGCTGAGCCCCGAGGAGGAGGCGATCCACATCGATGGCCCGCGCGACGAGGAGCCGGTCCCGTCGGCCGAGGCGGGAGAGTACGACTACGGGCGGGAGGGGGGAACCGGAAGCGCCGCGGTAGATTCCTTTACCTGGGATCTGGAGCCGGAGGAGGCCCACGCCGGGACGGCGAAGGGTGAGGAGAGAGGCAGGCCGGAGCCCGGGAAGCCCTAGATAGGCTCTGGAAAGCAAGGACTTCAAGGACACCAAGGACTCCAAGGACTCCAAGGACACACCGCCGGACAGACCACTCAGACAGGGTTTTCCGTCCCTGGTGTCCTTGAAGTCCTTGAGGTCCTTTTTGGCTTGTCGCCCGCCCCAGCCAAGCCGCCGCGGCCATAACACAGAGCATCCTGAGTGTAGACTCCCTGCGAGCTGCGGCCGGCTCGACGCGACTTGTTCCCAGCTCAGGATACTCCATGTCCCGCATCCACCTCCTCCCCGACCACCTGGTGAGCCAGATCGCCGCCGGCGAGGTGGTGGAGCGCCCGGCTTCGGTGGTCAAGGAGCTGGTGGAGAACTCTCTCGACGCCGGGGCGCAGCTCGTGGAGATCCAGCTCGACGCGGGCGGCAAGGCGCGGATCGAGGTGGCGGACGACGGGGTGGGCATGGGACGGGACGACGCCCTCTCGGCCTTCGACCGCCATGCCACCAGCAAGATCGCCAGCTTCGAGGATCTGGAGCGGGTCGCCACCCTGGGTTTCCGCGGCGAGGCCCTGGCCACCATCGCCGCCGTCTCCAGGGTGGAGCTGACCACCGCCGAGCAGCCGGGCGAGGGGCAACGGGTGGCCATCGAGGGCGGACGGGTGCGGGTGGCCGAGCCGTTCGCGCGTCCCCGGGGCACGACGATCGAGATCCGGTCGCTCTTCTTCAACGTCCCCGCCCGGCGGAAGTTCCTCAAGGCGCCGCAGACCGAGCTGCGCCGCTGCCTGGAGGTCGTTCAGGGGTACGCTCTGGCGCGGCCGGACGTCCGTTTCCAGGTCTCCCACGAGGGCCGCGAGCTGCTGGACGCCCTGCCGGCTCCGGGTACGGCGGCCGGCTCGCGGGAGAGGATCGGACAGATCTTCGGTGCCGCCTTCGCGGCGCAGCTCGTGGAGATTCCTGAGAGTGAAGCGAGGGGCGAGGAGGCCATCCGAGGGTTCGTGGGCACCCCCGAGACGGCCCGGGGACGCCGCTACTTCGTCTACGTCAACGGGCGGCTCGTCCGCGACCGGGCGGTGATGGCCAACTTCTATCGTGCGGTCCGCGACGAGTGGAAGGCCGAGGATTTTCCAGCCCTCTTCCTCTTCTTGGAGGTGCCGCCGGAGGAGGTGGACGTCAACGTCCATCCGCAGAAATCCGAGGTCCGTTTCCGCGATCCCAGCCTGCTCGACCGGATCTACGACGCCCTTCGCCGCGCCCTGGAGCGAGCCCGCGGCGAGGAGGCCGCTCCTCTCCGGCCGCCCGCGGCGGAGCCCTATGTCCAGTTCGCCTGGCAGGGATTGGGAGAGAACCGGCCTCCTGGGGCCTTGGATTCCCGCGCCGAGCCTGGATCGACCGGGGCCGCCTCGCCGCCTCCTGCTCTCGTGGAGCTGCCCGTGACGCCCACGCGGCTCGCGACCCCATCCTACGCGCCCATCGAGCGTCCGATCGTCCCCCTCTCCGGCCGGCGAGGGGAGGCGCGTCCGTTCCGTCTCCTCGGTCAGTACAAGGGGACGCTGATCCTTCTCGAAGGGCCGGACGGCCTGTACCTCATCGATCAGCACGTGGCCCACGAGCGTATCCTCTACGAACGGTTGCGCCGGTCCCTGGCGGCCGAGCGGGCGCCCGTGCAGCACCTGCTGACGCCCATCCTCCTCGACCTGGCTCCGGCCGAGCGCCTCCGCCTGCTGGAGCTCATCCCGGGCCTCGAAGAGCATGGCTTCGGCGTTACCGGCCTCTCCGGCAACACGCTGGCTCTGACCTCGGTGCCCGGCGTGCTCTCCGCTGACGCTGCCGAAGCCCTCCTGCGCGGTCTGGCTGCAGACTCAGGCGATGGCGCCGGCGGCCCGGCCGATCTCTCGCGGCGCATCCTGGAATCCCTCGCCGCCAGTATGGCCTGCAAGGCGGCGATCAAGATGCACCACCCCCTCTCGGCGCCGGAGATGGAGGCCCTCATGGCCGAGCTCTTCGCCGCCGAGCAGCCCTACGCCTGCCCCCACGGGAGGCCGATCGTGCTGCAGATGACGGATTCGGATCTGGAGCGGCGGTTCTGGCGAAGGTAGGCTCGGCCCTCCTCTCCCTAACCAAGGGAGAGGAGTGAGGAGCAAGGTAAATCATCAGCAGGCAGGGAAGACGCTCGAGATGAAGGCGTCGATGGCGGCCTGGACCTTGCCGTAGTCCCCTGTCGTCGCCATATAGCTGAAGGTGTTCGAGGGGGTCTGGCCGGCACCATTGTGCGGCTTGAAGAAGGTGACGATCTTGAGCTGGATGTCGGGAACGGGCTTGGTCGAGCTGGGCAGGCTCAGGGCGTTTGCAGCGAGGAGGGCATTCTGCAGGGCCTTGACTTTCGCGGCGGGAGCCGTGACGCGAGAGATCTTGTCAGAGCCTCCGCGGGAGCACGATAGTACGGACATGCCGTCGGTATACACGATCAAGGCCGTCGAAGCGTTGATGTTCCCGCCGCTGGCCTGGTAGACCACGACGGTTTGTACAGGGGAGCTTACAGGGGCGCTCTGCTTCTGCTTCTCCTGGGCAGAGCAGAGCGCGGGCATGGCGAAGGTGACGAGGAGGAGGCCGGCGAGTAGAGCCGAATTTGTCTTCATTTCTATTCTCCTTTCCTTGCGCTTGGGGCGCATGACTGCTGGTTGAACCGACTGAAAATCGCTCAGAGAGCAAAGCCGGTACCAGCACTTTGAACACTTATGAAGGAAAGGGAGAAAACGTTTCTGCGGTGACCCCGATCGCCGGGCGCGACGAAGATACGGTCGGGGGAGCGTCTCGCGTTCTCCTGCTGCTACCATTCGCGCCATGATTTTCGGCCGCCGCCCCTCCACCCCCCTCGAAGAGCGCCTCGGGTATCGCTTCAAGCGGCTCGACCTCCTGAGCCTCGCCCTGACGCACCGCTCGTGGGCCAACGAGCAGGGGGTGCCGGAGAACTATGAGCGGCTGGAGTTCCTGGGCGACTCCGTCCTCGGGCTGATCAGCGCCGAGTGGCTCTACGTCCGCCATCCGGAATTGCCGGAGGGGGAGCTCTCGAAGCTCAAGGCGCAGCTCGTCAGCCGCCCGGCCCTGGCCCGGCACGCCGAGGAGATGGGGCTGGGTCCGGAGCTCAAGATCGGCGTCGGGGAGGACCGCTCGGGCGGACGCACCAAGGCGTCGCTCCTCGCCGACTCGATGGAGGCGGTGTTCGGGGCCCTCTTCCTCGACGGCGGCCTGGAGGCGGCCCGCAAAGTCGTCGAGCCCATGCTGGAGGAGGCTTTGGAGGAGCGGGCCAGCCAGCCGGTGACCGATCCCAAGACCCAGCTCCAGGAGGTCTCCCAGGCTCTGGGCTGGGATCTGCCCGAGTACCGGCTCACCGCCTCCACCGGACCGGACCACAACAAGGTCTTCGTGGTGGAGTGCTGGCTGGCGGGCGAGCTGGGGGGCACCGGCGAGGGGCCGAGCAAGAAGGTGGCGGAGCAGCGGGCGGCCGCCGACGCCCTGGCGAGGCTGCCGGAGAAGTAGAGTACAATCCCGCCCCCATGAGCCAGCCGATATCCGCGACGTCCGTGACTTCGATTCGTGAGCTGTCCCAGCACGCCGGCCAGGAGGTCGAGCTGTCGGGATGGATCGACAATAAGCGCTCCAGCGGCAAGATCGCCTTCCTCCAGGTGCGGACCGCCGGCGGCGTCGTCCAGGCCGTGGCTGGCCGCAAAGACGTCTCCGAAGAGGCCTGGGCGGACATCGAGCGCGTCACCCAGGAGTCGACCGTCCGCGTCCGCGGCACCGTCAAGGAGGACAAGCGCTCCCCGATCGGCGTCGAGATCCAGGCCAACGGGTTCGAGATCCTCTCCCTCACCCAGGACTATCCCATCACCCCCAAGGAGCACGGCACGGCGTTCCTCATGGAGCACCGTCACCTCTGGCTGCGCTCCAGCCGCCAGCGCGCCGCCCTGCGGGTGAGGAGCGAGGTCGAACAGGGGATCCGCGACTTCTTCTACGATCGCCAGTTCACTCTCATCGACTCGCCGATCCTCACCCCCGCCGCCTGCGAGGGGACGTCGACGCTCTTCGAGACCGACTACTTCGGCGACAAGGCATACCTCTCCCAGTCCGGTCAGCTCTACCTGGAGCCGGCCGCCGCCGCGCTCGGCAAGGTCTACTGCTTCGGCCCCACCTTCCGGGCCGAGAAGTCCAAGACCCGCCGTCATCTGATGGAGTTCTGGATGGTCGAGCCCGAGGTGGCCTTCCTGGAGTTCGAGGGGCTCTGCGCGCTGACCGAGGAGTTCGTGGGCTATCTCGCGGCGCGTATCCTCGACCGCTCGAAGGAGGACCTCAAAGTCCTGGAGCGGGACACGGCCAAGCTGGAGAAGGTGGTGCCCCCCTTCCCGCGCATCACCTACACCCAGGCGGTCGAGATCCTCAACCGCGAGGGCAACCCCCTGAAGTGGGGCGACGACTTCGGCGGCGATGAGGAGACGATCCTCGCCAGCCAGTTCGACCGGCCGGTGATGGTCACCCGCTTCCCGGCGTCGTTCAAGGCCTTCTACATGCAGCCCGATCCGGAGAACCCGGAGACCGTGCTGGGCCTCGACCTGCTGGCGCCCGAGGGATATGGCGAGATCATCGGCGGCAGCCAGAGGATCCACGACCACGACCTGCTGCTGTCGCGCATCCAGCAGCACAATTTACCCGTCGAGGCGTTCCAGTGGTATCTTGACGTCCGCAAGTATGGGGCGTTCCCGCACAGCGGCTTCGGCATGGGCATCGAGCGCTTCGTGGCCTGGATGACCGGCTTGACGCATCTGCGGGAGACCATCCCCTACCCGCGGATGCTTTATAAGATCTACCCTTAAGGAAGGAATGACGGCACGCCGAAACCGGGGCGGCTCCTCACCTGGGCGACCCTCGCGGCGCTGATCCTCATCTGGGGCACCACCTGGGCGGTGATCCGGGTGGGCCTGCGGGGCATCCCCCCCTTCACCGGGGTGGCCCTCCGTTTCGGCCTCGCCGCGGCGGCGCTGCTCGCCCTCGCTCCCGTCCTCGGCGTGAAGCTGGGCCGGAGCCGGACCGAACGGCGCCTCTGGTGGGCGAACGCCCTCCTGACCTTCTGCATCCCCTACAGCATCCTCTACTGGGCGGAGCAGTGGGTGCCGTCGGGGCTCTGTTCGGTCATTTTCTCCACCTTCCCGCTGCTGACGGCGTTAGGGGCTCACTTCATCCTGCCGGCGGAGCGGCTGACGTCCCGGAGCATCGGGGGCATCCTCCTGGGCTTTGCCGGGATCGCGGTGATCTACTCCGCGGACTTCCACGCCCTGGGCGGCAGCCAGGTGGCGAAGGCCGCGGCCGTGCTGTTCCTCTCCCCCCTCTTTGCGGCGCTGGGCAACGTCATCGTGAAGCGCTGGGGAGGCGGCCTCCACCCCCTCTCGACGGCGGCTGTGCCCATGGGAATCACCGCCCTGGCGGTGGGGACGCTGGCCCTGCTATTCGAGTCCGGGCGGCACGCGACCTTCAACACCCCCTCCGTCCTCTCGATCCTCTACCTGGCGCTGATCGGCTCCGCGTTCCCCTTCACCCTCTACTTCTGGCTGCTCCGCCACCAGTCGGCAACGAGTCTGTCGATGATCAACTACGCCACGCCCATCCTCGCCGTAATCGTGGGCAGCCTGTTCATGGGCGAGGCCTTCACGCCGCGCATCCTCGCCGGCTCCGCGCTGGTGCTGGTGGGCGTGGCGGTGGCGGTGACCGGCGGGCACCGGAAGGCGGAGCAACGGGCACTGGCGGAGGAGCCGAGCCCATAACCGATTTGCGGATCTGCGCAGAAAGCCAGGCTTTCCAGACACCCTCTGTGGGTGGTTGGACGGGGGCGGCGGTGTGCTATCGTCGCCCCCGCTCAATTGCCCCGCTGAATTTGGGTTGCACCTGGTGACGCCGCCGAACCACCCCCTCCTCCCCGGGCCCCGTCCCGACGATTTCCTCTGGGCCACCGGCATCGAGGACACGTTCGTCCCGCAGACCCGGCCGGGCCAGCGCGCGCTGGACGAGTACCAGCTCATGGGCCACTACGAGCACTGGCGCGAGGACCTCGCCCTCGGCCGCGAGCTGGGCGTCCGCGCCCTCCGTTGGGGCGTGCCCTGGTACCGGGTCGAGCCGCTGCCGGGAGAATTCGACTGGAGCTTCACCGACCAGGTGATCCCCTACCTGGTGGAGGAGCTGGGGATCACCCCCATCGTCGACCTGATGCACTACGGCTGTCCGTTCTGGCTGCGCCGCGAGTTCGCGAGCGACGACTACCCCCGCGCCGTGGCGGCCTACGCCGGCGCCTTCGCCCGCCGCTACGCCAGGCTGGTACACTGGTACACGCCGCTCAACGAGCCGATCGTCAACGCCCTGCTCTGCGGCAAGCGCGGCCTCTGGCCCCCTTATCTGCGGGGGGACGGCGGCTATCTGCGGATCATGCTCCAGCTCGTGCGCGGTATCCAGCGCACGGTCGCGGCCCTCAAGGAGGTCGACCCTGGCGCGCTGATGGTGCACGTCGAGGCCACCGGCCTCGCCCGCGCCGCCCGCGCCGACCTCGAAGCCCTGGCGGTCGAGGACCAGCGGCGGGGCTACCTCGCCTATGACCTGCTCACCGGGCGGCTCACCCCCGACCATCCGCTCTACACCTGGCTGCTGCGCAACGGCGCCGGACCGGACGAGCTGGCCGCGATCCGCCGCGACGCCATCCCGCTGGACGTCATCGGCCTCAACTTTTATCCCCAATGGTCCACCCAGCAGGTCTCGGTCAACCGCAAGGGGCGGCTGGCCTGGCGGGCGGTGGAGCAGGACGGCGCCGGTTTCGTCCACCTGATCGAGGACTACTGGCGGCGCTACGAGGTGCCGGTCATGGTCACCGAGACGAGCGCGAAGGGGGCGCTCGACATCCGCACCCGCTGGCTGGAGACCTCCGTGGCAGCGATCCGGCGCCTGCGCGAGCAGGGCGTACCGGTCCTCGGCTACACCTGGTTCCCCCTCTTCACCATGATCGACTGGCGCTATCGCTTCGGCAAGCGGCCCCTGGCGGACTATCGCCTGAACCTCGGGCTCTACACCCTGGCCCCGGAGGGCGCGGAGCGGCGCTGGCAGGCGACCCCGCTGGTGGAGCAGTTCCGGTCCTATGCCGCGGACCCCGGGGCCTCGGTGGGAGCTGTCTCCATCCCGGTCGCCGCCGGAGCGCCATGACCGGGCCGACCTACCAGAACCCGGTCTATCCCTGTTCGTTCCCCGACCCCTTCGTCCTCAAGTTCCAGGGGGAGTACTGGGGCTACTGCACCGGCCTCTGGCACGACGGACGGGTCTTCGGAGTGATCCACTCCCGCGACCTCGTCGCTTGGGAGGATCGACCCGGCGCGATGGCGCCGCTCACCGCGGACCACCCCCACTACTGGGCGCCCGAGGTGTCCTACCTCGCCGGCCGCTTCTACCTCTATTACAGCGTCGGCAACGAGGAGCGGATGGAGATCCGGGTGGCGGTGGCGGAGCATCCGGCGGGGCCGTTCATCGATTCGGGCCGGCGTCTCACCCGTGAGCCGTTCGCTATCGACGCCCATGTCTTCGTCGACCGGGACGGCTCGCGGTGGCTCTTCTATGCCACGGACTTCCTCGACGCCACGCACGTGGGTACAGGCACGGTCCGCGACCGGCTGCTCGATCCCTTCACCCTGGCGGGCGACCCCCGGCCCGTCACCCTGCCGCGCTACGACTGGCACGTCTACCACCCCAACCGGCCGGAGAAGGGGGGTGTGCGCTGGCATACCGTCGAGGGGCCGTTCGTCCTGGAGCGCAAGGGTCTCTACTATCAGATGTTCAGCGGCGGCAACTGGCAGAACCCCACCTATGGCGTGAGCTACGCGACCGCCCGCCACGTGGAGGATCTGGAGGAGCCCGGCGAGTGGCAGCAGGCGGCGGACGGGGAGCGGGTGCTGCCCATTCTGCGCTCCGGCGGCGAGGTCGTCGGGCCCGGTCACAACTCGGTGGTGCGGGGGCCCGACAATCGCCAGCTTTACTGCGTCTACCATCGCTGGTCGCCGGACACCCGCGCCAGGGTGATGGCGATCGACCCCCTCGACTGGGCGGGGGAGCGGATGCTGGTCCTCGGTCCCACCACGACCCCGCAGCCGGCGCCGAACCCGCCCACGATCGCCGGCCTGGACGCGCCCGTCGTGCTCGCTCCGGGCGAGGAGCTGCGGTACGAGTCCGGCGCTCCGGCCTTCCTCGTAGAGGTGAGCGCCCGGGCGGTGGGGGAGACGGGCGAGGGTGGGCTCGGCGTCGTCCTGTTCGGCGCGGAGGGGAATCTGCTCCATACCCCCTTTCGGCTGGAACCGTTCGTCCGCCTGATCAGATTCGAGTCGAAGATCGCCGGCCCGGCCACGGGCGTGGCCCTGGTCGCCGAGGGCGCGGCCGTGGAGCTCTCCGGCTTCGCCCTCACCGTCGGTTGGGAAGACCGGTTCGAGGAGGACGCCGAGCCGGCGGCGCTCGGCTGGGAGGTTCTGAATGACGACGGCGGCGATTGGCGAATCGAAGGCGGCGAGCTGGTGGGATTCGCTGAAACCGTCTCCTGGATCGCCCGGGGGCCCGCCCTGGAGAGCTATGAGCTGGTCGTCAACGCGCGGCTGATCGACGGCTCGCCGGAGGACGGTTTCGGGGTCGCTCCGGCCCTGGACCTCGCCGGTGCGGGACCGCAGCTGCTCCTCGCGCGACAGGAGCCGGGAGGCTGGGCGCTGCTCGCGGGAGAGCAGAATTTTCACCTTCCCACCGCCTTCGATCCCTTTCTGTATCAGCAATTCCGCTTCCGCCGGGCCGGCACGAAGGCAGAGATCGCCTGGGAAGGGCTCCCTCTCGGCGCCGTCGAGGTTCCGGCGGGGCCGGCCCGGATCGGCTTGGGGGCGCGAGGGGCGGCGTGGTTCGACGCCGTCCGTGTGACGGCGATTCCCGGCTAGAGAGGAGAAAGAAAGAGGCAGGTACCGGCGAAGAGGAGGAATCCCGTCGCTGGGCTGTGGGTTGGTCTTACCAGGGAGCCGCCTTCGACGAAGCCGGCGCGGCGGAGGATCGTCCCTCGGGTGTCGCGCCGGCGGCCGGATTTGCCGGCCCTGCCGATCTTAAGCCTTGAGCAAGGATCGGGCCAGGATAGAGTCGGCGGCATGAATCAGGGAGAGCCGCGCATGGAAATTCGGAAGGTGGGCGTCGTCGGCGCCGGGGTGATGGGGGTCGGACTGGGACAGAGCCTGGCACAGACGGGGCATGAGGCGGTCCTGGTCGACGTCTCCGGCGCGATCCTGGACAAGGCGCGGGGGGAGATCCGCCAGGGGCTGCGGTTTCAGGGGATGTTCCAGAAGGGTGCGCAGCGGGAGGACCCCAAGACCGTCCTGGGGAGGATCGCCTTCACGACCGACCTCGCGGCCCTCGCCGAGGTCGACTTCGTGATCGAGAACGTCCCCGAGAAGTGGGAGCTCAAGCGCGAGGTCTATCCCCGGCTCGACGCCCTCTGTCCCGAGCGGGCCGTCTTCGCCGTCAACACCTCGTGCATCTCCATCACCCGCGTGGGTGGCCTCACGGGGCGGCCGGACCGGGTGATCGGCATGCACTTCATGAACCCCGTTCCGTTGAAGCCCATGGTCGAGGTCATCCGTGGTCACCACACGAGCGACGAGACCCTGGAGACCGCCCGCCAGCTCCTGCGCCAGATGGGCAAAGATTGCATCGTCGTGGGCGACCTGCCGGGCTTCGTCTCCAATCGGATCCTGATGCTCACCATCAACGAGGCGGTCTGTGTGTTGCAGGACGGCGTCGCCACCGCCGAGCAGGTGGACCAGCTCTTCAAGACCTGCTTCGGGCACAAGATGGGTCCCTTGGAGACCGCCGACCTGATCGGCCTGGACACCATTCTGTTTTCCATCGAGGTCCTGTACGACAGCTACAAAGACTCCAAGTACCGCCCCTCGCCGCTGCTCGCGAAGATGGTCGACGCCGGCCTCCTGGGCAGGAAGAGCGGCAGGGGCTTCTATGACTACGGCGTCGCGGTCTAGGATTCATACCCATGGACGGCATGGACGCGACCCAGATCAAGATCAAAGAGTTCCTGTCGCGGTTCTTCAAGAGCCACGACTTGCAGCCGGACGAGGACATCTTCGCCCTCGGCTTCGTCAACTCGCTGCTCGCCATGCAGCTCGTCGCCTTCGTCGAGAAGGAGTTCGGCATCCAGGTCGAGGACGCCGACCTCGACCTCGACAACTTCCGTTCCATCCGGGCGATCTCCAGCCTCGTGGCGCGCAAGACGGGCGCGCCGGCCCCCGCGTGAAGCTCGAGCTGACGGCCGCCCAGCGCGCGGCGCGCGCCGAATTCCGTGCCTTCGCGGCGGCGGAGATCCTCCCCCACGCCGGCCGCTGGGACCGCGAGGCGGCCCTCCCCCGCACGGTGATCGACGCCTTGCGGGAGCGCCGCTATCTCGGCTCCAACGTCCCCGTGGAGCACGGCGGGGTGGGCCGCGACATGATCGACTACGGCCTGCTCACCGAGGAGATCGCCCGCGGCTGCTCCTCCGTGCGCTCGCTGCTGACGGTGCACGACATGGTGGCCCATGCCGTCCTGCGCTGGGGGAGCCCCGCCCAACGGCAGCGCTGGCTGCCGGCCCTGGCGCGCGGCGAGGTGCTGGCGGCCCTCGCCCTCTCCGAGCCCAACGCCGGCAGCGACGCCAAGAGCGTCGAGACCATAGCGGTCGACGCTGGCGACGGCTGGGTGCTCGACGGCCGCAAAAAATGGACGACCTTCGGCCAGCTCGCCGGGCTCTTCCTCGTCCTCGCCCAATGCGACGGCCAGCCCACGGCGTTCCTCGTCGAGCGGGAGAGCCCGGGCCTCGCGGTGCGGCCGCTCCAGGGGGTGTGGGGCACCCGCGCCTCCATGCTCGCCGAGCTCACCTTCGCCGGCTGCCGCGTCCCCCGCGAGAGCCTCCTGGGGCGGATCGGCTTCGGCCTCTCCCACGTCGTGGCCGCCGCCCTGGAGCATGGGCGCTACAGCGTGGCCTGGGGCGCGGTGGGCATCGGCCAAGCGTGCCTCGACGCCTGCCGCCGCTACACCGCCGAACGCCGGCAGTTCGGCGTGCCGCTCGCCGACCACCAGCTCATCCGCCGCATGTTGACCGACATGATCGTCGACGTCCGCGCCGCCCGCCTCCTCTGCCTGCGGGCCGGCTGGCTGCGCGACCAGCGCGACCCCGGGGCCTTCATGGAGACCATGGCGGCCAAGTACTTCGCCTCCACCATGGCGGTGCGCGCGGCCAATGACGCCGTGCAGATCCACGGCGCCAACGGCGTCAGCGACGACTATCCCGTGGGGCGCTACCTGCGCGACGCCAAGGTGACGGAGATCATCGAGGGGAGCACGCAGATCCAGCAGATCACCCTGCCCCTGTTCGACTTCCAGGAGCTTTGATTTCGCCCATGGCCGTCAAGTGCGTCGTCTGGGACCTCGACAACACGGTCTGGGACGGCATCCTGCTCGAAGATCCCGAGGTGCGGCTGCGTCCGCACGTGGTCCACCTCCTGAGGACGCTCGACGAGCGCGGCATCCTGCACTCGATCGCCAGCCGCAACGACCACGACCTCGCCATGGCCAGGCTGCGGGAGCTGGGTCTCGACGACTACTTCCTCTACCCGCAGATCAACTGGAATTCCAAGGCCGACTCGATCGCCCGCATCGCGCAGGACCTCAACCTCGCCCTCGACGCCTTCGCCTTCGTGGACGACCAGCCGTTCGAGCGCGAGGAGGTGGCCTTCAGTCACGCCGGCGTCCTGTGCCTCGACTCCGCGCTCCTGGACGACCTCCTCGACCGCCCCGAATTCAACCCGCGCTTCATCACCGGGGACTCGCGCCTGCGGCGGCGGATGTACCAGGCCGATTTCCGGCGCAACCGCGAGGAGGCGGACTACGTGGGACCCAAGGAGGAGTTCCTCGCCACCCTGGGGATGGTCTTCACCATCGCGCCGTGCCGGGAGCAGGACCTCCAGCGCGCCGAGGAGCTGACGGTGCGCACCCACCAGCTCAACACCACCGGCTACACCTACTCCTATGAGGAGCTCGACGCGCTGCGGCAGTCGCCCCGCCACGAGCTGCTCATCGCCAGCCTGGAGGACCGGCACGGCGCCTACGGCAAGATCGGCCTGTCGCTGATCGAGAGGGACGAGGGGGTCTGGACGGTGAAGCTCCTGCTCATGTCCTGCCGCGTCATGTCCAAGGGGGTGGGGACGATCCTGATCCATCACCTCCTGCGGCGGGCGAAGGCGGCGGGCGTCCGGCTGCGGGCCGAGCTCGTGGACACCGGCCGCAACCGCCAGATGCTCATCACCTACCGCTTCGCGGGCTTCAAGGAGATCGCGCGGACGGGGGAGGTGGCCCTCCTGGAGAACGACTACTCGGCCCTCCAGCCGCCGCCGCCGTACGTGGAACTGCGGCTCCTCGACTAGACCGGTGGGTGGAACGGTCCGCTCTGGGATTTCTCTGGATCGGCCCGCCTCCTCCCCCGCGGGGAGACGCAGTCTCTCCCCAGGAGGCGGGCCTCCTACGGGCGGAACGACGGCGTCCTTGGACTCGGCGGCCGTCATCCCTTCTCAATTGTCAAAGAACGTCATCTCGCAGTCCTCTGATATCCTCCGAGGCGTCGTTGCAGTTGCAAAAAGCGTATTGGAGTGTCCGGATCGTTTTTTCAATGTTTCCCGGCTTTTTTCATTGTTCTTCCCGTTTTTTCAATGTTCCACGGCTTTTTTCAATGTTCAAGGGCTTTTTTCATTGTTTGGCGGCGGGAAACAATGAAAAAAGCCGGCAAACATTGTTCCAGCGGCTTTTCAACTGTTTCAGCCGGAGAAAAGGCGTTTCAGGCGGCAGCGGCTCGATACAGGCCAGCGTATCGCGCAACGCCTTCTCTTTTTGTGTGTGCATAGGTATTAGAGTGTGCGCCGCCGTGTCAAGCTGTTTCTTGACATACCACCCTGTTCCAGGCATCCTACCGCATATCGCGGAGGCTGCACCTGGAGAATGCTCCAAGCGGAGCCGTCAGGGCGTGGTCGCCGCGGAGAGGCGTTCTTTGACAATTGAGAAGGGACGGCGGCCGCCGAGTCCAAGGACGCCGCCGTTCCGCCCGCAGGAGGCTCGCCTCCTGGGGAGGAGCCGCGTCCTCCCCCGCGACGCTGGAGGTGGGAGAGGACCGGAGCGACATCGCCACGCCAGAGACGCCCCGCCGTCCCCGTGGCCTCCCGAAGGGTCTCGTATCGGGTCTGGAGCGTCTCTACGGACCGGTCTCGCGATAGCAAAGGATGGCGATTGCGGGGGACATGAAGCGGAATCTCCCAACCTCTCCGGAACCCCGGTCTCTGGCCGCGTCTCCGAGGTTCCGTAGAGACGACACAGACCCGATACGATCTCGTTTCGGAGGCCACGGGGACGGCGGGGCGTCTCTGATGCGGCGATGCCGGTCCGGTCGACTCGCATCTCCGGCGTCGCGAATCCAAGGCGCGAGATGTGTGGAATGGTATGGCCTTCAGGCCCAGGAAATAGGCCGCCCCAAATCATCCAGAGCCCCGTAGGGGCGACGGAGGATTCCCTCCGTCGCCCCTACGGGGCTCATGAAGAAATTGGGAGGCTGCTGACCTGGCGCTGAAGCTCCAGGCTTTACGCCATAGGCCCTCTGGGCCTGAACCCTCCGCCCCAACTCCAAGCTAAGTTAGCGCCTATACCTGTGCGAGGCCCGCACCGATCCGTCGCTGCGTTTCCAGCCGGCGCAGCCTTCGTGAGGTCAGGGCTGCTACTGGCGTAACGCCTTTTCCAGAGCCAGGATTCGTTCGTCGAATCCGTCAGCTCTCCCTTTCAGGACCTGCCATGCGGCTGTCGCCTCGGCCAGTCTTGCCGCCGTCTCAGCGGTTCTCGCCTCCGCCGCCGCGGCTCTGGCCTCCGCGGCCAGTCGCGCGGCCGTCTCCTCGGCAAGCCTTGCTTCCAAGACCAGCAGTCTCGCCTCAGCGGCCTGCCGCGCGGCCTTTTCCTCCTCCGGCCACAGGATCGGCTCCCCGGTGAGGACGTCCACCATGCGCAGGCGCTGTCCCTCCCGCTTGAAGCGCAGACCCGTGGTGCGGCTCAGCAGCGAGCCGTCCGCCTCCAAGGGGATGGGCTGATACCCTCCCCACGACCGCCGGAATCCCTGAAGCGACGGCCGCAGATACTCCCCCAGGGGATCGAAGAGCACGTACTCCTCCACGCCCACCTGCTCGTAGAGCGGCTTCTTGACCTCCTCGTCCTTGCGCCGGGTCTTCCGCGACGTGACCTCCACCACCAGGCTCGGCGGCCTCTCCTCCCAGAGCCGGAAGTTGGGCCGTTGCCGCCTGGCCACCCCCTTGGCCACCATCACGTCGGGAGAGACTCTGGCTTTCGGATTGCCCTTCTCGTAGTAGAAGAAGAAGTTGCCTCCCACCCAGACGTCCGGCGCTCCGGCGTAGCGGATCTCCAGGCCGGATATGCAGTCGATCATCACTTTGAGATGCTCGGGGCTTTCGGCCATGGGCTGGCCGTCGGAGGTGGGGTATTCGATCTCCTGCTCGAGCGGAAGAATGCTCATCCATGCCTGCCTTCCCCGACGGGTTGCGGGATCAGAGCACGAAACCCGTCGCGACGCAACTCCTCGCCCCTTCATGTTAGCACGGCCGGGCCGCGAAGAGACCTCCGGGGTCCCTGCTGGTTTAGAGTACCCCCGTGGAGCGCTACCGGGTCAACGAGATCTTCTACAGCCTGCAGGGAGAAGGCGTGCGCGCCGGCACGCCCAACCTCTTCCTGCGCTTCTCGCGCTGCAACCTGGAGTGCCGGGTGGAGACCCACGGCTTCGACTGCGACACCGAGTTCGAGTCCGGCCGCTGGCTGACCCTGCCGGAGATCATCGCCGAGTTGCGGGCTCTGTCCGCCTCCTGCCGCTGGGTGATCCTCACCGGCGGCGAGCCGGCCCTCCAGGTGGATGCCGAGCTGATCGAGACCCTCCACGCCGCCGGCTACGAGTTGGCGATCGAGACCAACGGCAGCATCGAGCTGCCGGCGATGGGCGAAGGGATCGACTGGATCACCGTCAGTCCCAAGGTCGCCGAGCACGCCATCCGCCAGCGCCGGGCGCACGAGGTGAAGTACGTCCGCGGCTACGGCCAGGGGATCCCGAAGACGGTGGTCGAGGCCGAGCACTATCTCGTCTCTCCCGCCTTCGAGGGCGCCGGGCTCGACTCGCGGACCCTCGAATGGTGCATCCGCCTGTGCAAAGAGAACCCGCCCTGGCGGCTCTCGGTCCAGCAGCACAAGCTCTGGGACGTCCGGTGACGAGCTATCATCTGCCAAACGGCCGCGCGCCCGAATCCCGGAGGAGATCGAGAATGGAGAACCGACCTGACGCTTTTCTGAAATGGACGGCCCTCCTCTTCGTCGCGTTGCTGGTGAACACGGCGTACATCTCGGCGTTCGCCTCGCCGACCATCTTCTACATGCTCAACGTCCTCCTGCACCTGGTGCTGGGGGTGGTGTTGGCGGTGACGTTCGCCCTGCTGCTGGCCCGCCGGCCGGAGCTGCGGCCGGGGATCGTGCCGGCCGCGGTCCTCTTCCTGCTGGCGCTGTTGACGGGGGCGTGGCTGGCGGTGGACGGCAACGTGCTGCAGAACCGGCCCGTCTACTGGGTGCACGTGGTGGCCGCGGGCCTCGGAGTCGCCACCCTGGGCGCCTGGGTCTGGCGCCGGGCGGCCCAGGGAGCCGGCTGGAGGCGCTTCCGCCAGGCCTTCGCCGCGGCCGTGGCACTGCTGGTGCTCTGGCCCGCAGCGACCGCGCTCTACCGCAAAGCCAACCCGGACCCGCGCGACCACATCCGCAATCCGCTCGTCGTCCCCACTTCCATGGAGGAGGAGGGCGGCGGGCCGAAGTCCCCCTTCTTCCCGTCGGCAGCCAACACCAACGTCAACGGCATCATCCCGTCGAACTTCTTCATGGACTCGGCGGCCTGCGGCGAGTGCCACCGGGACGTCTACAAGCAGTGGAAAAGCTCGGTCCACCACTTCGGCTCGTTCAACAACCAGTTCTATCGCAAGTCCATCGAGTACATGCAGGACACGGTGGGCACCCGGCCGAGCAAGTGGTGCGCCGGCTGCCATGACCACGCGGTGTTCTTCAACGGCCGTTTCGACCGCCCGATCAAGGAGCAGATCGACACGCCGGAGGCCCAGGCCGGCCTCGCCTGCACCTCCTGCCATGCCATCACCGCCGTCCACAGCTCGATGGGCAACGCCAGCTTCACCATGGAGTATCCGCCGCTGCACCAGTTGCTGAGCAGCAGGAACCCGTTTATCCGCAAGGCCGACCACTTCCTGACCTATCTCGATCCCGAGCCGCACAAGAAAACGTTTATGAAGCCCTTCATGCGCGACGACGCGGCGGAGTTCTGCGCCTCGTGCCACAAGGTCCACCTCGACGTGCCGGTGAACTCCTACCGCTGGGCCCGCGGCTTCAACGACTACGACAACTGGCAGGCGAGCGGCGTCTCCGGCCAGGGGGCCCGCTCCTTCTACTACCCGGCCGAGTCGAAGACCTGCTCCAACTGCCACATGCCGCTGGTCGACTCCCAGGACCCGGGCAACAAGGGAGGCAAGGTCCACTCCCACCGCTTCCCGGCGGCCAACATGGCCGTGGCCTACGTCAACCAGGACCAGGAGCAGATGAAGGTCACGGAGAAGTTCCTGAAATCGGGCTTCATCACCGTCGACGTCTTCGCCGCCTCGCCGGTGGCGGAGACCCGGAGCGAGACGGCGATGGTGCGGCGGGCGGCGACGGACAACGCCCCGCAGCTCAACTCCACCTTCGCCGTCGGCGAGGAGGCCGAGCAGGCCGGTGCCGTGCTGCTGCGCGACGTGGGGAGGGTTGCGGCGCCCATCGACAAGTCCGCGCCGCCCCTCCAGCCGGGCTCGACGGTGCGGGTGGACGTCGTCGTCCGCACCCGCGCCATCGGCCACTTCTTCCCCGGCGGCACGGTGGACGCCTTCGACGTCTGGCTGGAGCTTCAGGGCAGGGACGCCAACGGGCGCGTCGTCTTCTGGAGCGGCCGCGTGGAGGACGGCGGCAAGGGGCCGGTCGAGCCGGGCGCGCACTTCTATCGCTCCTATCAGCTCGACGCCGAGGGCAACCCGATCAACAAGCGCAACGCCTGGCAGGCGAGGAGCGTGCTCTACGTGCGGCTGATCCCGCCCGGCGCCGCCGACGTGGCCCACTACCGGGTGAAGATCCCCGCCGGCGCCGTGGGACCCATCACCCTGACGGCGAAGCTCAACTATCGCAAGTTCTCCCACTACTACACGCAGTTCGTCTACGCCGGCCAGCCCAAGCCCGGCCAGCCGCCGGGGCTGATCACGGCCCATTACAACAACGCCGAATACTCGTTCGACAAGGCCAACATCCCGGCCAACGTCTCGGGCAGGATCAAGGGCGAGATCCCCGACCTGCCCATCGTCACCGTGGCGAGTGCCGAGACGAAGCTGTCGCTCTCCGGCGGCACGGACTGGCGGCCGGCGGTGGAGAAGAAGGACCGCGAGCGCTGGAACGACTGGGGGATCGGCCTGCTGCTCCAGGGCGACCTCAAGGGGGCCGAGTACGCTTTCAAAAAGGTTACCGAAGCCGAGCCCGGCTATGCGGACGGCTGGCTGAACGTCGCCCGCGCGCTCATCCGCGAGGGCGAGGTGGCGGCGGCGAAGCCCTATATCCAGAAGGCCCTGGCGATCAACGCCGAGCTGCCGCGCACCCACTTCTTCAACGCCATGATCCAGAAGGCCGAAGGGGATTACGACGGCGCCCTGGCCTCGCTGCGCAAGGTGACGGCGAAGTATCCGCGCGACCGCGTGGCGCTCAACCAGACGGCCCGCATCCTCTTCCTCAAGCGGCAGTACAGGGAGGCCCTCCAGGTGCTCGATCAGGTCTGCGCGGTCGACCCCGAGGACGTGCAGATGCACTACACCGCCATGCTCTGCGCCCGGGCCTTGGGGGACTCCCAGCGAGCGGAGCGGGAGGCGAAGCTCTTCCGCCGCTTCAAGGCCGAGGAGTCGTCGCAGGCCATCACCGCCCGGCGCCGCATGCTGAGCCCCGAGGACAACAACGAGCGCCAGCCGATCCACGAGCACGAGAGCGTCCCCCTGAACGCCATCCCGCGGACGGCGGAGTCGTCCGTGAATGCCGGAGGTTGAGATTTGAATCCCGTTGTGCAGCGTCTGCTCGCCGCCTTCGTCCTGCTCCCCGCACTGGCCCTCGGCGCCAAGGCCCCGGTCAAGGCACCCAACCCGGCTCCGGCACCGAAGGTGACCTTCACCGACGTCACCGCCGCTTCGGGTGTGAAGTTCACCCACAACAGCGGCCGGTCGGGGAAGAAGTACCTGCCCGAGTCGCTGGGCTCCGGCGTCGCGATCTTCGATGCCGACGGCGACGGCTGGCTGGACGTCCTGCTGATCAACGGCCGTGACTGGGAACCCAAGGGACGCACCTCGCTGCCCGCGCTCTATCACAACAATCACAACGGCACCTTCACCAACGTCACCAAGGGGAGCGGCCTGGACGTGCAGACGTATGGCATGGGGGTGGCCGTGGCCGACTACGACAACGACGGCCGCGAGGATATTTACATCACCTCCCTCGACGGCGACCGGCTGTTCCATAACGAGGGCGGCGGCAAGTTCAAAGACGTCACCGTCGCCTCCGGCATCAAGAACGCCAGCTTCGGCACCAGCGCCGCCTGGCTCGACTACGACCGCGACGGCAAGGTGGACCTGTTCGTGGCCAACTACGTGCAGTGGAGCCGGGACAAGGACCTCTGGTGCTCGCTCGACGGCGCCACCAAGTCCTACTGCACCCCCGAGTCGTACAAGGGGACGTCGTCGAAGCTCTACCGCAACCTGGGCAACGGCAGGTTCGAGGACGTCAGCCAGAAGGCCGGTGTCGCGGACCCCACCAGCAAGTCGCTGGGCGTCGCCGTGCTCGACTACAACGGCGACGGCTGGCCCGACCTCTTCGTGGCCAACGACACGCAGCCCAACAAGCTCTACCGCAACCAGGGCAACGGCACCTTCAAGGACGAGGCCCTGGAGGCCGGCGTCGCCTTCTCCGAGGAGGGGACGGCCCGCGGCGCCATGGGGGTGGACGCCGCCGACTACGACCGCTCGGGCCGGCCGCACCTGCTGGTGGGGAACTTCAGCAACGAGATGCTGGCCCTCTACCACAACGAGGGGAGCGGCGTGTTCGTGGACGAGGCGCCGTCCTCGACCGTAGGGCAGGCGAGCCTCCTCACCCTCACCTTCGGCGTCTTCTTCTTCGATTACGACCTCGACGGCCTGCCGGACATCCTGACCGCCAACGGCCACCTGGAGGAGGAGATCAACCGCGTCCAGCCGCGCATCCAGTACAAGCAGCCGCCGCTGCTGTTTCACAATCTGGGCAAGGGGAAATTCGAGTCAGTGGCATCTTCTATGGGCCGCGACTTCGGCCGTCCCATGGTGGCCCGCGGCGCGGCCTACGGCGACCTCGACAACGACGGCGACCTCGACGTCGTCTTCACCACCAACCACGGCCCGGCCTACGTCTTCCGCAACGACGGCGGCAACCGCAACCGCTGGCTGCGGGTGAAGACGGTGGGCACGAAGTCCAACCGCGACGGCCTCGGAGCTGTGGTGCGGGTGACGAGCGCCGGCGGCAAGCAGTGGGCGATGGTGCGCAGCGGCTCCTCCTACTGCTCGCAAAGCGACACCGCCCCCACCTTCGGCCTCGGCCAGGACAAGGTCGTGCAGACGCTGGAGATCGAATGGCCGAGCGGCACCAAGCAGCGCTTCACCAACGTTCCCACCAATCAGGTGGTGACGGTGGACGAGGGGAAGGGGATCGTGCCGGGGGCGGTGGTGAAGACGGCGCGGTAGGCGGTCTACAGCAGGAGCCACGCGCCGAAGAAGGCCGAAGCAGGGACAGCAGGGACACCAAGGACATCAGGGACGAGGAAGCCCAGTCTGGGCGATGTTCTTCTTGTCCTTGATGTCCTTGCAGTCCCTTGTGTCCCTGTTTCCGGCTCGCCTGCGCGCCGGCAGCTTCTCAGCGCCTGGGAGGCCCAGGCTCCAGCACCAGGACCTCGAGCCCCAGACGCTCGAAATCCCGCCGCCGCTCCTCCCGCCAGCCCTCGTCTCTCTCCAGCGTATCGATGAGCCCGAGCTGCCAGGCGTTGTAGCGTTGATAGTCAACGCCGTAGAGCGGGCTCTCCGGCTGCAGCCGGAGGGCCAGGATACGGGCCGGCCGCTCCGTGGCGAGCCATTGCCGGATCTCCTGGGTCGAGCCCGCGTGCGGGGGAGGAGCGGCCATCGCGACCTTTCGCGTCGCCACCTCCTGCGCCAGCCGCCAGCGCACCAGGCTGTCGCTGAGCTCGTTGAAGGTGCCGACGACCGCAACCCGCGGCACCTCCGCCGCCTGGCGTGAGAGGAAGATCAGCGGCTTCCAGACTCCTGGCGGCGTGGAGTAGAGCCGGTAGTCCCGGTCCAGCCGCTCGTCGAGACCGGCATGGACCGCTGTCCAGGCAATGGCGGCGAGAGCGGCGGCGCAAACCAGGCCTCCGGCCAGCCGGCCGTAACGGGGGAGGGCGTGGGCCAGCCGCGCGAAGGCGAGCGCCGCCGCCAGCAGGAGGAACGGCGCCGTGGTGGCCAGGAATCGCGCCTCCTTGTAGGGATGGAGGGTGGCGAGCGCCAGACCCAGGAAAGCGGTCAGGACGATCGGGCGTGACCCCTCCAGACGGCGCAGCACCAGGAGCGAAGCGAGCAGGAGGACCAGCACCAGGAGGCCGAGGAGCGGCTGAGGCGCATAGTCGTTCGACAACGAGCGGGGATAGAAGAGGAGTGAATCGCCGGAGAGGCTGGGGGGACCCTCGCTGCGGTTGTGCAGGAAGGCGAGAATGCTCCGGGGATGGATCGGACTCGGGCTCAGGCACCAGAGCCACAGGGGAGCGATCACCGTGGCGAGCAGGGCCCGGACCTCCAGGGGCAGCGCCCGCCACCGCGTCCTCAAGCCCTCGCGGTCCCGCCGCCAGCGCAGGGCCAGCAGGACCGCACCCACCACCAGCCCGGCATAGATCCCCACGCCGGAGTTGACCCCCAGCAGCGTGGCGAGGAGCAGCAGGCCGAGGTACGCCGCCAGCAGGATCCTCGCCCGCGTCCACCCGGGCCAGGAAAGGCGCAACGGCCACCGCCGCCAGATCTCGTTCGCCGCCAGAGCCAGCCCGAGGATCAGGAAGTAGTTGTACTTCACCAGGAAGAGCGAGAGCAAGGCGAGGCCCGCGAGGCGCCAGGACCACGCCGTCCCAAGCCGGCGCGCCCGCAGGTAGAAGCCGGCGGCGGCCAGGGAGAGAGCGATGCCCGCCATCTCCCGCATGACCACGATGGCGAGCACCCGCGGCAGCGGGCCGGCGAGGAACAGCGCTGCGGCCAGCAGGCCGGCCCAGAACCCGGCCGGGCCCGGATCGGCCTCCAGGGCCACCCAGAGCAGCAGCGCCGGCGTCAGGGCGAAGAGCACGGTGGAGAACAGGGTGGCGGACTCGAAGCCGGTGCCGCCCGCGGCGAGGAACGGCAGCAGCATCAAGGAGTAGCCGAAGGGCCACTTGTCCTGGTGGTTCAGCAGGTTCAGGAAGTGGCAGAGCCGCCCTGCCGAGAGCGCCTGCAGGAGCTCGACCCCGCCCCAGCCATTGCCGGCCATGTCCCACTGGGGCAGCCGGAGCTGGGTGCGATAGAAGCGGAACAGCGCCGCGGCTTCCAGGGCGGACGCCAGGAGGGTGGCGGACAGGACGAGAAAGAGCCCCGTCCTTGCCGCGCGCGTCATGGCGACGGCGCCAGGATCGCCAGCACCAGCAGGCGCTCCGAGCCGGTGTTGCGGACGCCGTGCAGCACTCCCTCCGGCGCGATGAGCATCATCCCCGCCGCCATCGGCTCCTCGCGGCCCTCCAGCAGGAAGACGCCGCGCCCGGCCAGCACGTGGTAGACCTTGTCCATGCCGGCGTGGGCGTGCAGCTTGTGCTCCTGGCCGGGCTCGAAGGCGTTCAGGCCCACCAGCAGATGGTCCGACTGGAAGAGAGTGCTCTTGCCCATCTTCCCGTCGTCGTAGACGGCGTGCTCCTCGGGACGAAACGGGATCGATTCCATGGCGACTCCTGAAGTCTGGGAATCCTCGGACTCTATCGTTAGAATGCCCCCGGATTTCAATACGAGGAGAGGATATGCCCAAGATCTGCTGGCTGGCCCTGGGGCTCGCCCTGGCCCTGGAACCGAGGCTCGGCGCGGCTCTGCTCGGAGAGACGGCAGCCCAGGAGACGGCCCGCAAAGCCCCCGATCCCGCCCTCGTCGAGCGGGCGCGCAGGCTGCTCGACCGCGTGCCGCTCGTCGACGGGCACAATGACCTGCCCTGGGAGTATCGCAAGCGGGTGCAGAACCATTTGGAGAAGATCGACCTCCGCGCCGGCACCACGAAGCTCGACCCGCCCCTGCACACCGACATCCCCCGCCTGCGCCGCGGCGGCATCGGCGGCCAGTTCTGGTCGGTCTACGTGCCGGTGGAAATCCCGGGGGCGGACGCCATCCAGGCCGTGATGGAGCAGATCGACGACGTCCACCGCCTGGCCGAGCGCTATCCGGACACCTTCGAGGTGGCCCGCACGGCGGCCGATGTCGAGCGCATCCACCACGCCGGGCGCATCGCCTCGCTGATCGGCATGGAGGGGGGCCACTCGATCCACAACTCCCTCGCCGCCCTGCGCCTGCTCTACGCGGCCGGCGCTCGCTACATGACGATCACTCATTCGAAGAACACCGACTGGGCGGACTCCGCGACCGACGAGCCCCGTCACGGCGGCCTCACCCGCTTCGGCGAGGAGGTGATTCGCGAGATGAACCGGCTGGGCATGCTGGTCGACCTCTCGCACGTCTCGGCGGAGACGATGAAAAAAGCGCTCGCCGTGGCTCAGGCGCCGGTGATCTTTTCCCACTCCTCGGCCCGCGCCCTGGACGCCCACCCCCGCAACGTCCCCGACGACGTGCTGAAGCTGCTGCCGGCCAACGGCGGCGTGGTGATGGTGAGCTTCGTCCCAACCTTCACTTCCGAAGCGGTACGGGCCTGGAACGCCGACCAGGACGCCGCCGAGACCCGGCTCAAGACCCTCAATCCGGGCGATCCGGACGCGGTGAAGAAAGGGCTGGAGGCCTGGCGCGCCCAGCACCCGGCGATCCGCGCCACGCTGGAGCAGGTGGCGGACCACGTCGAGCACGTGCGGAAGCTGGCCGGCATCGACCACGTGGGGATCGGCTCGGACTTCGACGGCATCACCAGCGTCCCCCTGGGGCTCGAAGGCGTGGACACCTATCCGGCCCTCCTCGCCGAGCTGCTGCGCCGCGGCTGGACGGACGAGGACGTCGCGAAGCTCGCCGGCCGGAACGTCCTGCGCGCGCTGGGTCAGGCCGAGCAGGTGGCGCAGCGCCTCCAGAAGGAGCGCCCGGCCTCGGACGCGCTGATCGAGGAGTTGGACGGGAAGGCGAAGTAGAGGCCCATCCCCCAAAGGCACGCCTCTTGCTAAAACCTCCGGCGGGCGGGGTTGGGAAGCTCAAACGGATTCGACTTTCACAGCCCGCCCTTGGCGGAGGTGCGTGTGATGCGGAAAGTCCTTCTCGGCCTCGTCCCCTGGCTCTTCGTCCCCTGTCTTTCACTCTCCGCTCTGTTCGCCGCCGCCGGCCCGCCGCTCCCTGAGCGGTTCCGCGCCTGGCTGGAGGAGGTGGATCCCCTGATCACCCAGCGCGAGCGTGAGACCTTCGTTGCGCTCGCCGCCGACGTCGACCGCGAAGCCTTCATCCAGCGCTTCTGGGACGTGCGCGATCCCTACCCCGAGACACCGCGCAACGAGGCGCGGGAGCGCTGGGAGGCGCGCCTCACGGAGGCCCGCAGCCGCTGGGGAGGCACCCGGGACGACCGGTCCCGCGTCTTCCTGCTCAACGGCGAGCCGGACTCCATCCTTGCCGCGCGGTGCGACGGCGCGCCGCTGGAGCTGTGGACCTACGAGCCCCGGTTCCAGATCCAATTCCACACCGTGCTCGCCTTCGTGCCCGACCCGGCGGGGGGCCCGTCCCGGCTCTGGCAGCCCGGGAAGGGGGGGCTGGACCTCGTGGCCGCCGCGAGGGACCGGAAGTGCGAGGGCGATCCTCGGGCCGCCGCCGCCTTCGTCTGGCTCCGCCAGGCCGGCGCGGCGGTCTGTGACGTCGTGACGAAACGCGCTCTCACCGCCGCCAGGCCGCGGGAGTGGGTCTCCGAGTTCCACCCCGCCGCCACGGCCCCGGTCCGCCGGCCCGCCGCCACCCTCCCGGCGCGTCTGGACTTCGACTTTCCCGGCCGGCCGGGCGACGGCCTGGTGAGGGTAATGGTGGCGCTCGACGATTCCGTGCGGAATACGGCGCGGGAGATGATCCTGAGCGGCCGTGTGCTGCGCGGTGCCCAGACCGTGGACGCCTTTCGCTACCGCTTCGATGGGCTGCCGTCCGTGAGCGCCGGCCGGCCGTTGGCCTTCGAGCGCCGGCTCCAGCCCGGCCGCTACCGGCTGGAGGTGAAGATGGAGGCTCCCGCCTCCGGCAACGTCTACGAGGGCGAGCGCGATCTCGCCGTGCCGGCCAATGCCGTCCGGGTCGCCGCCCTTGCCGCGGCTCCAGCCATGGCGGGCGGTGGGGCGCCCGCGGTCGAGCCGATCGAGCCGATTGAGCCGGAGATCCGGCACCTCTTCACGGAGGTCGACGCCGAGCTCGCCTCTCCCCGCCCCGGCCTGCGGCTCGACGCCCCGTCCGGCCAGCTCCTCGCCGGCACCCAGAGCTTCGAGGCGAGGGTGGAGCGTGCCGCCGGGGCCGCCGAGGAGACGCAGATCGAGCGCGTCGCCTTCTCGCTCGACGGCAAGCCCCTGCTGACCCGCAATCATCCCCCCTTCACCGTGCAGATCGATCTCGGGAAAGTGCCGCGTACCCACCGGCTCGGCGCCCAGGGGCTCGACCGCGGCGGCCACGTGCTGGCGAGCGACGAACTGGTGCTCAACGCCGGCGGCCAGCGCTTCGCCGTGCACCTCACCGAGCCCCGCCCGGGCCGGACCTACCGCCAGAGCCTGCGCGCCCGGGTCGACGTCGACGCCCCCGGGGACCGCAGCGTCGACCGTGTGGAGCTCTACCTGGGCGACCAGCGGGTGGCCACCCTCTACCAGCCGCCCTTCGTCCAACCCATGGTCCTGCCCGACACTGCGGCCGTGGACTACGTGCGCGCCGTGGCCTACCTCAACGATGGCAGCTCGGCCGAGGACCTGGTGCTGCTCAACGCCTCGGCCCCGGCGGAGAAGATGGAGATCCATCTCGTCGAGCTCTATACGAACGTCGGCGACCGGTCGGGCCGGCCTTTCGAAGGGCTCGGGTCCGGCGACTTCCAGGTCTTCGAGGACGGCGTGCGCCAGACCCTGCGCCAAGTGGAGCGCGTCGACGACACGCCCCTGAAGCTGGTGACGCTGGTCGACACCTCGGCGTCCATGCAGCCGCGGCTGGAGGCCGCCAGCCGCACGGCGCTCGATTTCCTCCGGCAGACGCTGCGTCCCAAGGACCAGGCGGCCGTCATCTCCTTCAACAAGGCGCCGCACCTGGCCGTGGGGCTCACCGGGGATCTGGCGGCACTGGCGGGGGGCTTCGACGGTCTGGTGGCGGACGGCGAAACGGCGCTCTGGGACAGCCTGATCTTTTCCCTCAATTATCTGGGGGGCACCTCCGGGCAGCGGGCCATCCTCCTCCTTTCCGACGGCGAGGACCACAACAGCCGCTTCCACTTCGACGACGCCCTGGAATCCGCCCGGCGGGCCGGTCTCGCCGTCTATGTCATGGGGATTGACCTGCCTCGGGGCGAGGCCACCGAGCGACTCTCCCGGCTGGCCTCCGACACTGGCGGACGGAGCTTCTTCGTCAAAGGCATGAACGAGCTGCCCGGCATTTACAGCGCGATCGAGAAGGATCTGCGCTCGCGCTACCGCATCACCTACCAGTCGTCGAACACCCGGCCCGCCGAGGCTTTCCGCGCCGTGCGGGTGCAGGTGGACAAGCCCGGCATGGAGGCCCGGACGATCAGCGGCTACTACCCGTAGGGCTCAGATTGCCCGACCACCGTTGTCAGCGCCCCTCCAGAACGATGTCTGAGGCGCTCTTGCCACGGATCTTCGGCTTCCGGCGGGATCCTTGGGGCTTGCCGCCGCTCCAGCTCGCGGCACCGGTCCGTACGAGCTCCCTGGGTCTTTGGCGTCCCACCGGCTTCTGACTCCGATCCTTGGGAAGAAGAACAGAAGTCAGAAGCCGGTGGTCCGTGCGAAGGGTCACCGCAGGCGGCGCAGGGCGAAGAGGCCGAGCAGTGTCGCCAGGGCCAGCAGACCCCAGACGTCGAGCGTCGGCACCTCGGCGATGCTGAGCGGCAGCTCGAAGACCGTCGGGTCGCCGTTATCGCTCGCGGTACCGTTGCCGTCCGGATCCGGATTGTCGCCATTCTGCGAGAGGTCCGTGACGGTGACGTTGGCCGGACTCTGGCCGCTGGCCTGGACCTGGTTGGTGTAGGGCCCCTGGTTGCCGCCGGTATCCACCTTCAGGGTGAGGGTGATCTTGCCGCTCGCACCTACCGCCAGCGAGTTGCCGGCGGCGAGGAGGTTGACGTCCCCCGCGCCGTTGAAGCTGGCGTTGACGGTGAAGTCGGAGCTTTGCAGGGTGACGACGCTGAACGAGGTCGCCGCCGCGAAGGTGGTGGCCAGGTTCTCCGTGACCTGCACGTTGGAGAGCAGCACGTTGCCGAGGTTGGCGACCTCGATCTCGAAGACGACCTGGTAGTTGGTGCCGTCCTGGCGCTCGAAGCCCTTGAAGAGCTTGGCGACGCCGATCTTCGGCTGCTCGGCGCCGATGGGCGCCACGTGGTCTTCCACTTCGCCGTCGAGCGCCAGGCCAATCACCCCCAGGCCCGCCTGCGAGCTGATGCGGCAGCGCACCGGGGCGTTGCCCTGGGGCGAGCCGACGGGGACGAAGAAGGTTCGGGAGGTCGAGGCGTTGGCGCCGAGGTTGAGGTCGGTCACCACCTGCTCGCCGGCGTCGCCCCAGTCGCCGTCGCGGTTGAAGTCGATCCAGCAGCTCACGATGCCGCCCGTGGCGCCGGTCCGGAGCTGGATCGTGCCGTTGGTGCCGGGGATCATGGTAGCCGGGAAGGTCACCCCGTCCTCGTCGTCCGAGCCGCCGGTATCGTCACCGGTGAGCGCGGCGTTGGGCTGGCCGTCGGCCTCGGTGTCCACGAGGGTGCCGAGGGTCGGGTTGCCAGCCGGCAGGACCGCGTGGCGGGCGCCGTTGGCGGCCAGCAGGGTGGGGTAGGGAGCGGGCGCGTCGCCGAAGTCGAGACCCTCGACCACGAGGGCATAGTCTTCGACCTCGCCGTTGGAAGCCGGGCCGCCCGCGGTGGAGACGCCGGTCGAGCTCAGGCGGAACCGCGCGTAGGTGTTGGCGGACTTCGCGTCGCACGGGACGTTGACCGTCACCGAGTTGACGCCGGCCGCGAGCGCCAGACCGGTCGCGATCCGGTCCCGCGGCTCGCTGAAGACGCCGTCGCCGTCGAAGTCGATCCAGGCGTCGAGACGCGGCGTCGCGATCCCCGCCGTGTTGGTGAGAGTAACCGGCACGTTCACCGTCGAGCAGGCGACGAGCACGGCGGGCAGAACGACGCCGTCCTCGTCGGCGCCATCGCCCGTGGCACCGACCGAAGGCTGGCCCACGGTCTCGCTGTCCTCGGTGGCCCCCAGGGAGAAGCCGGCCACCACCCGATGGTTGGGGCCGCCGCTCGCGAGCAGCGTGCCGTAGCTGTCGGGCGCATCGCCGAAGTCGACGGCGCCGACGTTGACGGCGTAGTCCTCGACCTCGCCGTCCGGCGCCGCGCCCGCGGGTCCGAGGCCGCCGGCCGAGGAGAAGCGGAAGCGGGCGTAGGTCGTGCCCGCGACCGCCGTGCAGGGGACGGCGACGCTCAGCGCGTTGGTGCCTGCCACCATGGCGACGTCGGTGAGGACCTCCTCACCGGCGTCGTTGAAGTCGCCATCGTGGTTCCAATCGATCCAGGCGTCGAGCTTGCCGGCGCCGGAGGCGGTGACGGTCAACTGCGCCGTCTGGCAGGCCGTGGGTACCGTGAGGAAGGCCACGCCGTCCTCGTCGTCGAAGCAGTTGCCGGTCCGGCTCGTGCCCGACGTGCCGTCGTCGCCCAGGGCGGCGGCATTCGGCTGGCCGTCCGGCTCGGTATCCACGCAGGAGCCCAGCATCAGAGGCGCCAAGGGGTTGACGACGTGGCTCGCGGCGCCCGGCCCTTGCGTGCCGTAGCTGGCGGGCGCGTCGCCGAAGTCGCGGCCGATGACGGCGACTTCATAATCCTCGACTTCGCCGTCCGGAGCCGGACCCGTGGGCCCGAGATTGCTCGCCGAGGAGCAGCGGAACCGGGAATAGGTCAGCCCTGGCACGGCGCCGGCGGGAACCACGGGGGAGAGCACGGTCGGCGGACCGTTCGGTACCGAGAGGTTGGTGGCGATCTGCTCGCCGGGCGAGTCGCCGAAGATGCCGTCGCGGTTCCAGTCGACCCAGGCGTTGAGCACGCACGGCGAAGGCCCTCCCGCGGTGACGGTGAAGGTCGCCGTGGCGCCGGGGACGAACGGACTGGTGAAGGTGACGCCGTCCTCGTCGTCCCCAGGGACGGCGCAGGTGCCGACGGTGAAGGTGGAGGTGGTGAGGTCGTCGCCGTCGGCCCCCGCCCCCTGGTTGAAGCCGCTGTCGGCGTCCACGCAGGAGCCGAGGTAGGGCGCGTTGGTCACGCCCAGGAGGTGGTACGGGCCGTTGTCGAGGGCCGTGGTGTTGTAGTCGCCCGGTGCGGTGCCGGCCGTCACGTCGGGCGCGTCCCCATAGTCGTACTGGGGCTGGGCCGTGGGGGGAGCGACGATGAAGCCGAAGTCCACCGTGAGGTTGGTGTTGGCGTTGCCGTCCTCGGAAGTGGGCTCGCCGCCGGTGCTCAAAGTCACCGGCAGGCTGGCGGTGAGCGCGCCCACGGCGGTGCCGTTGTCGTCGCCGTTGACGTCGTCGTCCGGATTGGGCGCCGGGTCGTTGCCGGTGCTCGACACCTTGCCGGCGAGCGCGCCGCTACCACTGAAGCTGGTGGGATCGACGACCACGATGTAGCTCCCCGGAGCGAGATTGCTGAACCGGTAGCGGCCGGGGAAGCCGCTGACGGTGGCCGTCGTGGTGGTGCCGATATATTCGTCGAGCGTCGGCTTGCCGTCGTTGTTGGCGTCCAGGTAGAGGTCGAGGCGGACACCGTCGATCCCCATCTCACCGCTCTGGGGCTCGTAGATGCCGTTGTTGTTGGTGTCCATCCAGACCTGGTCGCCGAGCGCGAGGTTACCCGTGGCGGTCACCAGGCCGGCGTCGATCGTCTTATTCACTTCGTCCGGAGCGAGGACGACCTCGGGAGCCGCGCCGTCGGACGCGCGAGCATCGGAGTCGAGAGTGTCGTCGCCGCCGGCGTCCAGAGTGGTGAAGCCCGTGGCCGAGGCCGGCAGCATGAACTGCACGAAGTAGTGAACCCCGGGGATCAGACCGTCGAAGCGGTAGTAACCCGGACGACCATAGACGTCGTCGGCCGTCACCGTGGTGGCCACCAGGGCGTCGCCGGTTCCCGGCTCGGGATTGCCGTCGCCGTCGTCGGCGAAGAGCTTGACGGTGACGCCGTTGGCGCCGTCCGAGGGGGACTCGTTCTGGATGCCGTCGCCGTTGCGGTCGAACCAGACGTAGTCGCCGAGGGCCGCGAGGTGGGTCGCTACCAGACCGGCGTCGAGGTCGGGATCGTCCTGGTTGGCGGCCAGGGTTACGGCGGGCGTGCAACCCGTCGCCGGATTGACGTCGGAGTCGAGGTTGCCGGCGCCCACGTGGGGTGTGGTGAAGATGAACGTCGGCGGCGGGGTGACGCAGACGTAGTAGCTGCCGGGAGCGAGGCCGGGGAACCGGTACCAGCCGGGAGCGTTGCCGGGGCTGTTGCCGGTGACGGTGGTGGACAGCAGCACGTCGTCGAGGTTGCCCGGAATCCCGTCGGCGCCGGGCGAGAAGAGCCGTACGTAGATGTCGTTCAGGCCGGTGGGCCCGTCGTCCTGGGCGCCGTTCTTGTTGGCGTCCACCCAGACGTAGTCGCCGAGGGCCGCCGCGTTGCAACTCCCGATCGAGACCCCCACCTTCTGCGGCTCGGCGGCCAGCGAGCCGATGCCGTCGGAGCGGTCGGCCTGATAGGCGAAGGAGTTGTAGGCGAAGGTGCCGGGCGGCACGTTGCCCGGGGTCACCATGGAGAAGAAGAAGTCCACAGTGTCGAAGGGCTGGACCACCCGGTTGCCGAACTCGACCTTGAACGACCGCACGCTGGTGATTGGATCCGGAGGGACCGTCGTCCAGTTCGGCGGATCGCAGGACGTGGTCGGCCCTCCCACCTCGCCGCGGCAGGGATTGCCGGAGGTGGAGTAGGAGATGACGGTCCCTGGCGGCGGCGTGATGGGCGCGGCAAGGAGCGGCGTCCACTGCGAGCCGCGGGGACTGGTGTCGCGCACCCCGGTGTCGCCGACGAAGGGTAGGATGTCCACCAGCACGAAGTTCTGCATCGCCACGGTGCCGACGTTCTGCACGTGCAGCCGGTATTTGAGGGCGCCGCCGGTGAGCGTCCCGGCCGAGGTCGAAACCGAGCCGCCGTCGCAGGTGCCCTGGATCGTCTTGCTGGAGACGAGTTGGGCGATGGGCGCCACGTTGGCGGTGCCGGTCGCCCGGCAGAGGGTCTCGGCCGTGTTGCCGTCGCCGTCGAGGTCGAGCGGGTCGGTCTGCGAGCTGCCGAAGCAGCGCAGGCCGAGGCCGGGCGCGTCGCTGTCCAGGGTGAAGTCGTTGGACAGGTTGCCGTTGGGCGCGCCGTTGCGGATTGTGGTGTCGATCAGGATGAACACCTGCTGGCTGACGCCGAGGTTGCCGCTGCCGGCGTTCCAGCGCCAGCGCAGCAACGTGCGGCCGGTGCCGGCGAAGTTCGGGATCTGCTGGAACGTCTGCGGCGCCGGCAGGCCGGTCCCCTGGTTGTCGAAGCTCCAGGAGACGAAGACGAGATCGACGGGCAGCAGGTCGGTGGCGATCAGGTCCTCCACCGGGACCGGATCACTCGACCGCGCGTCGCTGCGCACCCGCAGGCGCCAATTCACCGTCTGGCCGGGGTTGAACGGACCGCCGCCGGAGAGGTTGTCCTTCGTCGGGCTGAGCTGCACGAACGGGCCGCTCAGGGTGAAGGTGTTGCAGGAATTCTGGCTGACGTTGGTCGGGCCGGCCGTATAGACGGCCGTCAGCGCGGCGCAGTTCTGGATGCTGTCACCGAAGCCCACCGGGGCGCCGGCGTTGCTGGGGTTGACGATCTTGCCCGTGATCTGCGGCCGGGCGGAGGGGCTCATGCCGACGGCCGCCTGGCCGTACTCCCAGCGGACCTTGGTGACGTATTCGCCGGCACCGAGGCCCGGCGGCGGCGCGGTCAAGGTGGTGGTGGTGTTGGTATTCGGCGAGCTCCCCCAGAGGGTGAAGACGCCGGGCGCGCTGTTCTTCTCATAGCTCACCCGCACGCCGACGCCCGCCGCGAAGTCGCTCAGGTTGTTGTAGGCGCCGGTGGTGACGCTGGCGAGCTGGAGCTGGACGGGGAGCGTGTCGATGACCACCATGTTGTCCAGCGGCACGTTGCCGTTGTTGCTCGGCACCAGGTCGTAGCTGAAGGTCTGGTTGAGCGTCGGCGGGTTGGGGCTGTTGCCGTTGACGTTCTTCGCGAAGCCGGCGCTCGGATTGGGCACGAAGGTGGTGACCGGATGGGTCACCGAGTCGACGCCGAGGTTCTGGGAGGGCTGGCCCAGAGGCGTGCCCGTGGCGGTGAAGCTGTTGGTGACGTTGGTGCCGCTGGGGAACGTGGCGCTGGGGAAGGTGACGTTCACCTGGATGTCGCAGTTGTTTCCCGCGATCACCGGCACCGAGCAGGGGCTGGTCCAGGTGACGGTCGCGGGCGTCGTACCCACGCAGCCCGGCTGGCAGTCCGCCGCCGGCGTGGCGCCGTTGAACACCGTCCCCGGGGGGAGGGTGTCGGTGACCGGGCCGACTGCCGTCAGGTTCAGCGAGCCGGCGTTGCCGGAGACGGCGATGCGCAGCCGGTAGCTCTCCGGCAGGTCGAGGTTGGCCGGGCCGGTGAGGAGGGTCTTCTGGAGCATCACCTGAACCGTGGCGACGGCGGTGACGGTGACCGGCGGCGTGGTGAACGTCCCTGGCGTCGCGCCGAGGTTGATGCCGTCCGCCGTGTTGGTGGCGGTGGTGCCGTCCGGCGTCGAGCCGTTGGGGAAACGGACGTTGATCAGCAGGTCGCCGCTGTTGCCGGCGGGCAGCGGGTTGATCATCACGAACTGCACCCGGGTGCGTCCGGACCCCATGAAGTTCGACGTGACGTTGATCGCCGCCACGTCGCCTGTGGGGCTGGCGGGCACGGTGGAGATCTCCTGCACCTCGATCGGCAGCAGGTCGTCCACCTCGGCGTTCAGGCAGGGGCCGGACGTGCTGCTGCAGTTGTAGGTCAGGCGGTAGACGAAGGTCTGCCCGGTCTGCTTCTTGTTCCCGGGATCGACCTGGATCGCGGATTTGACCAGAGGTTGAGCGCTCGCCGTTACGGAGATCAGAGTGAAGATCAGGACGGCCGCTGTGGCCACCAGGAATCGACGCATGGATACCCCTCCTGAGGAAGATCGATCAGTGCCGGCATTATGGCCAGGAGAGAATCTTCACGTTTGCCTCCAGGAGGACGATTCTTGCCTCCAGGAGGACGGCATCCCGGGAGCAACGGGATGTCACACGGATGTAACAGGGATGGGAGAGCTCAAGGACAACAAGGACACCAAGGACAGCAGGGACACAAAGAGGATCGCCGAGACCGGAGCTTTCCTCGTCCTTGATGTCCTTGGTGTCCTTATTGTCCTTATCTGTCTTCTGCCGCGCAGGCTGCTAGCGGGAGCTGCGGTGTCGCGCCGCGAACGTGGAGGGCCGTTCCCCGTAGCGTTCCTGGAAGGCGTTGGAGAAGTGGGCGACGCTCTTGAAGCCGACGGCGTAGGCGATCTCGCTCACTGCTCCGGCGCCGGCGCGCAGGAGCTGCTCGGCCCGCTGGAGGCGGAGCGAGCGAATGAGCCCGGATGGGGTCTCGCCGCTCAAGCTGCGGAGCTTGCGGAGGAGATAGGAGCGGTCGCAGGCGAGGGCCTCGGCGAGCCCCTCCACCGTCAGATCGGAGTCGCCGAGGCGCTCCTCCACCACCGCCTGCACCCGCGCCAGGAACGCCTCGTCGGCCGGGGTCACGCTCACCTCCGAGACGCGCAAGGGGCGCGGCGGCGCGGCCTCGAAGCGCTCCAGCAGGCGCTTGCGGGAGGCGATCAGGTTGTCCACCCGCGCCCTGAGCTCGCGCGGGTCGAACGGCTTGACGACGTAGTCGTCGACCCCCTCGCGCAGCCCCTGGATGCGGCTCTCCGCCGACGCCTTGGCCGTGAGCAGCACCACGGGGACGAACTCCAGTTCGGGGTCCTCGCGCAGGGCGCGGAACAGGGCGTTGCCATCGAGGCCGGGCATCATCACGTCGCTGACCACGAGGTCGGGCACGAGGCGGCGCGCCTGCTCCAGGCCTTGGGCCCCGTCCGCCGCCTCCACGACGCGGTAGTCGGGCTCCAGATGGCGGCGAATGTAGGCGCGGATCTCCGGGTTGTCGTCGACCACCAGGACGGTCGTGCGGTCCTCGTCCCGCTCGAGCTCGGCGGCGTCGAGCGGCCGCAGGGGCTCGAGCGGGGTCGGCATGGGGAAGAGGCCGGAGCCGGGTGGCCGCTTCTCGCGCTCCGGCGGCCCGTCCTCCACGAGCTCGGCCGGCAGATGATCCCGGCCGCGCCGCAGGGTGAGGGTGAAGCAGGCGCCCTTCCCCTCGGCGCTCTCGGCCGTGATCGTGCCGCCGTGCATCTCGACCAGTTGCCGGGCCAGAGCGAGGCCGATGCCGGCGCCCGGCCAGCGCCGCCGGGCGGTCGCCTCCACCTGGTAGAAGCGCTCGAACACCCGCTCCAACTGGTCGGCGGGGATGCCGGGGCCGTCGTCGCAGACGCTCACCGCGATCCGGGACTCCGGCGCCGCCGTGACGGCGACGTGGACCTGGCCTTCCCGCGGGGTGAACTTCAGGGCATTGCCCAGCAGGTTGTCGAGCACCTTCTCGATCTGCACCTCGTCGAACCAGACCTTGACCGGCTCTGAGGGGGCGGCCAGAGAGAGCTCGATCCCCCGCCGTTCGGCGAGGGGGAGGAAGGACTCCACGCGCTGGCGCACCGCGGCCGCGAGATCGCCGTGGCGCAGTCGCAGCCGCAGCCGTCCCGCGTCGAGCCGGGCGACGTCGAGGAGCTGATCGACGAGGCCCAATAGCCGTTGCGCGTTGCGCCGGGCCATCTCGACCTGCTCGGCGAGACCGTCGGGGAGCGGTCCGAACCGGCCGTCGAGGACGTCCTGGAGTGGCCCGAGGGTGAGGGTCAGCGGCGTGCGAAGCTCGTGGGAGATGTTGGCGAAGAACTGCGACTTGAGCTGATCGAGCTCCCGCAGCTTCTCCGCCTGCCGGGCGATGGTCGCCGTCCGCTCTTCCACCAGCCGTTCGAGATGCCGCTGCCGGGCCTGCTGCTGTACCCCCCGGAGCCGCGCTATCAGGGCCACGGCCCCGACCAGGGCCGCCAGGGCGGCGAGGATTGCGACCGTGCGGAACCACGCCGTCTCGAAGAAGCGGGGCACCATGGGCAGGCCATCGGCGACGGTGAAGACCTCGTGGACGTAGCCCGGAGCGCCGGGCAGCGTGTCGAGGGTGCTCGCGCGGACGAGCCCCGGCAGGAGGCTGAGGAGGAGCGCGATCCCGAAGAACGCCGCGGTGCGAGGAGCTCTGTCCATTTCGATGAACGTATTTTCGAACGCGAATCATTCTACCTGGGAACCATGGAGCCCGGGGTGTCGTGGTGCTGCGGGGCTGAAGGGTGCCGGGGAGCGAGTTTCCGCCCCCCGGCTATGGAAACGGTCCTACGGCGCGTACGTGGCGACGTAGGAGCCGGACGCCGCGGGGAAGACGGCGTAGACGATCCCCTTGATCGTCTGCGTGGTGAAGGTCACCGCGCTGCCGTTCAGGGTGAGGCTCGCGAGGGTGCCGCCCGTCGAGGTGTTGGGGAGCAGCGCCTGCAGGCCGTTCGCGCCCGTGGCGGCGGTAATCGTGAAGCTCAGGGCGGTGCCGCTCCAGGAGATGGAGCCAAAGGAGGAGCCGTTGCGGCCGTCGAGCCAGGTGAGCATCTGCTTGGAGGAGACGATGGGCACGCCCCTCGCCTGGGCCGAGGCCACGATGGCGTCCGAGCCGGCGTGGCTGGCCGAGTCGGTGTGCATGTTGGCGGTCATCACGCCGTAGTACCCCTTCGTTCCCAGCGCGTTGTCGAGCAGGGTGTCGATGTTGAAGGGGAAGGACTGGCCGGATTCGTCGGTCATCTGAGTCGTGGCCTGATAGACGTCGATCCGGGTGCCGTCGAGGTCGGCGAAGCGCATGGGCAGGCCCGAGCCGGTGAAGAAGCCCGGGCGGTCCTGGATCCAGCTCCCCGGCCAGTAGTAATAGTTGGTGTCGAAACGGATGCCGTGGGCCTTCTCGGTCTTCGGCTCGGTCGCCCAGTCGCTCCAGGCGATGCAGTGCGTGCGGTTGGTCACCGGCGCCGAGACGCCCGGGAAAAGGGTGGCGAAGTCGGCGAGCTGGGTGGCGAAGAACGATTCGAGGGACGAGGTCGTCCAGTCCGCGCAGTTGGAGCTGACGTGAACGCCGATCTCGAACCCTTCGGCCTGGAACGCGGCGGCCACGGTGGCTGAGATGGGCGTGCTGGGATAAATGTAGGAAGTGGCCCGCACGCACTCCCAGTTGGCCACGGAGCAACCGGTTGGGCTCGCGGCCTCGTAACCCTGGAAGCGCCCTTCGGTGCCGTTGTTGCCGTGGTCGTCGCCCGTCATCACCACCGCCGCCTTGAGGCCCCGCGGCAGATACCAGAAGCGGGGGAGGGGCTTCCGGCCGGCGTTCATGGTGAGGATGAGGTTGACCAGCAGGCGCTGCTGCTCGTCGGCCTGCGGGATGGCCACTTTATTGAGATCGATCCAGTCCGTCTGCGGACCGGAGGCGGCGTTGCCGAAGAAGAGGTCGTTTGAGCGTTTGGGGCTGGTGCCGTCCCGCTCCTGGCCGGCCCAGGCCGGATTGCCCTGGCGGGTGTAGACCACCGAACGGGCGAGGTCGTAGGTGAAGGCCGCGGCCTGGCCGCCCGAGGAGCCGACGCTCTTCAGGGTGACGGCCGGCGAGGTCGTGGCGGTCGAGGCGCTCGAGTAGAGGGTCGCAACGGCCGTGGCGCCGTTCAAGGTATAGAGGTCGGCCGTGCCGTGGAACTGGATCGTCTCGTTCACCAGCCCCTGTCCGGGGGCCGCGGACGTGTTGATGAGGAGATAGCCGTTCGCCAGGGTTGAATTCGCGGGGGTGATCCCCAGGAGGCTGGCGAGCTGCGCGTCCGGCCGCAGAGCAATGAGGCGGCCGCCGGCATTGACCCAGTCGGTGAGCAGGGTCACCTGGGCCGTGGTCAGGGAGGTCTCGCCGAGGATCGCCACGTCGTAGTTGGCGAGGGCCGCCGCGTCGAGGGTGCCGATCTCTTGGATCGCGTACTGATTGAGCCCTTCGGCCAGCAGGATCTCGCCGGCGTAGCGGGTGAACGGGTTGGTGGACTTGCTGATTACCAGGATCGGTCCACCCGGGCCGTTGTCGTCGGGAGGTGGAGGAGGCGGAGGCGGATTGCCGCCGCCGAGCTGCGTCACCACCACGTCGTCCCATTCAATGGGCTGGTTGCTCGTGTCGAGGGCGATGGCGCCGGCGGTCAGCAAGGTGTCGGTCGTCTGGATCACGTCCGTCCCGTCATAATTGACTTTGATCTGACTGCCCACGAAGGTGATGGAGAGGTCGTGAAAGGCGTTCGGCGCGATGGTGCCGACGTTC
>JAJKHS010000101.1 GCA_021154885.1 Thermoanaerobaculum sp.
CCGGCAGACCGTTGTGGATCGACGGCGCGCGGCCGCTGCTCTCTACAGCGGCGCGATGAGCGCCGCTTCGTCGTCCTCGGGCTGAAAGGCGGAGACGGCGACGACACCCGGGCCGGCGTGAGTGCCCACCACCGGACCCACCTCGGCCTGGATCAATTCGGAGACCTCGAAGGTGTCGCGCAGCAGCCGCTCCAGGCGGTCGGCCCAGGCGGGGGCGTTGCCGTGGGAGACGCCGGCCACGATGGGCCGTCCGGGGTCCAGGCGTTTCTCGAGGATCTCCAGGATGCGCGGATGGGTGGCCCGGCCGCCGCGCACCCGGTCGACGGCGGTGATCTCGCCGTCCACCACGCCGAGGATGGGCTTGATCCCCAGCAGGCCGCCGAGGACGGCGCGGGCGCGGCCGATGCGGCCGCCGCGCGCCAGGTACTCCAGGGTGTCCACCACGAACAGGGTCTGGACGCGGGGCGCCATGGCCAGCAGGCGGCGGCGGACGTCGGCCGCCGTCTCGTTGCGCGCCGCCATGCGGGCGGCGAAGAGGGCGAGAAGGCCCAGGCCGAGGCTCACCTGCCCGGAGTCCACCACCGCCACGGCCGGCGGCGGTCCGGTCGCGCTCTCCCGTCCCGACAGGGCGGCGACGGCTCCGGCGCCGGCGTGCTCCAGGGTCTTCGACAGGCGCGCGGAGAGATGAATGGAGACCACGTCGTGGCCGTTCCCCAGCCACTCGCCGTAGCGCCGGGCGAATTCGTCGGCATGGGGCGGGTTGGAGGCCGGGTGCCCCTTCGTCCGTTCCAGCAGGGCGTAGAACTGGCCGGGCTGGAGGTCCACCCGGTCGCGGAAGGTCGCGCCGTCCAGCTCCACCGTCAGGGGGACGACGACGATGCCGTGGGAGGCGGCGAGATCGGGCGGCAGGTCGGACGTGGAATCGGTGACGATCATCACTCCGGGCTCGCGGCGCAGCAGCAGGCCTCGCTCCTCCAGTCCCAGCACCTCCTGCACGATCTCGCCGTCGCGGTCCGGCAGGCCGTCCAGAATCTGCCGCAGGGTGGCCCCGCGCTGGGCGGCGCCCAGGATGCGCTGCTGGAGAGGGGTGAAGGGGGTGGAGAAGAAGGCGGGGCCGATCTCCACCTCCAGGTGAAGGCGGGGATCGGGGAACTCCCCCAGCGAGTCCTCGATGGCGGCGAGCACCAGGGAGTCCAGGCTGTCCTCGATCTCCCGCCGCGCCGGGAAGTCGCCGGGGACGAAGCGCACCGGCCCCTCGTGCAGCCGGCCGAGGCGGCAGAAGGCTTTCAAGCCCCGCACCGGGCCCGACCCGGCCGCCGCCACCTCGCCGCGGTGCAGGAGGAGCGAGCCGCCGCGCAGGTCGAGGCGGCCGGAGGCCCCCGCCGCGGCCAGGCCGCGCAGCAGCTCGATCAGCGGCATCTGCGCCAGGTCGCCCACCAGCGAGGTCAGGCGCGCGTCCGGCGCCAGGCCGAGCTCGCGGCCCAGCAGCACCAGCAGCAGCCGGCGGGCGACTTCCGGCAGGTCGAGGCCGGCGACCGCCAGGAAGGCCGCCTCCTCCGGGAGGGCCGCCTCCTCGGCGGGGTGGCGGCCGATCACCACCAGGGTGCGATGGCCGGAGCTGCCGGAGCTGCCGGAGGCGAGGAGGGCGCCGGCGTCCACCCCGGCGGCCAGGGCCTCCTGGGTGGTGACGATCACCGCCGTTCCCAATCCTTCGGCGAAGCGCCGGGCGCGGGCGGCGTCGCCCACGGGGACGACCTCGTAGCCTTCGGCGGTGAGGCGGGACGCCAGGTTGCGCAGGCGATCGGCCTGGGGATCGACGAACAGCACCGTGGGGCGCGCGGCCACGTCTAGGATCTCGCGTCCGGAGGGTGGAGGAGACGGAGCATGCCCAGCAGGCTCTGGGGCTCATGGGGGGTGGCGCGCCAGCGCGTGGCGCGGCCGGCGAGGGCGAGGGCCTGGCGCTGCGCCGCCTCGCTGCCGGCCACCAGCACGCCGCCCGCGCCCCGCGGTCCGCTCGTCTCCAGCCGCTGCACCACGCCGCCCACCGCCTCCAGGCTCGCGGTGCCGCGGATCCACACCAGCACTCCGGCGCAGCCGGGGACGATGGCGTTGATTTGCGGCTGCGCCGCGCCGTTGAGCACCTGGACGTGGAGGGAGAGCTTGCCGTGGCGGCCCGGGAAGGAGACGCTGCCGGCACGGCGCAGCTCCACCTGCTCGACGAGCCTGCGCAGCCCCTCGTTGCGGCGGAACCCAGGCCCCTCCTCGACGAGCCGGCGCAGCGCCGGCCAGACCTCCGGCTCCACCAGCAGCAGGAAGGGCAGGGCGGTGGCAGGCAGGCCGGCCCTGGTGGCGGCGTCGATCAGATCCTCCACCGCGATCTCCAGCAGCAGGACGGTGGAGATCTCCCGGGTGTTCTGGATGTCCGCGTCCTCCTCGCCGGTCTGCGGGGCGACGGCCCCGGTCTCCACCAGCAGGGCCAGCGCCAGGCGCGTCGAGGAGGGCGCCTCGGCCTCGTCGGCGACCAGGTCGAACAGCCGTAACCCCGGCTGCTGGAGCACCCGCTCGAAGACCCGCCGCACGGGCAGGTCGTGGAAATCCTGATCCACGGCCGGCAGGCTGGGGGTGAGGGACTGGAGCGGCTGTCCGGTGGCGGGGATCAGGTGCCGGCGTTTGGCGATCTCATCCTTGAGCCACGCCGACTGCATGAGCAGCTCGTGCAGGGGGAGCGGCCCCTCCTGGGCCTCGGGCAGCGCCTCGGGATCGAAGCGGAACCCGCCCTCTTCGAGCGACAGCAGGGCGAGCAGGGCCTCGCGGCCGCGCAGCCCCTGCCAGCGGGCGCCGGTGGCCTGTCCGTCCCGCAGCTCCAGCGTGCCCGAGCCGCCGGCGGCCTTCACTCGCAGGATACCGGTCTTGCGCACCTGGCCCAGGTACTGGAGGAGGGCCCAGAGTGGGTGATTGGCGAGATCGCCCTGCAGCACCTGGAGGACCGCCGTGCGGTTGGCGAGGAGCCGGTAGAGGCGCAGCAGGAGCTCCTCGAGATCGCAGGGCCGGGTCAGCACGTCGTCGGCGCCGATGCGCAGGGCGTTCACGGAATCGGCGGCACCGGCCAGCACGAGAATGGGGAGCGAGCGGGTGGCCGGCTGGCTTCGCAGGGCCTCGACCACGTCGAGCCCGGCGCCCGGCGAGGTACCCAGCACCACCAAGTCCACCTGTTGCTCCTGGGCCACGGCGGTGGCCCGCGCACCCTCGCTCAGGCGGCGCACCTCGTGGCCGGCCACGTGCAGCCGGTCGGCGAGCACCGCCGCGAACACGGAATCACTCTCGATCACCAGGACTTTGGCCACGGCACCTCGCCTCCGGAAAGGACGGAAAGCGGGACCATTCTATGCGCGGGCGGGGGTGGGGAGGACGGCGGGGCGTCTCTCGTTGGCAAAGGCACCGTCGAAGTGGGACTATTCCAGATGAAAGGAGCCCCGCATGAAGAAGAGAGCCCTGAAGAAGCTGACCCTGAACCGGGAGACCGTGATCCATCTCGACCCCGACCGGCTGGCGAAGGCCGCGGGAGGCAACACCTGCAACGCCTCGGGGAGCTGTCCGCCGCCTTCGACTCAGGCCTGCTCGGACAGCGGCTGCCCTTCGGCCCCGCCGATCTGTCCCCCGAGGTGAGTGGGAGCCGGCGCCGTTTAGGAGACCGGCGTCGGACAGCGGCCGACTATCTGCGAGACCGGGCTCTGCGTAGCGGCGCCCGATCGGCGGCCTCATCGCTCGGAGTCGCGGAACCGGCGTCGCGTTGAGGCAGGTCGACGACGTTGGCATCCCTGGCGGCCCGAGCCCGCTCCTCCTGGCCTTCGAGGTGAACTCGGACGACCATGTCCAGCGCCATGGCGATCTTCACCATGGTCAGCAGAGTGAAGTTACCGCCGCCCAGCAGCTGGCTGACGTAGGCCTTCGAGGTGCCCATGCGCCGCGCCAGCTCCGCGGCGCTGATCCCCCTCTCCCGCATGCGCAGGTGCACCTCGCGTGCGAAGTCGGTCTGGGCGACGTCCTGCCAGTAATCCACCGAGCGCTTGGCGTCGGCGAGCATCGAGGAGTAATGGTCAGCGTTCATGGTTCACCTCACCTGGGTTGATGATGGAAAGCCGCCGTTGGGCTTTCGCTTCGAAGTAGGCGGCTTTCATCGCCCTCGCCTGCTCCAGTTGCGTCTCCGGCATCTGATCCCGTTTGAAGAAACCCACGGTGCAGACGACGCACCGCTCGCCGTCGAAGAACCAGACGACTCTGGGCTTCGCTCCCCGCTTGGGCTGTTTCCGGAACTCGAACAGCCCATCGGCGAGAGGCCTCAGGGGTTTGCACACCGTGGGGTTCCGGAGCTGAGGCCCCTCGAAGGGGACGCTGTCGACGAGCAGCGAAAGCATCTTGTCGCGAGCCTCCTTGGACCCTTCGCGGTACCCCTCCTGGAGCAGATCCAGGACCGGGCACCGTCCGTCACCGTCACAAATCGCCAGCACCTCCCAACGTGCGCGAGCCAGCCTGAGCACTCTCATGGTAAGTCTGAGCTTAACCCCCTGTCAAGTGGTTCCGTTCCAGTTGTTCCGGATAGCCGTGCGAAGTTGCGACAGAGCATACCAGAGTCTCCTCGGTTGGGCTCAGGTGAAGGGGGAGTTGCCACCGCCCCACCGTTCCGTCAGGATTGATCCGCATGCGGCTGATCAAGATCGGTGGTCGGGAGCGTCGATCCGACCGTGGGGGCGGTCCGCTCGATGGCCCAGCTTGAGGCCTTGACTCCATTGGCCGCCGCCCGGCCGGCCGTGGTCCGCCGTCGGGTGGCCGCCTATGTGGCGGTGGTGGCGGCCTGCCTGGCGCTGACCCCCTGGCTGCACTCGACGAGCTGGGTGGGCGGCAGCCGCCTGCACGACGTCCAGGAGAGCATCGCCGTCACCCTGGCCCTGGGGGTCGCCGCCATCGCCCTGGTGCGCTTCTACAGCCGCAAGACCAATTCGTTCCTGCTGCTGGGGGCCGCCTTCGTGGGCACGGCCCTGCTGGACGCCTATCACGCCGTGGCGACCTCGGCGTCGGTCCAGGGGGCCGAGTCGGCGCTGCGGTCCACCAGCCCCTGGAGCTGGCTCGCCTCACGGCTTTTCCTGGCGCTCCTGCTCTGGTTCCACGCGCCGCCGCTGCGGCCGGGCCGGCGGGAGATGGCCCTCGACGAGCGGGCGGTCTACCTGCTGGTGGGCTCCGTGGCCCTGGCCTGCTTCGCCTTCTTCACCTTCGTCCCGCTGCCCAGCGCCTACTTCCCGGACTCCTTCGTCGACCGTCCGGCGGAGCTCCTGCCGGCCGTCTTCTTTCTCCTCGCCCTGGTGGCTCACCTGCGGCACGGGGCGTGGCGGACGGCGGGGTTCGAATCTTTCCTGGTGACGTCTCTGCTCCTGGGGCTCATGAGCCAGGTGGCCTTCATGCCGTTCGCCACCCGGCCCTTCTCCGCCGCCTCCGAGGCGGCCCACGTGGCCAAGGACCTGAGCTACCTGTGCGTGCTCCTGGGATTGCTCGACAACATGTATGCCCTCTTCCGCCGCGCTGACGAGAGCGCCGCCGAGCTGGCCAGCGCCAACGCCGCGCTGCGAGCGGAGATCGACGAGCGGTCCCTGGCGGAGCAGGAGCGGGACCGGTTCTTCGACATGTCGCTGGAGATGCTCTGCATCGCCGGCGTCGACGGCTACTTCAAGCAGCTCAACCCGGCGTGGGAGCGGACCCTGGGCTTCTCGCTGGAGGAGCTCAAATCGCGGCCGTACCTCGACCTCATCCATCCCGACGACCTGGAGGGCACCCAGGTGGAGAGGCAGCGGCTGCGCCTGGGGGTCGAGGTGGTGGATTTCGAGAACCGTTTTCGCACCCGGGACGGCTCCTACCGCTGGCTGGCCTGGCGGGCGAGCGCTTTGCCGGAGCGCGGGCTCATCTATGCGGTGGCCCGCGACGTCCAGCAGCAGAAGCAGGTCGAGCAGATGAAGAACGATTTCATCTCGGTGGTCAGCCACGAGCTGCGCACCCCCCTGACGTCGATCCGGGGAGCCCTCGGGCTGCTCGCGGGGGGTGTTGCCGGCGAGCTCCCGGAGAGGGCCCGAACCCTGCTGGACATCGCCGCCAACAACAGCGCGCGGCTGGGGCGCCTGATCAACGACATCCTGGACATCGAGAAGATCGAGTCCGGCAAGATGGGCTTCCGCTTCTCTCCCGTGGAGCTGATGCCGCTGCTGGAGCAGGCGGTGGAGAGCCACCGGGTGTACGCCCAGGCCTACGAGGTGGAGCCGCGGATCGTGGCCGGGGTGGCAGGGGTGCGGATCTGGGCCGACTCCGACCGCTTCCAGCAGGTGGTCATCAACCTGATGTCCAACGCCTGCAAGTTCTCGCCGCGGGGAGGCGTGGTGGAGATCGCGGCGGCGCGGGGGGACGGCGGCCGGCTGCGCATCTCGGTGACCGACCACGGCAAGGGGATTCCGCCGGAGTTTCAGGAGCGTATCTTCGAGAAGTTCGCCCAGGCGGATGCCTCCTCCACCCGGCAGAAGGGGGGCACGGGGCTGGGTCTCAGCATCTCGAAGGCCATCGTCGAGCGCCACGGCGGACGGATCTGGTTCGAGAGCGAGCCCGGGGTGGCCACGACCTTCGCCTTCGACCTGCCGGAGTGGGGTGGCGCCACGGCCGAGCCCGACGCCCTCGGAGGGGCCCGGATCCTGATCTGCGAGGACGACCTCGACGTCGCCCATCTGCTCGCCATGATGCTGGAGCGGGAGGGGTTCCGTCCCGAGGTGGCGATGGACGCCGGCATGGCCCGGCGGATGGTGCGCGAGCGGCGCTACGCCGCCATGACTCTCGACCTCATGCTGCCCGACCAGGACGGGATCTCGCTGATCCGCGAGCTGCGGGCCGACGCGGAGACGAGCCGGCTGCCCATCGTGGTGGTCTCGGTGCGGGCAGGCGACGGGCGGACGGAGCTCAACGGCGGCGCCCTGGGGGTGGTGGACTGGCTCGCCAAGCCCATCGACGAGGGGCAGCTCATGGCGGCGGTGCGGCGGGCGGTGCGGGGCTCCCCGGGGGGTGGAGTGCGCATCCTGCACGTCGAGGACGATCCCGACCTGCAGCGGGTGGTGGCCGCCATCGTCGCCAGGGACGCCGAGGTCGAGGCGGCCGCCACCCTGGCGGAGGCCCGGAACCGGCTTGCCGAGGCGAGCTTCGATCTGGTGATCCTGGACCTCGCCCTGCCGGACGGCTCGGGCATGGACCTGCTGCCACTGCTGGGCAGCCTGACGCCGTCCACGCCGGTGCTCATCTTCTCGGCCCACGAGGTGGACGGCGAGGTGGCGGACCGCGTCGCCTCGGTCCTCGTCAAGTCCCAGACCTCGAACCGGAAGCTGCTGGAGACGATCCGCTCGGTGCTGGCGTCGCGGACGCCGACGCCGTGGCCGGCGAAGCGGGTGTGATGACCCCGCCTTCGCCCCTTCGGGGCGGCCCTCACTCCCCCAACCCCTCTCTCCCAGCCTCCCCCCCGCCGGCCGGGAGAGAGGGGAGAGGTTAGTCTTTGCAAAAGCCAAAGAACAGCTTCTTCTTTAGACTGACTTGACTAACCCCTCCCTCTTCTCCCGGCGGACGGGGGGGAGGCTGGGAGAAGAGGGCCGGGGTGATGAGGGCCGGCGGCGATGCCGGGTAAACGGCCAGGTTGCTCTACGTCTGCACCGGCGGGAACCGGTAACCGCTCCCCCGCTCGGTGACGACGTAGCGGGGCCGGGAGGGCTCGGGCTCGATCTTGGACCGCAGCCGGTGGACGTGGACGCGCAGCGTATCCTCGAACACCTCGTCTGAGGGCCACAGGCGCCGCAGCAGGAAGTCGGTGGCCACCACCCGGCCGGCGTTGCGCATGAGCACGAAGAGGAGCTTGGTCTCGGTGGAGGTGAGGGGTACCGGCCGGCCGTCCACCGCCGCCTTCTGGTGCGCGAAATCGATGGCCAGGTGGTCGTCCACCCGGATGACCGGCTGCAGCGTGTAGGCGAAGCTGCCCATGCGCCGGCACACCCGCTCCACACGCGCCACCATCTCCCGCGGCTTGAACGGCTTGCGGATGTAGTCCTCGGCGAACGAGTCGATGGCCCGCACCACCGTCTCCTCCTCGTCCACCGAGGTCAGCATGACGATGGGCAGATCGCTCCACTCGTGGAGCTTGCGGGCGAACGTCATACCATCCATGCCCGGCAGCAGGATGTCCACCAGGGCGAGATGCGGCAGGCCCCGCCGGGCCACGGACTCCAGGGCTTCCTCGGCCGTCGGACAGGCCCAGACCTCGAAACCAGCGGACTCCAGCTCGCGCCGGATCAGCCGGAGCAGGTCAGGGTCGTCTTCGACGGCGAGGATATGGCGGGCCGACCGCTCGTCGAATGCGGATGACTTTTCGGGCAAGCTATGCCTTCCGTCAGACGAGGCCATACTATCTTAGAACGAGCCTGCCTGTAATGTGGGCTGTAATCTTCGTTCCCCAGACTCCCGTAGCAATTGATTATGGAACGGCAGGCCCTGCAGCGCATCCTCTTCGTCGAGGACGATCCGGACATCCAGGTCGTGGCCACCATGGCCCTGGAGTCCCTGGGGGGATTCCATGTCCTGGCCTGCGGCTCGGGCGCCGAGGCCCTCTCCCGCTTCGGGGAGTTCGCCCCCGACCTCGTCCTGCTCGACGTGATGATGCCGGGCATGGACGGGCCCGCCACGCTGGAGGCCCTGCGGCGGCTGCCGGGCGCGGAGGCCACGCCGGTGGTCTTCATGACCGCCCGGGTCCAGGCCCACGAAGTGGCCCTCTACCGGGAGATGGGGGCGGCGGAGGTGATCGCCAAGCCCTTCGATCCCATGACCCTCTCCGCCAACGTCCGGGAGATCTGGTCCTCCCTGCCATGAGGCCCGACTTGGCCGGCGTGGAAGACGACCCCGGAGTGGAGGAGCTGCGCCGGTATTTCGCCGGCCGTCTGCCCGATCGCCTCGCCGAGGTGGAGGAGGCCTGCGCGGCCGCCCGGGACGCGGACTGGGCCGCCGAGCCCCTGCGCCACTTCCACCGCCTCGTCCACTCGCTGGTAGGGGTGGGTGCCACGTTCGGCTTTCCCGAGGTCACCGGGCACGCCCGCACCCTGGAGCGCCTCCTGAAAGCCCGCCTGGACGGCGGTCCGCCGCCGCCGGAAGGCGAGATCGGCGAGATCCTGGGGCGGCTGCGGGCGGTGGCGAAGTAGGCCTCGTCATGCCACGTCCCCGCTTCACCCTGCTCGCGCGCGCCGCGCTGGCCCTGGCGGCGGTGGGACTGCTGCCGCTCGCCATCTCCTACTTCGGGCTGGTGGACGTCAACCGCGAAGCCCTCTTCGATCAGGTCCTCAATACCCACTCGCTGGCGGCGCAGACCGCCGCCTCGCGCGCCGGCGCGTTCCTCGACACCCGGCTCGCCCTGGCCCGCGGCCTGGCGGGGGATCGCGGGCTGGCCGATCCGCGCTCGCCGCAGGCCCAGGAGCTCCTGGTGCAGAGCCTCCAGGCCTGGTCCTCGCTCGGAGTCGAGGCCGTGGCCGTGGTCAACGAGCGCGGCGAGACGGTGATGCGGGTGCAGCTCAAGGACGATGCGTCGCGCCGGCGGGCCGAGGCGGGGCTCGCCGGGCCGTGGCCGCAGCCGGTGGCGATCGTCGCCGGCGTCGCCGGCGTCCAGCCGCCGGTGGTGCGGATCTCGGCGCCCCTGCCCTCGGGGGCGGGCGCGGTGCGCCTGGTCTGCGAGGGCTCGCTGCTCGACGAGGTGTTGCACCCGGAAGACCTGGGTCAGGATGCCGTGCTGGCCCTGGCCGGTCCTGGCGGACGCCTGCTGCTGGGCAGCGACGCGTCGCTCGACGCCTTTCCTCCCGTGCTGGTCGCTCAGGCCCTCTCGGGACGGGTGCGGGGCGCGGGCCGCTACCGCGACCGGCGGGGCGGCGAGGTCCTGGGCGCTCATGCGCCGGTGCCGGGGACCGGCTGGGTCGTGCTCTCGCGCCAGCCGGCGCGGGTGGCCGAGGCGGTGTCGGCGCGGCTTGAGCGGCGCTCGGGCCAGGCCCTGGGGCTGGCCCTGCTGCTCATCGCCGCGCTCTCGGGCGGCGCCTGGATCGCCGTGGTGCGGCCCATCCGCGAGCTTGCCCGGGCGCAGCGCGAGCTGGCGAAGGCCGGTCCGGTCCCGTCCGGCGGCGACGAGATCGCCGACCTGCGCCGCAGCTTCGAAGCCCTGCGGCGGGGCATCTCCGAGCGCGAGGCCCTGGGCGACGTGTTCCTGGGCCGGTACCAGGTGGTGGAGTTCATCGCCACCGGCGGCATGGGCAGCGTGTTCCGCGGCTGGGACCCCAAGCTGCAGCGGCCGGTGGCGCTGAAGACCGTGCGGCTGGGGGTCGACCTGCTGCCCGGCAAGCGCGAGCAGCTCATCGCTCAGCTCGTGCGCGAGGCGGTGACGGCGGCGCGCTTCAGCCACCCCAACGTGGTGGCCGTCTACGACGTGGAGGACGCGCCGGACGGCGCCTTCATGGCCCTGGAGCTGGTGGACGGCGTGAGCCTCGAGCACCTGCTGCTGCGCCGCGGCCGGCTGAGCCCGGGGGAGGTGGCGCCGCTGGGCGCGGCCATCGCCCATGGTCTCGCCGCCGCGCACGCCAGGGACATCGTGCACCGCGACGTCAAGCCGGCCAACGTGCTGCTGGGTCGCGACGGCTCGATCAAGGTCACCGACTTCGGCATCTCGGACTTCGTGGCCGCGGCCAGCCGCGCCGAGGGGCTGGTCTTCGGCACGCCGGGATATCTGCCGCCCGAGAGCCTGCGCGGGTCCGGCCACACCCGGGGCGGCGACCTGTTCGCCCTGGGGGTCATCCTCTACGAATGCCTGACCGGCGCCAAGCCGTTCGGCGGTCTCGACGTGGCGGACATGATCCAGTCCACCCTCTACGGCGTCGTCAAGCCCCCGAGCGCGCGGGCGGCGGGGATCCCTCCCGAGCTGGAGAGGCTGGTGCTTCTGCTGCTCGAACGAGACCCTGCCCGCCGTCCCACGATCGCCGCCGCGGTGGCGGAGGAGCTGGACCGCGTCGTCGCCAGGCACGGATTCCGCTGGCTCTTCGACGACGCCATCCCGCGGCTCGCCGAGTCGCCGGTGAGCCTCACCCTCGAAGCGCAGTGGCTGCCCACGACGCGGCTGGCGGGGTGAGGCTACCGCCTGCGCAGCACGATCTCCTTCCTGCTGCTGTTCCCCACCATGTCGACCGCCTCGACCTCCAGCACGACGCGGTCCGCTTCCGTGCGGCTCCTCAGGACCAGCCGGTCGACGCCGGCGCCGGCGTCGTCGGCCGCGACCCAGAGGATGTGCTGGTCCAGCAGGCCGTCCTTGCCATCGGCGGAGACGGTGGTGTCCGGCGCGGTGAGGAAGGCCTGCGGTCGGTCGCTCTTGATCTCCACCGGGAACTGGGCGTAGACGCCCCGCCGCTCCTTCACCCAGGGCACGGGGAGCTGCCACACTCCGGCCAGCGTCTGCCAGGCATCGGTCGCCGGCTGGCCGCTGCCGCGCCGGCCGCGCAGGCGCCGCCGCTCCTTCTCGGTGTCGGGCGCCAGGCGGTCGGAGAGCGACCTCTGATCGCCCACCTGCCAGCGGATGGCCGGCGGCGCCGTGTCCGCGACGAAGGCCACGGGGGCGAGGGGCATGCGATGGCCGCAGGCGTCGAGCACGACGGCGCCCGCGGTGTGCTCGCCGGCCGCCCAGGAGACCGGGAAGGCGGCCGCCTCCTGGCCGCCGATCACCGGCAGCCAGCGCGCCGCGGCGCCGTCCGCGCCCATCGCCGTCACCTGCACGGTGGCCGTGGCGGCGGTGAACAGACGGTCGCCCACCCGCACCTGGGGACCGCCGATCTGCAGGCTGCCTGTGGGCGCCTGCACGCCGGTGCGGTCGGAGGTGATCGCCAGGCGGGAGGCCTCGCTGGGGTAGCCGTCGAGGCCGGAGCGGCTGCGCGCCGTGACACGCCAGTAGAAGTCTCCCAGGGGCAGGGGGGTGGCGGGGCGCCACTGCGATCCCGGCTCGCCGGTCTGCCGTGCCACCAGCTCGGCGCAGGCCGGATCGCGGCAGAGCTCGACGGTGTAGGAGGCGGCCTCCGGCACCGCCTGCCAGGAGAAGAGCGGATCGGCGCAGGCCCGCTCGGCGCCGGCCGCGGGATCGGTGTTCGCGGGGGCTGCCAGGAGCTTTTCGGGGGGCGACGGCGGCCCGGAGGGGGCCACCGAGGTGCCCATCCCCCGCGGCACCTGGACCGTGGCACCGCCGGCTTCGACCTCGCTGTCGCCGCCGTAGACCATGAGCTTGGCGCTCCCCTCCTCGGCGCGCCGGGCGCGGGTCTGGGCGCCGCCGGACTTGTCGGGCCGGGAGGTGGTCCGCGAGGCGCCGACGACGATCTCCACCTCCGGCGCGGCCACGGTGGGCGCGGTGGCGCGCGCGTCGAGCTCGGCCTGCCCGGTCATCAGCTCGATGGACTTCCGCTCCACCCCCTTGAGGGCTGTGCCCGAGCGGCGGAGGAAGACCAGGGAGTCCTCCGTCACCATCAGCCGGGCGCCGTCGGCGAAGCGCAGCTCGGCGGAGGACTTGGGGTGGGTACGGACGCCGTCCCGCTCCATCAGCACGTCACCCGTCTTGGCGTCCGTCCACGAGATGGGCGACGGCTGCTCCTCGACCTGGCGGGACAGGCGGTTGACGGTGGCCGCGGGGACGGCCGGCCGCATCGCCGGGATGCGGACGCGCTGCCCGGGCTCGATGCGGTTGGGGTCCGCGATCGTGGGGTTGAGGCGGTGGAGCTCCTTCCAGAGCTGGCTGGAGCCGAGGAAGCGGGCGGCGATCTGCTCCAGGGTCTCCCCGGGGCGGACGATGTGCCAGACGGTCTCTCCCGCCGCCTGCGCCGCCGGCGGGCCGCTCTGGGCCCGGATCCATCCCGGCGAGAGCAGCGGCGTCAAGAGGAATCCAGCGATGGCGATCAGTCGTCGGTTCATCAGGCGGTCCTCCCGTCGGCGGAGCTGCGCCGGGCGGTTCATGGCGGATCGTTCTCTCCAGTGGTAGCCGTATACTAATCCGCCTTCGGGGCGGGGAGTGAGATTTTCATGAAGACGGTTCTGGTGGTTGACGACGAGCCCTCGGTCCTGTTCGCGCTGTCCGAGGGGCTCAGCGATCGGCGGCGCGGTGTCAAGGTGGCGACCGCTGCCAGCGGCGTGGAGGCCATCTCCCTGCTCGAAGCCGAGCGGGTCGACCTCGTGCTCACCGACCTGCGGATGCCCGAGATGGACGGCTTCGAGCTGCTGGCCTACCTGCGGCGCAACTTCGCCGGCCTGCCGGTGATCGTGATGACGGCCTTGAGCGGCGACGAGACGGCCGACCGCCTGGACGGCGCGGTGGAGTGCTTCACCAAGCCGTTCAACGTGCCGGACCTCAAGGCCAGGATCGGCGAGCTGCTGGCCCAGCGGGTCAAGGGGCGGGTGGAGAACATCACCCTGCCCTCCTTCCTCCAGCTCCTGGAGCTGGAGCGCAAGACGTGCACCCTCGTCATCCGGTCCCTGGGCCGGTCCGGAAGGCTCTTCTTCCGCGGCGGCCGGCTGGTGGGGGCGGAGACGGGAGATCTCTCCGGCCAGCCCGCGGCCCTGGAGATCGTCACCTGGGAGGACGCCGACATCGAGATCTCGGACGTCTGTCCACCGGTGGAGCCCGAGATCGAAGCGGGTCTGAGCTTCCTCCTCATGGAGGGGATGCGCCTCCAGGACGAGCGCGAGAGCGGTCAGCCGCCGCACCGCGCCGCGCCGCCGCCGGGCGGCGGCGAGGCCCGGCCGCCGCGGCGCCGGCGCACGGCGGCCCGGGGCCCGGTGGCCGAGGCCCTGAAGCGCGGCCGGGCGATCAAGGGGGCCCTGAGGCTGGTGCTGGTGGACACGGAGACCGGCATGATCTCCGACTCGGCGGGCATCGCGGATGGGGTGCCGCTGGGAGCGGAGATGGCCGCGATGGCTGGAGCATTGGCCGAGCTGCTGCGCGAGCAGCGGCGCGCCCTGCGGCAGACCGGCGGGGACGAGGCCCTGGAAGAGGTCCTCCTCACCACCTCCGAGCGCTACTACATCGCCCGCGGCCTGGGCTCGGGCGAGGAGCACTTCCTCCTCCTCGTCCTCGACCGGCACCACGGCAACCTGGCGCGCGCCCAGCTCGACCTGGTGAGCATCGAGAGGTCGCTGGAGATGGCGACGCCGGCACCGCCGCAGTCCTGACACCTTGACACCTTCACGGATGGCCCGGCACAGGCCGCCGGACCTGCGTCACCGTGGTGCCGCCAGCGTTCCGCAGGCTCCAAAGGTGGGGCCGCCGCACAGGCTTTGTCCTGACGGGCAGGCCGGCAGGCAACTCGAACAGGCGCTCCTCGCGGCACCGCAGCTGCTGCCGAGGCCGGTGCGGTTGAAAGTGGTGGTCACGCCCGGGCCGCAGCACTTCTTCGTGCAACTGGTGAAGAAGTTTCCGGAGCCACAGGTCACCGCCAACGCCGGACGTGGCAGGGTGAGGCCGAAGGTCGCGGAGAGGGCAAAGACGAGGACGGCCAGGCGCAACAGATTTCGGGTCATGACGTCTCCTTTCATAGAGTGCTGCATACGGAAGCGGGGGTTCAGAGGGGGATTGCGTCCGCGCGTCAAAGATGCGGCGCAATATCGCACTCCTTACTAAAAAAGGTGCGAATAGAGACGGCGGCGGGACAACCGCCGCCCGTCCTCCGCGGCGGCGAACACGACAACGGGGACACCGAGCCCTAGTCTAGAGAGCCCCCGAGCTGGTGGGCACCCCTCTCCCGGTTGGAGACCCGGTTGGGGGGAGTGCGGTGGGAGAAGAGGGCCGGGGTGATGACCGGGGTGATGAGGGGTCCTGGGCGGAGGCGCCCCCGGTTCGCGCCCGCAGCTCGGCGGCGGCCTTGCGCACTGCCGGCTCCTGGCTGGCATCCAGCCGCCGGGCGGCGCCGGCCAGGACCTTGGTGGCTTCGGCGGACCGGTTCTGGGCCAGCAGGCAGCGGGTGAGGAAGAGGGCGGCGGCGCATTCGCCGGGCGGGTTGGCCAGGGCCTGGAATTCGGCGGCGGCGGCGCGGGCCTCCGCTTCGGCCTGCGCCGGCCGTTTCTCCGCCAGGCTGACCTCGGCGAGGGCGAGGCGGCTCTCGGCGGCGGCGAGCTTCTCGCCCACGGCGGTGCGGATGGTGAGAGCCTCCTCGTAGCTCTTGCGCGCCGGGGCGAGATCCCGCTGCCCGAAGTGGACGGTACCGAGGCCCTGCAGGGCGGCGGCCATGGCGCTGCGGGCCCCGCGCCGGCGGGAGATCGCCTGTGCCTCCTCGAAGCTGCGCCGGGCCGCAGGGAGATCGCCCTGATCATGCTGCACACGGCCGAGGGTCACCAGGGCCTCGGCTACGTACCCCTGCTGCAGCTCGCGAAGCGCGCCGAGGGCCCGTTGCAGCGTGGCGGCGGCCTGGGTCAGCTCGCCCCAGCGCCAGAGCGTCCGGCCCTGGTGCATCAGGATCTGGGCTTCGGCGCTGCGGTCGTGGCCCTGGCGGGCGAGGTCCAGGGCCTGCTGGAAACATTTCAAGGCTTCCGTCAGATCGCCCTGCAGAGTGAGGGTGACGCCGATCTCGTCGAGTATCTCGGCCTGCTTGGCGGGGAGCCTCAGCCGCTCGTAGGTGGCCAGCGATCGTTCGTAGAGCGCGCGGGCCGCCGCGGCGTCCCCCTGCTGGCGGATCACGTCGGCGATGCCGCGATCGGCCCGCGCCACGCCGTCGTCCTGGTGGGCGGCCAGCGCGAGGTCGCGGGCGGACTCCCGTTCCCGCCGGCTCTGGGCGAGCTCGCCGAGCTCCAGGCTCACCTCCGCCAGGTTGTTGAGCACGGCCGCGGCGTCGCCACCGCCGCCGCCGCCGCTGCCGCTACGGCGGTAGATCGCCAGCGCCTGCTGGAAGCTGCCGCGGGCCGACAGCAGGTCCCCCTCGGACATGGCGATGTTGGCCAGGCCCTGGAGGGTGGCCGCCTCGCCCTGGGGGAAGCCGAGCTCGCGGTGCAGGGCGAGGGTCTGGCGGTAGAGGTCCCTGGCTGCGGCGAGCCGGCCCCGCCGCAGGTTGATGTTCGCCATGTTGTGCAGGTTCTTCGCCTCCCCCCGGCGGTCCCCGACCGCGGCGGACAGGACGCTGCCCCGGCGGTAGTACGCCTCCGCCTGGTCGAGGTCGCCGGCGCCGTAGTACATGTTGCCGGCTTCGCGCAGGGCCAGCGCCGCGTCCCCCTGGGCTCCCAGGCGCTGATAGGCGGCCACGGCCTCGGTGTAGGCGGCGCTGGCGCCGGCCAGGTCCCGGGCCGAAAACTGCACGCGGCCGAGAACGCAGTCAGCGTCGGCGTCTCCGCGGAGGTCGCCGGCCGCAGCGAACCCGCGTTTCGCCTCGCCGACGGCCTGGCGCGCTGCCTCCGGGTCGTGAAGGGCAAGCAGGGCCCCGGCCTCCTCCAGCCGCGCCTCGGCCGCCAGGCTCCCGGCGCCCAGGGCTGCGGCCCGCCCGGCCGCACGGATGGCGGTGGCTCGCGCTGCCGGATAGTCCTGCCGCGACAGGGCGGTCCGGGCGGCGGCGAGATCGAGACGCGGATCGGTCCCGGCCGGGGCGGGCAGCCGGCGCAACCGGGCCAGCGTCGCCTCGGCTTCGGCGGGTCGGCCGCCGGCGGTTTCGGCAGCGGCCTGCCGCAGGCCGGCCTCGAGGTCGTCGGGCCAGGCGGCGGCGATCTCCTGCCATTGCACCGCCGCTTCGCTCCACTCCTGCGCCAACTCGTGATATCGCGCCTCCAGGGCCAGCCGGTCCTGGCGCCGCAACACGGCGGCCAGTGCGAGGGCCTGCTTGGCCTCTTTCTGCGCCTCGCCGTCGTAGCCCAGGTCCGCCCAGGCCGCGGCCAGGGCCGAGCGCAGCAGCGGGTTGTCCGCGTCCGCGGCCACCGCCCGCCGCAGCAGGTCGCGGGCGGCCGGCGCCTCGCCCTGCCGCCGCCGTTGGAGGGCCTCGGCCCAGAGTACCGCCGCCTGCGGGCTCGGCCGCAGGCCGTCCAGGGCCTGGGCGTCGGCGGCGGTCAGCGCGCCCGCGCCGACGGCCTGGCGCAGCCCGTCCGCCAAGCGCTCCAGGGCGGCGTCGCCGGACTCGCTGAACGTCTTCACCGTGCGGCCGCCACGGTCGCGCAGCACCACGTCCCAGCGCGTGCCGGCGGGACCGGGCAGATAGGCGCCGGTCACCAGGAGATCGGCGCCCAGCCGCTCGCCCAGGCGGGGGAGGGCGGCGTGCTCCTTGAGCGCCTGGTCCACCTCCTCGGCCGCCACGGCGCGAACCTTGCCGGAAGCCGCCAGCTCCAGCGGCAGCAGCTCGAAGAGAACGCGGCTTTGCGCGTCCTCGGCGCCGGGGGCGAGGCTGTCGAACGGCAGGACGGCGACCACGGGCCGCATGGGTACGGCGGGCGCCGGCTTCCCCACGGCCGCCGCGGGCGCCGCCTGAGCCGTCGCGGCGCGGTGCCCCGGACGGCCGGTCTGGACGGCCCACCAGAGGCCGAACGCGGCGAGGACGGCCGCCACGGCGCCCAGCTCGAGGAGACTCCGCCGGCGGCGGCGCAGCCGGCGAACGTGGCTCTCCACCAGCCGCAGGGGCGAGGTGGCGTCCTCTTCAGCCTTGGTGAGGCCCAGGGCCCGCAGCACGTGGCGCACACTCGGGAAGCGCTTCTCCGGCTCGCGCTCCAGGCAGCGCAGAATGGTCTTCTCCCACGCCGGGTCGAGGTCCGAGAGGTGGAGGCGCGGCGAGGGAGCCGGCTCCTGGAGGCGCTTCAGGGCAGTGTAGAAGGCGCTCTTGCCCACGAACGGCAGCTCGCCCGTCACCATCTCGAAGAGCACCACTCCCAAGGCGTAGACATCGGTGGCCGGGGTCGTCTCCTCGCCCCGCACCTGCTCCGGCGCCATGTAGGCGGGGGAGCCCACCAGCTCGCCGGTGGCCGTGAGGTTGGCGGCGTCGTTGGCCTCGATGGAGCTCCAGGCGAGCCCGAAGTCGGTGACCACGGCCCGCGTGCCGGAGGGCGAGGGGACGAGGAAGATGTTGCCGCTCTTCAGGTCGCGGTGGACGACGCCGTTGGCGTGGGCGGCGGCGAGAGCGGCGACGATGTGGCCGATCACCGGCAGCGCTTCGGCCGTGGACATTCGCCCCTGGCGGGCCAGGAGCTGCTCCAGCGTCTCCCCCCTGAGCAGCTCCATGGTGAGGAAGACCTTCTCGGGGGGCGCTCCCGGGCTGGCCGCACCAGTGTGGTAGACCAGGTCGAAGACGCGGCAGACGTCAGGGTGGGTGACGCGGCGGGCGAGCTGGATCTCGCGCTTGAAGCGCTGCAGCACCCGTTCGTCGCGGGCGATCTCGGGGCGCAGGACCTTGACCGCGACGGCCTCGCCCAGCTCCTGATCGAACGCCTCGTAGACCTCGCCGACCGCGCCGTGGCCGAGGAAGGCGGCGATCCGGTAGCGGCCGGCCAGCACCTCGCCCGGCGCCAGAGATGCATTCCGCGCCCCGTCCACGGGACCGCTGGCCACGACTGTCATTGGGCAGTTCATTCTATCGCGGTTTTCTCCTTTCCGGAGATCCAGTCGTCCCCTGATTGCTTATGCTCAGGGCTGGAGAAGCGTTTCCGCCGTGACAAACTAGAGCCAACCTTCAGGAGGACTCAGGACTCATGACCTCACGCTCCCTCGTCGTTCTCGTTGCCGCCCTCCTCCTACCCTCGGGCCGGGCCCACGCGGACCCGCTGGGCGACCTGCGAGCTTCCCTCCAGAAGCTGGTGGGGGAGCAACCGATCAAGGCCCAGATCGTGGTGAAGAATATCGTCAAGAATAATGACGAGGGGCAGGCCCAGCAGACGGTGGAGGAGGGGGCGGTCGTCGCCGAGGACGGGCCGCAGGGGTTGCGGCTGAGCTGGGCGCCGCAGCAGATCCTTGAGGCCCGCAAGGCGGAGTGGCAGAAGGCGGCCAATCCGGACGCTCCGGCGCAGCACAGTAGCAGTAGCCTGTCGGTTCTCGGCGCCAAGGACGCGGCGGACCTGCTCGGCTACGCGGAGCCGCTGCGCCTCCTCCTCGAAGGGGCGACCCTGGTCGAGAACAAGGTGGAGCCGCGCAACGGCAAGCCTGGCCGCCTCCTCGTCCTCCGTCCGCGCGACGGCCTGACCGCCTCGGAGAAGAAGAGCCTCAAGGAACGCGAGGACGTCCTCAAGGTCTGGCTCGACGAGACCGGCGTGCCGCTGGCCCTCGACCGGTCGGTCAAGCTCAAGTTCAGCAAGTTTTTCATCTCCTTCGCAGTCAGCGTCCACGAGGCCCGGACCTTGACCCGCCTTGGCGACCGGCTCCTGGTGACCCAGTGGAGCGAGGAGTCCTCCGGCTCCGGCCTGGGTCAGACCGGGGAGAGCCGCAAAACGATGCGGGTCACGCCGGTGCCGTAGGTGCGGGTCCGGTAGACTGTGGGTGGACGTCATGTGGAAGGGCTCCCGCCGCCGTGTCATCTTCCCCCCGGTGAGCTGGACCTCGCCCGAGGGGGTGATCGCCGTGGGCGGTCGGCCCGACGCGGAGACCCTCAAGGAGGCCTACGGCCGGGGGATCTTCCCCTGGCCGCACGAAGGGGTGCCGCTGCTCTGGTTCTGCCCGGACCCCCGTTTCGTGCTGGTGCCGAAGGAGGCCCACGTCTCGCGCTCGCTGCGCAAGGAGATGCGGCGGGGGACTCTTGAGGTGCGGGCGGACACGGCGTTCCGTGAGGTCATCGGCCGCTGCTCGCGGCAGCGGCGGCCGGGGCATGGCGGCACCTGGATCACGCCGGCAATGATCGCGGGCTACACCGCTCTCCACGGCGAGGGGCTGGCCCACTCTATCGAGGCCTGGCGCGAGGGGCGGCTGGTGGGCGGTCTCTACGGCGTCTCGATGGGCAGCGTCTTCTTCGGCGAGTCGATGTTCGCCGAGGTCCCCAACGCCTCCAAGGTGGCCTTCGCCACCCTGCTCGCGAATCTGATCCGCTGGCGTTTCCCGCTGGTCGACTGCCAGAGCCACACCGACTACCTGGAGAGCTTCGGCGCCGTGGAGTGGCCGCGCCCCCGTTTCCTCTCCCTCCTTGCGCGGGCCCTCGAGGCGCCCACCCGGCCGGGGCCGTGGGTTTTGGAGCTGGGACCGGTCGAGGCGGCCGAGGCGTTCTCAGTGCTCAGAGCTGAGTCACCTCGATGAGCTGCCAGCCGGTGCGCGGCACGAGCCGGCCCTGCCGCCGCACCAGTCGCCAGTCCGCGAGCGTCATCTCCGGGTAGCCGTCGTCGCTGCCGGGCTCCGGCTCGGGCTCGTCCCAACTCGCCAGGGTGCGCAGGGCGAGCGCCTTGGCGTTCTCAGGGTTCCCGGTGTCGCCCGGGCCGGCGAAGCGCAGCCATTCGGCCGCCGGGCCGGGCTGGGAGGGGGCGATCACGAACACCCGCTGTCCTGCCGCCAGGGCGCGGACCGCCAGCTCGCGCTGCAACCCCAGGAGGTCGGCGGGGCTGGAGTCCTTCAGCCGGGCGTAGAGGTCCAGGGCGCGCTGGGGCTGGAGCGTGTTGGGCTGGCTGGGATCGACCGTCCCCAGCTCCTCGACCGCCCGGCGGACGAAGAGGTTGCGGCTGTAGAGGCGGTAGTCGCCCGCGAACTGGAGGTGCAGCAGCTCCGGCTGCGGACCGAAGATCACCGAGCCGGCGGGCGCCGCGGCCAGCACCTGCCACGCCGTCCGCTCCAGGGCCACGCGGCTGCGGTGGTCGGTGCGCAGCATCGGCAGGGTGGCGTGGACGCAGTAGGCCGCCCCGCCCAGGACCACGACGAGGGCCGCCAGGCGCCGCAGGAGCCGTTGCGATCCCACGCCCGGCTCCAGGTCCCTCCGGGTCAGGTACCAGACCGCTCCCAGCACCAGCGGCGGGAACACGGAGAGGAAGAAGCGGATGTAGCCGTCGCCGTCGTTCTCGATCGCGCCGTAGTAGTAGGCGGTGTAGAGCAGGGTGCCGGGGAGGAGCCAGGCGAGCATCACCGCCGCCAGCCGCCAGCTCCGGGCGAAGAGGGCGATCAGGCCCAGCACGGCCACCGGCAGCAGCGCCCACAGCCCCATCATGCTGAGCTGGCGCACCGTCGTCCAGCCGTTGCGGGCGAAGTGGGCCCAGCCGAAGGCGGTGCTCTCGCGGGTGGCGTCGTAGGCGGTCAGGCTGTGCAGCACCCTATGGTTGTAGACGATCTGGAGAGCGGGTAGGGCCAGCCAGGAGGCCAGCAGGACAGCCGTCTGGGCGAGCGAGCGGCGGCTCCGCCGATCGAGGTTGAAGAGGGCCGCCAGCGCCAGGGGGAGGAGGAGCAGCCCCTCGGTGTAGCGGAAGGTCGCCGCGGCCCCCAGCAGCAGGCCGGCGAGGACGGCGCGCGGGAAGGTCGGTCGGCGCCACCAGGAGAGCAGCGCCAGCATTCCCCAGGTGGCGGCGCACAGGGTGGCGGCGTGGCTGTTGGGGCTGTTGGTGAGCAGCAGCACCGCCGGGCTCGCGGCCAGGGCGATCACCCCCAGCAGCCCGGCGAACGAGCCCGCGACCTGGCGGACGAGGAGGAACAGCCCGGCGAGCGCCAGCGCCATGGCCGCCGGGCTGATCCAGTAGGCCATCCGCGTCCCCTGCGCCGGCCCGAAGACCTTGAGCGCCAGGGCCACCAGGGCCGGCATCCCGAGCGGGTACTTGGAGTAGTAGCGGCCGTCCGGGGCCGCGACCCACATCTTGCCCACGAAGACGTAGGGGTCGTTCACCGCGAGACCCGGCGGGAAGTGAGTGGCGAGCAGCTTGCCGCTCACGAGATAGGCGTTCTGATCGTCCCCCGGGTGCGCCGGCACCCAGAACGGGTGGGTGGCGACGACGAAAACGGCGATCACCGCGGCGGCGAGGGCGGTGAAGGCGAGCCGGACCCGCGGGCTCTCCGGCGCGGCGGTAGCGGCGAGCGGTGGCATGAGGTTGGAGCGTATCCGCGATCGGAGACTATCCGAGAGCGGACTTGGCATATACTAGCTCGCCGTTCCGCTGCAACCTTTGTACTATGAGCCACCCGGACCTTCCTGTGTTTTCTCCGCCCGGCGGCCGTCTGCGCTCCGCGGCCGGTCTGCTGCTGCTCCTGGTGGTGATGCTGCCCGTCCAGCTCCGCCGCGCCAGCCTCGAGGGCTCCTGGTGGGTCGACGAGAACGAGTCGGTCCTCCTCGCCTCCGGGTCCACCGCCCGGCTGCTCGACTACACGGCGAGCGACACCAACCCGCCCGGCTACTTCCTGGCCCTCAAGCCGTGGATGGCCCTCGGCCACCGGCTTCTCGGCGCGCCCGGCGTGTGGTGGCCGCGGCTGCCCGGCGTCGCCGTCTGGACGCTGCTCGCGGGCTTCCTCTGGTTCGCGGGCCGGCGGCTGTGCGGCCCGGTGCCGGGAGCGGTGCTGGCCTGGGCGGTCTGCGCCAGCCCCACCATGTCGTGGCTGGCCGAGGCTCGCCCCTTCGGCATCGCCACCGCCCTCGGCCTGATCTGCGCAGCTCTGCTCTGGCGAGGAGTGGAGGAGGCGAGATCCGGCAGGAGGCGGGGGGCGGCCTGGAGCTGGCTCGTGTATGCCCTCGTCGCCGAGCTGGCCCTGTGGACGCATCTGTTCACCCTGATCGTGCTGGGGATGCTCGCCCTGTTCGGGCTGGTGGCGGCGCTGCGGCTGCGCCCGCGCGCGCCGTGGCTGCTGCGCGACTGGCTGCTGGCCCACACCCTGATCGGCGTGCTGTTCCTGCCCTGGCTGATCCACCTCGCCGACCAGATCGCGGCGCGGCAGGCCGAGAACGCGCAATGGGTGATGAATCCCGACTTTCTCCAGTGGCTGCTCATCTTCTGCCGCTGGTATCCGCTCGGCAGGGCCGAGGTCTCCGAGACGGTCTGGCTCCCTTTCGGCGCCGTGGCGCTGGGGGTCCCTCTTCTCGCGGCGCTCGCCGCCGGCTGGCGGGGGCACTCCACCGACCGCTCGGACCGGCGCCTTCTGGCGACCGCCGCCGCCGCCTTCGCCGTCCCCCTGGCCTTCACCTTGACCCTGCTGGGACTGCAACGCTGGCGCGACATGCCGGTGTTCCTCACCTCGCGCTATCCGGCCATGACCGCGGGCTTCTGGATCGCCGGGCTGGTGCTGCTCTCGGCCTGGACGGTGCGCCGCATGGGCTGGCGGCCGGCCGTCCTCTGGGCGCTGATGGCGCCCTGGCTGATCGCCGGCTGGGTGGGCGCCAGCCACCACATCGCGGATCAGCACGTGACGGTCTTCCAGCGCAAGAAGGCGATCCCGTTCATGCCGCCCCCGGGTGCCACCCTCTTCGTGATGCCCGAGTCGCTCACCCCCTACGTGCGCGGCGCACTGGCGTCCTGGCAGGTGCGGCCGGCGGCGGCTCTGCCCTGCACTCTTGCAGCCGCCGGCGCCGGTGACGCCTGGGTGCTCGACCTCAACTACCTGCACATGCTCGACGAGGAGCGCAACGCCGTGCTGGCCGGGGCGGTCCGCGGCGGCGCGCTGGGCGGGAAGGTCAAGGTGCGCTACCTGCCGCCCCCACAGTTCTACACGCTCTACCACCTTGCCGCCGTCGACTCCGCCCGCGCCCGAGACCTCTGCGCCCGAGGGGTACCGCGCCCAGAGCTCCCGCCCATCCCGGCGAACGCTGCCGCCGTGGCCCTCCCCGAGCCGCAGCGCCTGAGCGACGGCTGGTGGTGGCCCGACGTCGACCCCGGCCTCGGCTACCGCCGCTGGTGGGCGCGGCTCCAGGCGCGCTTGGTTTTCGACCGGCGTGTCGCGGCGGGGGATTATGTCCTGCACTACCGCGGCTCCTGCCCTGGCCACGCAGAGGAGCCGCGGGAGCTCCATCTGTGGTTCGAAGGAGCGCCGGCCGGCTACTCCGTCCGCCACCCGGCGGGGGAGATCGCCGTGGACGTGCCCGTCCATCTCGCCGCCTCGCTCCTGCCTCCGGTCCTGCGGCTCGCGCACCCGATGGAGCCCCTGTCCGCGACGCTGGAGAAGTACCCGCCGATCTACCGGGTGGGCTCCCAGCTTCGCTACGCCTGGCTGGAGCGGCCGGCGCCGGCGATCGGCCAACCCGGGCCGCTGGTCCTGGGCTCCCGGCAGCCCCGGCGCCTGCCGTCTCATGTATCCTCGGGCCGGAGGTAGTCGCCCGTGGAGTGCCGCGCCGGCTGCGGGGCCTGCTGCATCGGCCTTTCCATCTCGTCCCCCATCCCCGGCATGCCCGGCGGCAAACCGGCCGGAGTGCGTTGCGTCCAGCTCACGGATGACAACCGCTGCCTCCTCTTCGGCCGGCCCGAGCGCCCCACGGTCTGCGTCAACCTGCGGCCGATGAAAGAGATGTGCGGCGAGACCATGGACGAGGCCCTGACCTACCTCGCCTTCCTCGAAGAAGCCACGGCGCCGGACCGGGGCTGAGGCGCCTGTCCCGTTCCCGGCCTCCCCGGCGTCCTCTATTCTGAGGCCGTGAGATCTAACGTCGGAACCTCAAAGGAGAGCTGCGCATGTCCGAAGACCATCGTGCAACCGGAGGAGACGAGCGCAACGTCAAGGACGAAGTGAGCCGGAGGACCTTCCTGCGCCTCGGCGCCATCGCGGGAGCCGGCGCCCCGCTGGCCGGGCTCCTGGGCTCCACGGCGGCCCGCGCGGCCACAGCGGCGGAGGAGGACGTCGAGATCGAGGCGGCCCACGGCTCGTTCACCGTGGTGGAGGCGAGCATCGCCGACCTGCAGGCGGCGATGACCAAGGGGCGCGTCACCTCCCTCGACCTCGTCAACCAGTACCTGGACCGCATCGCCAGGCTCGACCAGGGCGGTCCGCGGGTCAACTCGGTACTGGAGCTCAACCCGGACGCCCGCAAGATCGCCCGAGACCTGGACTCCGAGCGCAAGAGCCACCACGTGCGGGGACCGCTCCATGGGATCCCTGTCATGCTCAAGGGGAACATCGACACCGGCGACAAGATGAGCACCACCGCCGGCTCCCTCGCCCTCGTGGGCCCGCCGGCGTCGCAGGACGCCACCGTGGCGGCGCGGCTGCGGTCTGCGGGCGCCGTCATCCTCGGCAAGACCAACCTCTCGGAGTGGGCGAACTTTCGCGGCAACAACTCCACCAGCGGCTGGAGCGGCCAGGGCGGCCAGACCGGCAATCCCTATGTCGTCGACCGCAACCCGTGCGGCTCCAGCTCGGGCTCCGGAGCCTCCGCCACGGCCAGCTTCGTCGCCGCTGGCCTCGGCACCGAGACCGACGGCTCCATCGTCTGCCCGGCCTCGCTCAACGGCGTCGTGGGCATCAAGCCCACGGTGGGCCTGACCAGCCGCGCCGGCGTCATCCCCATCTCCCACACCCAGGACACGGTCGGTCCCCACGCCCGCACCGTGGCGGACGCGGCGGCGATCCTGAGCGCCCTGGTGGGCGTCGATCCCCGCGATCCGGCCACCGCCGCGAGCGCCGGCAAATTCTCCACCGACTACACCCAGTTCCTCGATCCCAATGGCCTGCGGGGCGCCCGCATCGGCGTCTGGCGCCACACCACCACCGGCTACAGCCGGGAGACGGACGCCATCTTCGAGGACGCGCTCAAGGCCATGAGCGACGCCGGCGCCGTGCTCGTCGACCCGGCCGACATCCCGACGGTCGACGCCCTCAACGCCACCTCGGACGAGATCACCGTCCTCATCTACGAGTTCAAGCGCGACCTGAACGCCTATCTCGCCACCCGCACCGGGCTCCAGGTCAAGACCCTGGCGGACATCATCGCCTTCAACAACGCCCACGCCTCCCAGGAGCTCCAGTACTTCGGCCAGGAACTCTTCGAGCTGGCCGAGCAGGACGTCTTCAGCGCCCAGGATTATGCGGCCGCCCTGGCGGACGGCAAGCGGCTGGCCGCCACCTTCGGGATCGATGCCATCCTCAGCTCCCAGAGCCTCGACGCCCTGGTGGCGCCCACCGGCTCGCCCGCCTGGACCACGGACCTGGTCAACGGCGACCACTTCACGGGCGCCAGCTCCGGACCCTCGGCGGTGGCCGGCTATCCGATCGTCAACGTCCTCGGCGGCTACTCCTTCGGCGTGCTGCCGGTGGGGATCAGCTTCTTCGGCACGGCGTTCAGCGAGGGCAAGCTCATCAAGCTGGCCTACTCCTTCGAGCAGCACACCCGGCTGCGCAAGCCCCCGACCTTCCTGCGCACCCTGCCGACGCCGGGCCACGCCAGCACGAAATCGCTGGCCACGACCCGCTTCGACGAGCTGCTCGACCGGCTGTCTGAAAATTCCAGGTCGCGGTCGATCCTGCGCTACCTGTAGACCGCACCGTCCGGGCCCTGGCCCTTCGGGGCTGGGCCCTCATCACCCCGGCCCTTCCTGTTATGGGCAAATGCACTGGCCGGTATAGATACGGTAGTACTGCGTCTGGCAGCCGTAGTGGAAAGCATCGTTACAGTAGATGTCCGTTCTGCCACACGCCGGCCCGCCGGCCGGGCCGTCGGGAGTTTGATAATAAAAAATCCTCTCATAGAGACAATCGGCCGAGAGGGTCGGAGGCTGGCCTGCAGCCATGATGGCGGTTGCACTGACCAGCAATACGAGCAAAAGCCTCTTCATGATCGTTTCTCCTTTCGATTGGAGCTCCTCGTGCTGCCCCTATTCTTCAGGTGTCGGGAGCGTGCCGAAACGGGGCCTCACGCCGTCATCTCCAGACTCTCCGCGGCCGCGGTCGCCCGCCGGCGGGCCCAGATCCCGGCGGGGAGGTGCAGCAGGGCGAAGCACGCCGCTCCGGTCAGGGCTCCCGGAACGCCGAAGAGGCCGGAGACGAGCACCCCCGCCGTGGCGATGCCGCCGAAGAGACCGCCCAGCAGGGCCAGGGCGGTGCGGGCTCCCGATCCACCCCCATCCGTCCGCGACTGGGAGAAGGGGAAATCGGGGAAGACCCCCTTGCCCGCCACGATCAGCAGGTCGCCCAGGACGAGCAGCTCGGCCAGCAGGGCCAGCCGCAACGGCCACGGGCCGCCGGCGCGGATCTGGGCCACGGCCATCGCCGCGAAGAGCGGCGCGAGTTGGAAGAGGCGCACCAGCGGGATCGTGCCGAGCGAGAAGCGGGCGCGGTCGACGGGCGAGACGAGGATCCACCACAGGCTCTCCGGCCGCGAGCTGCGAGTCAGGACATCGGTGCCGGCCATCAACAGCCAGCAGTAGAAGTAGACCGCCGGCAGCGGGATCGAACGGACGATCCCGAGGTCGCGCATGTAGAAGATCATGAGGAAGATCCCCATCAGCGGGACCAGCAGGAACTCGGAGCGCACGCGCCAGTCCGCGCGGAGTTGGATGCGCAGCAGGGCGAAGAGGCGCCCCCGCTCGCCCCCGACGCCGCTGAAAACCGCCGCCCTGGGTCGGCGGCGCACCGCCTGCCGCCGTGGCGCCGTCTGCGTCTGCGGCTCCAGCAGCCGCTCGCGCAGGCCCGATCCCAGCCAGCGGGTCACGCCGGCGAGCAGCAGGGTCGGGGTGGCCACCGCCAGCGCCAGCCGTCCCAGAGCCGGAGCCGAGAGGCCAGCCGCCACCAGCTCCACCGGCGCGATGAACCAGAACGGCGGCAGCACCCACGGGAGGACGCCCAGGGCGTCCGGTCCCTGCGCCGTGGTCAGCGACATCAGCTTCTGACCGCCCATGACCAGGAAGTAGCCGAACTGGAAAGCGCCCTGAATCCAGGGCAACAGCCGCTCCAGGGCCCGCTTCCCTCCCGTCCGCACCAGGGCGGCGGCGGTGAGCAGGCCGAAGGTCACGGTCGAGGCGCTGGCCGCCGCGGCTCCCGCCCAGAAGGCCGGCGCCGCCACGGCCGAGCGCAGGATGACGCCGGCGGCGACCCCCGGCGGCCCGAACAGCAGCACACCCAGGATGGACAGATTGCGGCCGAAGGCGGCGAGCTTGGCCAGCAGGAACGAGCGGCCGTCCTGGGGATAGGCGCCCAGCACCAGCATCTCCCGCGGATTGACCAGCACGTCGAAGTTGTCGGTCACCACCACCAGCAGCAGGAACAGGCAGCCCAGGACGAGGGAGAAGACCCCGCCGAGGAGGGGCGACCTGGCGCCCGCGATCGTCAGGGCCGCCATGAGACCATACAGCCCTGCAAAGAAGCACAGCAACCGGAACGGCGTCAGGCTGGTGAGGAGCCCCCGGCGCGCTCGGATGACGCGGACGCCCCGCTGCAGCAGCAGCCTCTGCGTGCGATAGAGGGGGCGGAAGGTGGCCGGGTCGGCGCCCAGCAGGCGGAGCAGGGGATCGGTGAGCCGGCCGGCGCTCAAGGCCCCGGCTCCGCCGTGATGCGAAGGAAGAGCTTCGAAAGAGATTCCTCGCCGCTCGCCGCCGTCAGCTCGTGGGGGACGCCGAGAGTCACCAGGCGTCCCTGGTGGACGATGCCCACCCGGTCGCAGACCTTCTCCACCACCTCCAGGATGTGCGACGAGTAGACGACGCAGCTCCCGTGCGCCGCCCGCTCGCGAATCACCTCCTTGAGCACCTCCTGGGCTGGCACGTCGAGGCCGTCCAGCGGCTCGTCGAGGAGGAGCACCCGCGGGTCGTGCTGCAAGGCGGCGATCAGCAGGATCTTCTGCTTCATCCCCTTGGAGTACTCGCCCATGGGGCGGCCGAGGTCCTGGTGGATGGCGAACGCCTCGGCGAGCGGCCGGCGGCGGGCCTCGGCCGTGGCGGGCGGAATGCGGTGGAGGTCGCGCACCAGGTCGAGGAACTCCTCGCCCGAGAGCGCCTCGTAGAGCTCGGCCCCCTCGGGCACGTAGCCAATGACCTTGCGCACCTCGTTCGGCTCGGCCACCAGGTCGTGGCCCACGACGCGGGCGCTGCCACCCGTGGGGCGCAGCAGGGTGGCGAGCATCTTGAGCGTCGTGGATTTGCCGGCGCCGTTGGGGCCGAGCAGGCCGAAGACCTCGCCGGCCGGGATCGACAGCGAGATGCCACGCACCGCCGGCCGGTCGCCGTAGCTGCGGGCCAGCTCGACGAGCTCGATCAGGGCTTCCACGATCCGAGGTCCATCACCGCGTAATCCCGGTCTCCATAAACCAGTTTTACGCCGGGCGATTTGGCCAGTTGGGAGGCGACCTGCGCGTAGAAATTGTAGGGGACCGTCGCCCATCGGGCTCCGAACTGCTGGCGAATGGCTCGCGCCGGGTCGGGGTGGCGCCCCGCGACGATCTCCACGTAAATCTGAAAGAGCTTCGGGTTCTTCATATAGAAGACGGTCGGGTCCAGGGCCACCAGCGACTGGAGCTGCGGCGCGGCGTAGAGGAGGGGCGACGAGTCCGCCCACTGCACGGTGAAGACCCGCTCGCTTGGCCTTCCGTGCTCCCCCAGCCAGCGGGCCATCTCCAGCGGCGGCGAGGCCACGCCATAGCCATAGCCGCGCAGCGTGCTCATCGTCCACAACGCTCCGACGAGGATGGTGACCGCCGCCGCCAGCCGCCCCCACTCGGGGAGCAGGGGAGGGAACCCCTTCTCCTGCCGCTCGCGGCTCACCAGCGCCAGGGCGAGGAGGGCGAGGGGAGCCCCCAGCTCGAAGAACCGGCGGGCGGCGAGGCTCCCGGCCACGAGGAAGGCGAGCGAGACGATCCCTGCCGTGAGCGTCGCCCGGCTGCGCAGCCGCGGCTGGAAAAGCAGGGCGAACAGGACGATCGCGGGCGCGATGAACGCCGGCCACTGCTCGGCGAGGATGCCCCACTCCGGCCGGGACATCTCCGTCCCGAGCTGCGACCGCAGGGCGGCGTCCCCCGCGCCCGTGGACTGGAACGGCACGACGAAGTTCGAGATCAAAAACAGCCGAAAATTCGCCGGCACCTCCGGATGCACGAGCTGGCCGAGCAGCCACCCCGCCGCGGCGGCGGCCATGGGCTGCCATGGAATTCGTCGCCCCTCCGGCTCTCCCGAGCCCGGCGGTATCGCCAGCCCCGAGAGAGACCACAGCACGGCCAGGGGGATGGCGATCCATCCCCCTGTATGGGTCAGCCCGAAGAGAGCACAGACCACGAACAGCGCCTTCCATCGCCGTTCCGCGAGCAGGGCCACCACCAGCACCGTGAACCCGATCAGCCACACTTGCGGACGCAGCATCTCCAGCCGCTGCACGAACAGCGTCCCCAGCGCCGGCAGGGCGAGCACGAACCACCACGGCCGCGGCACCCGCAGCGACCACAGCGCCCAGGCGAACGAGCCCACGAGGAACACCTGCCCGAGCAGCACGCCGATCCTCCCCGCCGTCGGGAGCGACAGCGTGGCGAAGGGCATGAGCAGGACGTGGAAGAGCGGTGTGCTGTCCACGAAGCGGTCGAAGAGGATCGAGAACGGCGTCCACCGGAACGACTCGATGCGGAGGCCCGACCGCATCTCCCGCGCCAGCCCCAGGTGGTAATACTCGTCGTACGACCACGGCAGCGGCGCCCGAGCCCGGAGGGCGAAGAGCAGGCCGATCACGGCCACAGACGCCAGGATCAGCTTCGCCAGCGGCGGGATGCGCTCCTGGCGGATCTCGGCCGCTTGGGAGGAAGTCGCCGTCACCTTCCGGCTGCGCCGGTCCTTCTTGGCGCGGGCGGACGTCACACCAAGCTCACCGCCTGCGGCCCTCGCCGATCAGCTCACTGACCGGGACGCCGACGGGGCCAATCTGACGGCGCAGGCGGTCCATGGCGAGCGCAGCCTCGGTCTTGACGGCTTGGTGCCAGTCGGGTTCGTCCGAGCAGACGTTCAATCGGAGTTGACGAGGGGGTGGGGTCATGGGAGATTCCTGAGCAGGACTATATTGCTGCGCGGTTCCTGTTGTCGACTCGCGAGATCCTCCTGATCCGGAGGTTGGCCCGATGATCAAGCTCCTTGCCCTACTACCGCTCGTGCTCGCTCTCGCAGCCGGCGCTCCTTCCACGCCCTCCGCCCCCCGCATCGTCGTCCTTGGCACCGCTCAGGACGGCGGCCTGCCGCAGACCGGCTGCGACTGCGCCCACTGCTCGGCCGCGCGCAGGAACCCGGCCCTTGTCCGGCACGTCGCGAGCCTGGCGATCTACCTGCCGAAGACGGATCACGTCTATCTGATCGACGCGACGCCGGACCTGCCGGCTCAGATCGAGAAGATCCACACCTTCCGTCATCACCCGGAAGGGAAGACCGACCGGGCACCGGTCGACGGCGTGCTCCTCACCCACGCCCACATCGGCCACTACCTGGGTCTCGCCCACTTCGGCTTCGAGAGCCTGAACACGAAAGGCATTCCCACCTGGGTCTCACCGCGCATGGCGGAGTTCCTGCGCACCAACGGCCCCTGGAGCCAGCTCGTCCGCCTGGGAAACATCACTCTCAGGGAGATCCAGCCCGGCCAGCCTTTCGAGCTGGAGGACGGGCTCACCGTCAAGGCCTTTCCCGTCCCCCACCGCGACGAGTACACGGACACGCTGGCGTTCGTCGTCCGCGGTCCGCACAAGACGCTCCTCTACGTGCCGGACACCGACTCCTGGAAGGCGTGGCCCCGTCCGCTGACCGAAGTCCTGGCCGCCGAGAAGGTGGACCTCGCCCTCCTGGACGCCACGTTCTACTCCCCCGACGAGCTGCCGGACCGGGACGTGTCGAAGATCAAGCATCCCCTGGTCACGGACACCATGGACCTGCTGGAGCCGCTGGTGAAGGCGGGCAAGCTGCGCGTCGGGTTCACCCACCTCAACCACTCGAATCCAGCGCTGGATAGGGACGGCGCTGCCCGCAAGGCGATCGAGGCGAGAGGGTTCCGGGTGGTGGAGGAAGGGGACGAGCTCGACCTCTAGGGCGGACGGTCGAGCCCTCCCCTCCCCCGGGTCCTGTCTACCCCGCATGCCGCCGGTGGTGGCGGTGATGCCTGGGGCGATAGTGGCGATAGTTGCGGTAATGATGACGATGACGATGATGGCCCGTGGCTCGGACCCTGACGTCGGCCCGTGCCCCCGGGAGAGGCGGCGGCGGGGGCAGAGGCGGCGGTGCCGGCAGCCGGGGAGGCGGCGGCAGAGGAGGTGGCGCCGGCAACTGCACTCCGTGTATGGGAGCCATCCCGGCACAGAGCAGGACGGCGAAGAAATAGGCTCGGGCTCGCATATCGGTACCTCCTGAAAGTGGTTGCCTGAAAACTTCTCGGTCATCCAATATCCGGAGCATGCTCTGAGCAAAATCGAAGCCAACCCTGGGAGCGGGGGCGGCAACGCCGGCGGTCTGGCGACCCACCGATCACGATGCCGGCCCAACCGATGGGCCGGATTGAGCTATTGTGCGGGGAGATCTGAGATGTTACCCAGAGCCAGATCCGGGATTCTCTCGAAGTGGTCGAGGTTCCGCGTCAGGAGAGTCGCTGACCTGGAGAGGCACACACCCGCGATCAGGTAGTCGGCCATGCCGATCGTGGCACCCTGCGCTTCAAGCCTCCTTCGGATCTCCGCTGCCACGATCCCAGCCTTCTCGTCGCAGGGCAGGATTGTCAACCCTCCGAGCAGCCGAGTGACTTTGCTTCTCTCCGAGTCAGTTCTGGCGCCACTCAACAGTTCGAAGACGCTGATTGCGGTGGTGGTGAGATTTCCGTCACTGATCCCTGAGGCGATCCGGCTGGCCACCGGTTCACGACCCCGTAAAGCGTCAATCAAGACATCGGAATCAGCAACGATCACCTCCAGGTGCTCCGGAGGCTTAAAACCGATCGCTCCAGACGCTGCGCAGATTCCTCGTCCAATGTCCCGAGGATTGCGAGGGCCTCGCGAACCCTCTCCTCCCGGATGATGCTCCGATCCAGATACTGCTCGATCGCCTCTTGGATGAGCCTGGAGAAGTCCTCACCATTTCTGGCCGCCAACTCCTGAAGACGTGCCGTCTGCTCGTCCGAGATCTCAATCGCCGCTCGCATGCAGAGAGACTACAGGTAGCGGGCATGCGTGTCAACCTATCCCTACGGGACGGGTGTTGCTGTGCTCTCCTCCCACACCACCCCGTCCCCTACCCGGATCTCCCCACCTTCGATCACCTCGGCGCAGGCGCCTCCTCGCCAGTGAGGGCGCAGGACGGCTTTGAGGCCCGGGCGGGCTTCGTCCATCCGCTCGCAGGGGGCGCATTCGGCGAAGATGCGGAGACGGCAGGGGCCGACTCGGAGGATTTGGCCGCGGGTGCCTTCGAGACCGATGCCGGCGACGAGGAGGTTGGCGCGGCGGGCGGCGGGATCGAGATCCTCTCCAAGCTCGGCGAGGGCCTGGCCCCAGGCCTCCTCTGCCAGGAGGATCACCTGGCGGCGGCCCCCCTGGTTGGCATTGCCCACCAGGCCCTTGCCGGCCCGCAGGGTGGCGGTCTCCTGCGGATCCATGGGGCCGCGCTTGAATCGCTTCAGCCAGATGGCGCGGACTTCGCCTTCGCCAATACTCATTTCACCGGATCGGGCGACGTGAACACCGAGTCCGGGAGCGTGGCGGGCACCGAGATGTCGCCGAGCTCGAGCTTGTGATCGCCCTCCACCGCGACGCGATGCGGGGCGAGCATGATGTTGCCGTACTTCTGCCAGCCCTCCCACTTCCAGGCCGTGGGCGGACCCTCCTTCGGCATGCTCTCCAGGAGGTAGGCCCAGCGGTCCATCAGGTGGGTGTCGCGGTTGATGTAGGCCGTGTAGTGGTCGCCCGGGGTGAGGCCGACCTTGCCGAAGGAGAGGGCCAGCTTGTCGTAGGTCTTGCCGTCGACCGTCTCCTCGCCGGCGTAGGAGAGGTTCACGCCGGGGTCCTGGATCTTGTACGGCATGAGCAGCCAGTAGGTATCGTTCACCCAGGCGCCGTAACCATTCTCCAGCATCTCCTTGGCCTTGTCGCCTTCGACTTTCTTGCCGTCGAGGTAGGCCGTCCCCTCCTTGGTGTTGATGTTCTCGAGGATGACATAGTGCTGCTTCTCCTTGGTGTCGCCCTCCACGCGGTAGCGGCCCGTCCACTTGTCCCACCAGTGGGTGCGGCGGCCGGCGAAGGTGAAATGGAGGAAGCGGGTGTTGTCCCAGGCCTCCTTGCCGCCCAGCGCCTTCTGGACGCTGTCGGCCACGGATTGGGCCGTGGGCTGGGCGGACCCCGGCTGGGGAGCGAGGGCGAGAGCGGCAATCAAGAGCGAACCGGTGACCACGGTGCGTCGGAACATGGGGGATCTCCTTTCGAGGTCTCTCCAAGACGGTGGGACATGGTAATACAGTCTTCGCTTCCTCGGTCCCCCCACCTTTCCTGGCGCCCCTTCGGGGCGGACCCTCACTCTCCCAACCCTCTCTCTCCCAGCCTCCCCCCCGACTGCCGGGAGAGAGAGGGCTAAGACCGTTCCTCTTCTTGGGCCTCTTCTTGTCTTTTTTTCAGACTAACCACTCCCTCTTCTCCCGGCGGCCGGGGGGGAGGCTGGGAGAAGAGGGCCGGGGTGATGAGGGCCCCGCCGGCGCCGCAACGCCTGGAGTTTGAGTCCAACCATCGAATCGGCCCCACCCGCCATACAATGCGGTCGGGGGAGGTCTGTCCATGAGCGCACACGATTCCAGCCACACCAATCGCCTCGCCGGCGAGAGCAGTCCCTACCTTCTGCTGCATCAGCACAACCCGGTGGACTGGTACCCCTGGGGAGAGGAGGCGATCGAACGGGCGCGGCGGGAGGACAAGCCGATCTTCCTCTCGGTGGGGTACTCGACCTGCTACTGGTGCCACGTCATGGAGCGGGAGTCGTTCTCCAACCGCCAAGTGGCGGAGCAGATGAACCGCGACTTCGTCAACGTCAAGCTCGACCGGGAGGAGCGGCCGGACCTCGACGAGATCTACATGGCGGCCACCCAGATCCTCACCGACCAGGGCGGGTGGCCCAACTCGGTGTTCCTGACGCCCGCTCTCAAGCCCTTCTACGCCGGCACCTACTTCCCACCGGACGACCGCTACGGCCGGCCCGGCTTCGCCCGTGTGCTGGCGGATCTGGCCGAGGCCTTCCGCACCCGCCGCCAGGACGTGGAGGAGCAGGCGGAGGAGATGGCCCGGGCCATGCGCCACTACCTGGAGGAGCGCGCTCAAGCAGCGCCCGAGCCGCCGAGCGGCGCCGTGGCCGTCCGCGCCCTGGAGTCGCTCGCCCACCGCTTCGATCCCCAGCACGGCGGCTTCGGCGGCGCTCCCAAGTTCCCCACGCCGTCCAACCTCTATCTCCTGCTGGAGCTGGCGGACGAGCGGCCAGAGGCGGCGGAGATGCTGACCCGCACGCTGGACGCCATGGCCCGGGGCGGGATCTACGATCAGCTCGGCGGCGGCTTCCACCGCTACGCCACGGACCGCGAGTGGAAGATCCCCCACTTCGAGAAGATGCTCTATGACAATGGCTTCCTGCTCGAGCTCTACGCCCGCGAGCACGCCCGCACGGGCGATCCGCAGGCGGCGCGCGTGGTGCGCCAGACGGCGGAGTGGATCGCGCGGGAGATGACCGCGCCGGAGGGGGCCTTCTGGAGCGCCATCGACGCCGAGACCCACGGCCACGAGGGGGCCTTCTACGTCTGGACCCGGGAGGAGCTGCTGGCGGCGCTGGGCGAGGAGGACTTCACCTTCCTCGCGCCCCTGCTCGGCTTCGCCGGCCCGCCGTTCTTCGAGGGCAGCCACTACGTGCTCCATCTCCCCGAGCCGCTGGAGGCCGCAGCCCAGCGCCGCCGCCTGGGCCTCGCGGACCTGCTGCGCGACGTCGACGCCGGCCGGGCGAAGCTCTTCGCCGCCCGCGAGCAGCGGCAGCGGCCGCTGACGGACGACAAGGTCCTGGCGGATTGGAACGGCATGTTGATCCGCGGCCTGGCCGTGGCCGGCAAGCTGCTCGCCGAGCCGTCCTTCGTCGAACGGGCGGCGCGGGCGGCGGACTTCATCCTGGGGACGATGCGCCCTGAGCGCCCCGAGCGCCCCGAGGACACCACCTTGCTGCACTCCTGGCGCCAGGGACAGGGGAAGATCGCCGCCTACCTGGGCGACTACGTCTTCCTCGTCCGCGGCCTGCTCGCCCTTCACGACGCCACGGGGGAGGAGCGCTGGCTCGCCGCGGCCGTGAGCCTGACGCGCGAGCAGAGCAAGCGGCTGCGCGACCCGGCGGGCGGCTATTTCACGGGCGGCGCGAGCCCGGACGTCCTCTTCCGCAGCAAGGAAGTCTTCGACGGTGCGACTCCCGCGGGCAACGCCATCGCCGCGCTCAACCTTCTCGACCTCGCGGACCGGACGGGCGAGCTCGCCTGGCGCCGGGAGGCGCGCAAGGCGCTCTGCGCCTTCACCCCGATCGTGGAGGGGCACCCGGACGCGGTGCGCATGCTCGCCATCGCCGCCCGGCGCTACCACGAGAAGGGGGGCATCCCCGAGGAGGTGGAGGCCGAGTACGGCGAGGAGCGGGCGGCCCACGAGCGGCAGGCGGAAGCGGCGGGCGTCTCCAAGCTGGAGCACGAGGCGGAGCGGCTGGTGAGGGCGCATCTCGAGCTGGGCCCTGAGGCCGGCGGCTGGCGCCCGTTCCGTCTCGCTCTGGAGATCGCCCCCGGCTGGCATCTTCAGGCGAACCCCGCCTCGGAGCCGTACCTGGTGCCTACGGAGGTGCAGGCCGAGGGCGGCGAGCTGCGGAGTATCCAATACCCCAAGGGAGAGCCGGCGACGGCCGCGTTCGCCCACGCGCCGCTGTCGGTCTATACGGGAAAGGTGGAGATCACGGGGGAGGTCTCGGGGACGGAGCGGCTGGCGGTTACGTATCAGGCTTGTGACGAGGCGCGGTGCCTGCCGCCGGTGAGGGTTTTGCCTGGGACCGCCGGCGTCCCGCCGGCAGCTAACCCCGTTTTTTAGTTAGAAGGCCGGCGGGACGCCGGCGGTCCCAGGGGTCCCAGGGGGTATACTCTGAGATCGACTATGCCTCTCTTGACCTCTCCTTCCGCCCGCCGATCCGCGGCCCTGCCGATCCTCGTCCTGGGTCTGCTCTCCCTCCTCGCGCCCCTGGTCCCCGCTCAGCCCGCGGCTCCGGCCGCTCCCGAGGTGCTGGTGGTCGCCGTGAAGTCCGCCATTCATCCGGTGTCGGCGGAGCTGATCGACGACGCGATCCACGAGGCGGACCGGGCGGGCGCGGCGGCGGTGGTGATCGAGCTCGACACGGCCGGCGGCCTGATGACCTCGACCCGCGACATCACGACCTCCATCCTGGGGGCGCGGACGCCGGTGGTGGTCTACGTGGCACCCAGCGGGGCGCGGGCGGCTTCGGCCGGGTTCTACATCCTGATGTCCGCGGACGTAGCGGCCATGGCCCCGGGTACCAACACCGGCGCGGCCCACCCGGTCGGCGGCGGCGGCGAGGACATCCCCGGCATCCTCGGCAAGAAGGTGGAGCAGGACTCGGCCGCCAACATCCGCTCGCTGGCCCTGCGCAACGGCCGCGACCTCAAGCTCGCCGAGGCGGCGGTGGTGGAGAGCCGCTCCTTTTCGGCCCAGGAGGCGCTGGACGGCAAGCTCGTCGACCTCGTGGCGCCCGACCTGCCGGCCCTGGTCAAGGCCCTGGACGGCCGCGCCGTCAAGCGGGGCGGAACCACTGTCACCCTGCACACGGCCGGGGCCGCGGTGCGGCGGTTCGAGATCTCGCCGCTGCGCTCGTTCCTGGGCGTGCTGGCCGATCCCAACATCACCTACCTGCTGCTCGGCCTCGGCTCGCTCGGGCTGTTCTTCGAGCTGATGCACCCCGGGGCCATCCTGCCCGGCGTGGTGGGGGCGATCTGCCTGATCCTCTCCTTCTATGGCCTCTCCGTGCTGCCGGTCAGCTACGCGGGCCTCGCCCTGCTCCTGCTGGCGATGATCTTCTTCATCCTGGAGATCAAGCTCACCAGCTATGGCGGGCTCACGGTGGCGGGGGTGATCTGCCTGGTGCTGGGCTCGCTGATGCTGTTCAAGACCTCGGAGCCGGCGCTCAGGGTGAGTGTGGAATTGATCGCCATGCTCGCGGTATTCACTCTCCTGGTGGTCGGCTTCCTCCTCTGGATGGCGCTGCGGGCGAAGCGGCTGCCGGTGCGGACCGGGGCGGAGGGGCTGATTCAAGAGGTCGGAGTGGCCCGCTCGGGGCTGGCGCCGCGAGGCAAGGTCTTCGTCCACGGCGAGCTCTGGGACGCCGTGGCGATGGAGCCGGTGGCGGCGGGGGAAGAGGTGGACGTCGTAGCCGTGAAGCAGCTCCTGCTGACGGTGCGTCCCCACCGCCAGCGTTCAATCTAAGGGAAGGGGTTCGACCTATGCCATTCGGATTCGGCTTCATCGCCATCGTCTTCATCGGTCTTTTCCTGTTCTCCCGCTGGGTGAACATCCTCCGGGAGTACGAGCGGGCCGTCACCTTCTGGCTCGGCCGCCTGTCGTCGCATCCCAAGGGACCCGGCCTGGTGCTCATCTTCTGGCCGTTCGAGACCATGGTGAAGGTCTCGATGCAGACGATCGTCCACGACGTGCCGCCGCAGGACATCATCACCCGCGACAACGTCTCGGTGAAGGTCAACGCCATCGTCTACTTCCGGGTGGTCGATCCGCAGCGGGCCATCGTCGAGGTGCAGAACTATCTGCTGGCCACCAGCCAGCTCGCCCAGACGACGCTACGCTCGGTGCTCGGCCAGGCCGAGCTGGACGACCTGCTGGCCGAGCGCGACAAGCTCAACGCCAAGCTCCAGGTGATCATCGATCAGCACACCGAGCCCTGGGGGATCAAGGTGTCGATGGTGGAGCTGAAGAACATCGACCTGCCGCAGGAGATGCAGCGCGCCATGGCCAAGCAGGCCGAGGCGGAGCGCGAAAAGCGCGCTAAGATCATCCACGCCGAGGGCGAGCTGCAGGCCTCGGTGAAGCTGGCCGAGGCGGGACAGATCGTCTCGGGCAACCCGGTGACGCTGCAGCTCCGCTATCTGCAGACCTTGACCGAGATTTCGGCGGAAAAGAACTCCACGATCATCTTCCCGTTCCCGATCGATCTCATCAAGGCCTTCACCAAGAACCTGACCTAGGAGTCTGAGCCGAAGTGTCTGAACCGCACGAGCCCAGCTATTACGAGATCGCGCTGACCAATCGCCAGGTGGTCGTCGCCTTCGTGATCCTCCTGGTCTGCCTGCTGGGCGCCTTCTTCTCCGGGGTCTGGATCGGCCGCGAGAGCACGGTCCGCGCCCAGGAGCAGATCGCCCGCAACGCGTCGCCGCCCCAGACCGAGCCGAAGAAGGAGGGAGAGAACCTGGAGAACCTCGATTTCTTCGACTCCCGTGACAACAAGAAAGCCCGTGGTTCCCATGGGGAGAAGCAAGGGAAAAGCGAGGCGACGCCCGCCAGGCCTGAGACTCCCGCGCCGGAGCCCGAGCCGGCCGAGTCCCCGGTCCAGGTCGCGGCCGTCCCGGCGCCCGCCCCCGCCGCGCCGGCCCCGGGGCCAGACCGCAAGGGCAAGGGGCGCAAGGGCAAGGGGACGGTGGAGGCTGCGACCACGCCCGCGGCCGATACCTCGCCTCTCCGGCCCGCCAAGCCTTCCGAGATCGTGGAGCCCGCCGTCCCCAAGGGCGCGGTGGTCATTCAGGTTTTCTCCTCCCAGGACCGGCCGCAGGCGGACAGCATCCGCAAGCGGCTCGTCAAGGGGGGCCAGCATGCCTTTCTCTCGCCTGTGGACGTCGCCGGCCACACCATGTACCGGGTGCGCATCGGCCCCTTCTCCTCCCGTCCGGATGCGCAGAAGGTGGCGGAGAAGGTGCGGCGGGCGTACAGGCTGGATACGTGGGTGACGGAGTGAGGGGGGAGACCCGAAATCCGGCTTAGGGTAGGGGCGGGTCTGGACGGGTGGGCGGTGGCTCGACCCGCCCTGGCGCGGTCCGACTTGGCCGACTCGACTCGACGCCATCCCCATCAGGGCAGGTCGAGCCCCCACCCGCCGTCCAGACCCGCCCCTACCCTAAGCAGAACAGCCCTGAAATCTTCATGAAATCCGCCCCCTTCCGCTATCTCTTCGCCGCCGCCAGCGGCGTGCTGTGGGGCCTCTGCTTCGGCCGCGTCTCGCTGTCGCTGGCCTCCTGGATCGTCCTCACGCCGCTGGTGGTGATGCTCGCCTGGCCGCGGCCCGGGCGGCTCGGGTGGGTGCACGGCCTGGCGGCGTGGATGACGGGGCTCTACTGGATCGTCCCGACGCTCCAGACCTTCGGCCAGATGCCGCTCCCCCTGGGGGTCGTCCTCACCGGCCTGCTCGCGGCCTATCTCGCCCTCTACCACGCCGCCTTCGCGTGGCTCGGGTCGCGGCTGTGGCGGCGCGGCGGGCTCGCCCGCCTGCTGACGCTGCCGGCCCTGTGGGTCGCTCTGGAGTGGCTGCGCACCTATCTCGGCGGCGGCTTTCCGTGGAACCTCGCGGGCTATGCCTGGGTGGACGTGCCGGGCGCGCTGCCGCTGGCGGCGTGGATCGGCGCCTATGGCGTGTCGTTCCTGGTGGTGCTCACCAGCGTGGCGGTGGCTATGTCGGTCGCGGCGCGACGCTGGGAGCCGGCGGCGCTGGGGATCGTGGTGCCGCTGCTGCTCCTCCCCCTTGCCGCCCGCTGGAGCCTGCGCCAGGACGCCCGCGAGGTGCGCGAGGCCGGCGGCTTCGGCAAGCCGGTGCGCCTGCTGCAGCCCAACATCCCCAACCTGGTGGCTTTCGACCGGCTGGCGGTGGAGCGCAACTATCGCAAGGTGGTCGACCTGTCGCTGCAGTCGTGCCAGCCGGGCGCCCTGGTGGTGTGGCCGGAGAGCGCGGCCTGGCCGTTCCAGTACGGCCGCGACCCGTGGCTCGACCAGGACCTCGCCGCCATGGTGGACCGCGGCTGCACGGTGCTGTTCAACTCCGGCTCGCCGGTGGGCAACGCGTTCTACAACTCGGCCTTCCTCCTCTCGGCGTCGCAGCCATCGCAGCCACCGGTGCGCTACGACAAGCGCCACCTGGTGCCGTTCGGCGAGTACGTCCCGTTCCGTGGGGTCTTCGGCTGGATGGACAAGCTGGCGCGCAACGCCGGCGAGTTCCGGCCGGCGGACCGCACCGTGCTCCTGCCGTGGAACGGCGAGGAGATCGGAATGTCGATCTGCTATGAAGTGGTTTTCCCTTCCGAGGTGGCCGACCTCGTCCGCCAGGGCGCGACGCTGCTGGTGACGATCACCAACGACGCCTGGTACGGCGACACGTCGGCGCCCTGGCAGCACTTCCGCGCCGCGCGCTTCCGGGCCGCGGAGAACCGCCGGCCGTTGCTGCGGGCGGCGATCACGGGCGTTTCCGCCTTCGTGGCCCCCGACGGCTCGGTACGCTCCGAGATCGGGGTGTTCCGCGAGGGAGTCATCCGCGCCCGGGTGCTGGGGGAGCGGCGTCTCACGCCGTTCTCCCGCGCGCCGTGGCTGGTGCCGCTGCTCTCGACGCTCTCGACGTTGATAGCGGTCTTTGGATACACTTGGACACGAAAGAGAGGGACCTCCCCATGATCGCCTACGACGTCCAGCAACGGATCGACACGCTCGCCGAGCAGCTCGCCAACCTCCGGGGGTATCTTTGAGGAGGGAGACCTCGAGCGCGAGCTGTCCGAGATCGACCACCAGATGCAGGAGGCCGGCTTCTGGGACAACCCGGCCAAAAACGCCTCGATCCTCCAGAAACGCCGCGACATCGAGCGGCGCCTCGAAAGCCTGAACCGCCTGCGCGCCGACGCCGACGAGCTCGCCACCTGGCGCGAGCTGCTGGACGAAGGCGAAGCCGATCCCGAGTTCGACCGCTTCATCGACCGCCTGGAGGCCGAGCTGGCGAAGCTGGAGCTGGAGCTCAAGCTCTCCGGGCCGGACGACGACAAGAACGCCATCCTGGCGATCCATCCCGGGGCCGGCGGCACCGAGTCCCAGGACTGGGCCGAGATGCTGCTGCGCATGTACCTGCGCTGGGCGGAGCAGCACGGCTACGAGATCGAGCTGCTGGACCGCCAGGACGGCGAGGAGGCGGGAATCAAGAGCGCCACCCTCGCCGTGCGCGGCCTCCACGCCTATGGCTATCTCAAGAGCGAGCACGGCGTGCACCGGCTGGTGCGCATCAGCCCCTACGACTTCCAGGCCCGGCGCCACACCTCGTTCGCCTCGGTGGACGTGCTGCCCGAGGTCGACGATAGCGTGGTGATCGAGATCAACGACAAGGATTTGAAGATCGACGTCTTCCGCTCCTCGGGCGCCGGCGGCCAGCACGTCAACAAGACGGAGTCGGCGGTGCGCATGACCCACCTGCCGAGCGGCATCGTGGTCTCCTGCCAGAACGAGCGCAGCCAGATCAAGAACCGCGCCATGGCCCTGAAGGTCCTGCGCTCCCGTCTCTACGAGCGGGAGATGCAGCGGCGGGCGGCGGAGCAGGCGGAGCGCGAGGGGAAGAAGATGGACAACGCCTGGGGGAGCCAGATCCGCAGCTACGTCCTCCATCCCTACCGGCTGGTCAAGGACCACCGCACCGGCGCCGCCGTGGGCGACTCCGAAAAGGTGCTCGACGGCGGGCTCGATCCGTTCATCGAGGCGTATCTGAAGGGGCAGATGGCGACGGAGCGGGATCGGGATGATGTGGTGTAGGCCAATGATGCCCCCTCCCAAGACCCCTCATCACCCCGGCCCCTCTTCTCCCACCGCACTCCCCCCGACCGGGAGAAGAGGGAGAAAGGCAAGAACCCTTCAGCAGCGTTCCCCTCTCCCGGTCGGGGGAGTGCGGTGGGAGAGGGGACAGGGGTGAGGGCATGAACCTCGACTACGTCTCTCCCCTCCCACCCGTCCGCTCCGGCATCGCCGACTACAGCGCGGACCTGCTGCCCCATCTCGCGGCGCTCGCCGGCGTGCGGCTGATCCGCCTGCCGGACCTGCCCGTCTCTCCCGAGGTGGAGCGGGCCTGGCCTCTGGCTGCGGCGGAGGAGACGGGCGCGGACGGCCGCCTGCCCCTTTATCAGATGGGGAACAACCGCTATCACAAGGGCGTGCTGGACTTGGCGCTGCGCATCCCCGGCGTGCTCACGTTGCATGACGTCGTCCTCCACCATCTGCTGCAGGACATCACCCTCGGCCGCCACGATGCGCAGGGGTTCTGGGACTACAAGGAGGCGTTGACCCGGGACCACGGCTGGATCGGCGAGGCCGCGGCGCTCGCCAAGCGCTGGAACGCCTGGGGCGAGGCGCCGCTCTTCTCGCTGCCCGCCCATCGCACCCTGCTGCGCCGCCAGCGGGGCGTGCTGGTGCACAGCCAGTGGGCGGCGGAGGCGCTGGCGGACGAGGACGTGGGGGTGCCCGTGCGCGCCGTCCCCATGGGTGTGCCCCTGCCCGCGGCGGCGGATGCGGCGGCCGGCCGCGCCCTGCGCCGCCGCTTCGGCCTCCCCGAGGACCGGCCCGTGATCGGCTCCTTCGGCTTTCAGACGCCCATCAAGCGCACCGTCTCGGCCGTGCGGGCGCTGGCGGCGGAAGGGCTGGAGCAGGTCCATCTCGTCATCGTGGGGCAGGCGGCTTCGGTGATGGACCTGGAGGGCGAGGCGCGCCGGGCCGGCGTGGCCGAGCGCGTCCACGTCCTGGGCTTCCTGCCGTTCGCGGACTTCGAGGCGTCCATCGCCGCCGTGGACCTCTGCCTCAACCTGCGCTATCCCACGGCTGGAGAGACCTCGGCCTCGCTGCTGCGGGTGCTGGCCGCGGGCCGGCCGGCCATCGTCTCGGACTACGCGCAGTTCGCCGAGCTGCCGGCCGAGGTGGCGCTACGGGTGCCGCTGGGCGACGAGGAGCCGGCGGCCCTGGCGGCGCTGCTGCGGGAGCTGCTGGCCGATCCTGGACGCCTCGCGGCCATGGGGCGGGCCGCGCGGGAGCACGTGCGGCTGCGCCACGATCCGGCGCGCGCCGCGGCGGCGGTGATCGCGGCCTGCGAGGAGTGGGCCGAGCTGCGGCCGGTGGGGGAGGACATTGGCGGATGTCGCGAGGTGCCGGGGCCCACGAGCCTGATCTGGGAGCCGCTGCCCGGCGAGCTCGCGGTCGAGGGGGCGGAGGTCCCCTGGCCCGAGGGCGAGAAGCGGCAGCTGCGCATCCGGCTGCGCAACACCGGCTATGCCCGCTGGCTGGCCGGCGAGCAGGGGCCGGGCCGGGTGAGCGTGGTGATCAAGCTGCTGATCGACGGCGGCGACGACCGGCTGTGGGGCACGGACTTCTTCGACGGCGGCCTCTGGCTCCCCCTGCCGCGGGACCTGGCGCCGGGCGAGGAGGTGGTGCTGGAGGCCGACTTGCGCCGGCCGCCGGGGCCGGCCCGCCTGTGGATCGAGCCCCATCTCGTCGGGGGGGTGAGCCTCTCCAAGCTGGGCGGCCCGGATTGGGACCAGTGGATCTGAAGCGCCATCCCCTGGAGGCCGTGGGCTGGTTGATCCTGGCCCTCCTCCTGCTCTCCACCCTGATCGGCGCCGTGCGCCTCGACCGCGCCCATCATCCCCTGATCGGCGACGAGGCCACGTATGCCATGCAGGCGGCGAGCCTCGCCTGGGACTTCGACCTCTCCTACACCCGCCAGGACTACGACCGCTTCGTGGCGCAGTGGGGCGTGCCGCCCGAGGGGCTCGTCCTCCAGAGCCGCCCGGGGAGCGACCGGCTGGTCTACGCCAAGCCGCCGCTCTACGCCCTGGTCCTCGTCCCCTTCGTGCGGGTGGCGCCGGTGCGCGGGCCGGTGGTGGCCAATGCTCTGCTGCTGGCCGTGGCGGCCCTCCTCGCCGCCCTCGCCCTGCGCCACCGCATCGGCGGTGCCGCACCCTGGTGGACGGCGGCCTTCGTCTTCGCCTCCACCGCTTTCGCCTACGTCTTCTGGGGGGACGCGGACCTCTTCCTCCTGGCCTGCACGGCGGCCGGCTTCGCGCTGGTGTACTGGGGAGATCGCCGCTACGTGCGCGGGGACGAGCCGCCGCCGGAGGTCTATCCGGGGGAGGACACGGAGACCGAGCGCCGCTCCCTGGCGCGCTGGTGCGCAGCGGGAGCGCTCCTGGGCGTGGCGGTCGTCTACCGGCCGGTCTATCTCACCCTGTTCCTGCCGGCGCTGGCGGCGGCGTGGGACGGCCCTCCCCGTCGCCGGCGCGCCGCGATGGCCGGGCTGGTGCTCGGAGCCCTGGCCGTGGCGGCCCTGTCCCTGGGGCTCCAGTGGCTCGCGGGCGGCGATCCCACGAGCTACGGCGGCCAGCGCCAGGGGGTCTACGGCCACCAAGGCTATCCCGAGGTGGAATATCCCAAGGCCGCCTGGTCCGCGCAGGTGGAGCGGAAGGGCAATGCCTCGTGGCTCCAGCGGCAGGCCTTGCGGCCACAGCTCTCGCCGCGGCTCGCGGGCTGGAACCTCGTCTACCTCCTCGCCGGCCGGAGCTTGGGGCTCCTGCCGTACTTCCTGCCGCTGCTCCTCGGCTTCGCGGCCTTCCAGAGGGACCGTGGCCGCTGGGCCATCCCCCTCGCGGTGGGCGCGGCCCTGGTCGCCTTCCTGGTGCTCCTCCCCTTCAACTTCTACGGCGGGGGAGCGCTGGGCAACCGCTACTTCCTGCCGCTCTATCCGGCCCTCTGGTTCCTCGCCGCGCGACCGGTCCGGGCGGTCTGGATGCCGCTGGTGGTGCTGCTGGCCTCTCCCTTCCTGGTGCCGCTGTGGAACGATCCCTCCGGCTATCCCGTGGGCTTGGACGGCCAGCCCCGCTACGTCTCCGCGTTAGCCCGGCAGTGGCTCCCCTACGAGACCACGCAGTCGAACCTGCCCGGCGATCAGGTGGCGATGGAGGGCGGACTGTGGGTGAAGCTGCTCAACCACAACGCTTGGCACGCCGGGCGGGGACGCAGCCTGCGGCTCGCGGGCGGCGCGCCGGTCGAGCTGCTCCTGGGGAGCCCGCAGCCGCTGTCGTCGGTCGACTTCGAGCTCGACGGCCGGGCTCCCACCCGGCTCCACGTCCGCGAGGTGGGCGACGAGGACCTGCGCCCGCTGATGCTGCTCGCCAATGGCGCCGAGATCTTCGAGGTGCGGCTGCGGACGGAGCGGGCGGTGCACCCCCTCTGGTGGAGCCCCTACGACTACCACCTCTACTCGCTGACCTTCCATCTCCCCGGAGCGAAGACGGAGCCCATCGCCTTGCGCATCCGGCCGGCGCGGGATCTGATAGAAATCCATCGGGGGGACTGATGGAGAGCCCACAGAGCTGGATCCTGGCCCTGAGAGAGCGCCTGGCCTCGCCGCCGCCCCGGCGCCTGGCGGCGAGCGACCTGCGGCAGGCCGCGGTGCTGGTGCCGCTCTACGTCGAAGCGGGCGAGCTGTGGACCGTCCTCACCGTGCGTACGGACACGCTGCCGAGCCACCGCAACCAGATCGCCTTTCCGGGCGGCGGCAAGGAGCTGAAGGAGGACGCCTGGGGGGCGGCCCTGCGCGAGACGCAGGAGGAGATCGGTCAAGATCCCAAGCGGGTCCTGCGCTTGGGCGAGCTCGACGAGGTCGAAAGCCCGGCCGGCTTCCGGGTGATCCCCTGCGTGGGAGCGATCCCCTACCCCTTCAAGACGGAGCTCAACGCCGCCGAGATCGCGGAAGTCTTCAGCCTCCCCCTCTCCGCCTTCGCCGACCCCAAGCTGGTGGAAGAGCAGGAGGTGTTGATCAACGGCGTCCAGCGCCACCTCCGCGTCTACCACATCGGCAACCGGCGGATTTGGGGCCTGACCGCGCGCATCCTGCAGAACCTGATGATCCGGCTGGGGCTGGAGCCGGAGGAGGAGAATTGAGGGGCGGCATGATTCCATTTGAAAAATGTCCGGTCTGTGGCGGCGAGATCGTGGAGAAGGATGTTGAGAAGGTGCTCTACGGGGCCGTCTGCACGATGACGGTCGAGGTCCAAGCCGAAGTCTGTCTGGATTGTGGAGAAAGGCTCTATTCTTCAGACGTTGTTCGCCGATTCGAGCAGATCCGAGCAAATCTGGAACAAGGCCAGCCCATCGAGGTCTCATGAGAACCGCGCAAACACAGCCCCGAAGGGGCGGCAGAATAAAGCCTGGGGCGTCAGCCCCAGGTAGGGACGCCCCAGCATTTCTCCAAGCCCCGAAGGGGCGGCAGAAGTCGGGTGTCCAAGTCGCCGGCCGCAGGAGTGCTATGCCGCTCGAAGAAAGCGGTGTGAGAATGGCCGATGAGAAGACCCCTCCCGCGATTTCGGCCGTCTCGATCAAGGGCTTCAAGGCGTTCTTTGAAGAGCAGCGGGTGGAGATCCGTCCGCTGACTCTCCTCGCCGGTGCGAACAGTTCGGGAAAGTCCAGCGCTCTGCAGCCACTACTTCTTCTCAAGCAAACGTTGGAAGCGCCTTTCGATCCCGGCCCTCTTCTTCTTGATGGTCCCCTCGTTCGTTTTACGTCGCCAGCTCAATTTTTTTCAAAAGCGGAGCGCTGGGAAAGTGACGGCATTTTCAGTATCTTGATTGAGACGAGCGATGGCCGGAGTATAAGGGACGTATTCAGGAGGTCTGGCGACTTTGGAGTCGAGCTGGTTAATACGGAGTTGTCACAGTGGATACCTCATAGAGATAGGCATCGCGTCACTTTGACTGCTGAGGACGCATCAGGACTGCGAGGGCGCGAGCGCATCGTGCGCGACCGTTGTTTCTTTGACAAAAAATATCTATTTGCTATGGATGAGAAGTGGGTTAGCGCTGGGTTAACTACCTACTTCCGATTCGTGATTCTATCAACGATTCACGTTCCCGGTCTGCGGGGAAATCCGTCCAGATCCTATCGTACGACCGCCGTAGGAGATCTTTTCCCCGGCACGTTCGAGAACTACATCGCTAGCGCCATCCTTTCCTGGCAAGCCACTCAAGATCCTCGACTTGGATTGCTGGACAAAGGGCTCCAGACACTGGAGTTAACAAAGCAGGTACGGGCGAAGCCTATCGATGCAACACAGATTGAAATTCTTGTCAGTCGGCTGCCGGTGGAAAGCGAGCTTGTCAACATCGCAGATGTCGGCTTCGGCGTCTCTCAGGTCCTTCCTGTCCTCGTTGCCCTTCTCGTAGCCAAGCGCGGCCAACTCGTTTACCTCGAGGAGCCCGAGCTCCACCTCCATCCCCGCGCGCAGCAAGCTCTGGCCACGGTCCTAGCCGACGCCGCCAACCGTGGCGTCAGGGTCATAGCCGAAACCCACAGCTCCATCCTCCTTCTTGCCGTCCAGACCCTCGTCGCCGAAGGCAAGATCTCCCCGGACAAGGTCATGCTCCACTGGTTCCAGCAGGACGCCCGGGGCGCCACAAAAGTGACCAGCGGTGAGATGGACCAACTCGGTGCCTATGGCGACTGGCCCGAGGACTTCGGCGAGGTCGAGGCGGCAGTGGATAACCGGTATCTCGACGCCGTCGAGTCGAAGGTCTCCCCGCGGAAGAAGCGTGCCAAGAAGTAAGCGGCTGGTGGTCGACGCCTCGGTCGCTCGGTCTGCCGGCGGAGAGAGGGCTCCGGCTGGCCCCTCCCGTCAGTGCCGAGATGTGCTGGAAGCAATTTTTGAAATTGGCTACCGCGCCGTCTTCAGCCCGGAGTGCCTCGCCGAGTGGCGGCGGCACCAGTCCCGCTATTCGCGGCGATGGTTGCGTCGGATGAATTCCCGCCACAAGGTGATCCTGGCCGAGTCGATCCAGGACGACGGCTTCCGCCTCCGTCTCCTGCGGCTCGCGTCCTCCGAGTCGGTCCGCTCAGAGATGGAGAAGGATGCCCACCTCATCGAGACGGCCATCCAGCACGACCGGATCGTGCTCTCTCGCGACGAGGCCATGCGCCAGATCCTCCGCGAGATAGCGGCCGAGATCCGGGAGGTCGCGCAGATCCTGTGGGCGAATCCGGAGCGCGAAGATGACGGGGTACTGGTCTGGCTCGAAGGCGGGGCTCGGGTGGAGGCGGCGAGACGGCTGGGGGGCGGGTAAGGTGTCTCCGCGGCTGCGGACGCTCCGAATCGGCTGCGCAGCCAGAAAATCCGTTGCGGTGATTGCGCGGGCGAATTTTGGCTGGCGCAGCCCCTGCGCTGGCTGCGCAACCGAATTCTGGCCAGCGCAACCGCTGCGCTGGCTGCGCAACCGAAATTTGGCCGGCACGCCGCCGATCTGACCGGCGCAACCAAAATTTGCCCGGCCCAACCGTTGATCTGACTTGCGCAGCCAAGATTTGACTCAAAAATCCAATGCGTTGGATTGCGCGGCACCGATTTGACCAAATCTCCGGAGATTTGACTTAAAAATTCAATGCGCTGGATTGCGCGGCGAAGATTTGATCAAATCTGCGCGGATCTGAGCAAATCAGCCGAGATTTGATCAGATCAGGCGTTGGGCAAAGTTGCGCAGCGGATTTTTGACTCAAAAATCCAAATTTTTGGATGAGCACGACCCTGATATCCTACCGACAGACCGGTCGGACTTTCGAGACACCCTCTGACGAGAACAACCGCCCATGCGCACGATCCTGAGCCTGACGCCGCTCTGCCTGCTCGTCCTCGCCTGCGCCTCCGCGGGGCAGCCGCGGGAATCGCGGGCATCGGGGGAGCCGGGCAATCTGGCCGCCGCTCTGGAGCCGTTCGTCGAGCGCCAGGGTGTGGACGTCGCCATCGCCTACCGCAACCTGGGCACCGGCGCCTCCTACTTCAGCCACGAGGACGAGCCTTTCCACGCCGCCAGCACGATGAAGCTGCCGGTGATGATGGCCCTCTTCCAGGCGGTCGACGCCGGCGAGCTGCGGCTGAGCGAGCCGCTCGCGGTGCGCAACCAGTTCCAGAGCTTCGCGGACGCCTCGCCTTTCACCCTCGATCCCAAGGACGACGGCGATCCCGACCTCTATCAGGCGGTGGGGAGCACCCGGCCGCTGGAGGAGCTGATCCGGCGGATGATCGTCCGCAGCTCGAACCTCGCGACCAACCTCCTGATCGAGCGTATCGGCGCCTCGCGGGCCATGGACCTGATGCGGAGCCTGGGGGCCTATCAGATGAAGGTGCTGCGCGGCGTCGAGGACGAGAAGGCTTTCAAGGCGGGGCTCAACAACACGGCCACGGCCAAGGACCTGGAGATCCTGCTCACCGCGCTCGCCCGCGGCGGCACCTTCTCCGCGGCCTCGAACGCCCGGATGATCGAGATCCTCAAAGGTCAGGAGTTCAATGAGAAGATCCCGGCCTACCTGCCGAAGGGGACGCCCATCGCCCACAAGACGGGGGACATCACGGGCATCCACCACGACGCGGCGATCGTGTTCCCGCCGGGCGAGCAGCCCTACGTGCTCGTGGTCCTCACCCGCGGCTTTCAGGACGAGAAGAAGGCCAACCAGACGATCGCCGAGATCTCGCGGGCAGTGTGGCAGCGGCGGCCCTCATCACCCCGGCCCTCTTCTCCCGCCCCCTCCCACCCCCCTCACCGGGAGAAGAGGGAGACCAGCAAGACAGCTCCAACCGGGTTCCCCTCTCCCGGTGAGGGGGGTGGGAGGGGGCGGGAGAGGGGACAGG
>JAJKHS010000102.1 GCA_021154885.1 Thermoanaerobaculum sp.
AGGGGGGTGGCGAGGGGGCGGGAGAGGGGACAGGGGTGAGGGCTTCGGGGCGGGGGGCGGTCCGAGGCTAAGTTAGCGCCTATGCCCCCGGCCCCTCTCCCTCCGGGCCCCGCAGAGATTGGCCGGGGGTGAGGCTTCGGAGGGCACGTCTCATCGCCGGGCAAGGACGCCTGCGGACCTGGCCCCTTCTTTGCTTCCATCCGCGGGACATGTCCGCAGACCCCTACGTCCGACACCACCCCACGCTCGTCTCCCCCGCTCGACCCACGCCGGTGCTGGATTCCTCGACGGCCGACGTCCCCGATGGATGGACCGCCGCGGCGAGCCGGCTGCTCGCCGTGCTCTTCGTGCTGGTCGCCCTCGAGACGCTGGTCTCCGTGCCCAAGCTCACCTGGGACCTGGCCGTGGGGGGGCGGGAGTGGATGGGCGTCGCCCTCGGCCTGATCGTGGCTGCCGGGGCCGCGGGCGTCGTCTGGACCGGGAAGGATCGGATCGCGGCGCTGCTCTCGGCGGCGGGCCTGCGCCTGGCGCGGATCCCACGCCGGAGCTGGCTGGCGGGAGTGATCGTCGCGGGGGTGGCGCTGCGCGTCGCCTGGGTCCTGGTCTTCCCCGCCCCCTACACCTCGGACGGCGCGGACTACTACCACCTCGGCGGCCATCTCGCCCGCGGCGAGGCCTACCACAGCGCCGCCGGCTACGCCGAGTGGCCGCCGGGCTATCCGCTGGTGCTGGCCCTCCATTTCGCCGTCCTCGGCGTCGGCTCCCTGGGGGTGACGGTGGCCAACCTGCTGCTCTTCGCCGGCGCCCTGCTGGTGGTCCAAGCCCTGGCTCTGCGCCTCCTCGGCGAGGGGCCGGCGCGGCTCGCCACCCTGCTCTTCGCCCTGTGGCCGAACCTCGTGGCCGCGGCCGGCGTGGCGAGCAAGGAGATGGTGCTCGTCCTCTTCCTCCCCCTCGTCCTCCTGCTCTATCTCCAGGTGGATGAGAAGCGCACGCCGGCCGGCCGGGCCGCGGCGGCGCTGGGCGCCGGTCTGGCCCTGGGCTTCTCCATCCTCACCCAGCCCGGGGTGCTGCTGATGGTCGTCATCTTCCCCGTCTTCGAGCTGCTGCGGCGCACGCCCCTGCTCCGCATCGCGGGCAAGCTGGCCGTGCTCGCCGTGGGCACGGTGATCGTCGTCGCGCCCTGGACGCTGCGCAACTACGGGGTCTTCCATCAGCCGGTGCTGGTCTCCAGCAACGGCGGCAGCGTCTTCTATCGGTCGAACAATCCGCTGGCGACGGGCGGCTTCATCGCGAACGGCGAGCGCTCGCTGAAGGGTTACGACGAGCTCACGGCCAACCGTCTGGGCTATCAGTGGGGCGAGGCGTGGATCCGCGAGCACCCCGGGCAGTTCCTGCGCCTCGGGGTCCGCAAGCAGGTGCTCTTCCTGGGCGACGACGCGGGCAGCGTCTACGAGACCCTGAAGCGGGGGCTGAAGCTCGGCGGCGCCCTGTACGCCGTGTCGAAGCTGGCGGCCAACGCCTGGTGGCTCGCGATCTGGGTGCTGGTGCTGGCGGCCTTCCTGGTGCACCGGCGGCTCGCCTGGCACCGGCGGCAGGAGGTGGTGCTCTTCCTCCTGACCATCCTCTACTTCTGGGCCATCGACAGCGTCTTCGAGAGCGGCTCGCGCCACCACCTGCCGGTGGTGGGGCTGCTGGCGATCTTCGCTGCGGGGGCGGCGGGGGCGGTCACCGTCCGCAGTCAATCCTCAATGTCTTCGAGGCGAATTCCCTGACCTTCCCGGAGCTCCTTCCGAGACTCCGCGATCATCTGAAGGAACCGGGGATCGTTCTCGAGTTGGTAGTCCTCCCAGTCCTCTTCAGATCTGAACCCGATCAACACCCCGGCAGGACGCCCGTCGTCGGTGATGACGACATCCTCTTCCTCTGCCAGCCGGAGATACTTCGGAAGCTCGTCTCTGACTTCTTGGAGCGCGATCTTCTTCATAGGGGCCTTCCTCTCTCCCGCAGCCACTCGACGACCTCGGGCTTGGAGAGAATGGCGAGAACCTCGACTCTCGCCTCAGTCACATCATAGAACACCCGGATCTCGCCCACACGCAGACGATACTGTGGCTGAGCCAAGTCCCGCAGCCGCTTGATTCGGCTCCGACTCAGCTTCGTCGGCTCATACCGCAGATGGACCTCCAGGGCGTCGCGAACGGCGACCCTGGTATGCGCTCCCAGCCGTCGCAGATGTTCCCTGGCACTCGGAGTGAGGATGATCTCGTAACGCATTCACGTGATAATACCATGCGCAGCCGGTTCTTGCGCTCAGCGAGCGTCCGACTTGGACAGCTCCAAATACAATCTCCCCCGCCATGAACGTCCTCGGCCTCTCCGCCTTCTTTCATGAATCCGCCTGCTGCCTGCTGCGCGACGGCCGTCTGGTCGCCGCGGCGGAGGAGGAGCGGTTCTCGCGGGTGAAGCACGATCCGCGGCTGCCGGCGGCGGCGTTCCGGTGGTGCCTGAAGCAGGGCGGGATCGGACTGCTGGACTTGGACGCCGTCGCATTCTACGAGTCGCCGGTGGCGAAGGTCTCGCGACAGCTCTGGGCCGGGGCGCCGGCGGACCTCCTCGATCCCGAGCGGCCGGAGCGGGCCCTCCGCGAGGGACTCGGGTGGGAGGGGCCGATCCTCACGTTTCGCCACCACCTCTCGCACGCGGCGAGCGCGTTTTTCTTCTCCGGCTTTCCGGAGGCGGCCGTGCTGACCGTGGACGGCGTCGGCGAGTGGGACACCACCACCTACGGCCGGGCGGAGGGGACGGCGATCGACCTCTTCGCGTCGGTCGCGTTCCCCCACTCCCTGGGCCTGCTCTACTCCACCCTCACCTCCTATCTGGGCTTCGCGGTCAACGACGGCGAATACAAGGTGATGGGCCTCGCTCCCTACGGCGAGCCCCGGTATCTGGAGGAGATGCGCCGGCTGGTCATGTCCCGTCCCGGAGGACAATTCCGGCTGGACCTGCGCTACTTCGACTTCATCCGCGGCCGGCGGATGTACTCGGACGCCCTCGCCGATCTCTTCGGCCAGCCACCCCGGCCGCGCGAGTCGGAGATCACCGGCTTCCACCGGGACGTGGCGCGCAGCCTCCAGGCCGTGCTGGAGGAGATCCTGCTGGAGAAGGCCCGCTGGCTCCACGAGCGGACGGGACTGCCGGACCTCTGCATGGCCGGCGGCGTAGCCCTCAATTGCGTGGCCAATGGTCGCATCCTGCGCGAGGGGCCGTTCCGCCGGCTGTTCGTGCAGCCGGCCGCCGGCGACTCCGGCGGGTGCCTCGGCGCCGCCGCCCTCGCCCATGCCCAACTCACCGGTGAACGGCCCGGCGGAGCGTTGCCGCACGTCTACCTGGGGCCGAGTTGGAGGGAGGAAGATATCGCCGGCCTGCTCGACGCCGCGGGGCTGCCCGCTCTCGATTTCCGCCATCGCGAGGCCGATCTCCTGGCAGCCGTGGTGGATCGTCTGGCGGCCGGCAAAGTGGTGGGCTGGTTCCACGGCCCGCTGGAGCTCGGCCCCCGGGCCCTGGGCGGCCGCAGCCTGCTGGCCGATCCCCGCGACCCGGCGATGCGCGACCGGCTGAACCGGCTGGTGAAGAAGCGCGAGGCGTTCCGGCCGTTCGCTCCCAGCGTCCTCGCCGGGCACGCCGCCGGGCACTTCGCGCTCGATCACCCGTCCCCCTTCATGCTGGAGACCTGCCGGGTGACCTCGACCCTCGATCTGCCGGCCGTCACCCACGTGGACGGCTCGGCCCGGCCGCAGACTGTCGATCCCGCCGTGGCTCCCCGCTTCGCCGCCCTGCTGGAGGCGTTCCGGCGGCGGACCGGCTGTCCGCTCCTGGTCAACACCTCGTTCAACGTCCGCGGCGAGCCCATCGTGGCCTCGCCCGTGGACGCCCTCCTCTGCCTTGGCGCGACGGAGATCGACGCCCTGGTGCTGGAAGACTTCGTGATCGACCGGGAGATGCTGCCGGCGAATTGGGCAGACCTCGTTCCGGCGTGGCGGGAGCGGTCGCGCAGCGGCTTCGCCCAGGGGCGCAGCGCCGTGAGCGAGGACCTGTACACCTTCGTATGACGCGCCCTCCGGAGCCGATCAGCATCTGGGAGCCGCGGGAGGCCGACGGGGAGGTCTTTTTCGTCCGTCCCGATCCCCTCCCCCTGGGCGACCACTACGCGGCGGCGAAGGAGCTGCGGCCGAAAAAGGGGGAGCTTCCCCTGCGCGTGGCCCTCTTCGGCGAGTCCGTGGCCGCGGGATATCTCTACGCCCCCCGGCTCACCCCCGCGCGGGTCCTGGAGGCTCAGCTCCGGGCGGCGGGGGGATTCGAAAACTTCGAGGTGATCGACCTCGCGCGCACCAACGAGACCCTGGCCTCGCTGGCCGAGACGGTGCGGACGTCGCTCCAGATCAACCCGGACGTGCTGGTGATCTTCGCCGGCAACAACTGGAACCTGCTGGAGACGCCCGAGGTCTCCCCGTATGCCCCGCCCGTCGCGGCCCGGCGAGAGTACGCGGCGACGCTGCGGGCCGAAGGGATCGCCGGCCCCGTCCGCCTCGCCGCGGAGCGCCTGCGGGAACGCGCGGAGGCGGCCCTGGATTGGGTGGCGCTCATTGCCGGGGCGGTGCAGATCCCCGTCGTGCTCGTCGTCCCCGAGGTGAGCCTGGCGGATTGGGAGACGCGGCAGCCCCCCTTCTGGCTGTCCGGAGGGGGCACCGCCCGCTGGCACGCCCTCGATGACGAGGCCGTGGGCGCGCTCGGCCACGGCGACTTCGCGGCGGCCCTCGACGCCGCCCGCGCCATGCGGGAGCTGGACGGCGGCCACTGCGCCTCCACCTGGCGCCTGCTGGTCCGGTCCTGGATGGGGCTGGGAGACCTGGAGGCGGCCCGGCAGGCCGCCCTCGCCGAGGTGGACGCCGCAGCCTACGCTACCCAGGCTTTTCTGGGAGCGCCCCAGGCCAACACGGCCGCCCGCGAGCTGCTGCTGGACGCGGCGCGCCGGCACGGCTTCGCGGCCGTCGACCTGCGCGAGGTCTTCCGGGAACACACGGGGGAGGGCCTGACCGGCCGCCGCCTGTTCCTCGACTACTGCCACCTCACCTCGGAGGGGATCCACGTCGCCATGGCCGCCGTGGCCGCCGAGGTGCTGAACCTCTCGGGGATGCAGAAGCGGGATGTGGACTGGCAAGGCCTCCTTCCCGGTCTCCTCCCGATCGCGATCACGCCCGAGGCCGAGGCCACGGCCCGGCTCGGCGCCGCGATCCACACGGCCCACCGCCTGCTGCCGGTTACTCCCAAAGGTCCGATTCTCGAGCACTGGCTGGAGGCGGCCCTCGCCGCCTCCCCCGGCGTCGAGGCGGCGATGCTCGACCTCGCCGAGGCGCGCTGCGTGCCGGGCCCGGCCGTGCTCACCGCGGCGCAGCAGCGCAACTTCGCCTCGCCCTACCGTCTTCTCCTTCAGCACGGCTTGCGCTGGGATTACCTGGACGCCGACCTCCTGGAGGCGATCCAGGCCGTGCTGGAGCGGCGGGGCAAGCCGGCCCGGGAACGGATCGCCGGCCTCCTCCTATGGCACCACGCGGTCCGCGACGAGGGGACGGACCTCACGCAGCCGCCGTACCTCTGGGAGCCTCTGGAGCGGTTCTATCCCGAGGTGATGCGCTTCGAGGACCTCGCCGAGCGGGCCACCTTCCGCGCCCCGTGGCCGGCCTCCTCCTTCTGCCTGATCTGCGACGGGGAGAGAGACGTGGAGATCGAGCCCACCCTGCGCCTCCCCGCCGTCAGCGGGGGCCGCGCAGGAAAGGTGAGGATCGAGGTCAACAGCGAAGCGATCGGCGAGATGGAGGCCGCGGACCGTTGGCGCCGCGCCACCCTGCGGATCGGCCGCGGGCTCCTGCGGCCCGGGCTCAACCGGCTGACCTTCCGCTGGCCCCCTCCCCGGGAGGACGGCGAGGCCGCGCTGCGGGCGGCTGTGGCGCGCCTGGAGATGGGGCTCGCCGCCGACCTCCATCCCGTCTTCGGCGAGGTCTTCTCACTGCTCGCCCGCCCGGTTTGAAGAAAGGTTTTCTGCAATCACGTCGTTGCTGCTAATTCTGTTCGACAACGCCCGGGAAATTCCCTATATTGAAGGGACAAGAGGCTCCAGCTTCTCTTTGCTTCCACCTCGCTTGTAACGGTTGGCCTCTCTCGTCGCCTATTCCGCAGTTGGGGAATGCAGCAGATCGGGTGGAGGCCGGGCCGCGTGGACCCGGTCTTGAACCCTGTAGCATGACTGGAAGGAGGTAGGCATGAAAAAGATGCGATCCAGATTGTGGACGGCGCTGTTGATGTCGGTCATCGTCCTGCTGGCGGCTCCGGCGGCGCGCGCCGCGGCACCGCTGGCGACCGTGAGCGCCGGCCCCGCCGGGCTCGAATGGCATCCGGCGGGCGACTACGAGAAGCTCACCCTGACCGTCTCCGGACCCGGCGGCGTGACCCTGCGGCGCGAATTCCAGGCTGGCGCCTCCCTCACCTTCGAGCCGTTCGGCGATGACGGCAAGCCGCTTCCGGACGGCACCTACGCCTATGAGCTGACGGCCGCGCCGCGCCTCGACGCGGAGACCCGCGGCGCCCTGGCCGCGGCACACCGGGCGGGCGACGACGCCGCCATCGCCAGGCTGCAGGCGGCGGGCCGGCTTCCCCGCGGCCCCCTGGCCCAATCCGGATTCTTCACCATCCACGACGGCGCCGTGGTGCCGCCGGACGCGCGGGAGGAGCGGCCCACCGCTCCCCGGCCTCCCAAGGCCCTGACCCCTATCGTCGCCAAGGACGTGGTGACCGCGGACGATGCCATTATCCAGGGCAGCCTCTGCGTCGGCCTTGACTGCGTCAACAACGAGAGCTTCGGCTTCGACACCCTCCGGCTGAAAGAGAACAACACCCGCATCAAGTTCGACGACACCTCGACCGGCACCGGCTTCCCCAACCACGACTGGCAGCTCACCGCCAACGACTCCGCGAGCGGCGGCGCCAACAAGTTCTCGATCGAGGACGTCACCGCCGCCACCGTCCCCTTCACCGTCACCGGCAGCGCGCCGACCAACGCGATCTTCGTCGACTCGACCGGCCGCGTCGGCTTCCGCACCTCCACCCCGGTGCTCGACCTGCACGTCGCCACCAGCAACACGCCGGCCATGCGGTTGGAGCAGAACAACTCCGGCGGCTTCACGGCGCAGACCTGGGACATCGCCGGCAACGAGGCCAACTTCTTCGTCCGCGACGTCACCGGCGGCTCGCGCCTGCCGTTCCGCATCCGGCCCGGCGCGCCCACCAGCTCGATCGACATCAACGCCAGCGGCAGCGTGGGCATCGGCACGGCCTCGCCGGACTCCCGGCTGACCGTCAAGAGCGGCGGCACCAACGCCGCGGTGGTCAACGTCGTCCAGAGCGCCGCCTCCACCTCCCTGTTCACAGTCTTCGAGACGACGAGCGGCGACGGACTGGTGCAGATCTTCGACCACTCGGGAGCGGAAGCCTTCCGCTTGACCTCCGTCTCGGGCGGCAGGCTCTCGCTGGGCTGCAACTCCCCGCAACACAACCTCGACATCGGCAACGTCCCGGGGGCCGCGTGCTCGACCGCGACCACCCGCTCGTTCCTGGACGCCGGCTCCACGACGTTCACGGCCTCCTCTTCGCGCACGCTCAAGGAGAACCTGGCCCCCGTGCCGGCCTCGAACATCCTCGACAAGATCGCCAAGGTGGGGGTCTACAACTACGACTTCATCGACGGTCCCAAGGACAAGATCGGCCTGATGGCCGAGGACTTCCACACCGTCTTCGGCCGCGGCTCCGACAAGCTGCTCAACGGCCAGGAGGTGGAGATGGCCCTCTGGCTCGCGGTACAGCAACTGACGGCCCAGAACAAGGAGCTCAACCAGCGGCTGGCGGACCTGGAAGCCCGTCTCGCGGTGGCCGGGCACGCCACCACCACTCCCTGACGCCCCGGAAGAGGGAGAGCGTCCCGCTCTCCCTCCCGGCTTTTCCGGCGTCTGAAGCGAGGTCCAATCCACGCATGACGAGCTCTTCGCACTCTCCAGAGAGGCTGCCGCTCCTCGCCGGCGCCGTCTTCCTGGCCGTCACGTTCTGTCACTTCGTCTCGCTGCCGATCCTCATCACCTGGGACGGCCACGACTACATCGACCTCGCAGGCGTGCTGGGCTCCGAGCGGTTTCCCAGGGATTGGCGGCTGATTCGCGTTCCCCTGTTTCCCTGCGGGCTCAAGCTTTCGTTCGCCGTCTTCGGCAGAGGCCCGCTCGCCGCCGAGCTGGTGCCTCTCACCATGGCCGTGCTGGGTTGTCTGCTGCTGGCGAGCAGCGTCCGTCGAGTCGCCGGGAGCCGGGCCGCGTCCGCCGTGCTCGTCGTGCTGGCGCTCTATCCGACGCTGATCGTCTACGAGCATGCGATCCTCACCGAGACCGGCAGCTTCTTCTTTCTCGCCCTGGCCCTCCGCCTCTCTCTATGGCAACCTGCAACGTCGAGCGCGGCCTGGAAGAAGGCCGCAAGCCTGGGACTGGCGCTGGGAGCAGGGTACTGCTGGCGGCAGACGATCCTCATGCTCGCCCCCTGGTTCGCCCTCTTGCATCTGCTCTCGCTCCACCCTCTCTTCAAGGTGCGCCGCAGGGGGTGGATCGCCGGCCTGCAGGCCCTGCTCGTGGTCGCGCTGCCCTGGGGTGTCGCGCATCTCTGGGCGCGGCAGCTCGATCCGCAGCAGCTCGGAGGGCTGAACGCCATCGTCCTGCGCAGCTTCGTGATCCGGCAGGCCGTGATCCCTCCCACGGATGCGCGGGTGGCGCAGGTCAGGAATGAATACCAGGCTGCCATCGCGGCGGCAGAGCGGCAGGGGTTCCTGTCGGGGATCCCCTGGCCGCAGGCGAGCCCGATCGCGGACCAGGTCGCTCCCCCTGCGCCGGAGGAAGGCGCTCTCCGCTGGTTTGCGGCCGTCGTCCGGCAGTACCCCGGCCGCTATGCCGCGGCCGTGGGGCGCAGTCTCCTGTTCTGCGTCGGGTTCGACGCGGCCGAGAACGAGATCCGGGCGACGCGCAGCCTCGTTCTGTCGCCCGTGGCTCGCACGGCGCTGATCGCCGAGGGCCGGGAGCCGCTCGCGGCCAGGCACCGGCGAGAGTTCGCGCAGAGCACGGAGCCGGGCCTGCTGAGGCGCGGGCTGGGGTGGCTGGGGCCGATCTTCGACTGGCTTCTGATCGTCTGCAATCTGGCGACCGCGGGCATGCTGGCCGTCTCCCTGGCACGCCGCGACCTGAGCCTGCTCGCCTTGAGCGGCACTCCGGTCCTGTTCGCGGTGGGCCACGCGGTTGTGCTCATGTCGATCAACCGGCTCATGGTCCCCATCTACCCCATCACGCTGGCCTGCGGGCTCGTGGCTCTGTTCCGGCTGGGCCGCCTGCTGTGGGCGGCGCGGGTCAGCGCACGAGCCAGCGCATCAGGAGACGAGCCATCCGGAACCCCCCCGCCGCAGCTCGCCGCCCCACCGTCCGCTGCCAGGGCTTGAGGCGGCGGGTCTGCTGAATGTGGTGCAGAGTCCCCGTCTCCACCTGCCGGAAATACTCCGCGAAGCCGAGCGGCGAGCCCGCCGGCAGGCGGTAGCCGCCTCGTTCCGGCGCCCCATCCCCCGGCCCCCACTCCGCGGCGAAATACGCCCGCGGCGAGAAGTCCTCCAGGCCGAGCACGCGCGCATAGTCCGCCACCATGTCGACCGCGGACCTCGGCGTGCGGCGCCGCAGCTCCTCCCGCACACCGGCCAGCAGGCCGCGAGCGGCGGCCAGGCGCTCCAGCGTCGCGAGCACGCTGCCGGCGTCGGGATCGCACAGGAAGCCGTTCACGCCGTCCTCGATCCGGTCGCCGAAGCTGCCGGTCCGCAGGGCGACCGGCGGGATGCGCGCGCCGAAGCACTCGTCGAGCGTGAAGGAGAAGGTCTCGGGGACGATGGAGAGGAACAGCCCGGCGTCCGGAGCGATCCGCGCCAGGATCGCGGGTAGCTCCTGCCGCTCGTACCGTTCGACGACCTCCACCCGCCGTCCCGCCAGCCGGCGGCCCCGATCCCCGCAGCCGACGAGCCAGAACCGGGCGAGGTCCCCCGCACGCTCGACGACCTCCCGCAGGAGGTCTTCCCCCTTGATGGCGGTGACGCGGCCCAGCACCACGACCCGCAAGGGTGCCGCGCTTCCCGGCCGCTCCGGCCGCTCCGGCTCCAGCCAGAGATCGCGGGCATCGCTGCCGTGGGGCAGGATGGCGACGTCCATCCCGGCGGTCTGGGGCGCCAGCTCGCGCAGATGGCGCGCCACCGAGGGCGACGGCGCGACGGCCCTGACGCCGCCCGCCGACAGCGCCGCCAGGAAGGCCTCGCGCAACACCAGCCACTCGCGCGGGTCGCGGCTGTCGAACAGGTCGTTGAGGGGATTGCGGCGCAGGCATGCCGCGAGGCGGTGCTCACCGCACTCCCTGCAGACCCCCTCGAAGGCGATGTGCAGGGCGGAACAGAAGGGGAAGTAATCATGGAAGACCATGACCGTCGGCAGGGAGCTCCGCAGCGCGTCGAGGGAGTGACCGATGAGCGAGGACACCACCACGCCGTCGATGCCCAGCTCGCGGACGATCTCCGCGAAAACCCGCCGGTAGCCGAGGTGCGAGACGACGCTCCCCTCGATGGGAGGAGCGAGCTTCCACGCCTGGACGGGCGCCGACAGGTTCGCGCCCTCGTAGAGCCAGAGCTGCGAGCCGAACCTCCCCCGTTCGCCGATGGATTTCAGCACGAAGTTGTCCGCCTGCGGCGACGCCGAGGTGAAGAGATCCACCCAGCGCTCCAACCCTCCGCCCAGAGAATGGCTGACGTGGAGGAGCCGGGGGCGGCTGCGGCGCCGGACCCCCGGCACCCGCGGCGCTTCGCCGGTCCCGAGCCGGAGGGCGACCTGATGCAGGGGGGTCTCCGCCAGGAACGCCGAGACCGCTCCTCCCGCGTCCAGCCAGGGTGCCGGGCGGGGCGGCAGGGAGGGGCACTCCACGAAGACGTGCGGCGCAAAGCCGCACAGCAGCCCCTCCCGGCGCAGCAGGCGGACCAGCCCCGCCGGATCCCGCGGCCGTTCGCGGCCCAGCGCTCGCCGGACCAGATCGGCGCGCACGAAGGCGCACTCGGGGAGGAAGTACGGCGCGTCGACGACCGCGAGGGGCCCATGACCCGCGAGCCGCGCCAGCCGGTCATCGATCTCCGCCGCGGTCAAACCGTGAACGCCATGCCTCGCGAGCGACGTCGCGGGGTCGAGATCGCAGAGCGGCGACACCAGGGCGACCTCGTCCGCCGTGTAGGCGCTCCACTGGAGGCGGAGGTCCAGGAGCGGCGCTGCCAGGATGCCCGGGAGCACGACCAGCAGGTCCCGCTCCGGGTGCTCGCCGAGGTCGTCGAGGACCAAGTTCCAGGCGCCCGCGACATCCCCGACGTCCCCGACGTCCCCGACGCCCCCGACGTCCGCAATGTCGCCGGCGCTCTCCGCTGCCGGTCCGACGGCGCCTGCCGGCGGCGGCGCGGCCCCCACCACCCGCAGGGCCTCGGGCCTGCCGAGATGCTCCCGCAGCGAGCGCAGGGTGGCGTCCGCCAGCCCGCTCCAGCGCACCACGGGAACGATGACGTCGAGGCGCCGCACCTCAGAATCCCGCCACGGCCTGCAGGCGCCGCCACAGCCGCGAGGCTCGCTGCACCAGCCGCCACCCCCGCGACCTGTGAATACGCTCCAGCTCCGCCCGGTAGAGCGAGAGCAGGGCGGAGCTCTCGTCGGTCTCGGCGGCGACCGTGCGGTAGTTGACCTCGAACCAGTGAAAGAACGAGGCGTTGACGTCCGCCGCCGCGTAGGGCTCGGGGAACGCCGCGCGCAGGTCCTCGCGCTCGCGGTACAGGACCCGATGCTCCTGGGAGATCGGCGCGCCGTTGCCGAACCGTCCCAGAGGCCAGTCGTCCGCCACCGGCACCGCCGCCTCCAGGCGCAGGCATTCGGCCAGGTACCATTTCCGCAGCTCGAAAAGCGCCGGCATCTCGGCGCCGTATTTCTTCAACATGGCGAGCTGCGCACCGCTGTCGAGGCCCGAGAAGTGGAAGAAGCGCAAGGGCGTCGCGCCGTTGACGACGAACCCGTCGCGCAGGCTCCCCTGCACCTGCCGGTGCGTCAGGTTCCAGGTCGCGACGTTCCATCCCGGATCGCGCACGATCACCACCGAGGAGAAAAAGGCCGGCGCCAGGTCCACCCAGCGCTGGTCGGTGAACAGGCCCCGCGGGATCTCGTCGTAGCAGAGATCCCGCAGCCGGGAGCACCACCAGTCCGCGAAGCGCCGGCCCTCCACATCGTTGCGGACGGCGAGGAAGCCCAGATTGTAGACCCCGTGACGCAGGGCGGAGCACTCGTTGTCCAGGACCGCCTCCAGGCTCCCGTCCGGCTCCGTGAGATGAGGAGTGAGCAGCACCGAGCCGCGCTGGAGCTCCACGGCCAGCTCCTCCAGCGGGGAGAAGAGCACGACGTCGGGATCGAAAAAGAAGACCGCCCGGCAGTCCTGCCGTGCCAGGAGGTCCTGCAGGGCGAAACCCTTGATCGCCGTGCAGAGCTCCACCAGGCTGTGGCTGAACGTCCACCCCGAGACGTTGTCGAGCGGCAGGTCCGCGAGCGTCATGACCTCGTCGAACTCGGGGACCTGGCCCGCCCACGCCGGCGGTTCGAAATCCGCGACCCAGACGCAGAAGCGAGCTTGCGGGGAGTGGCGTTTCACCAGGCTCGCCAGCACCCGCGCCTTGGCCAGGTAGTTCGGCGCGATGCTGGTGAAGACGTAGAAGCCCGGAGCACCGCTCAAACCCGTCACTCCTTCCCTTCCAGGTTTTCGGCCGCCATCCGGCGGCGCTGCTCGCCCTCGCTCTCCAGCGCCGCGATCCGGCGCTCCTGGCTCTGCAGCAGCGCGAGACGCTCGTCGAGCAGCCCGAGGGCCCGGTCCCGCTCCTGCACGGCCTCCAGCCACGCCCTTTCCGTCTCCTGGAGCAGCCGCAGACGCTCGTCGAGCAGCGCGCCGAGACGGTCGCGCTCCGCGGTCAGCTCCGTCAGCTCCGTGAAACAGCCACCCAGACGGTCCAACACCAGCAGGTGCTCCGGCGAGAGCGGCCAACCCATCTCGACCTCGACCGTGCAGCCAGCCTCGCAGGCCGCAAGGTCCGCGGCGCCGAGCGGCAATTCGAGGCGCGGCTCCGGCCCCCGGATCACCACCTGAACTCGCGGGCCGGGCGCCTCCCGCTCGAAGGTCATCCGCTCGTGAGGACAGCGGCGCAGCTCGTCGCTGGCGCCGCTCCAGGACCAGACCAGGCCTTGCGGTCCATGGACGCGCAGGCCGCGCAGCTCCAGGATGGCTTCGCGATCGGCCAGCTCCAGCAGCAGCCCGGTCACCTTTCCGGCCTCCCGCGGCAGCGTGAGCCTCAGCGTCTGTGGGCCCGCACCGACCTCGCCGAGAGCCACGACCTGCCGGCCGGCCTGGTAGGGGGAGTCCCCGGTTCGCCAGTAGAGCCGGGAGATGAACCGCAGCGGAAGGGGCTGGCCACGCGACGACGCCGGGAGCTCGGACCGGGACGGCTCCGGCTGGCGTCCGCGGACGGCGCGAACGGCGCGGACGGTGGCGTCGACCAGGAACTGATAAGTATAGGCATCTTCCGCAGCTTCGAGAAATCCCCGCACCGCGGGCGGCAGCGCCTCCAGGGAGCGCGTGCCGAACTCGCTCTCGTGCGGCGCCTTCTCCACCCAGTCGAAGGCCGCCGTCGCGAAGCCGGCGTCCGCGAGCAGGCGTCCGAGCGAGGACCGGGTGACGAACCGCACATGGGTCTCGTCGAGCAGCCCCACCGGGCGATAGCGCAGCTCGCCGCCCAGCAGCTCCGCCAGGAGCGGCGCATAGGCGACGTTGGGCATCGAGACCAGCAGATGCCCCCCCTCCCGCAGCAGGCCGCGCGCCGCCGCCAGCGCCGCCACGGGCTGCCGCAGGTGCTCGAGGACGTCGGCGCAGACCACGTAGTCGTAGCTCCCGGCCGGGAACAGCGAAGCCAGGCCGGAACGGTCGAGGTCCGCGACCACCAGGCGCCGGTAGTGCGGCCGCGCGAGCGCCGCGGCGCCGAGGTCGCGCTCGACGCCGTCGACGGCGCATCGCCGGTGCCGGCCCAGGTACCGGCCCAGGGCGCCACCCGCGGTGCCGACGTCGAGGACCGTCGTCCCCGGCCGGAGCCAGCGGACGAGCCTCGACAGCGAATCGCCGCCCTCGGGATCGACCACGCGCGCATACCTTTCGCCGCCGCTCATCGTCCCGGGCTTCCGGCTCGCACCCTGCCGCCGAGCTGTCCCAGCTTGTGATCTTCGAACACCGCGAAGGCCTCGAATTCGTGCTCGCCGCCGGTCGCTCTGCCGGCCGGCAGCCACAGGCTCCAGCCGCTCGCGACGAGCCGCCGGTCGCCCTTCACCGCGGCGACGTCCGGGCGCTCCCGGAACACGGGGACGGGCGGCGAGAGCTGCCGCCCGTGGTCGAGCAGGATGACGCCCAGGGCGGGAGAGCCGGTCCTCGGATCGTAGGCCCACCCCCAGACGAAAACGCCGGCATCGCCAAGCAGCCTGGCGCCATCCAGGCTCCCGCACACCACGCCGGGGAGCACCTTCGCCGGATCGAGCTTCACCCCCAGCAGCGAGTTGGGCAGGGTCGCCGCAGCCGGCGGGAAGCGGGTCCGCCACCAGCGGGTGCCCGACGACGGGTTCCCGGGCTCTGCCGGCGTGCCTCCTCCCAGGGCAGGCCGCCGGCCGAGACCGTGCATCGCCAGGCCAAAGAGACCGAGCAGGACGACGATCGGGATCAGGGTCCGCATCGCTCTCGTTTCAGCCCGCTACTTGAGGTAGCCCAGGGCATCCAGGTTCTGGCGGAGGTGCTGATCCAGCAGGCTCACGTCCACCGGCAGCGGCTCCACGGCGCGGCTCCTCTCCGCGGCGTGCCAGCGGCGAAATTCATCCTCCAGGCGGCTCGCGATCTGCGGCTGCTGCGCGAAACGGTCGCTTCGCTCGGCCGGATCTTCCCGCAGGTTGAACAGGGCGAAGCGCTGAGCTTCCGGATAGTCCCCATGATAAGTGAGCTTCCACTCGCCCTGCACGAGCACGGCGCCCTGGGAGAACTCGCCGTGGATGGTCCGCTCGCCCCGGGCGGAGAGCCGGGCGGCATCCGCGGGCTGGTCCACGAGCCCGAGCAGGGCCGGCGCCACGTCCGCCAGCGAGAAGGGCGCCACGTCGTGGCGTCCGGCCGCCACTCCCGGCCCGTGCAGGATCAGCGGGATGCGGATCATCTCCTCGTAGAGCCAGTGGCGGTGTCCCACCAGGTGGTGCTCGTAGAATCCCTCGCCGTGGTCCGAGGTCACGGCGAGGAGCGTGTGGCCGAGGTCGAGGCGGGTGGCGAGGGCGGCGAGGAACCTGCCGAGCTCATGATCGGCGTAGGCGACGGCACCGCGGTAGGACAGCGCCAGGTCTTGAAGCACCTGCGGCGAGGCCCCGCCCCCCTCGTCGATGGAGCGCAGCAGGAAGTTGTTCGCGTTGACGGCGGGCCGCGCCTGGGGGAGGAGCCACCGCGGGGGATGATAGGGACTGTGGGGCTCGACCGTCTGGACGTAGAGGAAGAGCGGACGCCGCGGATCCCGGACCGCGGCCAGCCGGCGGAGCGCCTGGGCATGGACCTGCTCCGCGTTGACGTTCGTCATCTCCAGGCCGGGATCCCACGTCGAGGCGGCAGGCTCGGCTGCCCGCAGCTCGTCATAGGTCTCGAAGCCCTGGTCGAAGTTGAAGGAGGAGAAGACGTGACCGTTGGCGACCACGCCCAGGGTCTGGTAGCCGCGCAGCCGAAACCGCTCCGCCAGGGTCAGCACCCCCTCGGGCAATGCGAAAGCCTCGGTCGTCACACGATGCGCCGAGACCGGCAGAGAGGTGAAGAGGGAGGCGACCGCGGGCCGTGTCCAGGACGTGGTCGAATAGGCGCGCTCGAAGACCATGCCCTCCGCGGCCAGGCGGTCGATCGTCGGCGTCGGTCCGGGCCCCCCATAGGTTCCCAGGACGTCGGGGCGCAGCGTGTCGATGAGATAGACGACGACGTTGGGGGCACCGGGCCGCGGCGCCACTCGCCAGGCCGCCGCAGCGGTGCGTGCGGCAAGGCCGCTCAGCTCGGCCCGCAGCCAGGTGACGGGAACCTGGCCGGACGTCGCGCGCAGCAGACAGGTCTCGCCCGCGTGCGCGCCGAGGTCGATCGACACCGACGCCTGCGGCGCTGCGGCGGAGAAGGGGACGGTCCGCAGCAGCTCTCCCTCGCCGTCTTCGCGATGCAACCACACCTGGACGGCGCCGGGCTTGGCCGCGGTCTTCGGGTTCGCGGCGCGCCAGGCGAGGCTCAGCCGCGCCGCGCCCGGCAGCCGGACAGCCGCCTCGATCCGTCCTGAAGAGGTGGCGGGCAACAGGCTCAGGGCCGCCGGCTGCCGGCAGGCGAGGCACGGGATCGCCAGGAGCAACGAAAACAGGAGGAACCCACTGCGGCCCGTGCCCGAACAGATGAGGTGATGTCTCGCCATCGCTCGCGGCGCATTATGCCATGCGGTCCCGCGGTCCCGCGACCCGCGGCGGAGGCGGTGCGTCCTGCTACGATACGCGGCCATGCCCACCCCACTCTCTCCCCTGCTGATGATTCCCGGTCCCGTCGAGGTCTCCCCCGCCGTGCTCGCCGCCGCCGCCGTCCCGCCGCCGGGCCACACGGCGCCGCGCCTGATCGAGGCGTTCGGTGCGTCGCTCGGGATGATGCGGCAGATCTGGCAGGCGGACGCGGCGAGCCAGCCGTTCATCCTCGCCGGCAGCGGCACGCTGGCCATGGAGGTGGCGGCGGCCAACCTGATCGAGCCGGGGGAGCGGGCCCTGGTGCTCAACACCGGCTTCTTTTCGGAGCGGATGATGGCGATCCTGCGCCGCGCCGGCGCCGAGGTGATCGAGGTGGGAGCGCCGGTGGGCGAGGCGCCGGGGATGGACGAGGTGCGGGACGCGTTGCGGCGGGGCAGCCCCTGCAAGGCCCTGTTCGCCACCCACGTGGACACCTCGACAGGTGTGCGGGTCGATCCCGAGCCCCTCTGCCACCTGGCGCGCGCGGCCGGCGTCCTCGCCGTGTTCGACGGCGTCTGCGCCACGGCCGGCGAGCGCTTCGCGATGGCGGCCTGGGACGCGGACCTCTATTTCACCGGTTCGCAGAAGGCGATCGGCCTTCCCCCCGGTCTGGCGCTGATGGTGGCCGGCGAGCGGGCCCTGGCCGCCCGCGAGTCCCGCCGGGCCGCGCCGCCGCCTCTGTACCTCGACTGGCACTCCTGGCTCCCCATCCACCGCGCCTACGAGGAGCGCAAGCCCAGCTATTTCGCGACCCCCGCGACCACCCTGGTGATGGCCCTGGAGTCGGGTCTGGGGGAGATCCTGGAGGCGGGGATCGAAGCCCGCGTCGCGGCCCATGCCCGCACCGCCGCCGCCCTGCGCGCCGCCTGGCGCACGCTCGGCCTGCGCACCGTCCCGCAGAGCGAGGCCGTGACCGCCAACACCCTCTCCGTCCTCCTCTTTCCCGAATGCATCGACGCTTCCCTGCTGCCGAAGATCGCCGCCCGCGGCGTCACCGTCGCCGGCGGCCTCCACCCGGCGGTCAAGGCCACCTCCTTCCGCGTCGGCCACATGGGCTACACCGTGACCCGGCCGGACTATCTGCGGCGGACGGTCGAAGCGGTGGCGGGAGCGCTGCAGGACGCCGGGGCGGCGGTGGACGTGGAAGAGGCAGTGAAGGCTCTGGACACCTAAACGTAGATCTCCGCCCCGCTTTTCCGGAACTCCTCGGACTTCTCCTTCATCCCGGCCTCCAGCGCCGCCGTCTCCTCCACCCCCTGCTTCGCGGCGTAGTCCCGCACCTCCTCGGTGATCTTCATCGAGCAGAAGTGGGGGCCGCACATGGAGCAGAAGTGGGCGACCTTGGCGCCCTCCTGGGGCAGGGTCTCGTCGTGGAAGGCGCGGGCCGTCTCCGGGTCGAGCGAGAGGTTGAACTGGTCCTCCCAGCGGAACTCGAAGCGGGCCTTGGACAGGGCGTTGTCACGGATCTGCGCGCCGGGGTGACCCTTGGCGAGGTCGGCGGCGTGGGCCGCGATCTTGTAGGCGATCACCCCCTGCTTGACGTCCTCGCGGTTGGGCAGCCCCAGGTGCTCCTTGGGGGTGACGTAGCAAAGCATCGCCGTGCCAAACCAGCCGATCATGGCGGCGCCGATGGCGGAGGTGATGTGATCGTAGCCTGGGGCCACGTCCGTGGTCAGAGGCCCGAGCGTGTAGAACGGCGCCTCGCCGCAAGAGGCGAGCTGGCGGTCCATGTTCTCCTTGATGAGGTGCATGGGGATGTGCCCCGGCCCCTCGATCATCACCTGCACGTCGTGCCTCCAGGCGGTCTGTGTGAGCTCGCCCAGGGTGTCCAACTCGGCGAACTGGGCGGCGTCGTTGGCGTCGGCGATGGCGCCCGGGCGCAGGCCGTCGCCGAGGCTGAAGGCCACGTCGTAGGCCCGCATGATCTCGCAGATCTCCTCGAAGTGCTCGTAGGTGAAGTTCTCCCGGTGATGGGCGAGGCACCACTTGGCGTGGATCGAGCCGCCGCGCGAGACGATGCCCGTCATGCGGTTCGCGGTCAACGGCACGTAGGCGAGCCGCACGCCGGCGTGGATGGTGAAGTAGTCCACCCCCTGCTCCGCCTGCTCGATCAGGGTGTCGCGATAGATCTCCCAGGTGAGCTCCTCGGCCTTGCCGCCCACCTTCTCCAGCGCCTGGTAAATGGGCACGGTGCCGATGGGTACAGGCGAATTGCGGAGGATCCACTCCCGGGTCTCGTGGATGTTCTTGCCCGTCGAGAGGTCCATCACGGTGTCCGCTCCCCAGCGGATGGCCCAGACGAGCTTCTCCACCTCCTCCTCGATCGAGGAGGTCACGGCCGAGTTGCCGATGTTGGCGTTGATCTTCACCAGGAAATTGCGGCCGATGATCATCGGCTCACTCTCCGGGTGGTTGACGTTGGAGGGGATGATGGCCCGGCCGCGGGCCACCTCGTCGCGCACGAACTCAGGGGTGATGAACGGCGGGACGGCGGCGCCGAAGGACTGGCCCGGGTGCTGGGCCACGCCGCCCCCCCAGGCCCGTCCCCCCGCGGCCTCGCGGGCCAATTCGCGGCGATCCCGGCGATCATTCTCGCGGATGGCGATGAACTCCATCTCCGGCGTGACGATCCCCCGCCGCGCGTAGTGCATCTGGGTGACGTTGGCGCCCGGCTTCGCGCACAGGGGCTTCCTGAGATGGGGGAAGCGCACGCCCGCGAGCAACGGATCGGTGGCCCGCCGCCGGCCGTACTCGGAGGAGACGGCGGGCAGCTCCTCGACGTCGCCGCGCTCCAGGATCCACGGCCGCCGCAGGGCGGGCAGTCCCTGGCGCACGTCGATCGTGGCTTCAGGATCGGTGAACGGCCCTGACGGATCGTAGAGGGTCACCGGCGGGTTCTCGACCGTGAGCCCGGAGCTGGTGTGGGTGGGCGAGACGCGGACCTCACGCATCGGCACCCGCAGGTCGGGCCGGCTCCCCTCGACGTAGACCTTGCGCGAGCCCGAGAGCGGCCCGGTGGTGATGGCGGGCGCTCCGACAGCAGCCTCGGTAGTCTCGCCAAGCAGGATGGACGGGTTGGAGGTCGGCTCGATCATGATGGACTCCTTCTCCGGGAAGGCCGAGCAAGAGAAAGGCCGCACCCCGGAAGAGGTGCGGCCGCGCTGTCAGGCTCGCTTCATCGCTTCCCTACGCTGGCATTACCCAGGTCAGGTGATGAGGGTCGTCCCACGCGGGACTCTCAGCCTCGGCGGCCCCCCTAGCTGGCGTGGATGATCGTACACGAGTTCGACACGGACGGACACGGACACAGACACGGACGATCACGGACCATCAAGGATCGAGGCTCATTTTTCTCGTCCGTGATCGTCCGTGTCTGTGTCCGTGTCCGTCCGTGTTCCTCCTTCTCCGAGCCCGCCCCCCACGACCTCCAGGCCCTCCGCGAGTCGATCGAAGAGATCGACCACGAGATCCTCGACCACCTGCGGCGGCGCCTCGGCAAAAAGAGGGGCACCCCGGAGGGCACCCCTGACAGGGGAGAACCCCGGGGTGACCCGGGGCCTCGAACAACGCTAGGGATCGAACACCCGGTACAGCCGCTGGCCCCCCGTCTGGCGGGCGATGCGCGCCTCGGAGGCGAAGGTGTTGGCGCCGCCGCTGACGCAGGTTCCCACGCAGCCGTCCGCGTAACCGACGAGCACCCGCCCTTCGCCGTCGACCGCGACGCCCAGGAAGTCGAGGAGGTTGCGGGTGGTGCCGCAGGTCGTGCCGGCAGTGCAGATCGTCCCCCGCTGGACGGGATCGGTCGGCGTCAAGTCCGCCGTCGACCAGCTCGTTCCGCCGCTGTAGGTGTGGGCCACGTAGAGATGCCAGACGGCCGGGAAGTTGGGATCGTCGCCGGTCGCGTTCCCCCCCGCCGTGGTGCCCAGGAAGGCGTAGGCCGCGCGGTCGCCGTCGCCCGCGACCACCGCCGGGAAGGCGATGTTCTGGATGCCGAGGGAGGCGCCGACGTCCGTGATGTTCGACCAGGCCACGCCCTGGCTGGACGAGACCGCCACGTAGGCATGGCCGTCGCCGTTGGACCAGCCGAGGTAGACCGTGCCGTCCGCGCCGATGCCGACCGAGGGATCGGACGAGCCGGCGGTGCTGCCCGGCACCGTGCGCACGGTCCAGGTCACGCCGTTGTCGGTCGAGACCGCGACCCCCGCCTGGCCGTTGCAGTTCTTGTTGGGGACGTAGACCGTGCCGTCCGGCGCGACCTTGACATGGCCGTGAATGCCGGAGCACTGGGTGAGATTGTAGATCGGCACCGCGGGACCGAAGGTGGAGCCGCCGGTCAGGCTCACGGCGCACGAGGCGAGGGCGATGTCCTGCGAGCAGTAGTAGATGGCGTGCGGGTAGAGCTGGGGGAGGGAGCCCAGGAGCCCGCCGCGATGGAACGGTCCGCCGCCCACGGTCTGATGGTCGACGCCCGAGGCGATGCCCGCCCCCTGGCTCGCGTTCCAGGTCGCGCCGTCGTCGTCGGTGTAGGCCATCAGGCTGACCGTGGTCGGCAGGAGCTGCGAGACGAAGGTGCGGCCGAGCTTCTGGTCCGTGTACAGGATCGGGTCGAAGGTGATGAGAGAGGTCTGGAGAGCGCTCACGTTCTGCCAGGTCGCCGTGGCCGGGGTGGTGGAGTCGTTGAAGCTCACCTTGAGCGTCTGCGTGCCGGCAATGTACATCACCGCTCCGGTCCGCTCGTTCACGCCGATGGAGGGTTCGCCGGCGCTGGCGCCGAGGCCGCCGGAGGCTCCGTAGACGGCGTAGGTCGTCGGGCCGCTGGTCGCGCGCGCCGGGCCGGCGACGAGGGCCAGCGCGGCAGCCGTGGCTAGCCCGGCGACCGTTCTCCATGACTTCCAATTGAGGTTGTTCATCGGGTCTCCTTATCCGACCTTGAAAATGAGGGGAATCCGTTCCCTTCAATTAAAAACGTGCCGGAGGCGCGGCCCAGTGAGCCGCGCCTCCAGAGGTCAAATCCGCCGCTCAGGGCCGGATCAATGACACTGGCTGCTGCCCACCAGCGTGTAGGTCGCCGAAGAGGTATGGTCGGCCGAGGTCGCCTGCGACGACGGCTGGCCGCTCACGTGGGCCGCGAAGGCCCGGACCTCCAGCGCCGAGAGGTCCTGGCCGGTGGCCACGTTGTCCACCTGATCGGTCGTGATGGTGAAGGTGATCGTGCCGTCCGCCGAGAAGCTGCCGGCCGCATTGCCGAGGTCGGTCGCCTGGTTGACGCTGGGCGGCGAGAGCTTGCCGACCTTGAAGGCGGCGGTGTTGAGCCCGGTCGCCCGCATGACGACGTAGTTGCGGTCATAGGTGGCGTCGGGCACCGGCCGGTTCCACAGGATCATCCAGGCGTTGCCGGGGGTGAAGGTCGACAGGTTGGCCAGCTTGAGAGTGAAGACGATCTTGTGCGAGCCGTCGGTCGTCGGCGGCTCGGCGATCGACAGCGACTTGACGTCGAGGGCCGCGACCGGCGTATCTCCCGCCGGATCGTCGATCACCTTGGCGCCCGGGGCCGAGCAGGTCTGCGTCGGCGGCGGCGCCACGGCCGGCGTCACCTCGCGGCAGGCCGGACCCTCGCCCATCGCGTTCACGGCGGTGACCCGGTAGGAGTAGGTCGCGCCGGCCGGCGGGTTGTCGTCGAACGTGTGGGTGCCGGCGTCGACGCCCATGATCTGCTCAAAGACGCCGCCCGCGGCCCGGCGGTAGATGTGGTAGCCCGTGAGCGGGGTGCCGTGGTCGTCCGGCGTCGACCAGGTGAGATGGACGACGACGCCGGACTGCGTCGCCTGGACAGCCGGAGCCGCCGGGATGCTCATCTGCGGGTCGAAGGAGGCGTAGAGCCCCTTGCCGCTCGTCTGCCGGGCGATCGTCGCCAGGGCCGTGCCGCTGGCGGGACCGCCGTTGACGCAGCCGCCCACGCAGCCGTCGGCGTAGCCCACGAGCACCCGGCCTTGAGCGTCGGCCGTGACGTCCATGAAGTCGAGGAGGTTGCGGTTGGTCGAGCAGGTCGTGCCCTGGTCGCAGATGGTGCCGCGCTGCACCGGGTCGTTCGGCGTCGCGTCCACCGTCACCCAGCTCGCTCCGCCGTCGTAGGTGTGAGCGATGTAAAGGTGCCAGGCGGCCGGGAAATTGGAGTCCTGGCCCCCTGCGGCTCCCGCCGCGGTGGTGCCGAGGAAGGCGAAGGCCGCGCGGTCGGGATCGCCCGCCACCACCGCCGGGAAGGCGATGTTCTGCAGGCCGAACGCCGCCCCCACGTCCTGGATGTTGGTCCAGGTGTCGCCGTGGTCATGGGAGACCGCGACGAAGGGGTGGCCGTCGCCGTTCAACCAGCCGAAGTAGACCGTGCCGTCGGCCGCGATGCCGACCGAGGGGTCCCAGCTCGACGACGAGCTGCCCGGCACGGTCTTCACCGTCCAGGTCAGGCCGTTGTCGGTGGTCACCGCCACCCCCTGCTCGTTGCCGCAGCTCCGGTTGGGGACGTAGGCCGTGCCGTCCGGCCCGACCTTGACGTGGCCATGAATGCCGGCGCACTGGGTGAGGTTGTAGATCGGCACCGCCACGCCGAAGGTCCTGCCGCCGTCGAGGCTGGTGGCGCACTGGGCCATGGCGATGTCCTGCGAGCAGTAATAGAGGATACGGGGATACGAGGCCAGCGCCTTGACGGGTCCTGGAGCGAAGGGGCCGGCGCCGAGCGTCTGGTGATCGACTCCGGAATTGATCCCCGAGCCCTGGCTGGGCAGCCAGTTGACGCCGTCGTCGTCCGAATAGGCCAGCAGGCTCATCTTGCTGGGCAGGAGCTGCGAGACGTAGGTGCGCCCGAGCTTGGGATCGGTATAGAGGATCGGGTCGAACGTGGTCACCGAGGTCCAGAGCGCCGAGGTGTTCTCCCACTTGGCGCTGGCCGGCGAGGAGCAGTCGTCGAAGGTGACCCGCAGCGTCTCCGTGCCCGCGATGTACATCACCTTGCCCGTGTCCCGGTTGCAGCCGATCGAAGGCTCGCCGGCGCTCTGCCCCATCCCGTTCGGCGGCGTGTAGTTGGTATAGGTCGGCGGCTTCTCGGTGGAGGGGAAAGGCGGCGGCGGGAGCTGCGAGATCTTCGCGCTGCCGGTGTAGGCCCCCACCGGGGCGAACGGCGAGGCGCTCACCGTGTAGGTCCCGGCGGCCGGATTGGCGAGGACCACCTTCTCCGCCTGGCCGGCGCTATTGCCGGAGCTCGCGATCAGAGAGCCGTCCGGCCCGTAGACTTCCAGGTCGTAGTCGTCCGCGGCCCCGAAGGTGAGAGCGATCTCGACTTTGAAAGCGTAGGAGGGTGGAGCGATCGTCAGTTTGTAATTGTCACAACTCGTGCTGCTGGGTCCACCACAGGTCGAGGCGCCGGTGGGCGTGAGCGGTCCGCCCGTCCAGGTCGCCTGAGGCGAAGATTGAGACACGGTTCCGGACGGTGGATTCGCTGCTAGCGCGGCGGAGGAGCATAGGAGCACGCCCCCGAGGGCGGCAGCCAGCGAGGCTCTCCGGCAATCGATATGGAACATGGCGGGGTCTCCTCTAAGGTAAGTCGGGAAACATCACTCCCGCCCCGCGCACAGTGCACGCATCGTGCCAGTAGTGCCACTATTATCAACGCATACAGGGGAGGCCCACTGCCCCGCCGTTGCGAATCGCTTGCCAAGCCACGTCTCCTACGAGACCGGTCTGCTAGAGTTCGCCCCCATCCGGAGGTTCTCCATGGCCCAGCGCAACCGTCGTGTCCCCGTCCTCTTCGTCCTTGCCGTCCTTGCCGTCCTTGTCTCTCGGACCGCCGCCGCCCAGCCGCCCCGCGATCCGGACGACGACGAGTCCCCCGCGGTGGCGGCGCCGAGCACGGGGCCGTCCCACGAGGAGGCGGAGGCCATCGAGAAGCTCAAAACGCGCGCCGAGACCTCCCGCTTCGAGGCCACCGGGAGCTACGAGGAGACGCTCGCCTTCCTGCGCCAGCTCCAGGCTCACTTCCCCTCGATGTACCTGGGCTTCTATGGCACCTCCGGCCAGGGCCGTCCACTGCCGTTCGTGGTGGTCTCCGCCGAGAAGGCCTTCACCGGCCGCAAGGCGCAGCGGCTGCCCAAGCCCATCGTGCTGATCCAGAACGGCATCCACGCCGGAGAGATCGACGGCAAGGACGCCTCGCTGCTCCTCCTGCGCGACCTCGCCCTGGGCCGGCATCGCGAGATCCTGGACAAGGTCACCCTGGTGGTCCTCCCCATCTACAACGTCGACGGCCACGAGCGCGTCTCGCCGTACAACCGCCCCAACCAGGACGGGCCGCGCCAGGGCATGGGCTTCCGTGCCACCGCCAACGGTCTGGACCTCAACCGCGACTATCTGAAGCTCTCCTCCGAGGAGGCCCGCTCGCTGATCGCCCTGGTCAACGCCTGGCGCCCCCACCTGCACGTGGACGATCACGTCACGGACGGCGTCGACATGGACTGGGTGCTCACCTGGACCTGGGCCGAGGCGCCCCAGGCCCCCGCGCCCGTGGACGCCTGGCTGCGCGCCCACATGCCGGCCGTGCTCGCCGCCACGGCCAAGGCCGGCCACAAGCACGGCCCCTACGTGGACCTCGTGGACCACAACGACCCGGCCAAGGGGTTCAACTCCTGGGTGGGCCAGCCGCGCTACTCCACCGGCTACTTCCCCCTGCGCAACCGCCCCTCGGTGCTGGTGGAGATGCACTCCTACAAGCCCTACCAGCAGCGGGTGATGGCGAACCGGGATTTCCTCATCGCCCTGCTCGACGAGATCGCCCGCGATCCGACCGCGCTGACCAAGGCCGTGGCCGATGCCGAGGCCGCCACCGTGGCCCTGGGCAAGCCGGACGCCCCGGCCTCGGAGGTGGCCGTCGACGTCGAGGCGAGCGACCAGCCGGACCGCATCCGCTTCCCCGTCTACGCGGGCGAGACGAAGACCTCGGTGGTGTCGGGTCAGCCCCTCCTCCTCTTCCGTCGCGGCGAGGTGCGGGAGATCGAGGTGCCTTGGCTGCACAAATCCAAGGTGGTGAAGAGCCTCCCCCGCCCGCGCGGCTACCTGGTGCTCCCCGGCTGGCCGCAGATCGAGGCACGCCTGCGGGGCCACGCCCTCAAGGTGGAGAGACTGATGCAGCCGGTGGAGATCGAGGTGGAGTCGATGCGGATCGCGCAGCCCAAGTACGCGCCCGCCACCTACCAGGGGCTGACGCGGGTCACGCCCCAGGTGACCCGCGCCGTGGAGCGGCGGCAGATCCCGGCGGGCGCCCTGTGGGTGCCGGCCGACCAGCCGGACTTCGAGGTGGCCGTGCAGCTCCTGGAGCCCGAGGCGCCGGACTCGCTCCTCGGCTGGGGTCTCCTCTCCACCGTCTTCGAAGGCAAGGAGTACATCGACGCCCGGGTGCTCGAGGCTCAAGCCACGGAGATGCTGAAGGATCCGAAGACCGCCGCCGACTGGCAGGCCGCGCTCAAGGACGACAAGCTCGCCGGCGATCCCAACGCCCGCTACCAATGGTGGTTCCGCCGGACGCCCTATTGGGATGACACCATCGGCCTCTTGCCGTACTACCGGGTGATGAAGGCGCCGAAGCTGACGACGCGGGCCTGGCAGTAGGGAGTTAACAAAAACGAAGAAAGGCCGTCTTTATTCTTCAGACAAACCTCTCCCTCTTCTCCCGGCGGACGGGAGGGAGGCTGGGAGAAGAGGGCCGGGGTGATGAGGGCCTACGGTTCGGGAGAGACCACGGTTTGGTCCTGGCCGAGCCTCCAGACATATTTACCAATTGGCATGAGTCATGCTGCGCTCTCTCGGCCGGAGGGCCGGAGAAATCCGTGGAGGGGATCTCTATCGAGTTCCCCCAAGGAGTGTTCAACGCAATGTGGGATCCCAATAACTCCGGACCTCGCGATTGGCCGTGGCTGGCGCTGGCCGAGGTCGCCGATGCCGTCGTCGCCGTCGATGCGCAGGGCCGGATCACCTTCATGAATCCGGCGGCGGGCCGCCTCGCGGGCGTGAGTCCAGCGGCGGCGGCGGGTCGTCTCTTCCAGGATGTCCTGCCCTTGTTCGACGAGATGACCCGTCAGCCGGCCGGCTTGGCGCCGGCAGTCGGGACCCAGCACGCCGTTCTCCCCTCTCCCGAGGGGTGGTTGGAGCGCCGGATCGAGGCGCGGGGCGAGCCGCTGCGGGAGGGCGGCCCAGGCGAGTGTGGCGCCTTCTTCGTTCTGCGGGACGTCACCGAGCGCGACCTCGCCGAGGAGCGCCATCGGGCGCTTGAAGAGGAGCTCCGCCGGCGCACCGAGGATCTCACCGCCGAGGATCGCCGCAAGGACCAGTTCCTCGCCATGCTCGCCCATGAGCTGCGCAACCCCCTGGCGCCCATCCGCAACGCCGTCGAGCTCATGCGCCAGGTGGAGACCTTCGATCCCAGCTTCCAGCCGTCGCGCGAGATGGTGGAGCGCCAGGTCAAGCACCTCGCCCGGCTGGTGGACGACCTGCTCGACGTGTCGCGCATCACTCAGGGCAGCATCCGCCTGCGCAAGGAGCCGGTGGAGTTGGGAACGACGGTCCGCAGCGCCGTCGAGGGGGTCCGGCCGCTCATCGAAACCCGCTCCCACACCCTGGACGTCGATCTGCCAACCGAGTCCCTCTGCCTGGACGCGGACCCGGCCCGCCTCGAGCAGATCGTCTCGAATCTGCTGGACAACGCCGCCCGCTACACCATGCCGGGCGGCCACATCTGGGTAACAGCGCGGCGCGAGGACGGCGAAGCCGTGGTGCGGGTGCGCGACAGCGGCATCGGCGTCCCTCCCGACGTCCTCGACCGTGTTTTCGAGCCCTTCGTGCAGACGGCTGGCGAGTCCCTCGCCCGCACCGAAGGGGGCCTCGGGGTGGGCCTCAGCCTGGTGCGCAGCCTGGTGGAGATGCATGGTGGGCGGGTGGAGGCCTACAGCCCGGGGCTCGGCCAGGGAAGCGAGTTCGTCGTCCATCTCCCCACCGGCCTGCCGGCCGGCGCCGCAGGCCCCTCTCCCCAGCCGGCCGCTCCCGCCCAGGACCGCTCCCTGCGCGTGCTGGTGGTCGAGGACAACCTCGACGCCGCCGAGAGCCTCGCCACCTTGCTGCGGCTCTGGAATCATGACGTCCAGGTGGTGCACGACGGCCACGCCGCCCTCGACGCGGCCCGGGCCCAGAAGCCCGAGGTGGTGCTGCTCGACATCGGCCTGCCCGGCCTGGACGGCTACCAGGTGGCGCAGCAGCTCCGGAAAGAGGAGAGCCTCGCGCATACCCTGCTGGTGGCCATGACCGGCTACGGCCAGCCCGAAGACCGGCGCCGCTCCCGCGAAGCCGGCATCCACCACCACTTCGTCAAGCCCGTCGAACCCCTCGTCCTGCGCAGCCTGCTCGCCGGCGCCGCCCTCCCCGACGACTGGGACGGCCGGCCGAGCTGAGGGCGGAGAGAGGGGGCTTCAAAAGAAAAAGCGGAGTAAGTGGCCGGCGAGACGCCGGCGCTCCCAGGGGGTCTTGCTTCTGCTTGTTTCAGACTAACCACTCCCTCTTCTCCCGGCGGCCGGGGGGGAGGCCGGGAGAAGAGGGCCGGGGTGATGAGGGGGGAGGGGGAAGGCGGTGATACACTCTTCTGGTCTTCCCGGCGATCCACGTCATGAGCGCGCAAACGGAGAGCGGTCTCCTCAGGCTGGCGATTGCCAGGGGCCTCCTGCGTTGGGAGGACCTCGACTCGGTCTCCGACCAACTACCCGACAGCTCCAGCCGCGACGGCTCCCCGCTCGACGGCCGCTGGATCCGCGCGCTGCTCGACGCGGGCTATCTCACCCCCGCCATCGTCGCCACCCTCTCGGCCGAGTTGGAGCAGCCGCGGGACGACCTCACGCCGGACCTGAGGGGAGGGAGCAATTCCTGGAGCCGGCGCCCGTCCGGGCGGTTCCTCAGCCGGGAGGTTGTCTCCCCAGGCTCTGCCGAGGGGCTCGACCTCGCTCCCGAGTACCGCTTCCTGACGGACTGGACGCGCTACAACGTCGAACGCCTGCTGGGCGCCGGCGGCATGGGCACGGTCTACAAGGCCTTCGATCCCACCCTCGGCCGCTACGTCGCCCTCAAGTTCCTGCACCGCAACGACGACGACCATACCGAGCGCTTCCTTCGCGAGGCCCGGGCTCAGGCGCGCATCGCTCACCCCCACGTCTGCCAGGTGCACGAGGTGGGCGAGGTCGAGGGCCGCCCCTACATCGCCATGCAGTACATCGACGGCCGGAGCCTCGGCGAGCTGTGCGAGGAGCTGACGATCGAGACCAAGGTGCGGCTCATCCGCGACGTCGCCCGCGCCGTCCACGCCGCCCACCGGAACGGTCTCATCCACCGCGACCTCAAGCCGGGGAACATCCTGCTGGCGCGGGAGGAGTCCGGCGAGCTCCACCCCTTCGTGGTGGACTTCGGCCTCGCCTTGGAGCAGGACGAGACCACCCTCTCCCGCACCGGCATGATCAGCGGCACCCCGGCCTACATCTCCCCCGAGCAGGCGCAGGGCAAGGCGCTCGACCGGCGGACGGACGTCTACAGCCTCGGCGTCGTGCTTTACGAGCTGCTGGCCGGCTTCCCACCGTTCAAGGGCTCCAACCTGGCGCGCATCCTCGTCGAGCTCGTCCAGGAGGACGCGAAGCCGCTGCGCCAGATCGATCCCGCCATTCCCGAGGATCTGGAGACCCTGGTCGCCAAGTGTCTGGAGAAGGACCCGGCGCGGCGCTACGAGTCGGCCCGCGACCTCGCCGAGGACCTCGACCGTTTCCTGGAAGGGGACCCCATCCTCGCCCGTCCGGCCGGCTGGACCTACCGGGCGGGCAAGCGGCTGCGCAAGAACAAGGCCCTGGCGCTGGTCTCCGTGGCCGCGGTGCTGGCCCTGGCGGTCCTCGGCGCGGCGAGCGTGCGGGCGCAGTGGCGGGCGCGCGAGCGGGCCGAGCTCGCCCAGCGCTTCGGCCAGCGGATCGGCGAGCTCGAGAGCAGCATGATGTACGAGGCCTTCCTCCCCCGCCACGACATGACGCCCCACAAGCGGCGGCTGCGCCAGGGGATGGAGGCCATCGGCCGGGAGATGAAGCGGCTCGGGGAGATCGCGACAGGGCCGGGCAACTTCGCCCTGGGCCAGGGTTACCTCGCCCTCCACCAGCCCGACACGGCCCGCGTCTACCTGGAGCGCGCCTGGAATGCCGGGGAGCGGGACCCGGAGGTGGCCATCGCGCTCGGCGAGTCCCTCGCAGCCTCCTACGAGCGTGCCCTGGGCGACAGCAGCCTCCAGGCCAGCTCCGACAATCTCGACCGGACCTACCGCCGCCCCGCCCTGTCCTACCTCCGCGAGGCCGCGCGCAGCTCCCAGGGCTCCCCCTACGTCGCGGGTCTCAGCGCCTACCTTCAGCAGCGCTACCCCGAGGCGGTGGTCCAGGCGCGGCGGGCTCACCTCGAGAACCCCTCGTTCTACAAGGCCGCCCAGCTCGAAGCCGAAATCTACCTCGCGCAGGGGAGCGAAGCCATCATTGCCGGCCGCTATGAGGAGGCTCAAGGCCTCTTCGATCGCGCCGGCGCGGTCTATCGCCAGATCCTCACCCAGGTGCCCAGCGACGCCGGTCTCTACGCCGGCGACTGCGACCGCTGGAACCGCTGGCTCAGCGCGGCCCTCGCCACCCGCGACGTCCATGAGGACGAGGTGGCCCGGGCGCGCGCCGCCTGCGACCTGGCCCTGTCGGTGGACCCGGAGCTGGCCGACGCCCTGGTCCTCCAAGCCTCCACCGCCTGGTCTCTGGGGGATCAGCAATACAAGCACGGCGCCAATCCGGAGCCCGATCTCACACAGGGCGTCCACCTTGCGGAGCGCGCCATCGCCATCGACCCGCGCAATGCCCGGGCGTTCAATCACCTCGCCTCCTGTCACCGTCTGCTGGCGCAATGGGAGCTGGGCCGGGGGCTCGATCCTCAAGACCACATCCTCAAGGGGATCGCCGCCGCCCGCAAGGCGATGGAGATCCAGCCGGAGATGGCCGCCGCCCATGCCGGCCTCGGCACCGCCTACCTGGTGCTGGTCCAGGCCCGGCAGCGGCGGGGTCTCGATCCCCGCCAGGCGGTGGAGGCAGCCGCCGCGAGCTACCAGCGGGCCATCGCTCTCGATCCGAAGCGCATCGGGTCCTTTGTCAACCTGGGGAACACCTGGAAATCCATGGCCGAGGTCCAGGTCGCTCACGGGATGGATCCCAGCGATTCGGTGGGCAGGGCCGTGGCGGCTTTCCAGCAGGCGACGCACGTCAATCCGAAGTACGCGCCGGCCTACAACAACCTGGGGAACGTCCACCTGACCCTGGGCGAATACCTGCTCACCCGCGGCAGCGATCCCCGTCAGGCCCTGACCGACGCCGCCCGCAGCTACGAGCACGCCCTCGCCATTAAGCCCGACTACGGGCTGGCCCGCTTCAATCTCGGCTACACCTATCGCAGCCTGGCCGAGGGGCTCGTGGACCAGCAGCAGGACCCGGGGCCGGCCCTGGCCGCCGCGGACGCCGCCCTGGGCGCGTACCTCCGCCTCAACCCCAACGACGCGGACACCTTCCTGGAGCAGGGACGCGTCCGCCTGGTGGCCGCGCGCTGGGACCTGCGGCGCAAGGCGAGCCCCGGACCCGCCCTGGACGCGGCCGCCGCCGGCCTGCGCCGCGCCGAGGAGGTCAACGCCAAGTCGCCGGATGTCCTCTTCGCCCAGGCCCAAGTGGCCCGTTGGCGCGCTGAGGCCGACCCCGGCAAATCCGAGGCAGCTTTGCGGGTTGGGTTGGACCGGGTGGGACGGGCCCTCGCCATCAACGCCGGCGAGGCTCGTTACCTCGCTTTGCGCGGTCTCTTCCAGCACCGCCTCGCCCGCCTCGACACGGACCCGGCCCGCAGGCGGGACGGCGCGCGCCAGGCCGTGGCCTCGCTTCAGGCGGCACTCAAGGCCAACCCCCTGCTGGAGCGGGAGTACGGACCCGTGCTGGCGGACGCCCGACTGGACGCGGGAATGATCGGGCCGCCGCCGGTCAAGCTGTGAGAATTCCTATCCAACCCCACACTGCCGATACTGCTCGGGGGTGCACTCCGGAAAACCTTCGGGCCCCACGCAGTACGGCCACAAGCGCACGTAACACCCCTCCGTGTCCCCGAGGAAGCAGACCAGGCACTCGCTCTCGATGGGAGGGTTCGCGGGCGAAGGCCGCGACGTGCTGATCCCTGTCACCAGGGCGATGGCTGCGATCAAAACCAATTTTCTCATGGGGCTTTTCTTCATGGGACTTTTCTCCTTGAGTGCCGGGCCGGATCTGCCCTCACCTATCCAGGTGTTGCAGAAACGCTGAACGGGACAGAGCCGCTGACTGCGGTGTCAGAGCTCCTCCGGATCGCCCTGCGGCAGCGCGCCCTCGGCGATCAGCCGCTCGACGATCTGCTTGCGCTGGCGCTTGCGCTTCAGGCGCCGCTTCAGGATGGCGGCCATGGCGGCGAAGAAGACGACGGTGGCCGCGATGACAGCCTGGTCCTCATAGGGTTTTCCCCGGAACGCGCCGGCGACGTTGGCGTACAGCACGGTGAGCAGCCCCATGCCGGCGCTGGCGGTGTAAGCCTGCAGGGACTGCAGCGTGTCGAGCTTTTCGAGCTCGGTCAAACGCAGCTCGCGCCGCCGGTGGTACGCGTGCAGATGGAGGAGCGCGAAGATGGCGAACACCGCCGCGCTCCCCAGACCGTAGATCGTCAACATCGGTGTGACGTGCTCCGGTTGGATCGCCCGTTCCAGGGTGCCGTTCGGCAGGCGGACCATCTTGCCGGCTCCGAGGAGCCGGTTGATGAGCGTGCTGAACAGGAACTTGAGCGGGAAGACGAAGAACAGGACGACGAACAGCAATGCGCCGTTGAGAATGGCCGTCGTGCGGTCCTCCAGGCCATAGCGCCGGAAGAACATGAACTGCCGGTACCAGAGCACGTAGAGGAAGGCGAAGGTCAGGGCGAAGGAGATGAAGCCCCGCATCGCCTCCAGCAGCTCGCCCGAGGTGCGGGGGACCTCCAGGGCCACGATCAGCAGGGTGATGGCGAAGGCGAAGACGGCGTCGCTCAACCCCTCGAGCCGCGAGATCTCGCGGCTGCGCCAACGGAACTCGTGGCGAGCGGTGGCGGAATGGCGCTCGATGAGCTTGTCACGGAGCATGTGGTCCTCCCTCCCGCAGCAGCACGCCGATCTTCTCCATCGCGGCCAGGTACTCCGCCACCTCGGCGACGGACAGCGGGCCACAGATGGCCGCGAGGTCGTCCCGGATCTGTCTCACCGTCCGCCGGCCGTCCACCAGGTTCAGGGCCTCGTAGGCGTACTCGCCGCCGCCACCCCAGAGCCCTGTCCGCTTCATCAAGGCCGGCGACGGGATCGACTTCGCCGCGCTGTGATCCTCGAACCAGTCGTAGCCGAAGCCGCCCATGGGCCCCTTGGGATCGGTTGCGCGATGGTAGACCACGGTCTCTCCGGCCGCTGATTTCATGGCCGGGACCGGTCCCACCAGGCTCCGCAATCCGGTGAGGAAAGCCTCCGCCTCTTTTCGGACCTCCGCCGGCGGCGCGGCGAAGCGGCCGATCGAATCCACCACCGCGGCCTCATAGGCGAGGTGGAAGCGCAGCAGGTTGGCGGCTTCCTCGACCTCACCAGCGGCCCGCAGACGGTCGGCGCGCGCCAGGGCCTCCGCCGTGCGCTCCAGGCTCCCCCGCCGCACCTCCTGCCAGAGGGCCGGCACCTGGGCTGCGTCGAGCCCGGCGAGATAGTACGCACTGGCGGCGCCGAGGAAGGCGGCGCGCAGGAGCTTCGTGGGGTCGATGTTGGCCACGGCGTCGGCGTGGGTATGGATGTAGCGGTCCGGCCAGTCGTTGAGATAGATCGCCGGCACCCGGAAGGAACCTTCGGTCCATACCTGATGGTCGCTCCCCTCGGTGAAATCCACCAGCTCCGCCTGCAGCGCCCGCTTGCTCCCCTCGGGGTCCACCAGGGAATAGGGCGCGGCGCCCGTGGCCGCCAGGGCGTACGACTGCTCGTTGACGAAGCGGCCGAAGGCCGCGCCCACGTCGTTGACGAAGGTCGGCAGGCTCTTCGGCGAGCGGGTGACGTGGAAAACAGCCTTGGTGATCTCGGCGTCGCCGCCGACCATGTCCATGTGGATGACGGCCAAGGCCCGGGCGGCGAAATCGGGCCGGGCGTTGAGCAGCGAAATTGTCCCCTCGATCTCCGGCGGCCAGACGAAGCGGATGGTCCGCCGCGGCGCCGCCAGCTTCCCCTCCCGGATCAGCTTCGCCAGCGCGCGGCCGGTCTCCAGGATTGACGCGCAGCCGCTGGCGTTGTCGTTGGCTCCCGGCCGCTGGTGATCGAGATGGCAGGAGAGGACGACCTCGTGCGCGCGGTCCGCGCCCGGGATCACCGCCGTCGCAATGCTGTAGGCCCCGGGGTGCTGGCCGGCACGCACGCTCGCCCGCAATCGCACCGGCTGGCCCTTCGCGAGCCGCTCCTGCCAGGCCCGAGCCTGCTTGAGCGACACCATGAAGGCGAAGGTCTTCGGCGCCGGGAAGGTGTTGAGATGCCCCCAGCGCACCAGCGTCTCGTCCTCCTTCCACCACCCCGTCACCTGGTTCTGGGCGTAGGAGACGAGGCCGGCGGCGCCGTGCTTGTCGACCGCCAGCGCGTAGACCGCGCCCGGCTGGGAAGAGGTCAGCACGAGCTTGCCGCGCACGTCCTTGCCTTGATAATCCGCCTCCGCCGTGCCGGCTCCCACGTCCACCAGCTCGGCCCCGACCTCGCCGCTGGCGCTGTCCTGGGCCAGCACGATGGGCCGCGCCTCCCAGGAGGCGATCCGCTCGGCGTCCACCCAGGCGCCGGTGTCCGCGCCAGCCTGTCTCTGCTCCCACAACTCGGCGAAATCCACATCCCAGGCCGGACGCGAGCGCTGAGTGCCATAGAAGATCGTGCCGTCCGCCGGGAGCTCGACGATCTCCACCTCGGAGAGGCCATATTCCTGGGCCCGGTCCCGCACCCGCTCCGCCGCCGCCCGGAAGCCGCGGGAGCCCCGCATGCGGTGGAACAGGGTGAGATCCTGAAGGTTGCGCTTCGCCGCAGTGCCCGAGACCTCGGCGGCGAGCGCGCGCACGGCCGGCTCCGGCAGCAGGGGAGGCGGCGCGGTCGTCTGGGCGGAGAGGGCCGGGCTGAGCAGGAAGACCACGGACGCGGCGCACAGAGATCGGGCAATCTTCAAAGCTGACATCAGCACCTCCGAAGTCCGGGAACGACTTCGGGATGGTACACCTCTTGCTCCCCTCCTCGCGCCATGCCGATGAATCCGCAATCCGCCCCGGCCCGCCCCTGGCGCGCCGTCATCCTCGACATGGATGGCACCCTCATCGACAGCAACGCCGCCCATGTCCACGCCTGGGTGGAGGCCCTGCGCGAGGGCGGCTACGAGGTCTCCGAGGACGATATCTGGCCCCTGGTCGGGATGGGCGGGGACAACCTCCTCCCTGCCGCCGTGGGGGTCGACAAGGATTCGGCGGAGGGCAAGAAGCTCAGCGAGCGGCGGGGCGAGATCTTCCGCGAGCGCTACCTCCCCCACCTGAAGCCCTTCCCCCAGGTGCGGCCGCTGCTGGAGCGAATGCGCCGGGACGGGCTGCGGCTGATGGTGGCCAGCTCCTCGCCCAAGGACGAGCTCCAGTGCTCGCTCGAGCTGGCCGGCGTGGCTGACCTCGTGGAGGGCGCCAGCTCGGGGAGCGACGGCGGCCGTTCCAAGCCCGACCCGGACGTGGTCGAGGCCGCACTGAAAAAGCTGGGGCTTGCCGCTGACGAGGTCGTGATGCTGGGCGACACGCCCTACGACGTCCAGGCCGCCGCCAAGGTGAACGTGCCGGTCATCGCCTTCCGCTGCGGCGGCTTCCGCGACGAAGACCTGAAGGGCGCGATCGCCCTCTACGACGATGCCACGGACCTGCTGGCCCACTACGACGAGTCGCCGCTGGCCGGGTCCGAAGGCCCGGACTAGGAGCCTGCGCGGCAATCAGGGACAGCAGGGACGAAAAAGCTTCAGTCGTGGTCCCTGCTGTCCCTTGAAGTCCCTGCTGTCCCTCCAGTGGATCGCCCTGGCACCTCCGCCGCACCTCTCCTTCAGAGACCAAATCGGAGTAAAACGAGATGCCGCATCATCGCTCGCATCGAGCCCACGCCGCCGTCCTGGGGAGCGGCATCGCCGGCCTTGCGGCCGCGGGGGCGCTCGCCCCGCTTTGCGAGCGGATCACCGTCTTCGAGCGGGATGACCCGCCCGCAGAGTGTGGCCCGCGCAAGGGGGTGCCTCAGGGGCGGCACGGCCACATCCTGCTCATGGACGGCGAGAACGCCCTGGCGGAAACGTTCCCCGGCCTGGTGGCCGAGCTCGAAGCCCGGGGCTCCTGCCGCGTGAACTTCGGCTCCGAGCTGCGGTGGTTCCATCACGGCGTCTGGAAGGTTCCCTACGACAGCCGGCTCATCGTCCACATGCAGAGCCGGCCCTTCCTCGAAGCGATCCTCCGTGAACGCCTGGCGGGCCTCGGCAACGTGAAGTTCCGCTACCGCACGGCGGCTCACGAGCTCGACGTCGAGGGGGGCCGGGCGACGGCCGTGCGCGTGCGCGAAGCCGAGGGGCCTGAGGAGACGGCGGCGGCCGACCTGATCGTGGACGCCACCGGCCGTGGCTCCTCCCTGGTCCGGCTGCTGGCGGCCCACGGCTATCCGGCGCCGCGCGAGGAGCGGCTGGCCCTCGACATCCAGTACTCCTCGCGCCTCTATCGCCCGAGGCCGGGCTCGCAGCAGCCGTGGAAGGCTCTCCTCGTCGCCCAGACGCCGCCCGCGAAGCGCCGTCTCGGCCTCGTCTTTCCGGTGGAGGACGGGCGTTGGATCGTCTCGCTGGGCGGTTATCTGGGAGAGCACCCGCCGGCGAACGAGGAGGGCTTCCTGGACTTCGCCCGCAGCCTGGAGCAGCCCGACCTGCTCGCCGCCCTGCGCGACGCCGAGCCGCTCTCCGAGATCCAGGCCCTCCGCTTTCCCACCGCGCGCTGGACCCGCTTCGAGCGGCTCTCCCGCTTCCCCGCCGGCCTGCTGCCGGTCGGCGACACGGTCTGCAGCTTCGATCCGGTCTTCGGCCAGGGGATGTCGGTGGCGGCCCGCGGTGCCCGGCTGCTGGCGGCCCACGTGGACCGCGACCCGCGGGCCGGCGATCCCAAACCCTACCTGCGCGCCCTGGCGCGGGTGGTGGCCGTGCCCTGGCTCCTCACCTCCTCCGAGGACCTGCGCTACGCGGGGGTGGAGGGCCGGCGGCCGTTCTGGCTGCCCTGGCTTCAGCGCTACACCCACCGCGTCTTCCGGCTCACGGGGGCGAGCGCTCCCGACTACGACCGGCTGCTGCGCGTCCTCCACCTGCTGGCGCGGCCGCCGCTCCTCTTCCATCCCGCCACCCTGGCGCGGGCGGTGGGGCGGACGGCTCGCTAACGGCCGGGATCGCCCTCAGTCGGCGTGGACGATCGTCCCCACGTGCTCCCCCGCCAGCGCCGCGCCGAGAAGCTCCGGCTTCAGACCGTTGATGACTTGGACGCTGCGTACCAGCCGCGACCGCTCCAGGAGGTCGAGGAGCACCTCGTCGAACGGCAGCGTCCGCACCCGCCGGTTCCGCAGCTCGGCGACGCCGACGTCGCGGATCAGGCTCGCTCCGGGGTTCTCCTTGGGATCGGCGTCGTAGACGCCGTCCACGTCCTTGACCAGGATCACGCTCTTGCAGCCGAAGCACTCGGCCACCAGATAGGAGCCGGCGTCGGTGCGGTGGGGCGGAATGCGCCCGATCCCCGGCGGGTGTTCCCACAGCGAGTACGGCGGGTCGCCGTTGAAGATCACCCCGGGCGCGCCGCGCAGGAAGAGCGGCAGCAGATGGCCGAAGAGCTCCGGAGGGATGGCCACCACCCCCAGCGGTGCGAGCAGCGTCCCCAGGATGTGGGCATTGCCGAGCGCGTCGGCGATGGCCACCTGGGCCAGCACGCCGGTCGGCAGGCCGAGGTCGAGGCCGATCGAGAACACGTGCCGGCTGCGCACGCCGCCGCCGGTGCCGAGGATCAGCTTGTGGCGGGTGAGGACGTCCCCCAGGGCGTCGACCAGGGGGAGCACCGCCGACCGGCCGCGGTCCATGATCGATCGGCCGCCGAGCTTGACCACGTGGGCGTCGGGCAGCATCCGCACCGGCGGCGTGCGGCTGTCGGTCGACGCCATCACGTCCTTGTCGACGAGGCTCTCGCGCATCAGGAACGAGCTGACATGGTGTCGTTCGTCGGGCATGGGCTCCCTTTCAATCGGCGGAGATTAGAGTCCCCACGTCCTCCCCTTCGAGGGCGCGGGTGAGGTTGCCGGGAACGAGCCCGTTGATGACGCGGATCGAGCGCTGGAGCCGGGCGTTCCGCATCAGCTCCAGCACCGCCCGCTCGACCACCACGTCCTGGAGGTCCATGGCCAGCAGCTCGGCGACGGTGATTTTGGGGATCCACTTCGCGTCGCGGTCCTTCTTGGGATCAGCCGTGTAGAGTCCGTCCTCGTCCTTGACGAAGATCATCGAGCGGGCGCCGAAGACCTCGCTCACCAGATAGGCGCCGGTGTCCGTGCGGTGCGGCGGGATGCGCCCCACGGCCGGGTTCTGCTGCCAGAAGGTGTAGGGCGGCATGGCGAAGAAGATCGCCGCCCGGCGCTCGGCGAGGTAGAGCGGGAGCTGGGCGAACTGCGCCGGCTCGATGAATGGGACGCCGTGGCGGGCCAGCAGGTAGTGCAGCATGCGGGCGTTCTGCATGCTGACGAAAGTGCCCAGCACCGAGAGCACCCCGGTGGGCATGCCGAGGTCGAGGCCCACACTGTAGGCGTGGCGGGCACGGGTGCCGGCGCCGGTGCCGAGGAGCATCTGGTGCCGGGGCAGGTTGCGGACCACCTCGTCGATGAGGGGGAACACGGCCTTGCGACCCCGGTCGATGATGCTCTGGCCGCCGATCTTGACGACGTTGACCTCGGGCAGGATGCGCTCCACCGGCCCGCCGTCGGTCTGCCGCAGCAGCTCGGGGTCGGTCAGCGAGCCCTGGACCAGGGCCGAGCCCAGCGCGGTCAGCAGCTCCGTGTCCATCGCGTGCTTCATGAAGTCTCCTCTGAAACGGGAAGGCGGACCGCGGCCAGCTCGTAGGATTCGGTCGCCTCCCGGGTAAAGTCGAGGGTACCCCAGGTCTGCTCCGCCCAGGCGGCGAGCCGCTCGAGCACGTCGTGGCGGACCTCGGGGAGGACGTCGGCGCCGGCAAGGTCGGGCTTGCTCCGCCAGGAGGCGAGAGAGTCCGCCACCCGCTCCAGCACCGGCCAGGACGCGGCCGTCCGCGGCGGGAGAGGATCGCCGCCGCGCGCCGCGAAGGCGGAGAACAGAAGGCTCCGGGCCTCCTCGCCGCCGCGGCCCGCGACGCCGTGCCCGGCCAGCAGACGCCGCATCTGTCGCCGCAGAATGGCGCGCAGGCTGTCCCCCTCGCGGCGGACCCGGCCGAGGACGAACACCGCCCCAGCCGGATGCGCCACCCGCAGCGTCTCATCCACCAGCCGCTCCGGAGTGAAGAGGTGGGCCGCCCGCGACGCGAACACGGCCCGTGCGATCCCGGAGCGTAGCGGCCACGGCCGGTCCGCGTCCGCCTGGAGCAGCGCGGCCCGGCCCGTCCTCCCATGGAACACGCCGAGCATGTCCAGCGAGAGGTCGAGACCCGTGTAGCGGGCTCCCGCAGCGATCAAGGCCGACCCGATCTCCCCAGTGCCGGCGCCCAGCTCCAGCAGCAGGCCGTCGGGACAGACCTCCCGCAACGCGCTGACGATCTGTTCCACGGCCGCGGCCGGCAGGCCTGCACGCCGGTCGAAGCTACCCGCCTGGGCATCGAATGCCGCGTTCAAGGGGGACCTCCGTTGGTTGGAATCAAGGCTGCGAAAGCGGCGGGAGTATATCTTGCTCGGTCAGCGGCTGCCGACGGCATCCTTCCGAGCGGCGCGAGAGGGGATCGGTCCGCATGGTATGCTGATCTCCATGGGGGAAGCCGTCGTCTACCACGTTCAGGCGGATTGGGATCCCGAAGCGGGGGTCTGGGTCGCCATCAGCGAAGACGTCCCGGGGCTGGCCACCGAGGCCGGAACCATCGAGGCTCTCACGGAGAAGCTCCGCACGATGATCCCTGAGCTGCTGGAAGCCAACCAGATCCTTTCTCCCTCCCAGGCCGAAGCCATTTCCTTCGAGCTGACGAGCCACCGCCAGGAGCCGCTGTTCCTGGCGTCTTGAATGGGCTCGTCCTTCACACCGCAGGTCAAGAAGCTGCTGCTGGCGCATGGCTGCCGTTTCGAGCGTCCGGGAAAGGGCGACCACGAGATCTGGTTCAGCCCCATCACGCAGCGCCGCTTCGTAGTTGATGGCGACATCAAGTCCCGTCACACCGCGAACGCCGTTTTGAGACAGGCTGGAATCGGCAAGCAGTTTTAAGGACGCTGATAGCTCCCCAGGGTCAATTCAGTCTTCGGGCAACTCGAGACATAGCAACGCCTGGGACGCAATCGTCTCCGACCAAACGATTTACAAGCATACTCTACTAGGATCAGAGCCGTACAGCGACTCCCGGATCTGGACAGCCATCTGCGACAAACGCCGGCCGACCTGCGAATCCATCAACGGCTCGAACCGCAGGTTACGCCAGTCCACGTACTGGCGGGCGGCCAGGGTTTCGGCGAGAGGGTCGGCGGCCCGGCGCGCGGTGTCGTTGAAGAGTGGGGTATCCACGTAGTAGATCGGCAGGATGAGGTCGCGGCGTCCGAGCTTCTTCTCCCGCTCCAGAAAAATCTCCAACTCTTCCCGGCAGTAGGGGCTCTTGAAGAAGGCCGGTGTCAGGACCGATTAGCGCGCCCCGTTGGGGCGCAGGCAAGGTGTGGCCGTCCGGACCCAGCCCGTTGGGCTGGGCTGAGGGAGCCCGGACCTTCGGCCCGGAATAGACGGTCTATTGATCACCTCACAAAATCGGGTCTGGCTGGGATTCGCGACGCCAGAGGTACGAGTGGGCCGGACCGGCATCGCCGCATCGGAGACGACCCGCCGTCCCCGTGGCCTCCGAAACGATCTCGTAGCGGGTCTGGATCGTCTCTACGGAACCTCGGAGACGCGGCCAGCGGCAGGGATTCCGGAGGCGTTGGAAGATTCCATTTCGCGACGCCCCCGGAATCGCCATCCCCAGCCATCACGGCACCGGTCCGTAGAGACGCCCCAGACCCGTTACGAAATCCTTGGCAGACCACGGGGACGGCGGGGCGTCTCCGGCGCGGATGCGGATCTTGCCGTTCGGCTATGCTGCTCGTCGCCCGTCCAGGAAGGTCTCGGCCTGATCGGACGGGATCTCCTTCACCTTCACGGTCATTTGTTTGTTCGAGCCCGAGACGACGATCTGCGAGCGGAACTCTCCGGAGAAGGTCCCCGTCACCTTGTAGTCCGTGCAGCCCTGGGCCCGCGGCCCGGTCCAGCCCATCACGTCGACCTTCAGACCGCCGACGAAATGCGAATCTCTCACCAGGGTGATGCCGTAGGTGTAGTTCGGCGCACAGCCCTCCACCTCGACCACGAAGTGGCCAGGCTCATCCAAGCCTGTCCACACATACCACGCCTGCGCCTTGTCGAACGGTTCCGTGCCATAGAAGCCCATGATGATCTCCTTTTCCAATCGGTTTTTTCACCGCGATCCAACTCGCTGGAGAACCGATAGAGCAAGGCAGATGCCAGGAAAAAAGTGAGAAAAAGGCCGCGGTACGGGCCTCTGGAGCGTAAACTGACATGTCACTGACGCGTCGGCCGGCACTCAGGTCCGCCTCACAACAACCGCATCTGCTCCGGACCCCGCGCCTTCATCTCCGGCTCCCGCCGTCTTTCCAACAGCACCTCTTCGAGATCGGCCAGGAATGGCGACGGTCGCGTCTCCCGAGTCTCGCCGCGAAGCGTCCGCTTGCGGCTATAAAAGAGGAAGAGCCGCGATTGCGCGCGGGTGATCCCCACGAAGAAGAGGCGACGCTCCTCCGCGAGATTCTCCGGCTCAGAGCCCCAGGTCAGGGGCAGGAGGCCGTCTTCGCAGCCGACGAGGAAGACGACAGGAAACTCCAGGCCCTTGCCGGCGTGAAGGGTGAGGAGGGAGACTCGCTCGGCCCGCGGATCCCACGTGTCCACCTCGCCTCCCAGGGCCGCTTCGGCGAGGAAGGCGTCGAGATCCATTCCAGAACGCAGCGCCAGGGGGCGCAGCAACTCGGCGGCGGCGAGGACGGCCGTGCGATCCGCGGCGGTCATCTCCCGGTCCATCTCCAGCACGGCCCGCTCCAGACGCGCCTCGATGCTTCCGCCCGGCTGTTCCTGAAGGAGTGGCAACAGCGCGCGCACTCCCGCCTGCTCAGCCAGCGGCCGGTGGGAGCGCTTCTGGAAAGGGATTCCCGCCCGGCCCAGGGCTTCGATCAAGGGCGGGGCCTGGGCCTCGGTGCGATACAGGATGGCCATGTCGTCGAACGAGAGCTCCACATTATCCTCAGCAACGTCGCCCGCGCCCACCCGGCCGCTGTCGAAGGAGAAGGAGGAGGTGCCGCCCAGGAGGCGCTCCAGGGTTTGGACCACCAGCTCCGCCTCTGCTCGCTCACTCGCCGCCGCTTGCACGACGATCCGCTCCCCCGCTCCCTCGCACACGGCCGCCAGCAGACGGTCCGGCACCAGGCTCGCGGGACGGATGGCCTGCATCGCCGCCTCGACCACGGTGCGGCTGGAGCGATAGTTGCGGGTGAGATGGATCACCCGCGCCTCCGGCCAGTCCTCCCGGAAGCGGAGGAAGAAGCCCACGTCCGCGCCGCGGAAACCGTAGATGGACTGGTCCGGATCGCCGATCGCACAGAGGTCGGCGTCCGGCGGCGCCAGCAGGCGGATCAGGGCGTACTGCAGGGGATCGACGTCCTGGTACTCATCGATCGAGATCCAGCGGAACCGCTCCCGATAATGGGCCGCGAGGTCCGGCCGCTCCCGCAGCAGCGCCACTGGTCGCAGGAGGAGGTCGTCGAAATCCACCAACGCACGGCGGTCCAGAGCTTCCTCGTAGAGAGCCGTCCGCCCGGCCAGCTCCGGGGGGATCTCCAGACTGGGATCGACCGCCCGCCGGCAGCGAAGACGTCCGATCTCCTCCAGCAGGCGCTCGGCCTTCGCTGGGGCGAGGCCGAACAGCTCGCGGACGATCTCCGTGCGCTCGGCCGGCGTCGCCACCCGGAAGCCCGGGGCCAGCCCCGCCTCGCCGGCCTGCTCGCGCAGCAGCGTCAATCCCAGCCCATGGAAGGTGGCGACGAGCACGCGCCCCGCAGCCTCGGGCAGCAGGGCGGCCAGCCGCTCCTCCATCTCCGCCGCCGCCCGCCGGCTGAACGTGACCGCAAGACAATTCTCCGGCGCAGCTCCTCGCTCGGCGATCAGGTAAGCCAGGCGATGGGTGAGCGTCCGCGTCTTGCCCGTCCCCGGCCCGGCGACGATGAGGAGCGGGCCGTCCACGATCTCCGCGGCGGCGCGCTGGTCGAGGTCGAGGCCGGCGAGGCCCTCACCCTCTGGCGTCGCCTCAGAGAGCCCCCGCCCCGAAGCCCTCACCCCTGTCCCCTCTCCCGCCCCCTCCCAACCCCCCTCACCGGGAGAGGGGAACCCGGTTGGAGCGCTCTTGCTGGTCTCC
>JAJKHS010000103.1 GCA_021154885.1 Thermoanaerobaculum sp.
AACGACGGCGGCAGGTCCGCCACCGTCACGCCCTGCGAGATCACCCGCCGCTCCAGCTCCTCGACGCTCAGGTCCCCCTCCCACAGCACCACCGTGGCACCTACCGCCAGCGGAGACAGGAGCTGATCGAGCGAGGCGTCGAAGCTCCAGGACGCTGTCTGCAGCAACCGCTCGCCCCTCTCCAAACCATAGGTATCAACCATGGTCCGCAGATGGCAGGCCGCGGCCCCGTGACTGACGCCCACCCCCTTCGGGGTGCCCGTCGAGCCCGAGGTATAGATCACGTAGGCCAGGTCTTCCGGCGATGCAAGTCCTGCGAGACGCTCCGTGCTCTCCCGCCCGATCGCCTCCGACTGCGAGTCCACGGCCAGGACGAAGACCTCAGGCCCGACCGCTATCTCGCTCTTCAAAGCTTCCCGGGTGAGGAGCACCCGCGCGCCCGCATCGGCCAGCATCCAGGCCCGCCGCTCCCGAGGATGGGCGGCGTCGAGCGGCACGTAGACGCCGCCGGCCTTGAGGATGGCCAGCAGGGCCACCAGCCCCTCCGCTGAGCGCAGCAGGGTCAGGCCCACGGCCACCTCCGGTCCCACGCCCACTCGCCGGAGGTGGCGCGCCAGGCGGTTGGAGCGAGCTTCGAGCTCGCCGTAGGAGAGGCTCTCCCCACCGGCCATGACGGCAGGCACGTCCGGATCGAGATCGGCCTGCGCCTCGAACAGCTCATGGAGACAACCCGACATGGAGGCGGCCTCGGCCGGCCGGCTCCAGGCCGCAACCTGTGCCGCCTCCGCCGCGTCCAGCAGCGGCAGCTCCGAGAGGGCACGCTCGGGCTCGGCAACGATCCCCGCCAGCAGGATCGCGAAATGGCGCGCCAGCCGATCGATCGTCGCGGCATCGAAGAGGTCGAGGTTGAATTCGATGCCGCCGGCCAGCCCCACGCCGGTCTCGGCCAGCGAGAAGCTCAGCTCGAACTTCGCCGTCGTCTTCTCGGAGGGGAAGGGACGCAGTTCCAGACCCGGAAGCTCCAGCGGGGCCTCCTTCGCAGCCTGGTCCAGCGCGAACATCACCTGGAACAGCGGCGAGCGCGACAGGTCCCGCTGCGGCTGCAACTCCTCCACCACTTTTTCAAACGGCAGCTCCTGGTGGACGAAGGCCCCCAGCGCCGTCTCGCGCACCTGCGCCAACAGCTCATGGAAGTCGGGCTCCCCCGAGCCGTTCACGCGCAGCACCAGGGTGTTGACGAAGAAGCCGATCAATCCTTCAAGCTCGGCGCGGTTGCGCCCCGCGATCGGCGTGCCGAGGGCGAGGTCGTCCTGGTCCGCCGTGCGCTGGAGCAGCGCCGCGAACACGGCCAGGCCCGCCATGAACAGCGTCGCTCCCTGGCTCCGGCCCAACGCCGCGGTCGACTCCGCCAGCTCCCGAGGCACGAAGAACGAGCGGCTGGCGCCTCGCGAGCTGGGCACGGCCGGACGCGGCCGGTCCGTGGGCAGCTCCAGCGGCACCACTCCCCCCAGGCTCTGACGCCAGTAGGCGATCTCTTTCTCCAGCACCTCGCCCTGCAGCCAGCCGCGCTGCCAGAGGGCAAAGTCGGCGTACTGGATCGCCAGCTCCGGCAGCGGCGACGGCCGCCCCGCGACGAAGGCCGGGTACAGCGCCGCCACCTCCCGCACCAGCACCCCCATCGACCAGCCGTCGCTTGCGATGTGGTGCTGGTTGAGCACCGCCACGTGCTCCTCGCCTTCCAGCCGCAGCAGCAGCACCCGCAGCAGCGGACCCCGAGCCAGATCGAAGGCTCGCCTCTTCTCCGCCGCCACCTGCCGGAGCGTCTCGGCCTGTCGGGACGAGGGCGGCAGAGCCGCCAGATCGACCACCGGCAGCGACACCTCGTGCTCCCGGTCGATCACCTGCACCGGGCCGGCGCCCGTCGGGACGAAGCGGGTGCGCAGCACCGAATGGCGGCGCACGATCTCGCCGAGCACTCGGGCGAACGTGGCCACCTCGAGCCAGCCCGCCAGACGCAGCGCGATGGCGATGTTGTAGGCCGGGCTTCCGGGATCGAGCTGATCCAGGAACCAGAGGCGCTCCTGCGCGAAGGAGAGCGGCAACGCCTCGCCCTCCATCCAATCCCCCCGTTCGATCGGGCTCCAGCCCGGCTCGGCGGCCGGCGTCTCATAGCCGAGCCCCGCGGCCATCTCCCAGGTGGGAGCGCCCAGGAAGTCCTCCGTCATCTCCTCCCGCCAGCGGTCGGCCGTCGAACGGTCGACACCGCTGTGCTGGTGGAACTTGACATCGCCCAGCATGCGCGACCAGGCGTGAACGCCGTCGGTCATGCGCTGCGCTTTATTCTCGTAGGGCTCGGCCATGGCCGGTTGATAGTCGATCCCCAAGAATTCGCAGATGCCCCGAAGCTCGCGCTCCGGCCGGGCCACCAGGTCCTCGAAGCGCACCCGGAGCTGGCGATCCCGCGGCACGTCGCCCAGCAGCCCGAGGATGTTGCGCTGGCTCACCAGCCAGATCAGCTCCGCCAGCTCGCGGCGCGCCAGCGCGTGCGGATGACGGAAGAAAACCTGTTCCAGCTTCGCCTCCTCGAAGGAGCGGATCATGCCGTAGGGGTGGCGCAGCAGGTGGATGTAGCGGGCGTTTTCGAACACCTCCTCGGCCCGCCGCAGCACTCCGAGGTCCAGGGCATAGGAGGGGGTCTTGTCGACCAGGAGGCGATCGCCGAGCCACGCCTGCATCAGGCGGTAGAGCTCGCGGGTGGTCGCCCCCCGGCCCTCCAGCCCGGCGAGCAGCGCTTCGGCCTCCTCGGCCGAACAGCCACGCAGCTCCATCACCGCCCGCGTCGCCCCCTCCAACCAGAAGCTGTTGCGCCCGGGGAAGGCCTCTCGACGCTCGGCCAGGGTGTGGAACGACAGCAGCTCCAGCTCCGGCGGCGCGAACAGGCGCGGGTTGCCGGCCAGCATCACTCGCAGCAGGGTCGAGCCCGAGCGGGGAGGCGACAGGATGAAGGCCGCCGGAGGGTTCCTGACCGCAACTGTTTCCCACGGCTCCCCCGGCGTCACCGGCGGGATGAGGGCGCGGAACGCCTCGACCCGGGCTTCGTCGACGCGGCCGCGCCAGGCCTGCGCCAGGCGCTCGCCGAGCACGTCCGCGCCGAAGAGCCTCGCCATCGCCGCCGGGTAGTGCTCGGTAAGGTAGGCGGCCAGCTTCGCCACCGTCGGAGCATCGAACATCACCACCACGTGGACGATCTCACCCAACTCCCGCTGCAGGCGATTGACGAACATCGCGCCCGTGATCGAATTACCGCCCAGGGCGAAAAAGTCGTCGTGGATCCCGAGGCTCGCTACCCCCAGCGTCTCTTGCCAGAGCCCGGCGAGGAAGCGCTCCAACTCCGTGCGGGGAGCCACCGCATCCTTCGATACTCCTTCAGGCGCCGGCAGCGCCTTGCGGTCCACCTTGCCGTTGGCAGTCAGCGGCAGCTCTGGCAGCACCATCACCGCGGACGGCACCAGCGCCTCGGGCAGCGAAGCGGCGAGGGCCGTGCGCAGGCCGGCCCCATCCAGTGCCGAGACGTCCAGGCCCGGAGCCGGCACGACGTAGGCCACCAGCCGCGCCGGCCCGGAGCCGTCCTGGCGAGCGACGACCAACGCCTCGCGCACTCCGGGCTGGGCAAGGAGCGCCGCCTCCACCTCCCCCAGTTCGACACGCACACCCAGGATCTTCACCTGATGGTCGAGGCGCCCGAGGAACTCGAGCTCGCCCCCTGCCGTGAAGCGGACGAGGTCGCCCGTGCGGTACAGCCGCTCTCCCGGCGTGGCCGCGAAGGGGTGGGGGACGAACCGCTCGGCCGTCAGCTCGGACCGGCCGCGATAGCCGCGGGCCAGACCCAGCCCCCCCACCAGAAGCTCCCCGGGCACCCCGGCCGGCAACGGCTCGCCCGCCGCGTCCAGCACCCAGACCTCCATGTTCTGGAGAGGGCGGCCCACCAGCAGCCGCTCGCCGCCATCGTAGACCCACCCGGTGGCGCAGACCGTGGTCTCGGTCGGACCGTAGGCATTGACCAGACGGCGGCCCACCGCCCAGCGCCGCGCCAGCTCGACGGGACAGGCCTCGCCCGCCACCACCAGCGTGCGCAGCGCCGGCAGAGCCGCCTGCGGCAGTGCCGCCAGCACCGTCGGCGGCAGGGTCACGGTCGTGATCCGTTGCTCATGCAGCAACTCGATCAGCTCGGGTCCCACCAGCGAGCGCCGCGCGGCAAGGACCAGCGCCGCTCCCGCCCGGAACGCCATGGCCACCTCGGAGACCGAAGCGTCGAAGCTCAGGGAGGCGTATTGCAGCACCCGGCTTTCAGGACCCACCTCGAACAGTCGGTCCTGAGCCTCGGCCAGGTTGTCCAGGCCCCGGTGGGGCACCAGCACTCCCTTCGGCCTGCCGGTGGAGCCGGAGGTGTAGATCACGTAGGCCAGGTTCTCCGGACCCGAGAGCGCCGGCAGATCCTCCCCGCCCTCGCCCTCCAGCCCGTCTTCCAGCAGGATCATCGCAGCGTCATGGGGCGGCAGCGCCTTCACCAGCCGCTCCTGGATCAGCAGCACCGCCACCCCGGAGTCCGCCAGCAGCCACGCCAGACGTTCCGGCGGATAGGCCGGATCGAGAGGCACGTAGGCGCCGCCGGCCTTGAGCACCGCCACCAGCCCCACGATCATCTCCGGCGAGCGCTCCGCACACAGGCCCACCAGCACCTCCGGCCCCACGCCCAACCGCCGCAGTCGCCGAGCCAGCCGGTTGGCTCGGCGGTTGAGCCCGGCGTAGGTGAGCTCGCCGTCCCCGGAGACCACCGCCACGGCGTCCGGCCGCGCCGCGGCCTGCTCCTCGACCCTCTCGTGCAGGCCCCGCAGCCTGGAGCGGGTCGTCTCACCGCGGCTCCAGTCGGCGAGGATCTGTTGCCGCTCCTGCGCACCGAGGAGGGGCAGCTCTGCCACCCGCGCGTCGGGCCGAGCCGCGGCGGCCGCGACGAAGGCCTGGAAGTGCTGCGCCAGTCGCGCCATCGTCGACCGGTCGAACAGCTCGGAGTTGAAGCGCCACTGGGTCTGGAGTCCCAGAGCACTCTCCACCATCGTCAGCGTGAGGTCGAACTTCGAGATCTCCTGGCCCCGTTCCACGGGCCGCAGCTCCAGCCCGGGCAGCTCCAGCACCTCCACCGACGCGTTCTGCAACGAGATCATCACCTGGAACACAGGCGAGTGGCTCAGGCTGCGCTCCGGCTTCAGCTCGTCGACCAGCTTTTCGAAAGGCGTGTCCTGGTGAGCGAAGGCCTCCAGGATCGTGCTGCGCATCCCGGCCAGCAGCTCGAGCACGGTGGGGCGTCGCGCCAGGTAGGCCCGCAGCACCAGGGTGTTGACGAAAAAGCCGATCAGGCCCTCGACCTCAGCGCGGTTGCGGTTGGCGTTGGGGGTGCCGAGCACCAGGTCCTGCTGGTCCGTTATCCGGGAGAGGAAGCCGGCGAAGGCCGCTGCCAGGGTCATGAACAGCGTCGCCCCCCGGCTCTGCCCCGCCTGTCGCAGGCCCGCGAACGACTCGGCGGCGAAGAACGCCGCGTGGTGGTCGCCGCGGAACCGCTGCACGGCGGGACGCGGCCGGTCCGCCGGCAGAGCCAGCAGGGGCGGAGCGCCGGCGAGCTTCCCCCGCCAGTAGGCGAGCTGCTCCTCCAGCGCACCGCTCTGCTGCCACTGTCGCTGCCAGAGCGCGTAGTCGGCGTACTGGATCGGCAGCGCGGGCAGAGGCGAAGGCCGCCCTGCGGCGACAGCGGGATACAGGGCCACGATCTCGCGCACCAGCACCCCCATCGACCAGCCGTCGCTCGCGATGTGGTGCATGGCGAAAAGCGCCACGTGCTCCGGCTCGGCGAGCCGCAGCAAGGCCGCTCGCAACATGGGCCCACGGGCGAGGTCGAACGGCAGACGCGCCTCGGCCGCCACCTGAAGCCGGACCTCTTCGTCCTGGACCGCCGCTGGCAGGGCGGAAAGGTCTACGACGGGGATCTCGACGGCGGTGGCCGGTGACACCCGTTGCACCGCGCTCTGGCCCACCACTCCGAAGCGCGCCCGCAGCACCGAGTGGCGGTTCACGATCTCGGTCAGCACCCGCGCGAGCACGGCGACGTCGAGCCGTCCCGCGAGGCGCAGCGCGACGGGAATGTTGTACACCGGGCTGCCCGGATCGAGCTGGTCGAGGAACCACAGCCGCTCCTGCGCAAAGGACAACGGCAGCGCATCGCCCTCCGTCCAGGAGCCCCGCTCGATCGGCTGCCAGACCGGCTCCGACGGCGCGACCTTATAGCCAAGCTGAGCGGCCATCGCCAGCGTGACCTCACCCAGCGACGACTCCGGGATGGCCTCGCGCCAGCGCTCGGCCACTGAGAAGTCCACCCCCGAGTGCTCGTGGAACTTCACGTCGCCCAACATCCGAGACTCCGCGTGCGGACCGTCGGTCATCCGCGTCGAGCTCTGCTGGTAGGGCTGCGCCATCGCCGGGTCGTAGTCCAGTCCCAGGAAGGCGCAGATCCCCCGCAGCACCGGCTCCGGCTCGCGCAGCAGGTCCTCGAAGCGCACCCAGTGCTGGCGCTGCGCCGGAACCGCCCGGAGGAACTCCTCGACGTTCTCGTGGCTCGCCAGCCAGATCAGCTCCGCCAGCTCGCGGCGCGAGAAGCCGTGCTCGCGGCGGAAGAAGATCTGGTCCAGCTTCGCCTCCACGAAGGAGCCGGTCATCCCCCCGGGGTGGCGGATCAAGTGGATATAGAGCGGCTCCTCGAACGTCTCTTCCGCCCGCTTGAGGATCGCAGGATCGAGCGCATAGGACGGCGTCTTGTCCACCAGCATGCGCTCCCCCAGCCACTCCTGCAGCCGGCCGTAGAGCTCGGCCGTGGTCAGGTCTTCCTGCTCACAAGTGTCGAGGATCTCCCGCGCCTCCTCCGGACCGCAGCCGCGAATCTCCATCACGGCGCGGATGGCGCCTTCCAGCCAGAAGCTGTCGCGCCCGCTGAAGGCGGCGCGGCGCTCACGCAGGGTGTTGAACGACAGCAGCTCCAGCTCTGGCGGCGCGAACAGCTCCGGATGCCCGCCCAGCATTACCCGCAGCAGCGTCGAGCCCGACCGCGGCGGCGACAGCACGAACACCGCCCGGCGGTTCTTCTGCGACGGAGCCGGCATTGGCGCCAGCGGCTGGACCAGCGCCCGGAAGCGGGCGAGCTTCCTCTCGTCGATCCGCTCCGCGAGGTCCGCCCCGTCCAACGGCCGGCCCGCCGCGTCGGCGCCCAGCCGCCGGACCACCGCCGACGGGTGCTCCGCGGCCAGGTAGGCCGCCAGCGACTCCACCGTCGAATGGTCGAAGATCACCACCACCTGGATGATCTCCGACAGCTCTTGCTGCAAGCGATTGATCAGCACCGCGCCGGAAATCGAGTTGCCGCCCAACTCGAAGAAGTCGTCGCTGATCCCGACCCGTTCGACCTTCAGGATCTCCTGCCACAGCCCAGCCACGAAGGCTTCGAGCGGCGTGCGCGGAGCGATCGAGCCAACTTCACCCGGCCTCTGCGCATCGGGCGCGGACAACGCGCGCCGGTCGACCTTGCCGTTGGTCGTCAGCGGCAGAGCCTCCAGCAACACCAGCGCCGAGGGCAGCATGTAATCTGGCAGGCTCTGCGCCAGGAAGCTCCGCAGGTCCGACAGCGACGGTGCCTCGCCCACGGCAGGCACCACCCACGTCGCCAGCCGGCGATCGCCACCCGCTCGCTCCGGGTCCTCGACGGCCAGCACCACCGCCTCGCGAACGACCGGGTGGCGCACCAGGGCCGACTCGATCTCCCCCAGCTCGATGCGGAAGCCCCGGATCTTCACCTGATAATCGATCCGACCCAGGTACTCGAGGTCGCCGTCCGGCAAGCGTCGCGCCAGGTCGCCGCTCTTGTACAACCGCGACCCCGCCTCGCCGAACGGATTGGGCACGAACCGCTCCGCCGTCAGCTCCGGACGGCCCAGGTAGCCCTCGGCCAGACCGGCGCCGCTGACGTGCATCTCTCCGGGAACGCCCACCGGCACCGGCTGCAGCGAGGAGTCGAGCAGGTAGACCCCGAGGTCTGGGATCGGGCAGCCCACGGTGCTAACCGCTCGGCCCACGTCTGGCCAGCCCACCTCGCGATAGGTGACGTGCACCGTCGTCTCCGTGATGCCGTACATGTTGATCAACCGCGGACGTGCGTCGCCGTGCCGCTCGAACCACGACGCCAGGCCCGCCGGCTCCAACGCCTCGCCACCGAAGATCACATATCGCAACGAGAGGTCCGGCTCGGCCCCGGCGAGCAACGACTCCTCGGCCCAGATCAACTGACGGAAGGCCGAAGGCGTCTGGCTCAGGACCGTCACCCTCTCTACCCGCAGCAACTCGTAGAAAGCCTCCGGCGAGCGGCTCACCCAGTAGGGCACCACCACCAGCCGGCCGCCGTAGAGCAGCGCGCCCCAGATCTCCCACACCGAGAAGTCGAAGGCGTAGGAATGGAACAGCGTCCAGACATCCTGCGCATCGAACCCGAACCACCGCTCCGTCGCCGTGAACAGCCGCAGGGCGTTGCCGTGCCGCACCACCACGCCCTTGGGGCGACCCGTCGAGCCCGAGGTGTAGATCACATAGGCCGAGTACTCCGCAGAGACCGGGATGCGCGGCTTCGAACCGTGCTCGCGCTCGATTCGATCTGCATCCCGGTCCACGAAGACCACCCGCGTGCCTGCTCCGGTCTCCGGCAGAACCTCGGCCAGCGATTCCTGGGTGAGGAGCACCGGCGGCCGGCTGTCTTCCACCAGGAAGGCCAAGCGCTCCTGCGGATAGGCTGGATCAAGCGGTACGTAGGCCGCACCAGCCTTCAGCACGCCCAGGATCGCCACCGCCATCTCCACCGACCGCTCCAGACACAGGCCCACCCGGTCGCCCGGCTGAACCCCCAGGCGCACTAGGTAGCGCGCGAGCTGGTTCGAGCGCACCTCGAGATCGCCATAGCTCAGCCGCTCGCCTTCGCAGACCACGGCCGTGGCTTCAGGAGAGCGGGCCGCCTG